>NZ_CP113910.1:6688214-7317619 GCF_024701375.2 Streptomyces sp. KMM 9044 | reverse complement strand
TGCTGCGCACGGGGTTGCGCTCCGCCCGCGGGAGCGCTGGCGGGTGGCTGCGCCACCTGCTCAACCCCGATGCTACGCATCGGGGTTGACGCTCCGTCCGCTGCGCTCCCGGAGCGGCGGGACTTCGTCCCGCTACCGGGCTCCCGTTGCGCTGCAGTCCGGGCCGGCGGGTCCGCTGCGCTCCCCCACCTGACGGTCCTTCCAGCTGCGCCTCCAGGACCTTTGGGGCCCACTTCGCGGGCCGGGCTGGCTGCGAGAGTGGGGGGCCTCGTTCGTTTCGGGTTCTGGGTAGTGGGTGCATCAGGTTGATGCACCATGTAGCGTTGGCGGAAGTATGGGACACCCCTCAACCACCCGATGCGGGCCCAGATGCCCGCGCCTTTCGGAAAAGGGAAAACGCATGTGGAGTGCTCAGGACGTGGCGCGGGATCAGGTCCGGCGTCAAGCGAATGGCCTGGACATCGCCGCCGTTGCGGAAAAGGTCGCGGAGGCCGCTGTCCGTGAGCGGGAGACCGCGGAGCAGTTGAGGGGGAACGGTTCCTTCTACGAGTTCGAGATGGACCGGAGGGGTTGGCTGCCATCTGGCTGGCTAAACACGCTGAGTGGCAGCGCGTCAGAGACTTGATGACTGCAGCCGGTTGGAGCGTGTACGAGCCAGAACAGGACGCTCAAGGCTCGGTGTGGGCTCGCGAGCGTGAGGAACGGCTTGCTGGTGCTCTTGCGGCACAGGCCGCCTTCGGGGAACGGCAGGGGGAGGAAGCGGATGAACTGCGAGCGGAGGTCCGGCTGTCCGCCGCGCCCAGTCGACTGATCCAGACGGTGGCCAGCCGGACGGGGCTGCGCCCCTCTCAGGTCCTGGCCCAGCTCGCCGAGCGGATCGTCGTGGGCGAGGACGGCACGGTGTCCGTCCCACCCTTCACGCCGTCCTGGTGATTTCCGAAGCGAGCAGAAAAGAAGGCAGAGGAGGAGCGTGGAAATGCTGGGTATCCGGCTTCGGGAACACCAGGTCGATCAGAAGTCGGCGTTTCGGAGGTGGATGGGATTCCCTGCAAGATCATCAGTGCCGTCGGAGGGGGCACGGGGCACCATCGTGTCCGCGACCGGATCGGGCAAGACGATCACCGCCGCCGCGTGCGCGCTGGACTGCTTCCCGGGCGGCCGGATCCTCGTGACCGTGCCGACCCTGGACCTACTCGCACAGACCGCTGAGGCGTGGCGCCGGGTGGGCCACCGGGCCCCGATGGTGGCGGTGTGCTCGCTGGAGAGCGATGCGGTGCTGGACGGGTTGGGGGTGCGTACCACCACGAATCCGATTCAGCTCGCGCTGTGGGCGGGGTCGGGGCCGGTGGTCGTGTTCGCTACGTACGCCTCCCTGGTGGACCGCGAGGATATCGACGCACCCGAGGGCCAGCGGAAGGTTCGTGGGCCGCTGGAGGCCGCCCTGGCGGGCGGGGAGCGCCTGTACGGGCAGCAAATGAGCGGTTTCGACCTCGCCATCGTGGACGAAGCCCACTCCACCGCAGGTGATCTCGGCAGGCCGTGGGCCGCGATCCACGACAATGCCCGCATCCCGGCCGACTTCCGGCTGTACCTCACCGCGACCCCGCGCATCCTCGCCTCGCCCCGGCCGCAGCAGGGCACCGGCGGCCAGGAGCTGGAGCTCGCGAGCATGGCCGACGACCCGGACGGGACCTACGGGCCGTGGCTGGCCGAGCTCGGACTCTCGGAGGCGATCGAGCGGGGCATCCTCGCCGGCTTCGAGATCGACGTCCTGGAGATCCACGACCCCTCCCCCGCCCTCGGGGAAACGGAGGAGGCACAGCGGGGCCGGCGCCTCGCTCTCTTGCAGACCGCACTGTTGGAGCACGCGGCGGCGTACAACCTCCGTACAGTGATGACGTTCCACCAGAAGGTGGAAGAGGCCGCAGCCTTCGCGGACAAGCTGCCCCAGACAGCGGCCGAGCTGTACGCCAGCGGCGCCTCCGACCACGACCTGGCAGCCGCGGACCGGCTCCCCGCGTCGTCGATCGACGCGGCCTTCTACGAGCTGGAGGCCGGCCGCCACGTCCCCCCGGACCGCGTCTGGTCGGCCTGGCTGTGCGGCGACCACCTCGTCACCGAACGCCGCGAGGTCCTTCGCCAGTTCGCCAACGGCATCGACGTGGCCGAGCGCCGGGTGCACCGCGCCTTCCTCGCCAGCTGCCGCGTGCTCGGGGAAGGCGTCGACATCACCGGCGAACGGGGAGTCGAGGCCGTCTGCTTCGCCGACACCCGCGGATCCCAGGTGGAGATCGTCCAGAACATCGGCCGCGCGCTGCGGCTCAACCGCGACGGCACCACGAAGGTCGCCCGGATCATCGTGCCGGTGTTCCTGGAGCCCGGCGAGGACCCGACCGACATGGTCGCCTCCGCCAGCTTCAAGCCGCTCGTGGCCGTGCTCCAGGGCCTGCGCTCGCACGATGAACGCCTGGTCGAGCAGCTCGCCTCCCGCGCCCTCACCAGCGGACAGCGCACGGTGCACGTGAGGCGCGACGAGGACGGGCGGATCATCGGCGCCGGCGGCGAGGACGAGGAGGACGACACCGACGCCGTTGCCGAGACGGCCCTGCTCCACTTCTCCTCTCCCAGGGACGCGGCGACCATCGCGGCGTTCCTGCGCACGCGGGTCTACCGGCCGGAGTCCCTGGTCTGGCTCGAGGGCTACCAGGCCCTGCTCCGCTGGCGGGCCGAGAACGAGATCACCGGCCTGCACGCCGTCCCCTATGACGTCGAGGTCGAAGTCGGAGTGACGAAGGACTTTCCGCTGGGGAGGTGGGTGCACCAGCAACGGAAGGCGCTGCGGGCCGGTGAGCTGGAACCGCGGCGCAAGGAGCTGCTGGACGCGCCGGAGGCCGGGATGGTGTGGGAGCCGGGTGAGGAGGTGTGGGAGGCCAAGCTCGCCGTGCTCCGGTCGTACCGGCGGGCCACAGGGCACCTTGCTCCCCGTCAGGACGCGGTGTGGGACGACCCCGCCGGCGGCCAGCCCGTCCCGGTCGGGCAGCACATGGCCAACCTCCGCAGGCAAGGCGGCCTCAGGAAGGACCCGGAGCGCGCCGCGGTGCGGGCCGGGCAACTGGAGGCGATCGACGAGGACTGGAACTGCCCCTGGCCGCTGGACTGGCAGCGGCACCACCGCGTCCTCGCGGACCTGGTCGATGCCGACGGTGTGCTGCCCGACATCGCGCCCGGCGTGCTGATGGACGGCGACGACATCGGGCGGTGGCTGAAGCGGCAGAAACAGCCGGGCACCTGGAAGCTGCTGTCCGACGAGCAGCAGGAACGGCTGACCACGCTGGGCATCAAGCCCGCCCCGGCGCCGCCTCCCGCCCCGGCGGCCGGGCGTGCGGCGAAGGGGTCGAGCAAGGCGCAGCAGGCGTTCCAGCGGGGCCTGACAGCCCTCGCACAGTGGGTGGAACGGGAAGGCCCCCACCGGCCGGTACCACGCGGCCACGCTGAGAAGATCGCGGTCGACGGCGAGGCCGAGCCGATCGCGGTCCGGCTCGGCGTATGGGTCTCCAACACCCGCGCGAGGCGCGACAAACTCACGGCGGAGCAGCTGAACGCACTGCGGAAGCTGGGCGTGAAGTGGGTGTGACGCCGACCGTCAGTGGGGAGTCCCTACAGCCGACCAGATGCGCGAGCGCCACCGGGTGAGTGAGCGGCCTGCGGCTCTGCTGTTGGTCTTTACGGCACGCGGCGAACGAGACCAGCGGCGAGCCACTGCACAAGAGGGGTGGCGGCCAAGTGGACCGGCATCTGCGCTTGGTTGGTGTGTCTACCCATCCGCCGTTGGAGGGGAAGGAATCAGGGTCGGGCAGGATGAGCACCCATGACGGACTCTGCTGCTCAATTCGGCGAGCGATCACGTGCCGTGCTTTCAGGGCTCGGCCGCGCCCGGCCTGCCTGCATCTGCGACGCGCTCTGAAGGCCGTATCGGCACGGCGTCATCACGCCGGGTAATTGCGCAGCAGAGTCATGACGGGTGGGAAAGACAAGCTGATGAAGATGCTGCGGCGCGCCGGGCTGCACATCGCGGGGGACTGGAAGACCGAGGAGGTAGCGTCGCCCCGGGCCGCGTGGCGCTTGGTCGTCGCGGGAGAAATCAGGCCGACCGTGAGTGTGAGGGCAGACCGAGCGGACCTGGTCGCCGAGCTCAATGCGCAGTGGCACCGGCTCGGGACCGAGAGCGGGATCTTCGGCGGGGATGGTGTCTTCCTGATCGACGTCGCGGGCAACTGGACAGCGTTGCGCGCCCAGGCCTTGGACGCGGGTGCAGCTCACGGAGCAGTGGGACCTCGCCGGAGTTTTGGGCGAGCGGCCCGGGCAGCCGGAGTTCGTCACCCTCTCGATGGACGGGGACATCCTGCTGGGGGTGACCACTGAAGAAGACGAGGTATGGCTGATCGGCGTGGACCACCTGCGAGAGCGGCAGGAGACAGCCGCTCGGGCGGCGGCCCAGGAGAGCCCGCGGGAGCGGGCAGCCGCTTGGACATCGCTGTTTCAGGGGCCGGGGTCTTCGGAGCGGGTGCGTGAGATGTGGGCGCACGGGCTGGCACTCAACCCGGCCACCCCCGATGACCTGCGTGCCCGTCTCCTTTGGTGTGTCGCACTTCCCCCTGTGGCGGCGTCTGCCTGCGGTGGTCATCGAGGCGGCCATCGTCCACCCGGAGGGGAAGGTGAGGCAGCTGCTGGCCGAGGCCCAGCCGGGCCTCACAGCGGAGCAGTGGACTCGTCTGATCCTGGGCGAGCGGGGAGCCCGGCCCCGCTGGATCCTCACCCTGCTGGCGGCTGACCAGCACGCCGAGCTCACCGACGCCGCGTACGAGCAGCTCGCCGCGGATCCTTCCGTCCAGGTCCGGAAAGAGACAGCTCGTCTTCGCGGACTGCCCGTACGGATACTGACCGCGCTGGCTGGCGACGAGGATCCCTCTGTACGCGCCTCAGCCTGCCAAAGGGCCTGGCCTCATCTGGACGGCCCGGCCCGGCGCAAGCTTCTGAGCGATCCTTCCGGCAAAGTGCGCATCGAGGCGCTGTTGCGGTACCACCGAGAGCACCCGATGCCCCGTTCGGTGTTCGATACCGAAGGAGTCCGAGAGCGCGCGGTTGAGTCCTGCCGCCTCGAACGCGGCCTCGCCGAACACCTGGCTCACCACGGAGAGCCGGCCCAGCGCAGCTCTCTCGCGGGCAACCCGCACCTGGACCCGGACTTGGTCGGACTTCTTGCCCAGGACCCTGACGAGAACGTCCGCTTCGTGGTGGCCACACGCGCTGACATCACCGAGGAGCAGCGGGCGGGCATCCCCATCGACTTCGACCCGCGCGGGCACTACTACCCGCTCGACTGGGTCATGGCACTGCACGAGGATCCCGGCGCCATGCGCCGCCTGGCCGCCTCCTCCCACCCCCTGATCCGCAGGAGCGTTGCCCGGGCCCGGCACCTCCCTGCGGACGTCGTCGAACGTCTCGCCCGCGACGACGACCGCGTCGTCCAGCTCTTCCTCGCGGAATCCTGCGACGACGCGCCCGCCGACATGCTCCTGCGGGTGTGGCAGTGGTGGACCGGCAGCCTCAGTACCCCCGACCGCCCTCACGGCCACCCCAACTTCCCCCGCCGCGACCTGCTGCGCTACGCCGACGACCCGAACGCCAGAATGCGCCAGCTGGCCTTGGACGACCCGGAGTCCACGCCAGAGCTGGTGGAGAGGTTCAGCCGGGACAGCAACGAGGAAGTACGGCACCGGGCCGCGTCCGACCTACGTCGTTGGGTGTGCATCTTTTGAGGGTGTCTGTGTGATCAGGCGGTGAGTATGAGGGTGTTGCGGTAGCGAGCCTGGTGGTTGCGGGTGTACTCCTGTTGTTCGTGCCAGGCCCAGTAGGTGTCGAAGTCGCCGTTGGTGCGCAGGGCGCGGAGTTTCAGGACGGCTTCGGCTCCGGCCAGGCCCCAGCGGGCCCCGGTGATGTCGAGGCGGTCTTTTACCAGGTGGCGGCATGCGCCTTCGATGATCCCGGTCGCGATGGGCCAGCCGGCGGCCAGCGCGGTGTCGTAGCGCAGGTAGTCGGCTTTGTTGGTGAGGTAGGCCACGGCGTCGTCGATGCTCTTGTTCTGGCCCGGGGCGATCCCTGCGTCGGTGGCGGCCGTTGTGATCGTCTCGGCTGCGGTCAGGGCGTCTCCGGCCAGGATGGTGCGGGCGGTGCGGGCGACCCATGCCTCGATGTCCTTGCTGCCGCCGGGGTGCAGGGCGTGGGCGGCGCTCCACAGGTATTCCAGGACGTGGATGATGTCGATCACGATGTGCACCTGCACGTCGCGGGCGGCGGCCTGCTCGTTGATCAGATCGATCTGGTGGGGTGCGCCGTCCACGAGGGCCACCCAGGTGCGCCGGTGGTCGGGGTCTCGGTGTTCGGCCTGGTCGAACACGGCGGTGATGACCTGGGAGCAGGTGTCGTTGACCGATCCGGTCAGCCACTTGGAGCGGGCCCTGGGTCCTTTGCTCCGGCGGGTGGTGTCCTGCTCGCCGGTGTCGGGGTCGGCGATGATGTCGTCGGCGGTGCGTACCGCGGGTTCGGCGTCGTAGACGGTTCCGAGGGTGGCCATGCGCTTTCGGCCGTTCTTCTCCCCGGCTGACAGGCGTTTGTGCAGCTTGTTGCCGCCTTTGGCCGCGGCGGCTCTCGCGGTGGCCTCCCGCAGGGCCTCCGGCCTTATCACCACGTCCTTGCCGTCGGCCGACATCACCAGCAGCGTGGCGTCCGTGCACGGCTCGGGCGCGAGGGCGGCATAGAAGTCGTCGATGTCCGCGGCGGCGGCGACGGTGAGCTCGCCGGCCTGCCGCGGGCCGATCCCGGCGCCGGTCAGGGTGTTGACGCGCTCGACCGCTTCGGCGAACGAGCCCCGGGACGCCTCGATGGCGACCTGTTTGGCCAGGCCGTGCGAATGCATCCCGGCCGGCAGGTTCAGCGCCGCATCGGCCGGGTGCAGATCCGGCACGGCGTCGCCGCGGTAGGCGATCCGGCCGACGGTCACCTTCCCGAACACCGTGGACAGGATCCGCCGCCGGCCCCGCTCGATCCTGGTGCGCTCCCGGCCGGCGGCGTCCACGACCTGCTCGATGCGCTGCTCGGTCAGCTCCCGCAGCCGCAGATGGTCCTGATACAGCTGCCGCGTCACCTCCCGCATGTCCGCGCCCAGCACCTCCTCCAGCTGCGAGTGCGTCAACGAACCGGTCTCCACGGACTACATCCGGGCACTGACCTGCTCGAACAAGCCCCGCGAGGCGGCGAACGCGGCCTCCGCCGCCGCCAGATCCCCGCCGATCACGCCGCCGCTCACCGGGCACCGGCCCGACAGGCCAGCCCGAACAACCCCGGCTCCACCTCGGCCAGGATCCCCCGCCCGACCAGCTTCTTCAGCTTGCCACGCATGCCCTCGGTGTGGTTCGCCTCCGTGCTCAACCCCACCCCGACGCACACGTCCTTGCAGCGCAACGGCCCGGACGCCTCGGCGAACACGATCAGGATCCGCCGATACGGCTCGGAGGTCACCGTCGTGTCCCCGGCCGCCTCGGCGGCCAACAGCACCGGCACCAGTTCCGCCAACTGCGGCAGCACCGCCCCCTCCGTATCCAGCACCACCCCCGGCGGCACCGCCGGGCCGACCGGTGAGGACAACACCTCCTCCACCGTCTCCCGCGTGATCCGCAGTCGCACCAACTGCTCCTCGGCCGTAGCCAACTCCGCGGTCAACACCTCCAGCCGCGCCCGCACCTCGGCCGCGGACGCCCGGACCTCGTCTTCCCTGGCCTGTAAGGCAGCCATCAACGACGGCACAGATGCCACCCACCCTCGCTCAACGCCCGCCCACCACAGCCGGACTCGACACCACGAGGCTAGGAACCAGCAACCCCCGACCGAGACCTGAACCCTGACGAATCACCCCAACGACGCACCCTCACAAGATATGCACCCAACCCGGCGATCGCTCGCGGAGCCCGTTGCATCCCCACCCGCCTGTCGCGCTCGTGTCGCGGTATGTTCCAGGAGACGCCGTCGCGCTTACGGGTTGGGTGTGGCTCCTTTGGAGGGACAGGCTGAGCTGGGCATTTGCCGGTGGGTGTGGCTCCTTTGGAGGGACAGGCTGAGCTGGGCATTTGCCGGTTGGGCTCGACTGCCGGTCGTGGAGATCCTTTCGGAACCAGCAGGTCACGCCCGCGCGTCGCATCAAGATCGACAGCGCGGAGGGTGCCGGTCACCGCGTGACCCGCTGTCGTGGTCGAGTCGATCACTCGGGCGTGCCTCAAGCCGCAGTTCACGCAGCTAGGGCCGTCCCTCCAAAGGAGCCACACCCTTTGCCGGTTGGGCTCGACTGCCGGTCGTGGAGATCCTTTCGGAACCAGCAGGTCACGCCCGCGCGTCGCATCAAGATCGACAGCGCGGAGGGTGCCGGTCACCGCGTGACCCGCTGTCGTGGTCGAGTCGATCACTCGGGCGTGCCTCAAGCCGCAGTTCACGCAGCTAGGGCCGTCCCTCCAAAGGAGCCACACCCTTACGGGTTTGGGGTCGTGCATCTCCGGCGCGAAAATGCAGACATGGCCGCACCGGACCAGGGGCACCGGCCCGGGGTGGTGCCGCGGGTGGGAGCGGCTGAACACCCTCGCATCGGCTGGTGCTCCAGGTGGACCGCGGGGCAGGTGGCGGGGCGGAACCGGCTCGACCAACTTCCGGGCTCGGCGCCGGGGTTCGACGCGCGTGCACCGATCCGGCTCATCAGGACCTCGAACGCCTCCCGTCAGCGGGCTCGGTACAATGTGACCTGCGGCCACCGCGTGATCGTCTGTCTTCACCCACCGATGATCAACGGTGGCCTCACCCGTTTCCACAGGCCGTCAGGGTCGCGCTGGTTCGCCTGCCGTCCCGTGTCAGGAGGACATGTGCAACGTGGCGAAGTCTGGTGGGTGGGTTCCGACGAGCGGCGATTGTTCGTGCTGCTGTCGGGAGACGACGCGTCCGGGATCCAGGCGATGCAGGTCGTCGCGCCGGCGGGTGTCGACATGGGCGGTCTGGGCGTCGAAGTGCGAGTCGGTGTGCAGGAAGGGCTACCTCTCGAGGGCGTGCTGAGGCTCGCGTTCCCGCGTCCGGGCTTCACCCCTTGCACGTGGCAGACCACCGTGTCACGGGACGACCTGGTCGAGCGGGCGGCCGTTCTGTCTACGGCGAAACTCAGCGAGATTGAGAACGCCCTCCGACTCGCTGAACAGCCGCACGAGCAGAACCCGGCAATGACCGCGAAGCTCAGCGAGATGAGGGACGCCCTGCGTCGCGGTGAACCCGGGTAATGGGGGCGGTCCCGGGCGGATGGTCGACGCTGTCCGCCTGTTGTTGCCTCCGCGCCCCTCACCATCGAGATCACGAACCAAGGCTGGACTGGAGGCGGGTCCTCAGGTCGTCCACCAGCGCCGCCGCTGCCCGCAGACCTGAGGCCGCCCCGTACACGTGGTAGTCCGGACGGATCAACACCGCGTCAGCCCCGTGGCGGGCCAGGAAGGTGCGGTAGACGCCGCCCACGTCGGCGACCGACATGTTCTGCGGCGTCCCGTCGTCGGGGAGCAGCGTCACCACGTGTGCACCCAGGTCCGTGAGGAATGCCGACTGTTCCGCGTCGAGGTCGGCGTCCGCGCCCTCTGCCAGTATCAGAACGAAACCGCGGCCGACCACATCATCGAAAAGCCCCGTGCCTTCGAGGCCGCGTATCTGGCCCTGGGGGGCCACATCGCCCGCCGGGGAGATGGGCGACCCGTCCGCCTTCCGGTGCAGGAGCCCTTCGGTGATGGGCAACGCCGGATCCGGGACGGCCGGACCACGGCCGCGGCGACCCGCCAGGATCGTGGAATCGCGCTCGGCCGCGGCCGCGGGGTCCGTCACGCAGATCACCCGGCCTAGCTGGACCGAGGACAGAATCGACTTGTGTACTTGTGCGCGGCGTTCCTGTGTGTAGGTGTCGAGAAGCGCTGCCGGGGCGAGGCCGCCCAGTACCAGATCCAGTTTCCACGCCAGGTTGGTGACGTCGCGGATGCCCGAGCACATACCCTGTCCGGCGAACGGCGGCATCAGATGGGCCGCGTCCCCGGCCAGCAGTACCCGACCGACCCGCCACTGCTCGGCCCAGCGGGACTGGAAGATGTACGTGGTGCTGCGCAGCAGCGTCGCCGTGTCGGGGGTCACCCCGTGGGGAGCGAGAAGCCGCCAGGCGGTTTCCTCCCGGTTCAGGTCCGCGGCACGCTCGCCGGGCAGCCGCATGAACTCCCAGCGTCGATGCCCTGGTCCGCTGCCCACCAGGGTCGTAGGCCTGGCAGGATCACAGATCTGGACGTTGGGGGCTTGACCCCGGATCGTGGACACCGTTTGCTATGCAGCAGTGGCCAGCGTAATCGATCGTTGTTCGTAGGTGATCGGGCTGATCTGGCCGAGTGCGGAGTGTCTTCTTTTCGTGTTGTAGCGAGTGACCCACCGGAACACCGCGAGGCGGGCCTCGCGCGCCCCTGACCAGCGTTTCCTTCTCTGCAAGGTCTCCCGTTTCAGGCTTGCGTTGAAGGATTCGGCGGCGGCGTTGTCCGCCGAGGTTCCGACCGCCCCACGTGATCTGGTCACGCCGAGTTCGCGGCACACGTTCGCGAACTCCTTCGACGCATACTGGGCGCCGTTGTCGCTGTGGAATATCGCCCCGTCAAGAGTTCCGCCGCGGGTACGGGCCGCAGCCCGGAGCGCATCGGTGACCAGCTCGGTGCGCATGTGGTCGGCGATCGACCAGCCAGCCAGCCGTTTCGAGCAAAGGTCCAACACCGTTGCCAAATACAGGAATTGGCCGTCGCCGATGGGCAGGTAAGTGATGTCGCCGACGTACCTGGTGTTCGGCTCGCTCGCGGTGAAGTCACGCCGCAGTAGATCGGGCACCGGCGTCGCGGACGGCTCGGGGACGGTAGTGCGGACCTTCTTACGCAGATGCACGCCCTGCAGGCCGATCCGGGCCATCACACGCGCGACCCGCTTGTGGTTCACCTCGATCCCGGCGTCCCACAACTCGGCCGTGATCCGCGGGACGCCGTAGGTACCGTCGGACTCCTTGTGGATCTCCCGGATCCGCCGGGCCAGGCGGGCGTCGGACCGCGCCCGCTCGATGCGGGCCGGGGCGCCCTTCAGCCACCGGTAGAACCCGGACCGGGAGACCTCCAGGACCCGGCACAGCCGCTTGACGCCGATACGCGCCGCGATGATCATCAACGAACTGGAAACGGCTCACCAGTTGGTCTCGCCGGCGAAATACTTCGCGGCCCTCCGCAGGATCTCCCGCTCGGTCTCCAGCTCCCTGATCCGAGCCCTGAGCTGCTTGTTCTCCTCTTTCAGCACATCGTCGGAGGGTACATCAACGGCCTGTACCGCCCGCGGCGAGCGACTCGCGGCCGCCGCACGGCCCTGCCGGGTGCGCTCGACCCGCACCCAATTCCGCAGCGTCTCCCGGCTGACGCCCAGGTCCTTGCCCACGCCCTCGAACGTATTCTTCGGGTCCGACAGGTACAGCGCGACAGCATCCGCCTTGAACTCCGCCGAATACACCTTCATCACCATCAGTGACATCTCTTCCTCTGGACCCTCAAGGTCCAGTGTCCAAGGTGTCTACGATCCGGGGTGAAGCCCCTTGGTGGGGACGAACTTGCCCTGCTCGTGCAGCTGCACATCGCACAGCAGCCACTCGTAGGAGAAGCCGAGATCGGTGACCGGGACATCCAGATGGTCCCGGACGAAGCTGTTGGAACCGTCAGAGCCCACCACCCACCTCGCGGTGTACGTCTGGGCTGCGCCGTCTTCGTCCTCGGCCGTCACCACGACCCGGTCGTCCTGCTGCTCGATTCCCACGACCTGGCGGCCCTGTTCCACCGTCACTGCCGGCAGCTCGGCTGCCCGCGAGGCCAGCAGCTCCTCGAGGGCGGGCTGGTGCATGGTGCTGGCGTCGGGCCACCCGTAGGGGCCCTCGGTGCGAAAGGCGATGTCAAGGAGGACGTCACCGTCGGCGGAGTGCCATTGATAACCGGTGGCGGGCTCGGTGATCCGGTCGAGGCTGGGACCCACCCCGCAGCCGGCGAGCAGGCGTGCCGTCTCGCCGTCGAAGCTGGTGGCCCTGGGCAGGGCGTAGGGGCGTCGGCGCCGTTCCAGGACGATGGTCTGTCGGCCGCGCTGTGCCAGCAGGATCCCGAGTGTGGCCCCGACTGGGCCATTGCCGACGACAATCACGTCCGCGTCTGTCTCGGGACTCGCGCCGGCGGGCTGCTGGTGCGGTGACGTCTCGGGCACGGGAAACCCCTCGTCGCAGGGTGGCTGGCGCAGGCATGACTGCCGGAATCGGAGCGGCGCAAGACTAACAATCCGTACCGGCGTTCGGGCCGCTCGAGGGCATGGGACTATCAGATCTGGGGATACGCGGTGCCACCTGCACGTACCTAGACGAGTAAGTCGTATGTCTTCAGTGGTCGTAGGCGATCAACGATCGAGTGATCGGTGCGCCGGTCAGGTTGTTCAGCCAGATCGCGGCGGCCATGGCCAGAATGCGCTGGGCGACGCGGACCGCGACGCCCGCGCAGCTGCGCCCTCCGTGGCCCTCCAGGTCGAGCTGGCCTTTGAGGGTGTCGTTGACCGACTCGATCAGCTGGCGGACCTTCTTCAGCATCGGCTCGCCGTACCGGGCCTTCTCGCGCTTGCGGGAGGGCCGCAGCAAGGTGATGCCGTGGTCGGCCAGCAACTGCTCGAAAGCTCGGCCGGCGAAGCCCTTGTCGGAGATGAGCAGGATGCCGTCGTGCTCGGCGACGACGCCTGCTTCGACCTCCAGCATCGCGGCCAGCACCTCGCGTTCGCCGATCTTGGGGTCCGCCAGGGCCCACAGGATCGGCATCCCGGCCGGGGTGCACACGAGGTACAGCCGCAGCCCCCAGAAGAACCGCGAGTGGCTGGCGCAGTAGCCGTATCCGGCCCATCCGGCCAGGTCGGAGCGTTTCACGGTGGGCCGCGACATGCCGCACGGCACCGGGGTGGAGTCCACGATCCAGCAGTCGTCCAGCCAGAAGTCGGACGCCTTCGCGAGCATCCGGACGACCCGCTTGACCAGGCCGAGCGCCGCGCGCAGGCGTTTGTTGTAGCCGGACTGCTGGGGCAGGTACGGAAACATCCCGGCCAGGTGCTTGCGGGCGTAGCGCAGCCAGTGGGCTTCGGAGGTGAATCCGAGCATCGCCTGGGCGACCGCGGCGCACACCAGCTCGGAGTCGGTCAGCAACGGCGGCCTGCCCAGCCAACGCGGCCCTCCCAACTCGTCGTCGATCTTCACGTACAGTGCGGTGATGAGGGTCTCGAGGTCGTTCGTCACACATCGACCAACGGGACCCTCACCCTTTGCGCTCAACGAGACTTCGGACTTACTCGTCTAGAAGGCCACTGAAAATCTTGTGGAGGGGCTGTTCGGCCGCAGGCCGGGCGGCCCTTCTTCGTCATGGGGTGGTTGGGGCGAGGTGCCAGGTGCCGCTGGTTCGGGTGAGTCCCAGGTTGATCAGTCGGCGGAGGTTGAGGGCGGCGGCGCGGTGGTGGAGCGCGATGTTGTTGGCGATCACGCCTCGGTAGCGGACGCGGCGGTGGCCGTGGGCGACGAGCCAGGCGATGGCGCGTTCGACCGGGGGCCGCCAGCGGCGGTATTCGTCCTGCCAGGCGGTGTCGGTGGTGGCCTGGTGCCGGGCGGCGGTCAGCAGCCCGTGCTGGGGGTGGACATTGACGACCCGTCCGGTCTTCGAGGTCGTGCAGCGTTCCCGCAGCGGGCAGCCGGTGCACAGCCGTTTGAACTGGGCGGTGCGGGCGCCGTCGGCCTTGGGGCGGCCCAGATTCGCGGTCTGTCCCGCCGGGCAGGTCACGGTGGCGGCGCCGGTGTCGACGTGGAAGTCGTCGATGGTGAAGCCGCCGGGGACGGCCTGCCGCAGCGGCGGCGGTTTGATCACCAGGACGTGGCCCTGGGCGGTCAGCTGTTCGCGCAGGCTGCCGGTGCCGTAGGCGGAGTCGCCGAGCACGGTCAGCGTCTCGCCTTCGCTGTGGTCTTCGTCGGCCAGCAGGTCCAGCGCGACGGCGGCCTCGTGGTTGTCCGGACCGTAGCCGCCGGTCAGCGCCACGGCGGTGAACAGTCCGGCCTCCGGCTCGAAGGACACGTGCCCGCGGTAGCCCTCCTGGTGGCGGGTGCGGTTCTTGTGGATGTGCCGGGCATCGGCATCGACGGTGGACACCGTCCGGTCGGGCACGGTGCGCCGGGCGATGCGCCAGCGTCCGTCGCGGCCGTCGGAGTCCTCGGCCGGCTCCACGTCCTGGCCGGCGACCAGGGCGAGCAGGCCCACCGCGTTCGCGGCCCGCTCGCCCAGCTCGCGGTCGGGCAGCCGGCCGAGCAGGTTGAGTGCGTCGGACACCAGCGCGTCGACCAGCGCGGCGCGGGCGGCCTCGTCATTCCAGGCGATCTTGGGTTTGCCGGGGTCGGTGTAGTCGTGCGCGGTGCACCACCGGCCGGCGATCTCGCCGGCGCCGGGGACCTCGCGGATCACCCGGCGGATCGCGGACACCAGCTGGGTGACGGTGTCCTGGGTGGCCACCGCATAGTCCAGGACCGTGGAATCCAGCGCCCGGCGCTGCTTTCCCTTGAGCACGCCGGTGGCCGCCACCACCTCCCTGACCTTGGTGAAGATCCGCATCGGGTCGGCCGAGCGCGCAAGTCGGCGCCGGAAGTAGGTCAGCAGCGAGGGATCGAAGGCGGTGTCGTACAGGCCCAGCCCGCAGGCGGCCTTCCAGCGCAGGTCACAGCGCAGTTCCTGAACCGTCTCGAAGTCCGACAGCCCGGTCAGGCTCTGCAGTACCACCGTCGCGGCCAGCACCTGCGGCGGCAGGGACGGCCGCCCGTTGGCCGACGGATACATGTCCGCGAAGAACTCCGAGGGAAAGAGCGCCTCACGGTGCTCGGCCAGGAACGCGAACACGCTTCCCGCCGGGATCAACTCCCGGCAGGTCTCCCACACATCCGGCCCGACCGACTCACCGGCCCATTCCCCCTGCATGCCACAAGACTGGCCTCGGACCTACCGGTCCGGGGCCAGAACGCAAAAGATTTTCAGTGGCCTTCTAGGCTTCCGGTATTCCCTCACCAACCACGAGGAGCTCGTCCGGCATGCATCAAGCAACGGCGCAGTTCAAGAATTGGGTGAGCGTCTCGCACCCCGCGCCGCAGAGCAGTGTGCGGCTTGTGTGCTTTCCGTATGCGGGCGGCTCCGCAAGCTTCTTCTTCCCGGTGTCCAAGGCGCTGCATCCCTCGGTGGAGGTGCTGGCCCTGCAGTACCCGGGTCGGCAGACCCGGCTCCACGAGCCGAGGATCGACAGCGTCCCCGAGTTCGCGGACCAGATCTTCGCCACGCTGCGGCACCTGGACGACAAGCCACTGGCCCTGTTCGGCCACAGCATGGGCGCTGTCCTCGCGTACGAGGTGGCGCTGCGCATGCAGGACGCCGGACTGCCCGCGCCGGTACGGCTGTTCGCGTCCGGTCGGCGGGCGCCGTCGCGCTATGCCGACGAGGGGGTGCATTCGGCGAGCGACGCTGACCTCGTGGCCGAGCTCAGAAAGCTCAGCGGCACCAGCGAGATGCTGCTCGGCGACCCGGAGGTGCTGGCGATGATCCTGCCGGCGATCCGCAGCGACTACACCGCCATCGAACGGTACCGGCACGAGCCCGGCCGACGCCTCGGCTGCCCGGTGACCGTGCTCACCGGAGACAGCGACCCCCGGGTCTCCCTCGATGAGGCCGAGGCATGGGCCGAACACACCACCGGGACATGTGAGACGGAGGTCTTCCGGGGCGGCCACTTCTTCCTCGTGGACCGGACAGCCGAGGTCATCGGCCTGGTGACCCGGCGGCTCGGGCCGTTCTGAAGGACCGCCGCGACGTCGCGGCGCCTGACTCGCTTCCCTGCTGCCGCACGTACATGTGAGAAACCCCCCACTCACCGGACGCACCGCTCCAAGACCTCGGCAGCGCACGGCGAAAGCACGCACCGAACACCACGCCGCTCCTTCTCGCCCGGAGGCCACCACAGAGGCCTTTGGGCCTGCAGACCCACCCGACCCTTTCATCGGGAGAGAAGCCGAGATGCCCCTCGCCGCCCCCTCGCCGGCCATCGGACACCATGTCCTGCCGGTGTTCTCGCCCGAAGGCGCGCTCGTCCTGCTGCTCGCCGTCGTCCTCGGCCGGCCGGCGATGGGTTTCAGGACGCCCGCGGTCACCGGCAAACTGATTGCGGGCGTCTGCGCCGGCGCATCCTCCCGCAGCCGCCACGGCCTCTCTTCTCCGGTCGGCCGCTGCCCCAACAGGCAGCTCAGATGAACCGGTTGGATGCGGTCGGTCAACTGGGCGTGCTGCCGGTCGGCATCACCGGCGCCGAGAGGAAGTTCACCCTCGTCCGTCGGCGCGGGCTCACCGCGGCCCAAGTCAGCGTCGCAGGCCTGCGTCTGCCCTCCGGTCTCGGCATCGTCACCGGCCTTCTGCTGCCGAGGACGTTCGTGCCCGCCGGCGCCGAGGCGTGCTCCTTCGCGCTGTTCCGTGGCGTCGCGATGGGTGTGAGCGCCCTTCCGGTGATCGGCGAGACCTTGCTCGACATGACGCTGCTGCACCGCGGCATCGGGCAACTGTTCGTCTCGGCAGGGGTGGTGGCCGACCTGGCGGGCTTGCTTCTGCTGTCCGTCGGTCCGGCGATGGTCACCGTCGGGCCGGCCGAAGGTGGCATCGCCGCCTTCGCCTTCGACGTGGTGATCGCTACCAGCGGCATGGTGGACCCGGCGAAGCGGGAGCCCATGCGGACCATGGTCCTCGCCGCCCCTGCACCGATCTTCTTCAGCCACCGCCGGCCTGTGCCGGGACTTCACCGCGCCGGCCCCGCCGACCGTCCCGGGCGCGGCCGCCGCGGTGCCGGCGACCTCCAGGGCGCCCGGCGAGTTCATGCCGGCGCCGGGGCAAGGGCCTGCCACCACTTGAGCCTGCTGAGCCGGGTCAATCGTGTCGTGACGTCCCTGATGGCGCCGGCCGTCCTGCGGTACGCGATGGCCCACGCCGAAGAGACTGCCGGGCCCCTGCTCGGAAAAGACGCCCTGACAGCCGCCCCCGAAGGGGCACTGGACCACGGACCGGATGCGGTTCGGACCTTTGAACGGCGAGGTGACACATGAGCACGATGCTCCTACTGAACGGTCCCAACCTTGGCATCCTGGGCCGCCGCGAGCCTGAGATCTACGGCACCGACACCCTGGCCGACATCGAGCAGGCGGTCGCCGACGAGGTGAGCGAGCAGGGCTGGAAAGTCCTGTCCCTCCAACGGGAGTCGGAGGGCGATCTGGTGAGCGCGATCCACGAGCACGGGCCCGACAGCGTGGGCGCCGTGGTCAACCCTGGCGCCCTGATGATCGCCGGCTGGAGCCTGCGAGACGCACTGGCGAGCTATGAGCACCCGTGGATCGAGGTACACCTCAGCAACGTGTGGGCGCGGGAGCAGTTCCGGCACGAATCGATCATCGCCCCGTTGGCCTCCGGCGTCGTGGTAGGCCTCGGCGCGTTCGGCTACCGCCTGGCGGCCCGAGCCCTCCTGCACGTGACCGGCGAGGTCCGATGAGCAGGCCGGCGTCGGACCGGCGCGCCGCCGGCGCGGGTTTCGCTGGGCCGTGCCGCGTGGACCCGTTCGCTCAACCCTGCTCGTCGCCCCCGTATACGGCCGCCGACTCGCGTACACGATCCCCGGCGCCCCGTTCGAGGCCAGCGACCACGCGCGGCACGCCCGGTACCTGGGTGCCCGCGATGAGCGCGCAGCCCCTCGACGACCGTAGACGACCGCAGATGGGTCCCGTACGCGGGGTGAGAGACGAGCCCGACATGGAAAACCCGATCGTTTCACCAGCCTGACATGGCTTGACGAGGAGCCCGATGATGTCACTCTCCGATGCAGTACGTGCCGGTGCCGGCCCGCAGGAGCTGGCCGCCGCGGAAGTGCCGGCGGAGTTCCTCGCCGCGCACCTGCGGATCGAGGACGAGAAGACCTTCGATGGGATCGAAGGCGACCGCGACGTGCGCAAGACCCTGCACGTGGGGACGGTGCCGATGCCGGAACTCGCGCCCGACGAGGTGCTGATAGCCGTCATGGCCAGCTCCATCAACTACAACACGGTCTGGTCCGCGACCTTCGAACCGTTGTCGACCTTCGGGTTCCTGCAGGCCTACGGGCGCCAGGGCGGCTGGGCGAAGCGGCACGACCAGCCTTTCCATGTCCTCGGCTCGGACGCCGCCGGAGTGATCGTCCGCACCGGTTCCGGCGTGCGGCGCTGGCGCGTCGGTGACCACGCGCTGGTCAACGCGGCTTGTGTCGAGGACCAGGAGGCGTCCGTCCAGGCGGACGGGATGCTCAGCGAGAACCAGCTCGCCTGGGGCTTCGAGACCAACTACGGCGGCCTCGCCCATTACGCCATCGCCCGGGCCAGCCAGCTGATCCCGAAGCCGGCACACCTGACCTGGGAGGAGGCCGCCTCGGTCCCGGCGTGCGCGGGAACCGCGTACCGGATGCTGGTCAGCGACCGCGGCGCACGGATGAAGCAGGGGGATGTGGTCCTCATCTGGGGCGCGTCCGGCGGACTGGGAGCCTACGCCGTTCAGTTGGTGAAGAACGGCGGCGGCATCGCTGTCGGAGTCGTCGGCTCCGAAGAGAAGGTGCGAGTGGCGCGCGCCCTCGGCTGTGACCTGGTGATCAACCGCGAGGAGTACGACTTCGGCGGTGACGCCGACGACGAGCCGGCGGTCGCGGTGGCGCAGGGGAAGCGGCTGGGCCGGCTCATCCGTGACGGCGTGGGCGAGGATCCGCACATCGTCTTCGACCACGTGGGCAAATCCACCTTCGGTACCTCGGTGTTCCTCGCGCGGCGCGGAGGCACCGTGGTGACCTGCGGTTCGAGCACCGGCTACGAGCACCGGTTCGACAACCGCTATCTGTGGATGCGGCTCAAGCGCATCATCGGCAGCCATGTGGCGAACCTCCAGGAACAGGTCGACACCGCGCGCCTGTTCGACCAGGGATCGCTGGTGCCCGCACTGACCTCGCTGTTCCCGCTGGAGGAGGCCGGCCCGGCGACCCGGCTGGTGCAGCTCAACCAGCACATCGGCAAAGTGGGCGTGCTCTGCCTGGCCGACCGTCCGGGCCTGGGTGTGACCGATCCCGAGCGGCGCGCCCGGATCGGCGAGGACCGACTGACCCTGATGCGCGCCTACGCGCACGACAGCGTGCAGGCGGCGTGACCGTGGAAAGGGAACAGGACTACGTCATATCCGTGCTGGGGACCGGCTCCTACCTGCCCGAACGGGTGGTGACCAACAAGGAGATCGAGGCCCGGGTACCCGGCGCCTCCGCCGAGTGGATCGCCGACAGGACCGCCATCGTCGAACGGCGGTACGCGGCACCGCACGAGGCCGCGTCCGACCTCGCCGTCCACGCCGCGCGCGCCGCCCTGGACCAGGCCGGACTGGACGCGGACCGCATCGACTTCATCATCGTCGCCACGACGACCGGCGACGCCCCGATCCCCTCCACCGCGTCACTGGTGCAACGGGCGCTCGGCGCCCACCGGGCCGCCTGCTTCGACGTCAACATCGCCTGCACCGGGTTCGTCACCGCGCTGTCCATCGCCCGGGCGTACGTGGCGCTGGACCCGACGACGAAGGTCCTGGTCATCGGCACCGACGTGTGGACCCGGTTCGTCGACTTCGACGACCGGGCGACCAGTGTTCTGTTCGGGGACGGAGCCGGGGCCGCGGTCGTCGGCTCCGTCCCGCACGCGCCCGGCGATCCGGAACGCGGCCTGCTCAAGGTCGAGTTGGTGAGCCGGGCCGAGGCCCACGAGCTGATCAGCATGCCGGCCGGGGGCAGCCGCCGTCCCGCCTCCGTCGAGACCGTCGCGGACGGTGACCACCTGCTGAGCATGCAGGGCCGGGGGGTGCGCGACTTCGTCCTGGACAACGTCCCCGGCCTCATCACCGGGCTGCTCAAGCGCTGCGGCTACGAACCCACCGACGTGCGGCACTTCGTGCCGCACCAGGCCAATGGACGGCTGGTGGCGGAACTGGCCGAGGTCAGCGGTCTGGAGCGGGCAGAGACCCATCTGCCATTGCGTCACAGCGGCAACATCGGTTCCGCATCGGTGCCGGTCGGCCTTGGGTGTGGCTCCTTTGGAGGGACAGGCTGAGCTGGGCATTTGCCGGTTGGGCTCGACTGCCGGTCGTGGAGATCCTTTCGGAACCAGCAGGTCACGCCCGCGCGTCGCATCAAGATCGACAGCGCGGAGGGTGCCGGTCACCGCGTGACCCGCTGTCGTGGTCGAGTCGATCACTCGGGCGTGCCTCAAGCCGCAGTTCACGCAGCTAGGGCCGTCCCTCCAAAGGAGCCACACCCATCGACGATCGCCGCACTCGGCTCGGGATCGTCCCGCCCTTCCACGATGCGTACCTGCTCCCGCAGCCTCTCGTGCAGTACGTCCAGGAGCTCGTCCGTGTGCCAGCGATGCTGGAATGCGTAGACGGCCGACCAGGGCGGGAAGTCGGCCGGCATCGCCCTCCACTTGATGCCGTTGTCGACGAAGTACCGCACCGCATCGATCATTTCGCGGTGGCAGAAACCCTCCGGGTTGCCCCCGCGGCCACATAGCCAGCCCGGCACAGGCATCACCCGCCGGACGATCTGCCATTCCTCGTCCGTCAGATCGGTCGCGTAGACGCGGGCCCGCAGCGGCCGGTCCCCGGCATTGCCGTACAAGTGAGCGAGGCAGTCACACTCCGCGGCGAACCGCAGGTCGGGCAACGGACGATCGGACAGGACGACGGTAGCGTTCTGCATGACGGGGCTTTGTTCCTCGCGTGGCTGGCTTAGACAACCGACACGCTATGAACAGGGCCCCGTCCTCATGCCCACTCCCGGACTCCGTCACCTGATCCAGGACACCGTACGGGACGCCATCGAACACCCGACGGTTGAGAAACAGCTAGTGACAGCCGGTCCGGGACTGGTAGAGGATCGAGTTCACGATCTCCCGAAGCGGATAACGCCCCTGATGCCCACTGACCGAGCGATGCCGGGCCTTCCAGGCCGTGAGCACCGGCTCGATCAACGCCCACTGCTCGTCGGATAAGTCGCTCTGGTACGGCTTGCGTTCACTCACTCCACCCACCTCAGCAGCCCACCGACACCGGACCGGCACGTTCCGGCTTCGCTCACACCATCAGGCGACGCCAGAACCACTCATAGACTCACGAACCGCCCACTCACCACGCTCCTCCGCAGTGCTGGCCTCCGCCGCATCCGCTTTCACAACCTCCGCCACTCCACCGCCACCCTGCTCCTGGAGCAGGGAGTCGAACTCGTCGTGATCAAGGAACTCCTCGGCCACGCCCACATCGGCGTCACCGCCGCCGTCTACGCCCACGTACGCCTCCGCCTCCAACGCGAAGCCATGACTGCCCTCGGCAATGCTCTCAACCGCCCCTGACCCACGCACGGCAACGGCGGCGAACATCAGAAGTGTTCGCCGCCGTTGCCGTCAACTACTGCCGTCAGGGCAGGACGTAAGGCCTCATACCGGTCATGAAGCGGCCCTGCCTCTTCGCCTGAGCGAAGAGGCAGGGCCATCCCTGTGGATGATCAAGCGATTGGCTCGCCCGCCACTCCGCTAAATCCAACGAGTCCGTTCCTCTTCGCCATGTCGAGAATCTCCGGGAGATAGTCAAGCTGGCGAACCGAAAGGGTCAGGAGGACGTACTTGGATGCATCGTCAGGCTCCTCCTCCAGGTCAAACTGAGATGGCTCCAGAACGTCGTTCACGTCCGGCCACCTAGCCAGCAATTCTTCCCGAAACCGCAACACGTCAGGGCTTACAGCGAGGGCGCTAGTGTCACCTTCAGCGAGGGCGTCAAAGACTTCCTCGGGGTCCACGATGCAACGCTTCCAGAAGGCGAAGTCGCTACTCACTGGCCATCCTCTCGAGTTAGGGGTTGCAGATTGGACATTCTGTACTGCGACGGACTACCGAGGTTTCAAACCCGTACGTCTTCGCTAGCCATTGGTCCTTCCTGCGCTGACCCTTTGTGTAGTTCGATTTATTCACCTTTACCTCGTAAAGATGAAGATTGCCGTTTGGCTGCCTGACCGCGATATCCACTTGACGCACGCCATAGGGAGTCCAGAGTTCGAGCCCGTTCCCGTAGCTCTCGCTGCATATATCGGACTTCTTGTAGAACTTCTCAAACGTCGCCGTCATTTCATCAACACCGGCGGCACCCCTGGCTTTGTCATGCTGACGGACGCCACAGTTACTGTTGTGAACGAGTACCGGTGTCTCGCCCGCCAGCACATAGTACGTGTGCAGGTCGTCGACGGTGAGGTTGTATGTCCGGGCGTGCTTGGTGTACGGCCGGTTGCTGATGACGCGGACGGTGGTGCCGTCAGGGGTTCTGAGGGTCATGCCGGCGACGAGGTTGCGGGCCTCGACCCAGGCGCCGATCTCGGGAACCCAGAAGGGGTGTTCGTGTGTAGCGGTGAGCTTCTCGGGTCCGTCGGGTGTTTCGATGGTCAGTTCGTTGAAGTGCTTGTCATCTTCGGTGACGATCAGGCGGGTGACCTTCCGGAGGCGGGTCCCCCCTGTTTCCGGATCTGTGGCAACGACCTCGTCGCCGACCTTAATCTTTTCGATTTCCTTGGTCTTGCCGTCGGCCATGAGGACTTGGGTGCCGGCGAGGAATCACTTGCATCCTGAGGCGTATTTCTTGAGCCATTCTTCGACGGCCTCTTTACCCTTTTTCGCAACCGAATCGGGTACCAGCTTCAAGGCCTTCACGAAGGGGATGTCCGAGGCGACGCCAAGGTAGTCCCAGCCGTTTGCCTCTCCGGTAACCACCTTCTTCCATGACTCGACATCAGGGACGACGAGGGAGGCCATGAATTTGAGTGTGCTCTTCTGGGCTGTCAGGTCGTACGGCTTGATGATGGTTTTTGTGCCCAGCGGCGGATGGTAGCTGCCGGTTCGGTTGACGCTGTGGAGGTCACCCCCCGAGCCATAGTTGTAAGTGGAGGTTTCGTGACGGTAAGACCAGGTTCCGTCACCGTTCGAGATCATCCAGTCCCGGTAGGTGCTATTGCCGTCCGGGCGTAGCTATTCAGCCCAGGGCCCCGGCGAGTGTCGGGAACATCCTGTTCTGGGGTGTTGATCTGGAGGGTGGGCCCGGGAAGCAGGTGAACACGGCACCTGTGGATCATGGAGTTCTCTCCGCTTCAAGATCCACGAAGGTGCCGTGTTCGTTCCTCCATCATCCCCTGTCGCTGCCCCCGCTTGCGCGGTGCCCCGCCTGGAAGCCCTCGGCGAGGGAGCCGCCAAGGACCAAGTCCGTGACCTGATCGTCGAGTTCGAGTCGGTCACCGATCCGAGAGGGGCGCGCGGGGTGCGCTACCGGCTCTCCTCGCTGCTGGCCCTGATGGTCTGCGCTATGACCCCGTCCGGACACGACTCGATCACCGCGGCGGCGGAGTGGTGCCGACGCGCGACGCCGGAGGAACTGGCTGCCTTCGGCCTGCCCTACCATCCGCTCCTCGGCCGCTACCGGGTGCCGAGCGAGAAGACTCTGCGCAGCGTCCTGGGACGCCTGGATCCCGGCGAGATCAGCGCGGCGGCCTATGGCTACCTTCGGCCCTTGCTGTCCCCACGGCCCCGCCGGCCGGAACCGGTCATGCCCGACGGCGGCACCGAGCGTGAACAGCGCCGGGCCCACCGGACAGCCGCCCACGCCGATCCGGTACGCATCCGGCGGCGGGCGATCGCGGTGGACGGCAAGTGCCTGCGCGGCGCCCGCCGCCCGGACGGCAGCCGGGTCTTCGTCCTGTCCGCCGTCCGCCACGGCGACGGCGTCACGCTCGCCTCCCGCGAGATCGGCGCGAAGACCAACGAAATCCCCGAGTTCGCCCCCTCCTCGACGGAATCGACGACGCAGATCTCGCGGGGACGATCGTCACCGCCGATGCACTCCATGCCCCACGCGACCACGCCACCTACCTGCACGAACGCGGCGCGCACTACCTGCTGACCATCAAGAACAACCAACGCGCACAAGCCCGTCAGCTCCACGCCCTGCCCTGGAAGGAGATCCCCGTGATCCACCGTGACGACGCCCGGGGCCACGGCCGACACGAGCAGCGGCTCGTGCAGGTCGTCACCGTCGACGGCCTGCTCTTCCCGCACGCGGCCCAGGTCCTGCGCATCCAGCGCAGACGCCGCCTCTACAGGGGCGAAGAAGTGGTCCAGCGAGACCGTCTACGCGATCACCGACCTGCCCGCCGAGGAAGCGAACGCCGCCGAGATCGCGTCCTGGGCTCGCGGGCACTGGACCGTGGAAAACACCGTTTACTGGTGCCGCGATGTCACCTTCAACGAGGACAAGTCTCAGGTCAGGACCCACAACACGCCCGCCGTACTCGCAGCCCTCCGCGACCTGATCCGCAGCACACTCAAGCTCGCGGG
The DNA here is from genome assembly GCF_024701375.2 of Streptomyces sp. KMM 9044. NCBI lineage: Bacteria > Bacillati > Actinomycetota > Actinomycetes > Kitasatosporales > Streptomycetaceae > Streptomyces > Streptomyces sp. KMM 9044. Next base: position 7,292,943 of record NZ_CP113910.1, on the reverse strand, counting down.
TTACATCAACACCGCCGCCGGACGACGAGCCCACACCGAACGCCCCCGCGCCCTCGCCCTCTACGGCATCACATGATCAAACCGGACGATCCAGGCACTCGCCGGGGCCCTGCTGAATGCTTACCTGCTGGGCGCACGACAAAGGCTCAGTGGCCTGTCTAAATTCCGGCCCCGGACTGTCGGGACTTTCCTCCCTCGATACCCCTCGACTCTTCGGCTTGACGGGCAACGGCAAAATCCCGATTCCGCAGTGTTTGCAGACGATGCGCTTCCGGGAGGTCAGGAATGGTCAGGAGGCGGTCGCACGCTTCGAGGGAACCCTGAACATCTCCTGCCCAGTAAGAGACGATGGAATATTCGAAGAGCAGCCCCCACTTGTAGACCCATGGGTAAGTAAAGAGGATGTCGTCGGGCTCCGCGCGGTTGATCCCCGCACACGCGAAGGCATGCCCGGCGCGATAGTTTCCACGCTTCCGTAGTCGTGAGACCAATTCGAAGCACGCTTCGAGGCGTTGCGGCCGCTGCTCCCATGCCCGCGAGAGGGTATCCATGGCTCCTGGCCAATCACCGGACTCATCCTTAAGGATTCCCACCTGCAGGAGTGCATAATAGACCTCCTCGCCCCAACCACCCATCTCCGCGCGGCGTTCGTAAAGGGCGATCGCCTCTTCGGTACGCCCCATGTCACGCATGGTCTGGGCCAGGTAGAACGTGCTGCGCGCGTTTGTGGGGTCGCGCTCCAGCTCCGAGCTCAGCAGGGCCATGTCCCGTTCGAACTTGTCGTGCCGGGAGCCGCCGTCGGCGAAGTGCTCGATCACGAGGGCGTCAAGGTTCTCCTGTTCGTGCTCTTCATCGGCAGTCAGATACTCGTGTGTCACGCCTTCGTAGCGCCAGTGCAAATCACCCCGGACGAGACGCTTGATTCGGTAGGCGAGACTGCCGGTGTGCTGGATCATGTAGGACGCACAGGACAGCGAAGGCAACTGCCCTTTCTGTCTGATGACCATGTCGGCGTCCATCAGGAGCAGGTAGTCGGCTTTCCCGCGAGCGCGCTCGATGTTGAGTGTGCGATTGACCCCGAAGTTGACCCAGAGGTCGTCGTGCAGCTCGCCGGGCACGCCATCGAAGGCCTTTCGAATCAGATCCTGGGTTCCATCCGTCGAGCCCGTGTCGGAGATGACCCAGGTGTCGACGATCTCGCGCACTGAGGCGATACATCGCTCAATCACGGCCGATTCGTTCTTTACGATCATACAGAGGCAGATGGTCGGCTTCATTTTTCTGGACCTATCTTCGAGTTTCCAATCCAGCATGACGATGGAAGCGCGAATCACCTGGGAAGAAGTAGCCGTAATTGCTTTAGGTACTTCGACTCAAAGATGGTCGGCGCAACACCGATTCTTGTTATGGGTCAGCTGAGTCGGGCGTCAGGACACGGTCTCAGAGAGGGGGATACACCCAGTAGGTGTAACGGGCCGGCCGTTCAAGCGGACGGCGGCTACACGCCTAGGTCCTGTCTGGGATTCGGATCATGAGTGCGGTGTGATGCTGCGGATCCAGAGCATCGCGCCGCAGAGATGGAGTCCGGCTTCGTAGCTCTGCGGGGTTTTGTCATAGCGGGTGGCGATGCCACGCCAGTTGCGGAGCCGGTTGATACAGCGCTCCACGGTGTTGCGGTCCTTGTACAGCTCGGCGTCGTGGGAGATGGGTCGGCCGCCGGCGCTGCCGCGCTTCTTGCGGTTCGCGGCTTGGTCGGCCTTCTCCGGAATGACCGCCTTGATCCCGCGTATGCGTAGGTAGCGGCGGTTCTTCCGGGAGGAGTACGCCTTGTCCCCGGCCACGGCGTCCGGCCGGGTCCGGGGGCGTCCGACGGGGCCGCGGACGGGCCTTTCCCCCCAGGGCCCCGGCGAGTGTCGGGAACATCCTGTTCTGGGGTGTTGATCTGGAGGGTGGGCCCGGGAAGCAGGTGAACAGGGCACTTGTGGATCATGGAGTTCTCTCCGCTTCAAGATCCACGAAGGTGCCGTGTTCGTTCCTCCATCATCCCCTGTCGCTGCCCCCGCTTGCGCGGTGCCCCGCCTGGAAGCCCTCGGCGAGGGAGCCGCCAAGGACCAAGTCCGTGACCTGATCGTCGAGTTCGAGTCGGTCACCGATCCGAGAGGGGCGCGCGGGGTGCGCTACCGGCTCTCCTCGCTGCTGGCCCTGATGGTCTGCGCTATGACCCCGTCCGGACACGACTCGATCACCGCGGCGGCGAAGTGGTGCCGACGCGCGACGCCGGAGGAACTGGCCGCCTTCGGCCTGCCCTACCATCCGCTCCTCGGCCGCTACCGGGTGCCGAGCGAGAAGACTCTGCCCAGTGTCCTGGGACGCCTGGATCCCGGCGAGATCAGCGCGGCGGCCTATGGCTACCTTCGGCCCTTGCTGTCCCCACGGCCCCGCCGGCCGGAACCGGTCATGCCCGACGGCGGCACCGAGCGTGAACAGCGCCGGGCCCACCGGACAGCCGCCCACGCCGATCCGGTACGCATCCGGCGGCGGGCGATCGCGGTGGACGGCAAGTGCCTGCGCGGCGCCCGCCGCCCGGACGGCAGCCGGGTCTTCGTCCTGTCCGCCGTCCGCCACGGCGACGGCGTCACGCCCGCCTCCCGCGAGATCGGCGCGAAGACCAACGAAATCCCCGAGTTCGCCCCCTCCTCGACGGAATCAACGACGCAGATCTCGCGGGGACGATCGTCACCGCCGATGCACTCCATGCCCCACGCGACCACGCCACCTACCTGCACGAACGCGGCGCGCACTACCTGCTGACCATCAAGAACAACCAACGCGCACAAGCCCGTCAGCTCCACGCCCTGCCCTGGAAGAAGATCCCCGTGATCCACCGTGACGACGCCCGGGGCCACGGCCGACACGAGCAGCGGCTCGTGCAGGTCGTCACCGTCGACGGCCTGCTCTTCCCCACGCGGCCCAGGTCCTGCGCATCCAGCGCAGACGCCGCCTCTACAGGGGCGAAGAAGTGGTCCAGCGAGACCGTCTACGCGATCACCGACCTGCCCGCCGAGGAAGCGAACGCCGCCGAGATCGCGTCCTGGGCTCGCGGGCACTGGACCGCGGAAAACACCGTCCACTGGTGCCGCGATGCCACCTTCAACGAGGACAAGTCCCAGGTCAGGACCCACAACACGCCCGCCGTACTCGCAGCCCTCCGCGACCTGATCCGCAGCACACTCAAGCTCGCGGGTTACATCAACACCGCCGCCGGACGACGAGCCCACACCGAACGCCCCCGCGCCCTCGCCCTCGCCCTCGCCCTCTACGGCATCACATGATCAAACCGGACGATCCAGGCACTCGCCGGGGCCCTGCCTTTCCCCCTGAGCGTGGACACCTTGGACACTGGACCTTGAGGGTCCAGAGGAAGAGATGTCACGCATGGTGATGAAGGTGTATTCGGCGGAGTTCAAGGCGGACGCTGTCGCGCTGTACCTGTCGGACCCGAAGAACACGTTCGAGGGCGTGGGCAAGGACCTGGGGATCAGCCGGGAGACGCTGCGCAACTGGGTGCGCACCGAGCGGGGCCGCAAGGGCCACACGGCGGGCACCAGCGGCTCGCCGCGGGCGGCACAGACTGCCGAGGTAACCTCCGACGATGTGCTGATAGAAGAGAACAAGCAGCTCAGGGCCCGGATCAGGGAGCTGGAAACCGAACGGGAGATCCTGCGGAGGGCCGCGAAGTATTTCGCCGGCGAGACCAACTGGTGAGCCGTTTCCAGTTCGTTGATGATCATCGAGGCGCGTTCGGCGTCAAACGGCTGTGCCGGGTCCTGGAGGTCTCCAGGTCCGGGTTCTACCGGTGGCTGAAGGCCGCCCCGGCCCGCCTGGCGCGAGCCCGGGACGATGCCCGCCTCGCGCGGCGGATCCGGGAGATCCACAAGGAGTCCGACGGCACCTACGGCATCCCGCGCATCACCGCCGAGCCGAAGGCCGCCGGGAGCGACGTCAACCACAAGCGCGTCGAGCGGGTGATGCGCCGCATCGGCCTCCAGGGCGTGCACCTGCGCAAGAAGGTCCGCACCACGATCCCCGAGCCGGAAGCGGCCCCGGTGCCGGACCTGCTGCGGCGCGACTTCACCGCCGACGAACCGAACACCAAGTACGTCGGCGACATCACGTATCTGCCCATCGGCGATGGTCAATTCCTCTATCTCGCAACGGTGTTGGACCTGCATTCCAGGCGGCTCGCGGGCTGGTCGATCGCCGACCACATGCGCACCGAGCTGGTCACCGACGCGCTCGAAGCCGCCGCCCGCACCCGGGGCGGCAGCCTCGACGGGGCGGTCTTCCACAGCGACAACGGCGCGCAATACGCATCGAAGGAGTTCGCGAAGGTGTGCCGCCGGCTCGGTGTGACCCGCTCGCGCGGCGCGGTCGGCACCAGCGCGGACAACGCCGCCGCGGAGAGCTTCAACGCAACCCTGAAAAGAGAGACCCTGCAAGGGAAGAGGCACTGGTCAGGAGCACGCGAGGCCCGCCTCGCGGTGTTCCGGTGGGTCACCCGCTACAACACGCGACGCAGGCACTCGGGGCTTGGCTACATCAGCCCGATCGCCTTCGAACAGCGATCAGCTACGCTGGCCTCTGCCGCATAGCAAACGGTGTCCACGCTTCAGGGGAAGCCCCCCACCGCATCGGCGGTGCGGAAGCCGAAGCCACGGCGGATGATCAGCCGGGTCTTGGTGTTGGTGGACTCGATCAGCCCGTTGCTCAGTTCCTCGACGATCGCATGCAGGATCGCGTCGTAGTGGCGCTTGACCTTGCGGGCGAGTTCGGTGAAGGCGGGGATGCGGCAACGTCTGGCCCACGACAGCCAGCGGTCCAGCGCCTGCACTGCGGCGTCCACGCCCTCGGCCCGGGCGATCCGGTAGATCGTGCGCAGGCCCTCCTTGAGCAGGTAGGCGCGGTGCAGGCGCGCATCGTTGGCCGCGATCCAGGCGAGCTTGGCCTGCTGCCGGGCGGTCAGGTCCTCGGGGTTCTTCCACAACGCGTGCCGCGAGTGCTTCAGCTTCCGGGCCAGGTCGGGGTCAGCCGCCTCGCGGCGGGCCCGGTTCCATGCCTCGCGGCGCTCGGCGTCCAGGGCGTCGGTGGCCCACGCGACCACATGGAACGGGTCCATGGCGCGCACGGCGTTCGGGGCACGCTCGGCCACCACATCGGCGATCCACTCCGCCCCGTCGGCGCTGATATGGGTGAGCCGGTGGGAGCGATCGGGGCCCAGGGCGTCGAAGAAGGACCGCAGGACCTCCTTGCCGTGGCCCTCGGCCATCCACACCACGCGGCGGGTCTCGTGGTCGACCACGACGGTCATGTACTTCTGCCCCTTGCGGTAGGAAATCTCGTCGATCCCGATCCGCCGCAGGCCCGCGAGGCGGTCGATCCCCGCGTCCGCATCAGCCTGGTAGCGGGCCACGATCGCGCCGACGGTGCGCCAGGCGACCCGCATCAACCGGGCGGTAGCGGACTTCGAACACTCGGTGGCCAGCCAGGCGACCTGCTGGTCGAAGTCGTAGGTATGTCCGGCGCCGTGGCGGGCCCAGGGCACGGCGGCGACCACCACGCCGTGACGCCGGCACCTCACCCGTGGCGCGTCGGCCTCCAGGAACAGTGGCAGACCGGCGGCGTCCAGGTGCCGCCACCGTCGGCGCCCCGCCCCGGCGTCGAACCACGGGCAGCGAGTCCCGCAGATCCCGCAGCGGCGACGCGCCCGCGACCTCGGACGCACCGCGACCACCATGACCTGCGCTTCCTCGTCGAACCAGGCATCCTCCGGCACCGCCTGCTCGCATCCGACCAACCGTTTCAATACCGTGGTGAACCGCACGCCGTTCCTCCGGCACCTCAGATCTCGGGCGTAGACACCTCAAGATCTGCACCGGGAACGGCGTGTGCTGCGTCAGGCGCTCCGAACCGACCCACGGATAGAGCACAAGAGCCGTATTTGAGGGTTTTGTACTGGCTCTCGCTGAAGGGATTGTCGTTCGAGGTTTTCGGGCGCGAGTGCGACTTGGTGACGCCGAGGTTGGACATCATCTGTGCGACGTTCTCGGCGACCATGGGCGAGCCGCGGTCGGAGTGGATCGTCAACTGCCCTTCTCCGATGGTGTACTTAGCGATGCTGGAGGACAGGAACTGCTCGGCCAGCTCCTTGTTCTCGTGACCGGCGAGCATCCAGCCCACCGTGTAGCGGCTGTAGATGTCCACGATCGTGTAGAGGCAGTAGTAGCTGCCCTTGACCGGACCCTTCAGCTTCGATATGTCCCACGACCAGACCCTGTTCGGGCCCTCGGCGACCAACTCCGGTTTCTTGCGCGGCGGGTGGGTTGCCTGCCGGCGCCGTTCGCGGACCTCGCCGTGCCCGCGCAGCAGCCGGTACATCGTCGACTCCGAGCACAGATAGATGCCCCTGTCCAGCAGGACCGCGTAGATCTCGCCGGGCGCCATGTCCGCGAACTCCTCACTGTGCAGCACGTCAAGCACCTCCTCCCGCTCGGCCGCCGACAGCGAACGCGGGTGCGGCCGACGCTCGGCACGCGGCCGCACCGGCGCCAGGGACCGGCGATGATGCCGGTAGTACGTCGCCCGACTCACCCCGAGCGCGGCACATGCCCGCACCCGGCCGACCACACCTGCCAGCTCCTCCAACGCCGCAACCCTGGCCCGCTCGAAACCGGCCCGCACCTCCTCGGCTCCGGCTCCGGCTCCGGCTCCGGCTCCGGCTCCGGCTCCGGCTCCGGCTCCGGCTCCGGCTCCGGCTCCGGCTCCGGCTCCGGCAGGATCTTGGCCGACCGTCACTCCGGCGCCTGCCGCCGGGTCCAACTCCTCGCTGGAGATGGCTACTTCGTCTCGCCCGTGCTCGTCGCACCGCCAGTGGCGAACTGGTCCAGCAGTGCCGAGAGTCTTGACTGGACCTCGATCACCGTCTGGGCCTTGCCCAGCTCGTTCTCCAGCCGGGCGACCTTCGCCTCCAGGCGGGCGATCTCCTTGTCCCGCGGATCGGCCTTCGGCCGCCCCGCCGGCGCGGCGAGCGCGGCCTTCGCGCCCGCGTCCCGCTGCTCCCGCCAGTTCGCGATCAGCGACGAGTACAAACCCTCCCGGCGCAGCAGGGCTCCCTTGCCCTTCTTGTCGAGTGTCTCGTACTCGGCGAGGATCCTCGCCTTGTACTCCGCGGAATACCGGCGCGGACCGGCTGAACGGGGCTCTACCTGCGGATCAGGGGTCCCGTGGTCGTTGATGCCGGCCACTTGGGCACTACTCCTTCTCCACCCTCAATACATCGAATCATCCAGTATGCCTGACCCGCCCAAGAATGACAGAGAGGGGAGCGCGTCCAGCTCGCTCCGGCGAGCCATGATCCGCTCCAGCTCGGACATCCCCGCTCCCTCCTCGCGGTCCGGCGGCGTACCGGCACGGCGACGGATCGTAGGCGGACTCTCACGACAGGCGCAGCAGAACCCGAGAACCGCCCCGGCCGCCCAGTCAGACGATCTTCACTGTGGACACCGGCCGCCGACCAGTGTGAGCACAGAAAGATGTGCGCACACCAGACCCGTGACCTGCAACTTCACGATGCACACCACCCAATGCGGAGAGGGACGCCGGCCTGTCGACGGGGCGCAGGGAACGGGCCTCGCGAGGAGGCGGTCCGGCCCCGGCCCCTCTCGGACGCGGTGCGTGACCATCCCCCGAATTGAGCAGCAGAGTCCATACGCGGTCCAAAACAGTCACTCGCCGGAGGCCTACCCTGCAGGCAGAGGTGGTACGGACACCGGCGACACCGGGGAGGTATGCGAAATGCAGAGCGCTGACACAGTGCTCGGTGTCCTGAGAGTCCCCACCGAAAGGTCGGCGGGGACTCATATGCGCAGGAAAGCGCGGCTGTGCGGTGTGCGGTCAGCTGCAGACCGCGTAGACCGTAATGGTGGTGATGGCACCCGCCGACGCGGTTACGGTCCAGCGGTCTCCGTTCGGGAAGCTCTGCCCGAGGACGGTGGAGAGGCCAGCGGCAGACAGTCCTCCAGAAATGGGAGTGGTGCCGGCCGGACATGCCGGACTGTCGTAGGACGCGTTGACGCCCAACAGGACGTTGTAGTCCTGGGAGACGATCTGCGAATCCAGCGGTCCGGCGGGGCCGGTGGGGCCTGTGGCACCGTCGACACCCGCAGGACCCGTCGGCCCAGTCGCACCGTCAGCACCCGCAGGACCCGTCGGCCCAGTCGCACCGTCAGCACCCGCAGGACCCGTCGGCCCAGTCGCACCTGTGGCACCGTCGACACCCGCAGGACCCGTCGGCCCAGTCGCACCGTCAGCACCCGCAGGACCCGTCGGCCCAGTCGCACCTGTGGCACCGTCGACACCGTCGACACCCGCAGGACCCGCAGGACCCGCAGGACCCGTCGCACCTGTGGCACCGTCGACACCCGCAGGACCCGTCGGCCCAGTCGCACCGTCAGCACCCGCAGGACCCGTCGGCCCAGTCGCACCGTCAGCACCCGCAGGACCCGCAGGACCCGTCGCACCTGTGGCACCGTCGACACCCGCAGGACCCGCAGGACCCGTCGCACCTGTGGCACCGTCGACACCCGCAGGACCCGTCGGCCCAGTCGCACCTGTGGCACCGTCGACACCGTCGACACCCGCAGGACCCGCAGGACCCGCAGGACCCGTCGCACCTGTGGCACCGTCGACACCCGCAGGACCCGTCGGCCCAGTCGCACCGTCAGCACCCGCAGGACCCGTCGGCCCAGTCGCACCGTCAGCACCCGCAGGACCCGTCGGCCCAGTCGCACCGTCAGCACCCGCAGGACCCGTCGGCCCAGTCGCACCTGTGGCACCGTCGACACCGTCGACACCGTCGACACCCGCAGGACCCGCAGGACCCGCAGGACCCGTCGCACCTGTGGCACCGTCGACACCCGCAGGACCCGTCGGCCCAGTCGCACCGTCAGCACCCGCAGGACCCGTCGGCCCAGTCGCACCTGTGGCACCCGCAGGACCCGCAGGACCCGTCGCACCTGTGGCACCGTCGACACCGTCGACACCCGCAGGACCCGCAGGACCCGCAGGACCCGTCGCACCTGTGGCACCGTCGACACCCGCAGGACCCGTCGGCCCAGTCGCACCGTCAGCACCCGCAGGACCCGTCGGCCCAGTCGCACCTGTGGCACCCGCAGGACCCGCAGGACCCGTCGCACCTGTGGCACCGTCGACACCGTCGACACCCGCAGGACCCGCAGGACCCGCAGGACCCGTCGCACCTGTGGCACCGTCGACACCCGCAGGACCCGTCGGCCCAGTCGCACCGTCAGCACCCGCAGGACCCGTCGGCCCAGTCGCACCTGTGGCACCCGCAGGACCCGTCGGCCCAGTCGCACCGTCAGCACCCGCAGGACCCGTCGGCCCAGTCGCACCTGTGGCACCCGCAGGGCCCGTCGGCCCAGTCGCACCGTCAGCACCCGCAGGACCCGTCGGCCCGGTGGGGCCGGTGGGGCCGGTATCGCCCTTGTGGCCCTGGTCGTCGCAGTGGTCGTCGTGGCATCCGTCGCCACCCGGGTTGGTGCCGGAGGCTATGGCGGCAACCGTCTTAGTGTGCTCCATTGCGAGAGCCGGGCTAGCCATTCCTGTGAGGACGAGAGCCAGGGATGCAAGGCTGCTGCCCGCAATCCAAGTGCTCCGCCTGGGGAGCGGTCCGAGTGAGGAACGTGTCCTGGAGTCAGGACTCATGCGGTCTCCTGTCGTCGTGAAGTCGAATAGTCACGTCACCCCGGCAGGGGCGACATCCATATCATTACCATGTGCGACGAAATGCGCACTTTATGTCATCTTGCCGCGCCGACCGAGCCACCTGCGCTCCTAGGTCCTGTCTGAGATTCAGATCATGAGTTAGGTGGATCGCCTGCGCGCGGAGGCTCGGTCTTGATAGGTCATGAGTCATGGCGCGAGGCGATCTCACCGATGAGCAGTGGTCCCTGGTTGAACCCCATCTCCCGTATGCCGCGGTCGGGCCCATCCCTGATCTGCGAAAGTACTTCAACGCGGCGATGTGGCGGTTCCGCACCGGGGCTCCCTGGCGTGATCTGCCGACCGAGTTTGGGCCCTGGCAGAGTGCGTACGACCGCTTCCGGATCTGGGCGAAGCGGGGCATCTTCCAGCAGGTGATGGAAGCGATGATCGCCGAGGCTGCCGCCCGTGAGCAGGTTGACATGGGTCTGGTCAGCGTGGACTCGGCAACCTCCCGCGCTCACCACCATGCCGCCGGGATGGTCCTCGATCCCGAGCAGCTGGCGGCCCTTGAGGCCGCCGCCGAAGCGGAAAAGGGGGCGGCAAGGAGGGACAACAGCCGCAGGACGGACAAGGTGATGCCCAAGGCGAAGACGAGGCACGCACCGAGCGACGACGGATCCGCAGACGGCGCCGGGCCCGGTTGAAAGCCGCTGAACTGGGACGTTCCCGAGGCGGGCTGACCAGCAAGATCCATGTTGCGGCCGATCGCCGGTGCCGGCCGCTGGTGTTCGTCCTCACCCCTGGACAGGCGGGTGACAGCCCGCAGTTCACCGCGGTCCTCAAGCGGATTAAGGTCCGCGGCCCCGTCGGACGCCCCGGACCCGGCCGGACGCCGTGGCCGGGGACAAGGCGTACTCCTCCCGGAAGAACCGCCGCTACCTACGCATACGCGGGATCAAGGCGGTCATTCCGGAGAAGGCCGACCAAGCCGCGAACCGCAAGAAGCGCGGCAGCGCCGGCGGCCGACCCATCTCCCACGACGCCGAGCTGTACAAGGACCGCAACACCGTGGAGCGCTGTATCAACCGGCTCCGCAACTGGCGTGGCATCGCCACCCGCTATGACAAAACCCCGCAGAGCTACGAAGCCGGACTCCATCTCTGCGGCGCGATGCTCTGGATCCGCAGCATCACACCGCACTCATGATCCGAATCCCAGACAGGACCTAGTATCCTGAGTCTCAGAAGCACCGCATATTTAGGGTTTGGGGTTCGGTAGGCGGTTGAGGTAGCCGGCGAGGCGTTCGAAGATGGGTGTGCATCTTTTGAGGGTGTCTGTGTGATCAGGCGGTGAGTATGAGGGTGTTGCGGTAGCGAGCCTGGTGGTTGCGGGTGTACTCCTGTTGTTCGTGCCAGGCCCAGTAGGTGTCGAAGTCGCCGTTGGTGCGCAGGGCGCGGAGTTTCAGGACGGCTTCGGCTCCGGCCAGGCCCCAGCGGGCCCCGGTGATGTCGAGGCGGTCTTTTACCAGGTGGCGGCATGCGCCTTCGATGATCCCGGTCGCGATGGGCCAGCCGGCGGCCAGCGCGGTGTCGTAGCGCAGGTAGTCGGCTTTGTTGGTGAGGTAGGCCACGGCGTCGTCGATGCTCTTGTTCTGGCCCGGGGCGATCCCTGCGTCGGTGGCGGCCGTTGTGATCGTCTCGGCTGCGGTCAGGGCGTCTCCGGCCAGGATGGTGCGGGCGGTGCGGGCGACCCATGCCTCGATGTCCTTGCTGCCGCCGGGGTGCAGGGCGTGGGCGGCGCTCCACAGGTATTCCAGGACGTGGATGATGTCGATCACGATGTGCACCTGCACGTCGCGGGCGGCGGCCTGCTCGTTGATCAGATCGATCTGGTGGGGTGCGCCGTCCACGAGGGCCACCCAGGTGCGCCGGTGGTCGGGGTCTCGGTGTTCGGCCTGGTCGAACACGGCGGTGATGACCTGGGAGCAGGTGTCGTTGACCGATCCGGTCAGCCACTTGGAGCGGGCCCTGGGTCCTTTGCTCCGGCGGGTGGTGTCCTGCTCGCCGGTGTCGGGGTCGGCGATGATGTCGTCGGCGGTGCGTACCGCGGGTTCGGCGTCGTAGACGGTTCCGAGGGTGGCCATGCGCTTTCGGCCGTTCTTCTCCCCGGCTGACAGGCGTTTGTGCAGCTTGTTGCCGCCTTTGGCCGCGGCGGCTCTCGCGGTGGCCTCCCGCAGGGCCTCCGGCCTTATCACCACGCCCTTGCCGTCGGCCGACATCACCAGCAGCGTGGCGTCCGTGCACGGCTCGGGCGCGAGGGCGGCATAGAAGTCGTCGATGTCCGCGGCGGCGGCGACGGTGAGCTCGCCGGCCTGCCGCGGGCCGATCCCGGCGCCGGTCAGGGTGTTGACGCGCTCGACCGCTTCGGCGAACGAGCCCCGGGACGCCTCGATGGCGACCTGTTTGGCCAGGCCGTGCGAATGCATCCCGGCCGGCAGGTTCAGCGCCGCATCGGCCGGGTGCAGATCCGGCACGGCGTCGCCGCGGTAGGCGATCCGGCCGACGGTCACCTTCCCGAACACCGTGGACAGGATCCGCCGCCGGCCCCGCTCGATCCTGGTGCGCTCCCGGCCGGCGGCGTCCACGACCTGCTCGATGCGCTGCTCGGTCAGCTCCCGCAGCCGCAGATGGTCCTGATACAGCTGCCGCGTCACCTCCCGCATGTCCGCGCCCAGCACCTCCTCCAGCTGCGAGTGCGTCAACGAACCGGTCTCCACGGACTACATCCGGGCACTGACCTGCTCGAACAAGCCCCGCGAGGCGGCGAACGCGGCCTCCGCCGCCGCCAGATCCCCGCCGATCACGCCGCCGCTCACCGGGCACCGGCCCGACAGGCCAGCCCGAACAACCCCGGCTCCACCTCGGCCAGGATCCCCCGCCCGACCAGCTTCTTCAGCTTGCCACGCATGCCCTCGGTGTGGTTCGCCTCCGTGCTCAACCCCACCCCGACGCACACGTCCTTGCAGCGCAACGGCCCGGACGCCTCGGCGAACACGATCAGGATCCGCCGATACGGCTCGGAGGTCACCGTCGTGTCCCCGGCCGCCTCGGCGGCCAACAGCACCGGCACCAGTTCCGCCAACTGCGGCAGCACCGCCCCCTCCGTATCCAGCACCACCCCGGCGGCACCGCCGGGCCGACCGGTGAGGACAACACCTCCTCCACCGTCTCCCGCGTGATCCGCAGTCGCACCAACTGCTCCTCGGCCGTAGCCAACTCCGCGGTCAACACCTCCAGCCGCGCCCGCACCTCGGCCGCGGACGCCCGGACCTCGTCTTCCCTGGCCTGTAAGGCAGCCATCAACGACGGCACAGATGCCACCCACCCTCGCTCAACGCCCGCCCACCACAGCCGGACTCGACACCACGAGGCTAGGAACCAGCAACCCCCGACCGAGACCTGAACCCTGACGAATCACCCCAACGACGCACCCTCACAAGATGTGCACCCTTCGAAGATCTCGTCGGCGGACTTGGTCCAGGTGAACGGCTTGGGGTCTTCGTTCCAGTGGGCGATCCAGTCGCGGATGTCTTTCTCCGACGCCTGGACGTTCCAGGGCCCCGGCGAGTGTCGGGAACATCCTGTTCTGGGGTGTTGATCTGGAGGGTGGGCCCGGGAAGCAGGTGAACAGGGCACTTGTGGATCATGGAGTTCTCTCCGCTTCAAGATCCACGAAGGTGCCGTGTTCGTTCCTCCATCATCCCCTGTCGCTGCCCCCGCTTGCGCGGTGCCCCGCCTGGAAGCCCTCGGCGAGGGAGCCGCCAAGGACCAAGTCCACTGCCTGGTCGCCGAGTTCGAGTCGGTCACCGATCCGAGAGGGGCGCGCGGGGTGCGCTACCGGCTCTCCTCGCTGCTGGCCCTGATGGTCTGCGCTATGACCCCGTCCGGACACGACTCGATCACCGCGGCGGCGAAGTGGTGCCGACGCGCGACGCCGGAGGAACTGGCCGCCTTCGGCCTGCCCTACCACCCGCTCCTCGGCCGCTACCGGGTGCCGAGCGAGAAGACCCTGCCCAGTGTCCTGGGACGCCTGGATCCCGGCGAGATCAGCGCGGCGGCCTATGGCTACCTTCGGCCCTTGCTGTCCCCACGGCCCCGCCGGCCGGAACCGGTCATGCCCGACGGCGGCACCGAGCGCGAACAGCGCCGGGCCCACCGGACAGCCGCCCACGCCGACCCGATACGCATCCGGCGGCGGGCGATCGCGGTGGACGGCAAGTGCCTGCGCGGCGCCCGCCGCCCGGACGGCAGCCGGGTCTTCGTCCTGTCCGCCGTCCGCCACGGCGACGGCGTCACGCCCGCCTCCCGCGAGATCGGCGCGAAGACCAACGAAATCCCCGAGTTCGCCCCCCTCCTCGACGGAATCAACGACGCAGATCTCGCGGGGACGATCGTCACCGCCGATGCACTCCATGCCCCACGCGACCACGCCACCTACCTGCACGAACGCGGCGCCCACTACCTGCTGACCATCAAGAACAACCAACGCGCACAAGCCCGTCAGCTCCACGCCCTGCCCTGGAAGAAGATCCCCGTGATCCACCGTGACGACGCCCGGGGCCACGGCCGACACGAGCAGCGGCTCGTGCAGGTCGTCACCGTCGACGGCCTGCTCTTCCCCACGCGGCCCAGGTCCTGCGCATCCAGCGCAGACGCCGCCTCTACAGGGGCGAAGAAGTGGTCCAGCGAGACCGTCTACGCGATCACCGACCTGCCCGCCGAGGAAGCGAACGCCGCCGAGATCGCGTCCTGGGCTCGCGGGCACTGGACCGCGGAAAACACCGTCCACTGGTGCCGCGATGCCACCTTCAACGAGGACAAGTCCCAGGTCAGGACCCACAACACGCCCGCCGTACTCGCAGCCCTCCGCGACCTGATCCGCAGCACACTCAAGCTCGCGGGTTACATCAACACCGCCGCCGGACGACGAGCCCACACCGAACGCCCCCGCGCCCTCGCCCTCGCCCTCGCCCTCGCCCTCGCCCTCGCCCTCTACGGCATCACATGATCAAACCGGACGATCCAGGCACTCGCCGGGGCCCTGCTGGACGTTCTTGTGGACGCCGCGCCGGATCTGCTTGTCCGTCAGCAGGCCGAACCAGCGCTCTACTTGGTTGAGCCAGGAGGAACTGGTGGGCGTGAAGTGCATGTGGAAGCGCGGGTGTGCCAGGAGCCACTTCTGGATGGCGGGGGTCTTGTGGGTGGCGTAGTTGTCGCAGATCAGGTGGACGTCGAGTCCGGCGGGGACTTCCTTGTCGAGCTTGGCGAGGAACTTTTTGAACTCGCTGGCGCGGTGGCGGCGGTGCAGGGAGCCGATGACCTCGCCGGTGGCGGTGTTGAGCGCCGCGAACAAGGTGGTGACGCCGCCGCGCAGGTAGTCGTGGGTGCGGCGCTCGGGCATGCCGGGCATCATCGGCAGCACCGGCGCCGAGCGGTCCAGCGCCTGTATCCGGGACTTCTCATCGACGCACCCTCTCTGTCATTCTTGGGCGGGTCAGGCATACTTGATGATTCGATGTATTGAGGGTGGAGAAGGAGTAGTGCCCAAGTGGCCAGCATCAACGACCACGGGACCCCTGATCCGCAGGTAGAGCCCCGTTCAGCCGGTCCGCGCCGGTATTCCGCGGAGTACAAGGCGAGGATCCTCGCCGAGTACGAGACACTCGACAAGAAGGGCAAGGGAGCCCTGCTGCGCCGGGAGGGTTTGTACTCGTCGCTGATCGCGAACTGGCGGGAGCAGCGGGACGCGGGCGCGAAGGCCGCGCTCGCCGCGCCGGCGGGGCGGCCGAAGGCCGATCCGCGGGACAAGGAGATGGGTGTGGCTCCTTTGGAGGGACAGGCTGAGCTAGGCATTTGCCGGTTGGGCTCGACTGCCGGTCGTGGAGATCCTTTCGGAACCAGCAGGTCACGCCCGCGCGTCGCATCAAGATCGACAGCGCGGAGGGTGCCGGTCACCGCGTGACCCGCTGTCGTGGTCGAGTCGATCACTCGGGCGTGCCTCAAGCCGCAGTTCACGCAGCTAGGGCCGTCCCTCCAAAGGAGCCACACCCCAAGGAGATCGTCCGCCTGGAGGCGAAGGTCGCCCGGCTGGAGAACGAGCTGGGCAAGGCCCAGACGGTGATCGAGGTCCAGTCAAGACTCTCGGCACTGCTGGACCAGTTCGCCACTGGCGGTGCGACGAGCACGGGCGAGACGAAGTAGCCATCTCCAGCGAGGAGTTGGACCCGGCGGCAGGCGCCGGAGTGACGGTCGGCCAAGATCCTGCCGGAGCCGGAGCCGGAGCCGGAGCCGGAGCCGGAGCCGGAGCCGGAGCCGGAGCCGGAGCCGGAGCCGGAGCCGAGGAGGTGCGGGCCGGTTTCGAGCGGGCCAGGGTTGCGGCGTTGGAGGAGCTGGCAGGTGTGGTCGGCCGGGTGCGGGCATGTGCCGCGCTCGGGGTGAGTCGGGCGACGTACTACCGGCATCATCGCCGGTCCCCGGCGCCGGTGCGGCCGCGTGCCGAGCTTCGGCCGCACCCGCGTTCGCTGTCGGCGGCCGAGCGGGAGGAGGTGCTTGACGTGCTGCACAGTGAGGAGTTCGCGGACATGGCGCCCGGCGAGATCCACGCGGTCCTGCTGGACAGGGGCACCTATCTGTGCTCGGAGTCGACGATGTACCGGCTGCTGCGCGGGCACGGCGAGGTCCGCGAACGGCGCCGGCAGGCAACCCACCCGCCGCGCAAGAAACCGGAGTTGGTCGCCGAGGGCCCGAACAGGGTCTGGTCGTGGGACATATCGAAGCTGAAGGGTCCGGTCAAGGGCAGCTACTACTGCCTCTACACGATCGTGGACATCTACAGCCGCTACACGGTGGGCTGGATGCTCGCCGGTCACGAGAACAAGGAGCTGGCCGAGCAGTTCCTGTCCTCCAGCATCGCCAAGTACACCATCGGAGAAGGGCAGTTGACGATCCACTCCGACCGCGGCTCGCCCATGGTCGCCGAGAACGTCGCACAGATGATGTCCAACCTCGGCGTCACCAAGTCGCACTCGCGCCCGAAAACCTCGAACGACAATCCCTTCAGCGAGAGCCAGTACAAAACCCTCAAATACCGCCATAACTATCCGGACCGGTTCGGGTGCATCGAGGACGCCCGCGCCTGGTGCGAAGACTTCTTCGACTGGTACAACCTGGCGCACCGACACTCGGGGATCGGCATGCACACGCCTTTCGACGTCCACTTCGGTCTCGCCGACCAGCTCCGCGAGATGCGTGCCGACGTCCTGGCCTCCGTCTACGACCGGCACCCCGAACGCTTCGTCCGCAAGGCCCCCGAACCCCCGAAACTCCCCGGCACCGTCTGGATCAACAAGCCGACCGACCCGCGTCACCCCGACGCAGAGATCCCAGCTCAGGGATAGCCGCAAAATCCTGACTCACCAAAATTGACAGGCTCCGGCAGAGCACGACGGCGCGCTCGGGCGGATCGAGGTACAGGCCCACCACGTCGCGGACCTTCTCGATGAACTGCGGGTCCTTGCTCAGCTTGAAGGTGTCGACCTGGTGCGGCTTGAGGCCGAAGGTGCGCCAGATCCGCGAGACCGTCGACTGGCTCAGCCCGCTCTGTTTCGCCATCTCCCGGGTGGACCAGTGCGTGGCCCCCTTCGGTGTCGTTTCCAGCGTTCGCACGATCACGTCCTCGACCTGCTCGTCCGTCACCGTGCGGGCAGGCCCCGGCCGTTTCTCGTCGGCCAGGCCCTCCAGCCGGTTGACCGCGAACCGCTTGCGCCACGTGGCCACCGTGGTCGGATGGATCCCGAGGTCCGCGCCGACCCGGGTGTTCGACAGCCCGTCGGCACACGCGAGGACGATCCGGCAGCGCAGCGCCAGAGCCTGCGCGGACGTCGCCCGCCGCGACCAGCGCAGCAACGTCTCACGCTCGGCATCCGTCAGAACCACTTCGACCGTCGGCCGACCCATGCGCGCCATGAGCCAAGCATACTTCTATGGCTTTTCTAAGACTCAGGACACTAGGTCCTGTCTGAGATTCAGATCATGAGTTAGGTGGATCGCCTGCGCGCGGAGGCTCGGTCTTGATAGGTCATGAGTCATGGCGCGAGGCGATCTCACCGATGAGCAGTGGTCCCTGGTTGAACCCCATCTCCCGTATGCCGCGGTCGGGCCCATCCCTGATCTGCGAAAGTACTTCAACGCGGCGATGTGGCGGTTCCGCACCGGGGCTCCCTGGCGTGATCTGCCGACCGAGTTTGGGCCCTGGCAGAGTGCGTACGACCGCTTCCGGATCTGGGCGAAGCGGGGCATCTTCCAGCAGGTGATGGAAGCGATGATCGCCGAGGCTGCCGCCCGTGACCAGGTTGACATGGGTCTGGTCAGCGTGGACTCGGCAACCTCCCGCGCTCACCACCATGCCGCCGGGATGGTCCTCGATCCCGAGCAGCTGGCGGCCCTTGAGGCCGCCGCCGAAGCGGAAAAGGGGGCGGCAAGGAGGGACAACAGCCGCAGGACGGACAAGGTGATGCCCAAGGCGAAGACGAGGCACGCACCGAGCGACGACGGATCCGCAGACGGCGCCGGGCCCGGTTGAAAGCCGCTGAACTGGGACGTTCCCGAGGCGGGCTGACCAGCAAGATCCATGTTGCGGCCGATCGCCGGTGCCGGCCGCTGGTGTTCGTCCTCACCCCTGGACAGGCGGGTGACAGCCCGCAGTTCACCGCGGTCCTCAAGCGGATTAAGGTCCGCGGCCCCGTCGGACGCCCCGGACCCGGCCGGACGCCGTGGCCGGGGACAAGGCGTACTCCTCCCGGAAGAACCGCCGCTACCTACGCATACGCGGGATCAAGGCGGTCATTCCGGAGAAGGCCGACCAAGCCGCGAACCGCAAGAAGCGCGGCAGCGCCGGCGGCCGACCCATCTCCCACGACGCCGAGCTGTACAAGGACCGCAACACCGTGGAGCGCTCTATCAACCGGCTCCGCAACTGGCGTGGCATCGCCACCCGCTATGACAAAACCCCGCAGAGCTACGAAGCCGGACTCCATCTCTGCGGCGCGATGCTCTGGATCCGCAGCATCACACCGCACTCATGATCCGAATCCCAGACAGGACCTAGTCGGTACCGACACGCTGCTGACCACCCGGGACAACATCGAGGCCGTCATCGAGGCCAAGGCCATGATGTGCGTCTACGGGCCGGCCGGATCCGGCAAGACGATGTCGGTGAACTCCGCGCTGCGCCACCTCGCCCCGGACATCACCCACCGCCTGGAACTACGGGCCGGACCGACCCCGCGTGACATCCGCCATGGTCTCTTCCAGGCGCTGGGGCTGCCCGGTGAGCCGCCGGCCCGCCCGATCGAGTTCGACACCCTCCTCAAGGAGGCACTCGCGGAGGAGTTCCGGGTCCTGGTCTGCGACGAGGCGCAGTGGATGAAGAAGACCGGGTTCGAGTTCTGGCGCCACCTGTGGGACGACAAACGCACTAACATCGCGGTGATCTTCGCCGGGGGCGACGGCTGCTACAAGGTCCTGCGCCGCGAGCCCATGCTGGCGTCCAGGATCTTCATCTGGCAAGAGTTCACCCGCATGTCCAAGGACGAGGTACGGGCCACGATCCCCGCCTTCCACCCCGTGTGGGCAGACGTGGACACCGCGTTGATCGACGCGATCGACAAGCAGGCCGCCCACGGCAGCTTCCGCAACTGGGCCAACATCACCACTCACGTCCTCGCCGGCATGAAGAAACTCAACCTCGGGCAGGTCGACGAAGACCTCGTGCGCTGGGTCTACAGCAAGATCGGCGGCATGTAGTGACCGCCAGCGGCCTCCCAGCCGTCACTGTCCTCGACTCTGTTGCTCCATTGCGGAGAGGGACGCCGGCCTGTCGGCGGGGCGCAGGGAACGGGTCTCGCGAGGAGGCGGTCCGGCCCCGGCCGGCCCCTCTCGGACGCGGTGCGTGACCCTCCCCCGAATAGAGCAACAGAGTCGTCCTCGTCGACAAAGACGACCACCCCGCATGGACGGCCGCCGCACATGCCGCACACGCCCCGCCATCGGACGTCTGACCATCGACCCCAGCCCCGCCAATGGCGCACCCGCCGCCCTCGCGCACGACCTGCTCTACTCCCTGGGCAAACGCCTCCCTCAAGGCGGAGAAACCCACGGAACCTGGGCCGACTCCCAACACCCCGCTTGGGACGCCGTCGCCGCCTGGGTCCTCACCCACCACATCGGGCACCTCATCGTCTGCCGCACCGACCGCCTCACCACCGCCCGCCAGAGACAACTACTCACCCTCCGCGAACGCTGCGGCATCCACCTCACCCTCCTCTGGCACCGCCCGGTCAGCCCCACACTGACCACGCTCCTCGACGAGACCCCGCACCACATCATCGGCGCCCTCCCCCACGCACGCGTCGCCCTGGAGCAGACGGAACACCCACTGGCCGACATCCCGAACCCTGAACAGCACCGGCACTCCGACCCCGCACCCTGCCAAGACGACGGGCCATGGACCCCCCCTCGAGCACCGTTGGACGGCGTAGTGGTGGACCGTCTCGCGCGGACCCCGTGCCAGGGCGCCCCCGCGGGTACCCCTGGCAGCGCCTCACCGTCCCTGCACGGAGACGACTTCACGGCGCGAGACGTCCTCGCCACCCGGCTGACCACAGTGGCCCACCCGCTGCACGCCGCAGCCCTGACCATCCACGCCATCACCGCAGCCGACATCGATCGGCTCGCACTCATCCGCGCCATTGACATCGACGAGAACGCAACCACCGTCAAAGTCCACGACAGCACCACCCACCGCCGATGCCGGCTCTACCCCCTGCCCACCTGGACACGCCCCCTCATACGCGCCGCCCGCATCCACAGTCAGCTGAAGGACCGCGCCCCGGACAACCCGCTCTTCTCCCTCATCACCGCCCGAGACGGAGAACAACTCACCCTCACCGCAACAGGAATCCGCTACGCGTTCGGCCCCCTGCGGCAAGAGGATGCTGCTCGCCTTCACCAGGCGGCGCTCACCGGAGCACTCCCACGGCCCTGACCAGCAACAATGCGCTCCACGCTGTACCGACCGGCAACCAACTGACCTGCTCAGACGCCAAAAACGTCAGCCCCAGATCGGCATCCATGTCACCACTCGAAACCCGCACAGCAACAAACTGACCTGCAGAATCCCCGTATCTCCCGCACTGACATCACGATGCCGAACCACCACCGACAAAACCCCGCAGATCATCAACACCCACCCCTGGACCAGCGCGACCGACTCTCACCACCACCGACACCAAACCGAGAGATCGCACCTGTGGTACGGCTCCTTCCACACCCGGACCGTGAAGGTGGTGCTGCTGCGCGAGGACGTCACCGACACCGGCTACGACCTGGCCCTGGTCTCCACCGACCTGACCGCGCCGGCCGGGCACCTGGTGGCCCGGTACGCGAGCCGGTGGTCCATCGAGGTGACCTTCGGCGAAGCCCGCAGCCTCCTCGGCGTCGGCCAGGTACGCAACCGCACCCCACGCGCGATCGAGCGCACCGTGCCCTTCGGCCTGTACTGCTACACCATCACCGTCATCTGGTACACGCTGCACGGCCACCACCCCCAGGACGCGGCCGAGCACCGCACGCGGGCCCCGTGGTACCTCACCAAGACGCACCCGGCGTTCTCCGACATGACCGCCAAGCTCCGCCGGACGACCATCGCGGCCCGATTTATGCCCATCGACGCCGGTCAGCCCACCGATACCGAAATCCGCGCCGTCCAGGAGGCACGGGCCGCAGCCAGCGCAGACCTGGCATGACGGTTGGTCAGAACGGCGAAAGTCGAGGGCCGTGAGGTCACCCGGAAAAAATTTTGGGGACGGTGTCGATACGGCGGTATCACGTTCGTCGTCATGGTGTGCGGCCACTCGCCGCGCGAGGATGACGACAGGACCCGAGGGAGTCGGACCATGAAGTACATGATGCTGATCAACAGCGGCTCGATCGACGAGAACGGCGGCGCCGCCGAATGCACCGTGGAAGACTGGATGGCCTACGACAAGGCTGTCCGAGACGCGGGCATCCTCGTATCCGGCGAGTCGCTGACGGACCTGGTCACCGCCACGAAAGTGCGCGTCAGCCCGGACGGCGAGCGGACCGTCACCGACGGGCCGTTCGCGGAGACCCGCGAGGTCCTCGGCGGATTCTACGTCATCGACGTGCCGAACCTGGACGTCGCCCTTGACTGGGCCGCCCGCTGCCCGGGCGCGCGGGGCAGCGGCTCGGTCGTCGTACGACCGGTCTCTGACTTCGGGGCCTGAGACCGATGGCGGAGCGCGCTGCCAGCACGGACCGGGCCGTGGAGTCGGTGTTCCGTGAGGAACACGGCCGGCTGCTCGCCTCCCTCGTGCGCCGTTTCGGGGATCTGGATTTGGCGGAGGAGGTCGCCTCGGAGGCGATCGAGGCGGCGCTGATGCACTGGCCGGTACAGGGCGTGCCGGCCAGGCCCGGCGCATGGCTGCTGACGACGGCCCGCCGCAAGGCCGTCGACCGGCTGCGCCGCGACCAGGTGTATGCCGCCCGGCTCGCCATCCTCCAGGTGGAGGCGGACCGGGCCGACCTCGCACCGCGCTCGGACGCTGGCCCCGATGGCGACCTGCCCGACGAGCGGCTGCAACTGTTCTTCACCTGCGCCCATCCGGCCCTGCTGCCCGAGGCGCGCGGAGCACTCACCCTGCGCTGCCTGGCCGGCCTGACGACGCCCGAGGTAGCCCGCGCCTATCTCGTGCCGCCCGCGACGATGGCCCAGCGGATCGTGCGGGCGAAGAAGAAGATCCGCGAGGCCCGGATCCCGTTCCGCGTCCCGGACACCGACGAGTTGCCGGGCCGCCTGCCGGGCGTCCTCCAGGTCCTCTACTCGATCTTCACCGAAGGGTACGCGGCCAGCTCCGGCCCGCAGTTGCAGCGGCTCGGCCTGGCGGAGGAGGCCATTCGCCTAACGCGGGTCCTGCGCCGGCTGCTGCCCGCCGAGCGGGAGGTCAGCGGGCTGCTCGCCCTGATGCTGCTGGTCCATGCCCGCCGCGCCGCCCGGACCGGCCCCGGCGGCGAGCTCATGCTGCTGAAGGAGCAGGACCGCGGCCTCTGGGACCAGCCGATGATCGAAGAGGGACTGAGCCTGGTCCCCCCGGCGCTGACCGGCGGCCCGCCGGCCCCATACGGCGTGCAGGCCGCGATCGCCGCCCTGCACGACGAGGCGACCGACTTCGCGTCCACCGACTGGCCTCAAATCGTCGCGCTCTACGACGTCCTGCTCACACTCACCCCGTCCCCGGTCGTCGCACTGAACCGGGCGGCGGCCGTGGCGATGCGGGACGGCCCGGAAGCGGGGCTGGCACTGCTCGATGCCCTGGCGGACGAGGAACGGCTGCGCGGCCACCACCCCTATCAGACCGCACGTGCGGATCTTCTCCAGCGCCTCGGACGTCTCCCGGAGGCGTCCGAGGCCTATCGGCAGGCGCTCGCCCTGGCCGGCACGGAGCCCGAGCGGGAGCATCTGCGACGCAGACTGAACGCAGTCGAACGAGCCCTGTGACGGCTCCGGTCACGGCCACCGTCAGTTCCCCGTCCGGCCGACTCCAGACGCCCCTGACGCCCGACGTCCAGCCACCGCCACACCGCCCTCGGCGACACCCCACCGACGCGGCCGTCCCCTCTCTGTCAAAGTAGGATGAGTCAGGTAAAATGACCGATTCATTCAGTCGAGGGCGGAGAAGGAGGAGTGCCCGCGGTGGCCAGCACCAACAACCAGGGGACCCCGGATCCGCAGGTGACGCCCCGATCGTCCGCTCCGCGCCGGTGCTCGGCGGAGTACAAGGCGAGGATCCTGGCCGAGTA
The DNA here is from genome assembly GCF_024701375.2 of Streptomyces sp. KMM 9044. Classification (NCBI taxonomy): domain Bacteria; kingdom Bacillati; phylum Actinomycetota; class Actinomycetes; order Kitasatosporales; family Streptomycetaceae; genus Streptomyces; species Streptomyces sp. KMM 9044. The sequence goes on along the minus strand of NZ_CP113910.1, from coordinate 7,269,226 downwards.
CGAGACTCTGGGCAAGCAGGCCAAGGGGGCCTTGCTGCGCAGGGAGGGCCTGTACTCGTCACTGATCACGAACTGGCGGCAGCAACGGGATAAGGGCGCCGAGGCGGCGCTCGCCGCGCCGGCGGGGCGGCCGAAGGCCGACCCGAGGGACAAGGAGATCGCCCGCCTGCAAACCCAAGTAGCCCGACTGGAAACCTAGTTGGGCAAGGCCTGCACGGTGATCGAGGTTCAGGGAAAGCTCTCCGCGCTGCTCGACCAGTTCGCCACGGACAGCGCCACCACGGGGAACGGCGAGATGTCATGACTGCCCCGGCGGACACGGACGCGGGTATCGCGGACGGGCTGGATCCGGTAGCGCGGGCGGCTTCTTTCGAGGGCGCCCGCGCTCAAGCCCTGGAGGACCTGACGGACATGGTCGGCCGGGTCCGGGCATGCGCCGCGCTCGGCGTGAGCCGGGCCACCTACTACCGTCACCATCGCCAGAGCCCCGCACCGGCGCGGGCCCGCCGCGAGCGGCGCCGCCATCCGCGCGCGCTCGGCCCGGCCGAGGAGGAGCGTGTCCTTCAGGTGCTGCGGTCCGCCGAGTTCGTCGACATGGCACCGGGCGAGATCTACGCGGTCCTCCTGGACCGTGGGATCCACCTGTGCTCGGAATCGACGATGTACCGGCTGCTGCGCAAGCACGGCGAGGTCCGCGAGCGGCGCCGTCAGGCCACTCATCCGCCCCGTAAAAAGCCCGAACTGATCGCCGAGGGGCCCGACCGGGTGTGGTCGTGGTCGGGTAGCCGGAGGGAATTTCAGGCTCCGGCCCCCACAGAACCGTGCGTAACAGTCTGCCGTTACACGGCTCTTGTCACCCTGGTCACATCCAGTATGTCCGGCACAAGCGCCAGTGCGCGAACATTCCCGGGTATCGCCGGGTGATGTCCTGGAAGCACTGTTTTTGGACTTGTTGAACCCGGACAGCCGCTTGTACTTCCGGCGGATCCAGCGCACCAGGTAGGCGTTGACGCGCTGGAGGAAGGGCCTCAGCACGGAGGGGTAGAACGCCCCGTAGTACTGGATCCAGCCCCGCACGATCGGATTCATGAACCGCGCGAGCTGGGCGAAGGTGTGCCCGGTGCGCCGGTGGATGCGCCGGCTGCGCACTTCGGCGCCCATCTTCTTGAGGGCTGCGTCGCTGACGGCGGGCAGGAAGCAGGAGAACGTCGTCCCGTGCTTGTTGCGCGCGTAGCGGGCGCGGGAGGTGAACCCCAGGAACGTGAACGACGTTGGGTGCGGATCCTTCTGGGGGAAGGTCGTTGATCAGGCTCCGAGTTGGTAATCCCGCTGGTCGGGGTAGGTGCGTTGGTGCTCGCGGGTGTGGTGGTAGGCGAGGTAGTCGTCGAGGTCTCCGTTGGCGTGGACGGCGCGGAGTTTGAGTACGGCTTCGGCGCTGTCGAGGCCCCAGCGGGCGCCGGTGATGTCGAGGCGGTCACCGATGAGGTGGCGGCAGGCTCCCTCGACGGAACCGGTCGCGATCGGCCACCCGTTCTTCAGCGCGATGTCGTAGCGGAGTCGGGCGAGGTGCCCGGTCGGGTAGCGCGCGCAGGTGCCGACGGCCTTGCGCTTGGAGCCGGTGAGCCGGTCTTTCTCGGCCTGCGTGGTCATCTCGCGGGTGACGCGGGCGGCGTGTCCGTGCAGGATCGCGGTGAGTTTCTCCGCGGCGAAGGTCTCCGCGGCCTCGCTGCCGGCCGGGTGGAAGGCGTGGGCGGCCGTCCAGACGTATTCCGCGACATGCACGAAGTCGATCAGGACGTGGATCGTCGCCTTGCGCCGCCGTGCCTCGGCCTCGACCAGATCGAGTTGGCGGTGGGCGCCGTCGACGAGGACGAGCCAGGGCCGCAGGTGGCCCCGGTCGCGGTCGGCGGCCTGGGTGAACGCCTCGGCGATCACGCCGCCGCGGCACTCGTGACCGAGGCCGGCGCCGACTACGTCCTGACCGTGAAGGCGAATCAGAAGTCGTTGTACGCACGGCTCAAGGCTCTGTCCTGGGCCCGGATACCCGCCGTGACCAGAACGGACCGCGGACACGGGCGGCGTGCAACCCGCACGGTCAAGGCCATCGACGTGCCGGCCCGGATCGACTTCACCGCAGCCGCGCAGGTCGCCCAGCCACGGCGCACCGTGACCCGCAAGGGCCGACGGACGGTCGAGATCGTCTACCTGATCACCAGCGCGGACGCCCGCACCGCGCCCCCGGAGATTCTGGCCACATGGGTGCAGTCCCACCGGGAAATCGAGAACCGCCTGCACTGGGTCCGCGACGTCACCTTCGACGAGGACCGCTCCCAGGTCCGCACCGGCAACGCTCCCCGCGTCATGGCAGGTCTCCGCAACATCGCGATCACCCTCCTCCGCCTCCATGGCCACCAGAACATCGCCGCCGCCCTACGACACCACGCCCGCGACACCGACCGCCCCAACAACCTCCTCCTGACCTCATGATCGACAACTTTGCCGGGGCCCTGGCTCCAGGACCGGCGCCGCTGGCAGAGCGCGGAGCAGTGCCGCGTCGAGGTGTTCCGCTGGCTGGTGCGATACAACTCACTTCGCCGGCACTCGACCAACGGCCAGATCAGCCCCGTGGCCTACGAACATTCATATAGTATGGACCTTGCCGCATAAGTACACGAAACGTGTCCACTTCGCGGGAGGGGGGAAGGCCCCGCTACGAGCGCGTGTGTGGCCGGTCGGTGAAGTCGACCCGGGACGCGGTGCCAGCCTGTGAGGGCTGGCCCGTTTCCCCGGGCCGCTTCCCGAACCCGGCGGGCACCTTTCAATGCACCGGGCTCTCCACAAGCCCCGCAGGGCTCTCGTGTCGTGTGTCCTCTTCTGTGACCGGCCAGGGCGAGGGAATGATCGAGCCTCGATAGCGGTAGCGGGTCATGCCCACCTTCTCCAGGTCGATCAGTTCTCTGCGCTCGGTGGCAGGCCACCGTCCGCCGCCGCAGTAGCGGTGACGGAGCTCCTTCCAGGTAGACCGGCGGTGCTTGCGCCGCAGCCATCGCCAGACCGTCTCCCACAGGTAGTGGTTGAGATAGGCGAAGACCGAGGAGGACACCCCGGGCCGGAAGTAGCCGCACCAGCCCCGCAGCGTCACGTTCAAGCGACGCAGCAGGTCATCGAGCGGCTGGTTCACCTCGACCTGTCGGCACAACGTCTTGATCTTCCGTTTCGCGGCCATCACGGCCTTCTTCGACGGATACGTATAGACGTAGTACCGATCGGTGCCGCGCTTCCGGTGACGCTGGATACGCCAGCCGAGGAAGTCCACACCGTCCTCGATATGGGTGATCAGGGTCTTCTCCCCCGACAGGCGCAGGCCCATCGGGGCAAGAGCCCGGGCGGCTTCCTCGCGCAGGGCTTCGGCGTCGGCCTTCGTGCCGTGCACCATCAGGCACCAGTCGTCGGCATACCGCACCAGGCGGAATGTCGGCAGACCGCGGCGAAGCCGTCGCTCCCGCTCCCGCGGGCTGGAAACGGGGCCGCCAGGAAGCTGGGCGATGTGCTCGTCCAGCGCCGACAGCGCGATGTTCGCCAGCAGCGGGGAAAGGATGCCGCCTTGCGGGGTCCCGGCGGTGGTCTCCTCCAGCAGGCGGTCCTCGGTGAGAACGCCCGCCTTCAGGAACGCCTTCACCAGGGCCAGGACGCGCTTGTCCCCGACGCGATGTCGCACCCGGTCCATCAGGGCCGCGTGGTCGATCTCGTCGAAGCATGCCTTGATGTCGCCCTCGACGATCCACTCGTAGTTACGAGGTCTCGAAGCGAGATAGCGCACCTCGGCCACCGCATCATGGGCCCGGCGCTTGGGGCGGAACCCGTACGAACACGGAAGGAAGTCCGCCTCAAAGATCGGCTCCAGCACCAGTTTCAAGGACGCCTGGACCACCCGGTCGGCCACGGTCGGGATGCCCAGGCGGCGGAGCTTCCCGCCCGCCTTGGGGATCATCCGCTCGCGCACCGGCAGCGGGCGGAAACTGCGGTCCTTGATACTCGACCGCAGTCCGTCGAGGAACTCCTCGACGCCCTGCCATGCCTCGATGGAACGGGCCGTTCGCCCGTCCACCCCGGCCGTCTTCGCGCCCTTGTTCCCACTCACCCGATCCCACGCCACCAGCAGGAACGCGGGATCGGCAACGAGGTTGAACAGGTCGCCGAACCTGCGACGAGGATCGTCACGGGCCCAACGGTGCAGTTTCGCCTGGATCTTCAGTACCCGTCGCTCCGCTGTGAACACAGCGTGCTCCAGTTCGTCGGTGTTCACCAACGACCGCGTCCTCCTGACCTTCCAGTAACAGCCACTGCTCGGCTTACTGGCCCCCTTCGCCCTGCGGCCGCCTCTCGCGACCTCCACAGCGGGTCGTCACTCCCGCGACTACTACGGGGCCTCCGCCCCGCCCCACGGTCCTCGGCCGGAACGGGCCTTCCCGCCATGCCGGACCGGCTGTCCGGCAACGGGGCGAACCGGGGAACGGTTCCCACGTTCACCATGCGATCGGTCGGTCAGGGAGGTGCCCAGCTCTACTCCGGCAGCATCGCCGCGTCTACGCCGCAGACCTTCAACGCGGCCTCCCCACCGTCAGAGCTACACGGCTTCGGAGTTGAGGCCCCCGGATGACCCGGACCCCTCACGCACTGCACACCGGCCCGGTATCCACCAGGTTTGAGCCGGCTTCGCTGTTACGGAGCTTCGACCACTGGTTCACTCGCGTTACACCTTCTGACCTCGCTCGACGAGCCCGTGCCGTCTGGCAGTTCCGGCACGACTCGCCTTTGTCGGGGCCGCTTGCCACCCTCACCGGCGTCCCCGGATCAGGCTGCCCCCAGCTTCGTCAGGCCGCTGCGACGGCCCAACGGAAGTGGTCTTGCACCACCTCCCGATCACCACGGCGCCTCGTGGCGCACAGCTCGGCCGCGAAGAAACTTGCCGCGGCCTTCAGGATCTCGTTCGCCCGCTTCAGCTCGGCGATCTCCCTCTTCAACGCCTTGAGCCGGGCGGACTCCTCCGTCGTCGTCCCCGGCCGCGTCCCCGCGTCGATCTCCTGCTGCTTCAGCCAGTTCCGCAGCGTCTCGCGGGAACCGATGCCGAGCCTGTCCGTGACCGCCTGCAGGACGGCCGTCTCGTTCGGGTAATCGTCGCGCACCTCGGCGACCATGCGCACCACGCGACGGCGCAGCTCAAGCGGGTAACGGGAAGGTCGCGCCATGACTCAATCCTTTCACGGAATCGAGTCTCCACCTGACACGGGGCGATTCACAGGGCGGGGAGTGGAGGCCGACGGACGTGGGCCAGTGCTTCGGCGGGCGGCGCCGATGGCGATGTCTCGGCGCCCGCCGGACGTCCGGCTCACGAATGATCCGGCAGCTTCGTCCACTCGTCCCAGGTCACGTCCCGGCCGATGAAGCGCGGCCGCTCGAAGGGCCAGTCCTCGGCGATCCAGCGCGGCACGAACGTGTCCAGCGCCCGTTCGAGCGCACCGCCCACCTCGTCGTCCACCACCCACCATGAAATCTCGGCGTCGGCCCCCTGCTTCTCCGGCGGGTCGATGTAGACGCATCCGCGCAGGGCGGTGCGGTCCGCACTCTCGATCGTGTAGTTGAACGATTCGTGGGCCTCGATCTCCGTGGCGTGCCGCTGCAGATCGGCGAGGTTCGCCTCATACGACATCGTGGCCGACGGCCAGCCCCACGCGGGGCCGAAGATCGACCACAGCCGCTCCCGCGAACCCATCACCGCCGGGTAGTCCAGCGGCGCGTCCGCACTACTGATCGGGCGCAGTCGGTGGCCTCCGCCGTCGGGTATGTCAACGTGGAGGGGATGGACGAAGTCATGGGGCAGCCAGGTCATGGGCGCGAGCCAACCACGCCGAAGATCGCTGCGCAAAGGGATATACGCCGCTGCCCTGGTACTGCCGACAACCTTTCCGCATGCAGCCGAGCGCCATGACACCTGCCGGGCCAGGTCGCCCCGACCCAGGACTCGGCGTCACGTGGCGCGGTCGAGTCCGTCGTGCGCGTCGGCCGCCGCTCCCCACCAGACGCAGCCGGTGGCACGGGCAGCAGGCCCGCGGAGAGGCCCGGCAGCAGGACGGGCTCCAGCCGGACCCGCTCCTGCCTGCCCGCACAGCGCTCCAGCCCCGGTGGCCGGTAGCCCGTGCTCCGGTCGTAGTACTCCTTGGCAGGCACCGCCAGGAACTCGTTGCCGTCGGGCTCGCCGCCGTCGTTCACCGCCTCTCCGAGCGGCCGGTGCAGCGTCTTGGCCAGTCGGTACATGCCCGTCCGCGAGGCGTGGAGAGCCCCGAACCGTCCGGCCGTACGCGGAAGCCGATGCTTCCCTGAGGCGGTATCACCCGTGGCCCGTCCGTGCTGAGCGCATCGGCGTCGAACTCCATCCCGTGCCTGCGTACCTGGCCGACCATCCACAGCAGGGCGATGTCGGACAGTCCCGTCCCCTTGTAACCGCCACCGGCATCGCGGTGAACCCCGGCGAACCACACCTGCTTCAGCTCCCGGCCCCGCGCCGGAGCCGGGATTCTGATGCCACAGCGTTGGCCGGAACGCTGAGCGCCGCTCGTCGGCGGCCAGTGCATGGAGGGCCGCCTTGATCCAGCTGCTCAATTCGGTGTTGCGGAACGCCCAGCGGCGGTTGAACCGGTTCACGGGGCTTGACCCCGGATCGTGGACACCGTTTGCTATGCAGCAGTGGCCAGCGTAATCGATCGTTGTTCGTAGGTGATCAGGCTGATCTGGCCGAGTGCGGAGTGTCTTCTTTTCGTGTTGTAGCGAGTGACCCACCGGAACACCGCGAGGCGGGCCTCGCGCGCCCCTGACCAGCGTTTCCTTCTCTGCAAGGTCTCCCGTTTCAGGCTTGCGTTGAAGGATTCGGCGGCGGCGTTGTCCGCCGAGGTTCCGACCGCCCCACGTGATCTGGTCACGCCGAGTTCGCGGCACACGTTCGCGAACTCCTTCGACGCATACTGGGCGCCGTTGTCGCTGTGGAATATCGCCCCGTCAAGAGTTCCGCCGCGGGTACGGGCCGCAGCCCGGAGCGCATCGGTGACCAGCTCGGTGCGCATGTGGTCGGCGATCGACCAGCCCGCCAGCCGTTTCGAGCAAAGGTCCAACACCGTTGCCAAATACAGGAATTGGCCGTCGCCGATGGGCAGGTAAGTGATGTCGCCGACGTACCTGGTGTTCGGCTCGCTCGCGGTGAAGTCACGCCGCAGTAGATCGGGCACCGGCGTCGCGGACGGCTCGGGGACGGTAGTGCGGACCTTCTTACGCAGATGCACGCCCTGCAGGCCGATCCGGGCCATCACACGCGCGACCCGCTTGTGGTTCACCTCGATCCCGGCGTCCCACAACTCGGCCGTGATCCGCGGGACGCCGTAGGTACCGTCGGACTCCTTGTGGATCTCCCGGATCCGCCGGGCCAGGCGGGCGTCGGACCGCGCCCGCTCGATGCGGGCCGGGGCGCCCTTCAGCCACCGGTAGAACCCGGACCGGGAGACCTCCAGGACCCGGCACAGCCGCTTGACGCCGAACGCGCCGCGATGATCATCAACGAACTGGAAACGGCTCACCAGTTGGTCTCGCCGGCGAAATACTTCGCGGCCCTCCGCAGGATCTCCCGCTCGGTCTCCAGCTCCCTGATCCGAGCCCTGAGCTGCTTGTTCTCCTCTTTCAGCACATCGTCGGAGGGTACATCAACGGCCTGTACCGCCCGCGGCGAGCGACTCGCGGCCGCCGCACGGCCCTGCCGGGTGCGCTCGACCCGCACCCAATTCCGCAGCGTCTCCCGGCTGACGCCCAGGTCCTTGCTCACGCCCTCGAACGTATTCTTCGGGTCCGACAGGTACAGCGCGACAGCATCCGCCTTGAACTCCGCCGAGTACACCTTCATCACCATCAGTGACATCTCTTCCTCTGGACCCTCAAGGTCCAGTGTCCAAGGTGTCTACGATCCGGGGTGAAGCCCCCACCGCCGGCTGCAGCCGTGTTGCGTCCGGACCTGGTGTGCCCAGGGCGCCGACCGTGTCCCACACTCCGACGAGTCCGATCTCCGTCTCGCGCGCGCACGAGCGGCGGAACAGCGCGGCCGACCGCTCACCGACTTGAGCGCACAACCTGACGGTTCGCCGTTGCGCTCCGGCCAGGTCGCGGAAGTCTGCCAACGCGAGGACCTGGCCGACGCCTGCACCGCGGTCCGGAACCTGTCAATTTTGGTGAGTCAGGATTTTGCGGCTATCCCTGAGCTGGGATCTCTGCGTCGGGGTGACGCGGGTCGGTCGGCTTGTTGATCCAGACGGTGCCGGGGAGTTTCGGGGGTTCGGGGGCCTTGCGGACGAAGCGTTCGGGGTGCCGGTCGTAGACGGAGGCCAGGACGTCGGCACGCATCTCGCGGAGCTGGTCGGCGAGACCGAAGTGGACGTCGAAAGGCGTGTGCATGCCGATCCCCGAGTGTCGGTGCGCCAGGTTGTACCAGTCGAAGAAGTCTTCGCACCAGGCGCGGGCGTCCTCGATGCACCCGAACCGGTCCGGATAGTTATGGCGGTATTTGAGGGTTTTGTACTGGCTCTCGCTGAAGGGATTGTCGTTCGAGGTTTTCGGGCGCGAGTGCGACTTGGTGACGCCGAGGTTGGACATCATCTGTGCGACGTTCTCGGCGACCATGGGCGAGCCGCGGTCGGAGTGGATCGTCAACTGCCCTTCTCCGATGGTGTACTTGGCGATGCTGGAGGACAGGAACTGCTCGGCCAGCTCCTTGTTCTCGTGACCGGCGAGCATCCAGCCCACCGTGTAGCGGCTGTAGATGTCCACGATCGTGTAGAGGTAGTAGTAGCTGCCCTTGACCGGACCCTTCAGCTTCGATATGTCCCACGACCAGACCCTGTTCGGGCCCTCGGCGACCAACTCCGTTTTCTTGCGCGGCGGGTGGGTTGCCTGCCGGCGCCGTTCGCGGACCTCGCCGTGCCCGCGCAGCAGCCGGTACATCGTCGACTCCGAGCACAGATAGATGCCCCTGTCCAGCAGGACCGCGTGGATCTCGCCGGGCGCCATGTCCGCGAACTCCTCACTGTGCAGCACGTCAAGCACCTCCTCCCGCTCGGCCGCCGACAGCGAACGCGGGTGCGGCCGACGCTCGGCACGCGGCCGCACCGGCGCCAGGGACCGGCGATGATGCCGGTAGTACGTCGCCCGACTCACCCCGAGCGCGGCACATGCCCGCACCCGGCCGACCACACCTGCCAGCTCCTCCAACGCCGCAACCCTGGCCCGCTCGAAACCGGCCCGCACCTCCTCGGCCCGCACCTCCTCGGCTCCGGCTCCGGCTCCGGCTCCGGCTCCGGCTCCGGCTCCGGCTCCGGCTCCGGCTCCGGCTCCGGCTCCGGCAGGATCTTGGCCGACCGTCACTCCGGCGCCTGCCGCCGGGTCCAACTCCTCGCTGCAGATGGCTACTTCGTCTCGCCCGTGCTCGTCGCACCGCCAGTGGCGAACTGGTCCAGCAGTGCCGAGAGTTTTGACTGGACCTCGATCACCGTCTGGGCCTTGCCCAGCTCGTTCTCCAGCCGGGCGACCTTCGCCTCCAGGCGGGCGATCTCCTTGTCCCGCGGATCGGCCTTCGGCCGCCCCGCCGGCGCGGCGAGCGCGGCCTTCGCGCCCGCGTCCCGCTGCTCCCGCCAGTTCGCGATCAGCGACGAGTACAAACCCTCCCGGCGCAGCAGGGCTCCCTTGCCCTTCTTGTCGAGTGTCTCGTACTCGGCGAGGATCCTCGCCTTGTACTCCGCGGAATACCGGCGCGGACCGGCTGAACGGGGCTCTACCTGCGGATCAGGGGTCCCGTGGTCGTTGATGCTGGCCACTTGGGCACTACTCCTTCTCCACCCTCAATACATCGAATCATCCAGTATGCCTGACCCGCCCAAGAATGACAGAGAGGGGTCGGCTGGAAGCGGGCCGCCGTTCTACGGGGCAGTGCCTGTGGCAGCAGGGTTGCGAAAGGCAGTCTGCGCCGTGTCGAGGAGGTGGCGCAGGCGGAGACCGTCCGGGGCAATGGCGGTGACCAGGGCTGCCGGTCCGGCAAGGGGTGTCAGTACTGCCTGACCGTCTTGCGAAGGGCTGGCGAAATGTCTCACCTTCGAGGGCTCGTTCTCGTAAGCGGGGTCGACGGTGAGGATCTGCCCGGTCGCTCGGTGGTGGGCGAGTACGGCTGGGCCGTCCCAGGCCGGTGTGCCTGGACCGTAGTCGGCTTCCTGGTTGAGCAGGGTGCGTCCACCGCGTCGGACGATGAGGCGTGTCGTCACCTGACCTGGTGGTTCTCCTGTGCGTCCGAGAACCTGCTCCTCACGCAGGACGAGTCGCGCTGTGGGGGCGAGGTCGATGTTCCAGGTCTGCCGTAGATTGCTGCCGGCGGTGCTGATCAGGGGTTTCGGTAGCCAGTGGAGTTCTGCGTGTTCTTCCACGGTCAGCTGCACGTCGTAGGTGGCGTGTTCGACTGTGCATCCTCGCAACGCGAGGGTCGCGGCGGCGGAGGTGATGTGCAGAACCGCGCCTGGTCGTGCGACGGCTTCGATGCGCAGCCGGTCGCCGCCGAGAGGAGCGCTCATGGCGCCGACGACGCACACGCGTGCCTCGGTTCCTCGTGAACGCAGGCGCCGTAGTTCGAAGGGGCCGTCGCCCTCGAGGACCGGCAGACTGGTGATGCCGCCTCTGGTAGCTGCCGTGATGCGTGCGGTCGCCTGTAGGCCTGCGGCTGCCGACACGGCGGGCCGGGTTGCAAGGGTCATGCCGGGCCTGCCGTCCAGGCTGTGAGGAGTGGGCGAATCCAGTCGGTCACCGGCTCCACGCCGCCTTCGCTTCTGAGGGAGGTGAAGGCGACCGGAAGCTCACCGCGCTGTGCCCCGGCATCGCGGGCCATGCCCTCCAGGTCGGAGCCCACGTACGGTGCGAGGTCGGTCTTGTTGATGACGAGGAGATCGGCGGTGGTCACTCCGGGGCCGCCCTTGCGCGGAATGTCGTCGCCGCCCGCGACGTCGATGACGAAGACCTGCGCGTCGACGAGACCCTTGGAGAACGTCGCGGTGAGATTGTCGCCGCCGGACTCCAACAGGACCAGGTCGAGGGGTCGATCTCGTTCTCCAGGTCTTCGAGGGCCTCCAGGTTGGCGGAGATGTCGTCGCGGATGGCGGTGTGCGGGCAGGCGCCGGTTTCGACGGCTCTGATGCGCTCGGGTGGCAGGACGGCTTCGCGCAGCAGAAAGTCGGCGTCTTCGCGGGTATAGATGTCGTTGGTGACCACAGCGATGGACAGTTGATCCCGTAGGGCCCTGCACAGGGCGGCGACGATGGCGGTCTTCCCCGATCCGACCGGCCCGCCCAGACCGATCCGCAGGGCGCGCCGTGTGCCGTTGGGGCGTCGCGGTTCGGCGGCGCTGTAGGTGTGCCGGTGGGGGAATTTCTCGTCGAGGTCATGGCCGAGGTGCATGGGGTTTCCTGCGTGGGTCTCGTGGGTGCGGTGGTCAGGAGGCGAACAGGCGTACCGGCCAGTCGGCATGCTGCTGCGCGGTGATGTCGAGCAGCGGTGCGGAGGCGGCGGGCATCGCGTCGAGCCCGTGCTCGGGGATGTGCTGGGCTGCGGTGGCGGCTGCGGAGACAGTACGGTCGAGGTCGTCGGACAAGTGGGCGAGGACAGCGGTGGCGTCGAACGGGTCCAGGCTCAGCAGCCGGACGGTCGCCGTGGCCGGTCCGCTGATCGTTTCGTAGGCCGCCGCGTAGGCGGCATCCAGCGGGTTCAGGCCTGCCGACCGGGCGGCCAGGCCCAGGACCACCGGCTGGTGCGCGCCGTGCGGCCGGTGCGCGGCCAGGTGGTCGAGTTCGGCCGACGGCCAGGTGGCACGGGCGGCCCGCATCATCTGCCGGCCGAGTTTGCGTGCGGTGTTCCGCAGGGCCTGCACCGGTGTGCGGGCGTCGGCGGCGTCGTCGAGTTTCAGCGGATCGTGCCCGGCGGCGGCCGCGGCGGCCAGTGCCGCTGCGACCAGGCCCGTGGTGTGCAGACGTCCCCGGCAGAAGTTCTCCAGCGAGTCTGCGTCCTTGATGAGGCCGGCGGTCACGGACGCTTCGGCCCCACCGGAGTGCGCGTGGCCTCCGGCGGGGAACCGGCCGTCGGCCAGGACGATCAGCGCGGCGCGGTTCATCTGGTGCAGGTCACCTTTCGTTCCAGCTCTTCGCAGTTCACCTTGCACGTCGCCGACGTGCTTCTTGGAAGTCTCAGAAGAGGAAGTAACGCTGCGCCATCGGCAGTTCGGAGGCGTAGGCGCGGTCGACGATCTGGTCGTCGACGAAGGTCGTCACGTCCGTGACCTTCGCGCCCCCGATGACGACTTCGTAGGTGTCGGGGTCGATCGTCACGTCGGGAGTGGCGTCGTTTTCCTTCATGTGCTTTTTGAAGACGCCGCGTGTACTGGTGATGGTCCTGAACTGTTTGTTCAGCTTGTGCTTCTTGGCCAGGCCGTTCTTGACGGCCCGCTCGGTGACGAAGTTGAAGGAGATGGAGCCGGGGGCCTGGCCTGTCGCTCCCCACATGGGGCGGGGCAGGACCGGCTGTGGAGTGGGGATGGAGGCGTTGGCGTCGCCCACCTGCGCGTAGGCGATCTGTCCGCCCTTGATGACGGTGTGTGGTTTGACTCCGAAGAACTTCGGTTCCCACAGCACCAAGTCGGCCAGCTTTCCGGTCTCCACCGACCCGACGACCGCATCGATGCCCTGGGCGATGGCCGGGTTGATCGTGTACTTCGACACGTACCGGCGGGCGCGCCGGTTGTCGGCCGGCAGTGGATCATTCTCCGGGGCCGCGCTCTTGGTCTTCTTGTCCTGCGGTAGATCCTCCTGCAGGAAGCCGCGGCGTACCTTCATGACGTGCGCGGTCTGCCAGGTGCGCATGATCATTTCACCAATGCGGCCCATGGCCTGGGCGTCCGAGGACATGATGGAGATGGCGCCGAGGTCGTGCAGGGTGTCCTCGGCCGCCATCGTGGAAGGCCGGATCCGGGAGTCCGCGAAGGCCAGGTCCTCCTCGACCTTCGGGTTGAGGTGATGGCAGACCATCACCATGTCGAAGTGCTCCTTCACCGTGTTGACGGTCAGTGGCCGAGTGGGGTTGGTGGAGGCGGGAAGGACGTTCGACTCACCCACCATCTTGATCATGTCCGGGGCATGGCCTCCGCCGGCGCCCTCGACGTGGAAGACATGGATGGAGCAGCCGCCGATGGCGTCGATGGTGTCCTTGACGAAACCTGCCTCGTTCAGGGAGTCGGCATGGAGTGCGAGCTGTACACCGGTCTTCTTGCAGACCTGAAGGCATTTTCTGATGACGGCCGGGGTGGCACCCCAGTCTTCGTGGATCTTGAAGCCGATGATGCCTGCGTCCACCTGGTCGTACATGGACTTCTCGGACATGGTGGCGCCCTTGCCGAGCAGTCCGATGTTGACCGGGAAGGCGTCCAGCGCTTCGAAGGTGCGGGCGATGTGCCATGAACCGGGGGTCACGGTGGTGGCCGTGCTGCCCTCTGCGGGTCCCGTCCCGCCACCGATGAGCGTGGTGACACCTGCGGCCAGTGCCTCTTTGACCTGATCGGGGCAGATGAAGTGGACGTGCGTGTCGATGCCCCCGGCGGTGAGAATCCTGCCCTTGCCCGCGATGACCTCGGTGTCCGGGCCGATGGCGAAGTCGGTGGGCTCGGGGCCGATGTCGTTGTGAGGACCGGCTTCCTCGTGCAGAGGATCCATCGTCTCCGGGTTGTACGCTTTGCCGAGGGCGACGATGTTGCCGTCCCGGATGGCGATATCGGCTTTGACGATGCCCCAGTGGTCCAGCACGACAGCGCCGGTGATGACCGTGTCGGGCGGCTCGACGGCGAGGCTGCCGACGGACTCACGACTTCTGCCCGGGTCGCGCGGCGCGATGGACTGTCCCATCGACTCACGGATCACCTTGCCGCCGCCGAACACCATCTCGTTGCCGCTGCGTCCGGGGCCACCCGACCAGTCGTCCTCGATCCTGATCCGCAGCGCCGTGTCGGCAAGCCGGATCCGGTCGCGGACCGTCGGGCCGAACCGGTCCGCGTATGCGGGGCGGGGCAGCCGATCGGAGGGCTTCGGAGGCTGCTGGCAGCAGGAACAGTCTGGGCACTCGGTCCTGGAAGTCACACCCGCTCCTTGTCGAACGAACCCCGTGTGTTGTCGAGCGAGCCTTCGATCTTCTCGGGTAGGCCCTTGGTCCTGCCGCGCAGACCGTGCACCACACGCTCACCCTCGATGGGAACGAGTTCGACCTCCTCGGAGATGCCGGGCTCGAAACGTACGGAACTGCCGGCCGGGACGTGCAGACGCTTGCCCCACGCCCTTTTACGGTCGAACTCCAGCCCGGCGTTGGCCTCGGCGAAGTGGTAGTGCGAACCGACCTGGACAGGACGGTCAGTCGGGTTCTTGACCGTCAACTTCGTGACCTCGCGCTCTTCGTTGAAGGCCACTGCCTGGTCCTCCTCGCGCGTGGAGTGGTCCACCTTCCCCGGACAGACGGTCCCCGTTTCGCCGTCGGCCGCCTCCGGGAAGGGGGCGTGGATGGTGACCAGCTTCGTGCCGTCGGGGAACGTGGCCTCCACCTGTACGTTCTCGATCATCTCGGGGACCCCGTCCATGACCTCCTCCCGCGACAGCACCTTCCGCCCGGACGACATGAGCTCAGCAACGGTCCTGCCGTCCCGGGCCCCCTCGAGGACATGCACGATCAACAGAGCCATCGACTCGGGGTAGTTCAGCCGCACCCCCCGGGCCCGCCGTTTCTCGGCGACATCCGCCGCCACGTGAATCATCAAGCGTTCTTGCTCATGTGGAGTCAGGTGCACAGTGCTCTTCCCCCGTGTTCGGTCCTGCCCAGAGCTTCCGTCCTGGGCCTGCTTACCGGGACCGGCCGTGCCCGTATCAGCGGTCCGGGCGAAGCCCTGCGACTTGTCACCCCATGCCACTGACGCACTACCGCGGTTCGTCCTCGGCCGTTCGGTCCCGGCCCGTCGCCCAGCATCATGGTCACGCCGACCCGGCAGAGAGCAACACACTCCACCCAGCCACACCCAAATTAGTGAAAACCTGACCTTGCACCCACGCTCGCTCATTGGCTGCCAACGGAATGCGCAGCAGCCCCACGCGGTTCACATCGCGCCTGATGAGGTCTGCCGGGCTTCCCGGCGGCCGGGTCCGCGAGAGTGAGTAATCCGGTCGACGCTCGCGGCATCCCCGGAAACCGTCGCTCTCTGTCCCCCGACAGGCGGAGCCTGCAGCCCCCAGACCATGGGCCGAGGTACGTCCGCGCCGAGACCGAGACCTCTACGCAAGCTCGCCGGTGACTCCGAGGGCCAGCCCCGTATTTCGCGGGTCGCTGATTCGGCTGGAGAGCGGGGCCGGGCGGTGTCCGCACAGGCCTGTCAGCGTTGGTCCGGGTGTGTCGATGACTTCCCGGTCCCCGCGGCCACAGACGGAACGCCCCCTTATGGAGTGCGTGATCGAGTCCGTGGTGACCAAGTGTTGGGGCGCTCTGCCCGTCGCTGCCGAGTTTCTGCGCCGGCTGGATGTTGCGGGGACCGTCGGTGCCCTTTGCCCGCCCGGTCCCCGGGCGGAGCTGACGCACGGCCAGGTGATCAAGGTGCTGATGGCCAACCGGGAGCCCGCCCGTCAGGCCGCGGCCGCCCGCGGCGAAAGCAAGGGCCGGAAGACCCGCCGCCCCCGCTGGACGCTCGCCCGGTGAGCCGTACGCGGCCGCGCTGGGGGACGACCACCGGGGAGTCGTCACCCGGCGCGCGACTGCGGGAGCTCGATGAGAACTGCACGATGCGGCGATGAGTTTTCCCGGCCCGGCCGGTCCACCGTTCGTCAAGTGATCAGAAAGTGCGAAGCAGGAGGAGCAGCATGAGTCAGTTGCTGCGGGTCCAGAACTTCACCGTCTCGAGCGACGGGTTCGGCGCCGGCGAGGGCCAGAGCCTCGAGAAGCCGTTCGGCCATGCCGATCCGGGGAACTTGCTCGCCTGGGCCTTTGCCACCGACCACCCACCCGTCAACCGCTCCGAACCTGGTGGCAGCCGAGGTCTGGACGACTACTTCACGCGGGACTACGCCCGCAACATCGGCGCCGAGATCATGGGCCGCAACAAGTTCGGGCCGCAGCGCGGGCCCTGGCAGGACCACGAGTGGCAGGGGTGGTGGGGTGACGAGCCCCCGTTCCACACGCCAGTGTTCGTCATGACGCACCACAAGCGCCCGTCGTTCACGCTCTCCGACACAACGTTCCACTTCGTCGGCGGCGACCCGGCCGCAGTGCTCGCCCAGGCGAAGGAGGCGGCTCAGGGCCAGGACGTCCGGCTTGGCGGTGGGGCCACGATCATCCGGCGGTTCCTTGAGGCCGACCTCGTCGACACCTTGCATGTGGCGGTCGCGCCGACGGAGCTCGGCTCCGGGGCCCGGCTGTGGGGGTCCCCCGATGAGCTGCTCGACCGGTTCCACCAGGACGTCGTGCCCAGCCCGAGCGGCGTGACGCACCACCTGTTCTGGCGGAAGTGAGGCCGGACCGTCCAGTCGCCGCGGGCTCCGTCGCCGGCGTCCGCGGCATGGCCGCCGCCCAGCGGCGTCCTAGTACTCCAGCAGGATTTCGCTGTCTGACCTGGTCTTTTCGCCGGGTGGCGGGAGTGTAGCGGGACTTCGATCGTGCGGGGGCGGTCTCACGGAGACCGCCCCTCGATCGTGCGACAACGCCGCAGATAGTGACGGCGGCGGGGCAGCCTCCGAGGGTGATCACCGAGTCTGCCGCCGCGCAGTGGGACCTCGAACTGGACGATCTCTTCCTGACCATCGGGCACCGCTTCGGCCGAGTCGAGCTCCGCCGCCGCATGCGGGACTACGTGCGCGGGCTGCTCGCCCCGGTCGCCCGCAAGAACAGCTGGGTGCGCCACGAGGCGCCATGTGACCGAGTGGAGGTGGGAGACCTCTACCGCCGGGCCGTCGCAGCGGCCGGGTAGAAGCTGAGGGCAGTCCGGGCCGGGGAACGCCGGTGAGGACGGGAAGCAGCCCTGACAACGCCGGGACGGCGCGGTACTGCCAGACGCGTCGGGTTCGGCAAGCAAGGCCAGAAGGCGTACGAAGAGGAATCCGTGTAAAGCCCCGTAAGTCTTGTCACCGGGCTCCAATCTGGCGGATATGGGCCCGGGGTGCAGTGCGTGACCGCTTGCTTCGGCTGGGGCGGTCAACTCCGAAGCCGGTCTCCAACTGCCGGTGGGGAGGCCACGCTGAAGGTCTGCGGCGTAGGCGTGGTGATGCTGCCGGGGTAGTAGCGGGACGCCGACCTGGCCGATCGGCACATGGTGAACGTGGGAACCGCCTGCGGTCGCCCTTTCCTTCCGGACAGCCGGTCCGGCGAGGAGGGCAGGCCCGTTGCCGGCTGAGGTCCGCAGGTGGGGCGGAGGCCTCGTAGTAGTCCGAGCGGAGGAAAGCTCCGTGCATGGCGAAGGGGGCCAGCAAGTCGGCAGGGAGGATGCTGCAATGCCAGGAGGTCGCTGGTGAATACCGACGCGCTGGAGTTCGGGCTGCTCAAGGCCGAGCGCCGGGTACTGGAGATGCAGACCAAACTGCACTGTTGGGCGACCGACGATCGTGATCGCCGGTTCGATGACCTGTTCAATCTCGTTGCTGATCCCGCGTTCCTGCTGGTCGCGTGGGTTCGGGTGAGGAGGAACAGGGGCGCTCGCTCGGCCGGAGTGGACGGGCAGACGGCCCGTTCCGTGGAGGACGGGCAAGGCGTCGAGGCATTCCTCGACGAGGTGCGGTCCGACCTGAAGGACCGCACCTTCCGTCCGCTTCCCGTGCGGGAAAGGATGATCCCCAAGCCGGGGACGGCCAAGCGCCGTCGGCTGGGTATTCCGACCGTGCGGGACCGGGTGGTCCAGGCGTCCCTGAAGCTGGTACTGGAGCCGATCTTCGAGGCGTATTTCCTCCCGTGCTCCTACGGGTTCCGCCCGAAGCGCCGGGCTCACGACGCGCTCGCCGAGGCGCACCACTTCGCCAAGAACTCCTATGAGTGGATGGTGGAGGGGGACATCGAGGCGTGCTTCGACTCGATCGACCACGCGGCCCTGATGGGCCGGGTGCGTCGCCGAGTCGGAGACCGGCGCGTCCTTGACCTGGTGAAGGCGTTCTTGAAGTCGGGCATCCTCAGCGAGGCTGGCCAGTCCAAGGACACCGATTCCGGCACTCCGCAGGGTGGGATCCTCTCGCCGCTGCTGGCCAACATCGCCCTGTCGGTTCTCGATGAGTTCATCGCGGCCGGTCCGGGCGGGCCGAACTCCACGCAAGGCCAGCGGGCCCGGCGACGTCGGCAGAATCTGCCCAACTACCGGCTCTTCCGGTATGCGGACGACTTTCTGATCGCCGTGACCGGGACACGCGAGCAGGCCGAAGACATGCGCACCCAGGTGGCGGAAGTACTCGCCCCGATGGGACTGCGTCTGTCGGTGGAGAAGACGGCCATCACCCATATCGACGAGGGGCTGGACTTCCTCGGGTGGCGCCTCCAGCGTCACCGCAAACGTGGGACCCAGAAGCACTACGTCTACCTCTACCCCTCCAAGAAGGCCCTCCAAGCCGTCAAGGAGAAGGTCAAGACGCTGTGCCGACAGGACACGAACCTGCCGCTGGCAGTCGTGCTGCACCATCTCAACCCGGTGTTGCGCGGCTGGACGGCGTACTTCCGGCACGGGGTGTCGTCCGCGACCTTCCAGTACCTGTCGGCCTTCACCTGGCGGCAGGTCTTCGGGTGGCTGCGGCGAAAGCACCGCCGGTCCAACTGGAAGAGTCTTCGCCGTCGTTACTGCGCGGGCCGATGGTGGCCTGCTGATGACGAGGTGGTCTTGTTCAGGTGCGCGAAGGTGCGAACCAACCGCTATTTGTATCGCGGGAACAAGATCCCCTCGCCCTGGCCCAGTGGGAGCACGACGGCCGCGGCCGTCTGAGAGGGCTTGTGGAGAGCCGGATGCCTGGAGAGCGGGCACGTCCGGTTCGGGAGGCGGCTCGGGGAAACCCGCTGGTGGAAACACCAGCAGGGCGCCCCGAGTCGACCTCACCAGCTGGCCGAACAGGCCGGCCACTCCACCCCTGACGGCCTGCAGCACCTCCTCGCCGGATCAAAGTGGGAGCCCGATGACATCCGCGACGACCTGCAGGAATACGTCGCCGCCAAGCTCGGCGAGGCCGACGGTGTTCTGATCATCGACGACACCGGGTTCATCAAGAAGGGCACCACCTCGGCCGGAGTCCAGCGCCAGTACTCCGGAACCGCCGGCCGGACCGAGAACTGCCAGATCGGTGTCTTCGCCGCCTACGCCACCGCCCGCGGCAGGGCCCTGGTCGACCGCGAGCTCTACCTCCCGAAGTCCTGGACCGAGGACCGGGACCGCTGCCGCACCGCAAGGGTCCCCGACGAGCGGGAGTTCGCCACCAAAGGCGAACTGGCCCGGCACATGGTGCTGCGGGCCCTGGCCTCGCCTCTGCCCATTACCTGGGTCACCGCGGATTCCGCCTACGGCCAGGACAACCGATTCCGCCGGCTGCTGGAACAGTCGGGTGTCGGCTACGTACTGGCCGTCCCCAAGTCCCAGTTCACCGTGGGCTGTTCACGGATCGAGGGCCTGTTCGCGCAGGCCCCGGACGAGGCATGGGAGAAGATCTCCTGCGGCGACGGCGCGAAGGGACCCCGCGTCTACCACTGGGCAGCGGTGCGGCTGCCGGCCGTCGCCGAATTCGACTATCAGGGCGAGGTCCCGCACCGGATGCGGTGGGCACTGGCCCGGCGCAGCATCAGCAAGCCCGACGAGATCGCCTACTACCTCGCCTACGCGCCCCTTCAGGTCACCGTCCAGGAACTGGTGAGGGTCGCCGGGGCGCGCTGGGCGATCGAGGAGTGCTTCCAGGCCGCGAAGAACGAGTGCGGCCTGGACCAGTACGAGGTCCGCCGCTACGTGGGCTGGTACCGGCACATCACTCTGGCCATGTTTGCCCACGCCTTCCTGGCCGCCACGGCACACCAGTCCTGGGAAAAAGGGGCGGAACAGGTGAGACACCCGGGGTCATCGGGCTCACAGTGGCGGAGGTTCGGCGACTCCTGGCAGCTTGTCGTGCCCGGCCCCCGCACTTGAGCGGACACCGCGGACGACACCACGCGCTGAGCTGGTCGAACTGGCGCCGCCGACGCCAAGCAGTCGCCCGCCGCTGTCACTACCTGCGGCGTTGTCGCACGATCGAGGGGCGGTCTCCGTGAGACCGCCCCCGCACGATCGAAGTCCCGCTACACTCCCGCCACCCGGCGAAAAGACCAGGTCAGACAGCGAAATCCTGCTGGAGTACTAGGTCCTGTCTGAGATTCAGATCATGAGTTAGGTGGATCGCCTGCGCGCGGAGGCTGGGGGCTTCCCCTGAAGCGTGGACACCGTTTGCTATGCGGCAGAGGCCAGCGTAGCTGATCGCTGTTCGAAGGCGATCGGGCTGATGTAGCCAAGCCCCGAGTGCCTGCGTCGCGTGTTGTAGCGGGTGACCCACCGGAACACCGCGAGGCGGGCCTCGCGTGCTCCTGACCAGTGCCTCTTCCCTTGCAGGGTCTCTCTTTTCAGGGTTGCGTTGAAGCTCTCCGCGGCGGCGTTGTCCGCGCTGGTGCCGACCGCGCCGCGCGAGCGGGTCACACCGAGCCGGCGGCACACCGGGGCTTCACCCCGGATCGTAGACACCTTGGACACTGGACCTTGAGGGTCCAGAGGAAGAGATGTCACTGATGGTGATGAAGGTGTACTCGGCGGAGTTCAAGGCGGATGCTGTCGCGCTGTACCTGTCGGACCCGAAGAATACGTTCGAGGGCGTGAGCAAGGACCTGGGCGTCAGCCGGGAGACGCTGCGGAATTGGGTGCGGGTCGAGCGCACCCGGCAGGGCCGTGCGGCGGCCGCGAGTCGCTCGCCGCGGGCGGTACAGGCCGTTGATGTACCCTCCGACGATGTGCTGAAAGAGGAGAACAAGCAGCTCAGGGCTCGGATCAGGGAGCTGGAGACCGAGCGGGAGATCCTGCGGAGGGCCGCGAAGTATTTCGCCGGCGAGACCAACTGGTGAGCCGTTTCCAGTTCGTTGATGATCATCGCGGCGCGTTCGGCGTCAAGCGGCTGTGCCGGGTCCTGGAGGTCTCCCGGTCCGGGTTCTACCGGTGGCTGAAGGGCGCCCCGGCCCGCATCGAGCGGGCGCGGTCCGACGCCCGCCTGGCCCGGCGGATCCGGGAGATCCACAAGGAGTCCGACGGTACCTACGGCGTCCCGCGGATCACGGCCGAGTTGTGGGACGCCGGGATCGAGGTGAACCACAAGCGGGTCGCGCGTGTGATGGCCCGGATCGGCCTGCAGGGCGTGCATCTGCGTAAGAAGGTCCGCACTACCGTCCCCGAGCCGTCCGCGACGCCGGTGCCCGATCTACTGCGGCGTGACTTCACCGCGAGCGAGCCGAACACCAGGTACGTCGGCGACATCACTTACCTGCCCATCGGCGACGGCCAATTCCTGTATTTGGCAACGGTGTTGGACCTTTGCTCGAAACGGCTGGCGGGCTGGTCGATCGCCGACCACATGCGCACCGAGCTGGTCACCGATGCGCTCCGGGCTGCGGCCCGTACCCGCGGCGGAACTCTTGACGGGGCGATATTCCACAGCGACAACGGCGCCCAGTATGCGTCGAAGGAGTTCGCGAACGTGTGCCGCGAACTCGGCGTGACCAGATCACGTGGGGCGGTCGGAACCTCGGCGGAGGTGAGTCGGCGGCGGGAATTTCACCCACCGCCGCTCTCAGAACCGTGCGTGAACCTCGCGACTCACACGGCTCCCATTGTTGAACCAGTGGGCAACGCGCCATGCTTCCAGTGAGCGAACATGCCCGGGAATGCTGAGGCAATCTCAGCCAGCCTTCTCCGGGCCTTTCTTGAAGCACGACGATACCGTTTGTACTTCCTCCGGGCCCATTTCACCAGGAACGGATTGATCTGCTGTTCCAGAAACCTGATCAACCTGGACTTGTAGAAGCGCCCATAGTAGTTGATCCATCCCGCCACGACGGGGTTGATCATCGCGGCGATCTCCTGAAAGCTCAGCTCGGTACAGCGCCCCAGTCGCCAGCTCCGGATAGTCCTCGCCATGGACTTCATGGCTGTTTCGCTCACTGCGGGAAGGAAGCCGGTCTTCAGCCTCCCATCCCGCAAGCGGGCAGCCCGAGGACGGAAGGTATACCCCAGAAACGTGAACTTCGTGACCGGGAACTCCCGTTCACGACCTTCCTGTTTGCAGTACACCACCCTGGTTTTCTCCGGATGGAGACGTAATCCGAACTGCAGCAGCCTGCCCTCGATGATGTCGCGGACGAAAATCGCCTGCTTCTCACTGGCACAGTGCACCACAGCATCGTCGCCGTACCGCTCGAATCTGATCGCCGGGTACTCCCGGACCAACCACGCGTCAAAGGCGTAGTGCATGAACAGATTCGACAACAATGGTGAAATAGCAGACCCTTGGGGAGTCCCCTTTTCCCGCCTGACGAGCGTTCCGTCGGGCTGTTGTACGGGGGCGACTAGCCACCGTTTCACATACAGCAGAACCCACGGAAGATTGGTATGCCTTTCCACTGCCGCGTTGATGGGGCCGTGCGGCACGTTGTCGAAGAAGCCCTGGATGTCAAGGTCGATCACCCAAGGATGCCTCCAGCACCGCTGCTTGCACGTCTCCACCGCATCCAGCGCGGACCGCCTCGGGCGGTAGCCATACGAGTCCTGATGGAAGATCTGCTCCACCTCAGGCTCCAATGTCATAGCCACTACCGTCTGGGCGATCCTGTCGGCCACGGTCGGAACCCCAAGGCTCCGAATCCCACCGCCGGCTTTGGGAATATCAACCGCTCTCACGGGTGGAGGGAAGTAGCTTCCCGAGGACAGCCGGTTCCACAGCTTGTACAGGTTGTTCTTCTCATCCTGCTCAAACTCCGCTAAAGACTGCCCATCCACCCCAGCCGCTCCCCTGTTGGCCTTGACCTTCAGGTATGCGTTCCAGACCAGCCGCCTCGGAATATCAAACGGCTTGTCCGCTGGCCTTGTCTCGACCATCCGATTCCTCCCATCGCTGGTTGATCGCCGATCGACACCCAACAACACGTCCCCTTCGCTCCACCCCTATTACGGAGGTTTCATCACTACTACGGGACGTTCCGCCCTCCCGACGCGCGACCGGTACTCCGGCCCTCATGACTCTTCGCCACTTGCGCCTCTCCCTCTCGCGAGCCACGTCAACCCATGGATCGCGGTTTCGCGTCGAGGAGTTCTCCAGTTCCGTTGTGAAGCCCAGACTGAGCTCGCGCCACCTTCATGCCGGACACCGCCAGACCAGTAAACAGGTTCCCGTCTGGCTTGTCCCAGGACAGCATTGAGGCCCTGGTTTTGATGTCGTCTAAGCTTTACGACACGTCATCGGCGGTTCACTTGCGTTCGCCTTCTCAGCCCACACCTGCCATATTTAGTACGGCTTTTCCATGACGCTCACCACCACGGCTCATTCACCGCAGCAGCTCATGGTGGTTTGACACCTGCACCTGCATGCCGATGCCGAAGGACCTACCTTCATCTCCACAACAGCATGGCAACTGTTCGTTCCCGTCTTCTACATCAGAACCTCACAATCACCTTCTGGACACACCAACGCCGCCGCCGAATCCTTCAACGCAAGCCTGAAACGGGAGACCTTGCAGAGAAGGAAACGCTGGTCAGGGGCGCGCGAGGCCCGCCTCGCGGTGTTCCGGTGGGTCACTCGCTACAACACGAAAAGAAGACACTCCGCACTCGGCCAGATCAGCCCGATCACCTACGAACAACGATCGATTACGCTGGCCACTGCTGCATAGCAAACGGTGTCCACGATCCGGGGTCAAGCCCCGATCATGCTCACCTGCGGAACGTACGACGCCGCGGGCGACTTCGCCTACCGCGTGGGCCTGCCCGGCAAGAGCGGTGTCGGCGGCGGCATCATCGCCGTCGTTCCCGGCCGCTGCACGCTCTGCGTATGGGGGCCCGGCCTGGACGAGCGGGGCAACTCGGTGGCGGGAGTGGCGGCCCTGGACCGCTTCACGACGCTCACAGGACTGTCGGTGTTCTAGCGTCGGGGCACCAGGGACCCGTCGATGAACAAGTGACCTGCTTCCAGCGCCTTGTGGCGATCCGGCCAGCGGGGCTTGACCCCGGATCGTGGACACCGTTTGCTATGCAGCAGTGGCCAGCGTAATCGATCGTTGTTCGTAGGTGATCGGGCTGATCTGGCCGAGTGCGGAGTGTCTTCTTTTCGTGTTGTAGCGAGTGACCCACCGGAACACCGCGAGGCGGGCCTCGCGCGCCCCTGACCAGCGTTTCCTTCTCTGCAAGGTCTCCCGTTTCAGGCTTGCGTTGAAGGATTCGGCGGCGGCGTTGTCCGCCGAGGTTCCGACCGCCCCACGTGATCTGGTCACGCCGAGTTCGCGGCACACGTTCGCGAACTCCTTCGACGCATACTGGGCGCCGTTGTCGCTGTGGAATATCGCCCCGTCAAGAGTTCCGCCGCGGGTACGGGCCGCAGCCCGGAGCGCATCGGTGACCAGCTCGGTGCGCATGTGGTCGGCGATCGACCAGCCCGCCAGCCGTTTCGAGCAAAGGTCCAACACCGTTGCCAAATACAGGAATTGGCCGTCGCCGATGGGCAGGTAAGTGATGTCGCCGACGTACCTGGTGTTCGGCTCGCTCGCGGTGAAGTCACGCCGCAGTAGATCGGGCACCGGCGTCGCGGACGGCTCGGGGACGGTAGTGCGGACCTTCTTACGCAGATGCACGCCCTGCAGGCCGATCCGGGCCATCACACGCGCGACCCGCTTGTGGTTCACCTCGATCCCGGCGTCCCACAACTCGGCCGTGATCCGCGGGACGCCGTAGGTACCGTCGGACTCCTTGTGGATCTCCCGGATCCGCCGGGCCAGGCGGGCGTCGGACCGCGCCCGCTCGATGCGGGCCGGGGCGCCCTTCAGCCACCGGTAGAACCCGGACCGGGAGACCTCCAGGACCCGGCACAGCCGCTTGACGCCGAACGCGCCGCGATGATCATCAACGAACTGGAAACGGCTCACCAGTTGGTCTCGCCGGCGAAATACTTCGCGGCCCTCCGCAGGATCTCCCGCTCGGTCTCCAGCTCCCTGATCCGAGCCCTGAGCTGCTTGTTCTCCTCTTTCAGCACATCGTCGGAGGGTACATCAACGGCCTGTACCGCCCGCGGCGAGCGACTCGCGGCCGCCGCACGGCCCTGCCGGGTGCGCTCGACCCGCACCCAATTCCGCAGCGTCTCCCGGCTGACGCCCAGGTCCTTGCTCACGCCCTCGAACGTATTCTTCGGGTCCGACAGGTACAGCGCGACAGCATCCGCCTTGAACTCCGCCGAGTACACCTTCATCACCATCAGTGACATCTCTTCCTCTGGACCCTCAAGGTCCAGTGTCCAAGGTGTCTACGATCCGGGGTGAAGCCCCAGCAATGTGACCTTGTGGAACACGCTACTTATTCTCCGTCGGTCTCACAGGGTCTATCAGAGCGCGGGATGTGGTGTTTCGCTGGTCTTGTCATCGCTTGATGGTGTGATGTTGGGGCAACGCCGCCGGTCAGGCGTTCGGGGTTCGCTTGGGTTGCGGCATGAGCATGCACAAGCCGTATCCGAGTGATCTCACCGATGAGCAGTGGAAGCTTGCCGAACCCGTGATCGCGGCAGGGAAGGCCCAGCATCCGTCGGTCAGCGGCCATCAGGGGAAGTACGCGATGCGGGAGATCGCGAACGCGATCCTCTACCAGAACCGCACGGGGTGTCAGTGGGATTTCCCGCCCCACGACATGCCCCCGCCCGGAGCGGTGAAGTACTACTTCCACCTCTGGCGCGACGAGGGCACCGACTAGGACATTCACGATCTGCTGCGCTGGCAGTTGCGTCGGTGTCTGTCAAGTCAAATGAATGTGGCGCTATGAGATCTGTTGTTCTTTTTGATGTCGCTTGGCGGGGTGGTTGATCCATGCCTGGCGGGGGATTGACGGCGGGACGGGGCGGCGGTTGAACCGCTCCGGATGTTTTTCGTAGGCCGCTGTGAGGGTGGCGGCTCGTTGCTCGCGCACCAGCTCCGCGGTGCCGAAGTGCACGCTGGCCGGGGTGTGGTAGCCGATCCCTCAGTGCCGGTGGACGTGGTTGTAGTAGCTGATGAAGCCGTCCATCCAGTCCCGGGCGTGTGTCAGCGGGTCGAACCCGCGCGGGAAGTCGGGCTGGTACTTGGTGGTCTTGAAGTGGCTTTCGCTGTAGGGGTTGTCGTTGCTCACCTTGGGGCGTGAGTGGCTGCGGGTGACTCCGAGGTCGATCAGCAGCTGTGAGACCTTCTTGGAGGTCATGGAGGTGCCCCGGTCGGCGTGCACGGTCTCGGGCACGATGCCGTTGCGCTCGATGGTCTCGCGGATCAGCTCCTCGGCCCGGTCGGCCGATTCGGCCCGTTCCACGGTGTGGCCGACGATGTAGCGGCTGTAGATGTCGATGATGACGTAGGCGTGGTACCAGATGCCCTTGTCCTCACCGGCCAGCTTCGTGATGTCCCAGGTGAACACCTGCGAAGGGGCGTCGGCGACGGGTTCGGGCACGGTCCTGGCGCCGTGGGTGGCGATCCGGCGCCGCTCGCCGTCCTGCCCGGCCTCCTTGAGGATCCGGTACATCGTGCGCTCGGAGCAGTGGTAGCGGCCCTCGTCCAGTTCGCGGGCGTAGATCTGGGCCGGCGGCAGTTCGGCGTACTCGCAGCTGTTCATCAGCGCCAGCACGGCGGCCCGCTCGGTGGCCGACAGTGCGGTGACCGGGGTCGGCCGTGGTCGCTTGTCCGCCGACGGCCTGGGGTGCAGCCGCCGGTGGTGGGTCGCCCGGGAACGCCCGGTGATCCGGCAGGTGTCCACGATGCCCACCAGCAGCCTCAACTCCTCGACCGCCGCGTGCAGGTGGCCGTCCAGGACCTGGCTCAGTCCGCGCTCCTGGACAGTGACTGCAAGAGCGCGTGTGTTTTTCCCGGCACCTCCAGAGCCGCGTTCCTCTGGTCCACCTCCGCACGCAGCCGCTCGTTCGCCCGCCGCAGCTTGGCGTTCTCGGCCTCGGCCGGGTGCTTCCTGGGGCGGACAGGGCTGGTGCGGTGATCGGACAGCCGCGCGAGCGCACCTGTGTCACGGGCCGTACGCCACTCGATCACGTGGGAGTGGTACAGGCGCTCGCGGCGCAGAACGGCGCCCTTCTCGCCGACCGGGGCGGCGTCGTACTCGGCGACGATCCGCAGCTTGTACTCGGCGGTGAAGGTCCGACGCTTCGGCTTCGAAGCCCGATCGGCACCAGGACCACTGCTGCTGGTCATACGTGTGGTTCTCCTGCTCACTCGTGCACCCAGGCTAACTGATCGCACCAAGGCGTCTCTCCTAGGTCCTGTCTGGGGTTCGGATCATGAGTGCGGTGTGATGCTGCGGATCCAGAGCATCGCGCCGCAGAGATGGAGTCCGGCTTCGTAGCTCTGCGGGGTTTTGTCATAGCGGGTGGCGATGCCACGCCAGTTGCGGAGCCGGTTGATACAACGCTCCACGGTGTTGCGGTCCTTGTACAGCTCGGCGTCGTGGGAGATGGGTCGGCCGCCGGCGCTGCCGCGCTTCTTGCGGTTCGCGGCTTGGTCGGCCTTCTCCGGAATGACCGCCTTGATCCCGCGTATGCGTAGGTAGCGGCGGTTCTTCCGGGAGGAGTACGCCTTGTCCCCGGCCACGGCGTCCGGCCGGGTCCGGGGGCGTCCGACGGGGCCGCGGACCTTAATCCGCTTGAGGACCGCGGTGAACTGCGGGCTGTCACCCGCCTGTCCAGGGGTGAGGACGAACACCAGCGGCCGGCACCGGCGATCGGCCGCAACATGGATCTTGCTGGTCAGCCCGCCTCGGGAACGTCCCAGTTCAGCGGCTTTCAACCGGGCCCGGCGCCGTCTGCGGATCCGTCGTCGCTCGGTGCGTGCCTCGTCTTCGCCTTGGGCATCACCTTGTCCGTCCTGCGGCTGTTGTCCCTCCTTGCCGCCCCCTTTTCCGCTTCGGCGGCGGCCTCAAGGGCCGCCAGCTGCTCGGGATCGAGGACCATCCCGGCGGCATGGTGGTGAGCGCGGGAGGTTGCCGAGTCCACGCTGACCAGACCCATGTCAACCTGGTCACGGGCGGCAGCCTCGGCGATCATCGCTTCCATCACCTGCTGGAAGATGCCCCGCTTCGCCCAGATCCGGAAGCGGTCGTACGCACTCTGCCAGGGCCCAAACTCGGTCGGCAGATCACGCCAGGGAGCCCCGGTGCGGAACCGCCACATCGCCGCGTTGAAGTACTTTCGCAGATCAGGGATGGGCCCGACCGCGGCATACGGGAGATGGGGTTCAACCAGGGACCACTGCTCATCGGTGAGATCGCCTCGCGCCATGACTCATGACCTATCAAGACCGAGCCTCCGCGCGCAGGCGATCCACCTAACTCATGATCTGAATCTCAGACAGGACCTAACGCTGTCAGGGAGGGAACGTCCTTGCCTGCGCGGTGAACCCTATTCAACTCCTTGCTGGTGAAGCCCCGCCGGGCCAGGGAGACAACCCTTCCCCCACCCGAAGCCACTGTTCGAGTGGTGCGGTCCGCCTCGGCCGGTTCGCGTGTCCTGTGTTCCACCACCCTGTGGTCGCGCCCTCGACGGGGAGGTCAGCGGCTCCGCGCTCTCGGTCCCGGCTCGCCGGATTCCGGCAGCTGTACCGTCTTCTGCTCCCACCGGCTCGCCAAGAATTGTGATCACGTGCAAGAACCTCGCGGTCCACCTGAACCAGCCACGCCGCGCAAACGTAGGGAGAACGGGAGGACGCACCCGGAATCCACAAGGTCCGAAGCATCCGACACGCAGCGACATCTCCAAGGAGTGCCCGATGAGCACCGCACGCTTCAGCGACTGGCTGACCACCCGCCAGCCCTTCGTACTGGGCCTGTTCCGCATGGTCCTGGGCGTCCTGTTCATCAGCGAGGGCGCCGCTACGGTCTTCGGGGTGCTGGGCCGGACGGCCAGCCCCGTGGGTGACTGGCCGTTCTGGTACGCCGGGGTGATCGAGCTGGCATGTGGTGTCCTCATCCTCCTCGGAGTCACGACGCGCGGTGCGGCCTTCATCAGCTCGGGCATCATGGCGTTCGCCTACTTCACCGAGCACCAGAAGGACGGCCTGTTCCCGCTGCAGAACGGCGGCCTCGCCCCTGCGCTCTTCTGCTGGGGATTCCTTCTCCTCGTGTTCTTCGGGCCGGGTGCCCTGTCCCTGTCGGTTCTCGTGGGCCGTGGGGAAACCGACGTCCGGCCCGCTGCTCGTCCGGAGCCCGGGCAGCGGGTGGGCGAGTAGGCTGCGCCAGGACGAGGACGTCCGGCACGGGATCTTTGCGCCAGAGTCCTTGACACTGGTCACCGCTGTGCCGACGGAGCCGGTCGGTGTGGCGGGCGACGTCGTCGACGCACGCCGCGAGGTCGGGGTGTCCGGACACCAGATGCGCGTGCGTCACCGTCAGGGGGCCGACGAGGGCGTCGGCGTCGTTCTCGGCGAGGGCTGCGGTGAGTTCGGCGAGAGGGGTGCGGACAGCGGCGGGGAGATGGGCGAGCGCGATGATCTGGCCGACGAGCTGGCGCAGGTCCGCGGCGTTGGCGCGGGCCCATGCGGTGCCGGTGCGGTCGGCGGCGCGGCGGTCGCGGGTGGCCCGCACCCGTTGCTCGCCCGTGGACCCCGGGGTTCCGGGGCGTACGCGCAGGTAGCGGCGTTCGGCGGCCTGGCGGCTGGAGACACCCAGGGGATGGGCGAGGTCGGCCCAGCTGGCGCCTGCCTCCCGGGCCTCTTCGATCAGGCCCGGTTCCCATCCGGCGGGCTGATCGCGGACTTCGCGGAGCGGCGGGAGCGCGGCGAGTGCCTGCTCCGAGCCGGCCCGGCCGGGCCCGGGGCGCACCTCGTCCTGTGATGTCCGGGCGGTGTGCAGGGCTTCGTGGATCGTGTTCAACGCGGCGGCGGCGAGGAAGGACGTGGGGGTGAGACCGCGGGCGCGGGGGTGGGCCGATCGTCACTGATCATGGAATCCTCAAGAGACGCTGTCGTCATCCCGGTGACACTCAACTTGTCATCACTTGGATGACATGTTACAACGAAGGCAGGTGAACCGCATTGGCAGCAAAGTGCCTGACCTGAACACTGGAGGTGTTTCACCATGTTGATGCGCACCGACGCCCCCTTCCGTGAGCTCGACCGGCTCACCCAGCAGCTCCTGAACACGACCGGCACATGGTCGCGGCCGTCGGCGATGCCCATGGACGCCTACCGTGAGGGCGAGGAGTACGTGATCGCCTTCGACCTGCCCGGCGTCTCCACGGACGCGATCGAGATCGACGTCGAACGGAATATGCTGACCGTCAAGGCCGAGCGACGGCCCGTCACCAAGGCGGACGACGTCCAGATGGAGCTCTCCGAGCGGCCCCTGGGAGTCTTCTCCCGTCAGGTCGTGCTGGCCGACACCCTGGACACCGAGCACATCAAGGCGGACTGCGACGCGGGGGTGCTGACCCTGCGTATCCCGATCGCCGAGCGAGCCAAGCCGCGCAGGATCGCCATCGGCGGCTCCGCCCACAAGGAGATCGGCGGCTGACCCCCTCCCAGCCGCGCGGGGTACGGGGGGGGGAGGGAGACGGCCTGCGCTGCGGCCGCCCCCCCTTGCTCTCCGTCCCCTGCATTCACCGCCATCCACGCAAGAACGCAGTGACAGCCGTACGACAGGAAGTGTTCCCGGGCCAGGTCAAGGAACCCGACGGACCGCAACCTGCGGTTCGGCCGCCCCCGGCTCGTAGGGCCGAAGGCAGCGACGTCCCCTCCCCCGACCGGGCGGTCTCGGGGGCCGGCGAAAGGACCCCGGCCCCCTCCCTCACCGTCTCCTACAAGAAAGGCAACCGCTCACCGATGATCCCCCAGCAGGAGCCGTGCCGGTCCACCGTCAGCACGGCCTACGAGCAGATGCTGGAAAGAGTGCGCTACGAAGGCGCATACCCCACCCGCGCACGGGCCGAGCAGGCCGTGCGCGCCGTGCTGGCCTCCCTCGGGCGGCAGCTGACAGGTGACGAACGGGTGACACTGGCAGCCGAGCTGCCCCACGAAGCCGCCGCTGTCATCACATCACAGACACCCGCCGCCGAGCCCCTCACCGGCTGGGGCTTCGTCGAGGATCTCTCCTCCCGCACCGGCGGCACACCAGCCACCACCCGCTGGGACACCGGCACCGTCCTGCGCATCGTCGCCCAGTTCACCGACGAGAAGCTCCTCGACCGTGTCCTCGCTCAACTTCCCACCGGCTACGCACTGCTGTTCGGCCGCGCCGAACTCACCCAAGCCGCCTGACACCCGGGAGCTGTGCTGCCGGGGAACGGGGCCGGGACGCCGCAACCGGACGGGAGAAGGAGCTGCATGCCCGGTATCTGATCGGCTGCGACGGAGCACACAGCACCGTTCGCGAAGGGCTCGGCCTCTCCTTCGAAGGGGCGGCCCTCCCCGAGGAGTACATGCCGGCCGACGTTGACTCCGACTCGGACATGCCCTCCGGGTACGGCATACGGTTGAGCCACCGCGCCGACGACGGTTCCACTCGCGCCAAACGCGCTGTCCGCGGGCCGTGGCACGGGAAACAGACGCGCGCCATGGGTGGAGACCTGCACCTCCGTCGGCGTACCGCCGCTGTGGACGAGGTGCTCGCGGCACACGTCTGGCTACGGGGCCGCCTCGTGAATCACGAGTTTGAACTCGGCGAGCGTCGCCAGCCGAGGGCCGGCGTCATTGTGCGTGACGCGCAGCGCCAGGGGTGTGCTGGGCTCGACGAAGATGCCGTGGTTCTTGACGTAGTACTGGTCGCCCGGTGTCGGGGTTCGTGGTCAGGCCGAGCGGGTCCCGCACGAACTGGTCACGCAATTCGGTGTAGCCACCGGAGGGGCCGACCGTCTCCCACTGGATCATGGCGTGCAGATGGCCCCAGCCCGCTTGGGACGGCCAGATCAGCCCACTGCGGTCGCCCGTCGCCCAGTTGCTCACCACGTACCCATCGGGCTGGACTGCCTGGTGTGTCCCGAACCGGTCGGTCGGCTCCGCCGCACCGAACGGAAACCTCACTATTCGGCACGTACTGCCGGGTTGGATCAGCTGGTGCGTGTCGGTCTTGAGGGAACACACCTGCACTCCGGGGGGCGGGGGTCGCGTCAGCAGACATACAGCGATGCTGCCCGCCGTCGGATCGGCCGATGCCGGGACCTGCCGATCCGACGGCGGGCGGCGCTCGACGCACGGCGAACCACGGAGTGTGTGCGTGCGCCATCCTGTGCTCAGGCGGGCTACAACCATCGGCCCTCGGTACGAGTCCTGTCGGTTGCCGAGCATTCGCGGGCGCGGCCGACTGCCCGCACGACGTGAGGGGTCCGCCTTGTCCTCCCCTGCATTGCGCAGGTCCGCCGTCGCTGCGGTTGCGGTCGTGGTCACCGTTACGGGGGGGGGCGGCACCCGCGGTGTCCCGTGCCGACGTCCCCTCGTCCGGTTCCGTCGCATCCGGTGTCACGTCGGTGTCCCCGGTCGACCTCGACGCCGCCGGTTGTCCCGACGTGGCCATCGCCGCCCCGGGAGGGATCGTCAACGGCAGGGCCGAGGCCGGGTACGTAGCCGTCGTCTACGGAATGGCCAGGGGGCCGAACGGTGTCAAGCGTCAGCTGATCAGCCAGAACCGTTACGGCATACCGGGCACGGCGGAGGCGGGTGACCGCTTCGGCAGCCATCTCGCGGCGGCCGACCTGGACGACGACGATTTCACCGATCTGGTGGTCGGGGCCCTCGGCGAGGACGCCGACGGAGCACGTGACACCGGGCGGTACACCGTGCTGTGGGGAAGTATGGGCGGGCTCGCCACCGCCACCGCCACCGCCATCGGCCGGGGGACGTCGCCGAGCCGAGCGGGCGACTTCGACGGAGACGGGCACCCCGACCTGGCCACGGCTCAGCACGTCCGTTACGGGCCTTTCAGCCGTACGGGTGGAGCCGCTCGCACCGGCGGCCCCCTCGTCTCCCCGGGCATCCGCGTGGATGTGATGGAAGCGGGCGATGTGGACGGCGACGGCATGACCGACCTGGTCGTCAGCGGTGGCAGGCCGGCCCGGGACGGCCTGCCGGTCGCGCCGACGCGCCGACGCGCCGACGCGCCGACGCGCCTGCAACTGCTCAGGGGCACGGAGAGTGGCCCGATGGCCGGGGCGTTGATCGCCCCCACGGAGACCGTGTCCGCGGACAGCATCGCTCTGGGCGACGTCGACGGTGACGGCCCCCAGGACGTGGTCTTCGGACGCAACGCGGCGGGTGGCGGCGGCCTGCTGGGCGTGGTGCGGGGCACGGGGGACGGTCCCGGGGCGAGGGCCACGCTCATCGGCCAGGACTCCCCCGGTGTCCCGGGTACGGGTGAGAGCGGTGACCGCTTCGGCACCGACGTGGCGGTCGGTGACGTCACCGGAGACGGTTACGCCGACGTCGTCACCGGGGTCCCCGGCGAGGATCTGGCCGGACGTGAGGATGCCGGCAGGTTCGTCGTTCTGCGGGAGAGCGCCACCGGCTCCACCGGCGGTTCGGTGCAGGTCTTCGGTCAGAACACGGCCGGCGTTCCCGGATCGGCCGAGGACGGCGACCGCTTCGGCCAAGGCACCGCCGTCGTCGGCGGGCACGTCGTGGTCTCCGCGCCGGGTGAGAACGGCGGATCCGGTGCCATGTGGGCCTTCACCGGCACCACGGCGGGGATCACCGCCACCGGATCGGTGAGCTTCGGGCCGGGCACACTGACCGCGCCCACGGCCGGCGCCCGCCTCCGCGCCCGGTATCTGACGGACAGCGGTCCGATGGGCTGAGAGCGGAGGTTCAGGACGACTCCCGCACCACCAGCTCCGTCGGTAGCGTCAACTGCTGCCGGGGTGAGCCGTGTTGGGTGATGTCGGTGAGGATCCGCGCCATCGTGCGGCCCAGTTCCTCCACCGGCTGACGCACCGTCGTCAGAGGCGGGTTGGTGTGGCGGGCGAGGACGGAGTCCTCGAATCCGACGACGGCGACATCGCCGGGCACCTGCCGCTTGTGGCGGCGCAGCTCGGCCAGGGCGCCGACCGCCATCAGGTCGGAGGCGGCGAAGACGGCGTCCAGGTCCGGGACACGTTCAAGAAGCGAACGCATCGCGCGGCTGCCGCCCTCCTCCGTGAAGTCACCTGTCTCAGCCAGGAGTTCACTCGCCGGCATTCCCGCCTCCCGGTGTGCGTCACGCCAGCCGGCGAGCCGGCTGCGGCCGACGTCCATGTCCAGCGGCCCGGTGATCGTGGCGATTCTGGTCCTGCCGCCGCGCAGCAGGTACCGGACCGCCTCGATGGCGCCTCCGGCGTTGTCGGAGTCGACGTAGCTCAGCCGTTCGCCCGCGTTGCGGCGGCCGGCCAGCACGGTGGGCAGCCCCATCTC
This sequence comes from Streptomyces sp. KMM 9044, assembly GCF_024701375.2. NCBI lineage: Bacteria > Bacillati > Actinomycetota > Actinomycetes > Kitasatosporales > Streptomycetaceae > Streptomyces > Streptomyces sp. KMM 9044. Next base: position 7,234,477 of record NZ_CP113910.1, on the reverse strand, counting down.
CTCCAGCATGCCGGGCAGCCGGTCCTCGGAATGGACGGAGACCAGGAGAACGCCGTCCACACGGCGCGTTGCCACCGACTCGGTCAGCTGGTCCCGTTCGGCCTGGTCACGGACGAGCATCAGCTGGAGCTGGGTCCGGCTCTCGGCGAGGGCGCCGCTGACGCCCCGGATCAGCGCGGCGAAGAACGGTTCCGAACCGAGCCGGCTCTCCGACTCCGGGATCACCAGGGCCACGGCGTTGGTCCGGTTGGTCACCAGGCCGCGGGCGACCGAGTTCGGAACGTAATTGAGCTCCTTGATCGCCGCCAGGACCCTGGACCGCGCGTCGGCACTGACCAGATCCGATCCGTTGACGACACGGGAAACCGTGGTCCGGCCCACGCCGGCACGGGCGGCGACGGTTTTGATCGTGGGGCGGCGGTCCCCGGCCATGTGTTCCCCCTCTTCGGCAGTCGCGGCGACACCGGCCGCGGAGTTGACCAGCGGCAATTCTTGCAGACAGCGCAAGCGCGTCAGGGCCCGGGGACCGAACGGCGGACACCGGCCCCGGACCACAAGTTGTGTTCAAGTCATTGACAGACCGGCTGCGCTGCCAGGAGTCTTCGGTCCAGTGATGGGAACGTGCCCACCTCGAAGTGGGCACGTTCCCACCCCATTGCCAGAGCCGCTGTGGTCATTGCGGAAACCGTCACTCCGGTGCGTCAGCGCCGTCGCTAGGAGGAGATCCATGGGCAGTCCCGGTTCGTTGCGTACGAGGGCGGTGGCGGCGACCGCGGTCGTCGGCGCGCTGACGCTCGTCGTCGGCTGCAGCAGCAACAATGATTCGGCCACGGGTGGTGGCAAGGAGGACGGCAAGGTCACCATCACCATGGGCCTGTACGGGGTGATGGGCATCAAGGAGACGGGCCTTCTCGAGCAGTACGAAAAGGAGAACCCGGACGTCGACATCAAGGCCGAGATCGCCGGTGACGAGCAGACGTACTACACCGCGCTGCAGACCAGGCTCGCCGCCGGCAAGGGCCTGAAGGACATCCAGGGCATCGAGATCGGCCGGGCCAAGGAGATCACCGAGACCCAGGCGGGCAAGTTCGCGGACTTCTCCGACGTATCGGGCACCGACCACTTCCTGCCGTGGAAGGAGTCCCAGATCAGTACCCAGGACGGCAAGGTGCTGGGCCTGGGCACCGACATCGGCCCGATGGCCGTCTGCTATCGCAAGGACTACTTCGAGCAGGCCGGCCTGCCCACCGACCGCGAGGAGGTCGCCAAGCTGTGGGAGGGGGACTGGCAGAAGTACGTCGAGGTCGGCCGCACCTTCAAGAAGGACTTCAAGGGTGACGACGTGTCCTACATGGACGCGTCCAGCGGCCTGTTCAACGCCATGGTCTACGGCTACCCCGAGCAGTTCTACGACGCCGAGGGCGAGTTGATTTACGACAAGAACCCGGCCGTCAAGGAGGCGTGGAACCTCGCCGCCGACGCCGCCGAGGACGGTCTGAGCGCCAAGCTCCGCCAGTTCCAGCCGGGTTGGGACCCGGGCCTGGCCAACGGCACGTTCGCCACGGCCGTGTGTCCGGCGTGGATGCTCAGTCACATCAGCGAGAAGGCCGGCGAGCCGAACAAGGGCAAGTGGGACATCGCCAGGGCCCCCAAGGGCGCCAACTGGGGCGGGTCCTTCCTCGGAGTGATCGACCAGAGCCCGGTGAAGGAGGAGGCCAAGAAGCTCGTCGCCTGGCTGACCGCGCCGGAGCAGCAGGCCCACATCTTCAAGGAGATCGGCAACATCCCGTCCTCGCGAGAGGCACTGGAGAGCGACGACGTGAAGAACGCCGGGTCGGAGTACTTCAGCGGCGCGCCGATCGGCGAGATCTTCGGCGCCGCCGCCCAGGAGATCCCCGACGAGCAGGTCCTCGGCCGTAAGGACGGCACGATCAAGGACACCTTCTCCCAGGGCCTGACTCTGATCGAGCAGCAGGACACCCCGCGTGACGAGGCGTGGAATACCACCGCGGAGCGCATCGAGAAGGCCGTCGGCTGACCCGTCGCCCCATCGGCCGTCCGGGCCCGTCCGCAACCTGCCGACGGGCCCGGGGCGGCTCACACATCCGCTCCCAGGAAGGAAAAGTCGGGTGGCCACCTCCACCACGAAGGCCCTGGCCGGCGGGGACCCCTCGGGCCCGCCGCCGAAGACGGAGGGCGAGGGCACCGCCCGGCGGCGCGGCGCGCTGCTGCACCGGCTGGACGTCAGAGGCGCCCCGTACGCGTTCGTCGCGCCGTTCTTCGTCGTCTTCGCCGCCTTCAGCTTCTACCCCCTCGTCTACACGTCGTGGATCTCCCTGCACCGGGTGGAACTGGCCACCCTCGACGTCATGGAATGGGTGGCGTTCGACAACTACGTCGAACTCTGGAACGACGCACGGTTCTGGAACGCGCTGGCGAACACCCTCACCATCGGTGTCATCTCCACGGTGCCGCAGCTGCTGATGGCGCTCGGCCTGGCGCACCTGCTCAACTACCGGATGCGCGCCTCGCTGTTCTTCCGCGTCGCCTCGCTGGTCCCCTACGCCACCTCGGTCGCCGCCGCGGCCCTCGTGTTCACCATGATCTTCGAACGCGACTTCGGCATGATCAACTGGGCGCTCGGCACGGTCGGCATCGACCCGGTGAACTGGGAGGCCGACAAGTGGTCCGCCCAGGTCGCGATCTCCACCATCGTCATCTGGCGCTGGACCGGTTACAACGCGCTGCTCTATCTGGCCGCCATGCAGGCGATCCCCGCCGAACGGTACGAGGCCGCCGCCATCGACGGCGCCTCCCGGTGGAAGCAGTTCACCCACGTCACCGTCCCCGGAATCCGCTCCACCATCGTCTTCACCATCGTGCTCTCCACGATCGGCGCCACCCAGCTGTTCGGCGAGCCGCTGATCTTCGGCCAGGGACCCAACGGCGTCACCGGTGGCGCGGACAACCAGTACCAGACCCTGGGTCTGCTGCTGTACGAGGAGGGCTGGAAGAACTACCAGATGGGCCGCTCGGCCACCGTCGCGTGGGCGATGTTCCTGCTGCTCGTCCTCGTCTTCGTGGCGCAGCGCCTGATCAAACGCCTGCGTTCCCGTACGTCCTGACCTGGAGTCGCCATGACCATCCACAGCCTCCCGGCCCGGACGGACACCCCGGCCGGGCCCTCCGCCGAGAAGCCGGGCCGCGGCGGTCGCCGGCTGATGCGCCCGCGTGCCGGCCGTCAGCACCACGCCGGCCCGCTCGCCTACATCCTGCTCGCCGTCATGGCGGTGCTGTCGATCTTCCCGCTGTACTGGACGATGGTGGCGGCCTCCACCGACAACACCCGGGTCAGCCAGACGCCGCCGCCGTTCCTGCCCGGCCCGAACCTGTTCAGCAACCTCGCCCGAGCCTGGGACGAGGCGGCGATGGGCAAGGCCATGGTCAACAGCCTGATCGTGGCCGGGGTGATCGCCCTGTCCACGGTGATGTTCGCGACCCTGGCGGGTTTCGCCTTCGCCAAACTGCGGTTCAAGGGGCGCAACGCCCTGCTCATGCTGGTGATCGGCACCATGCTGGTGCCGCCGCAGCTCGGCGTCGTACCGCTGTTCATGATGATGTCCGAGCTGGGCTGGTCGCAGCAGCTGCCCGCCGTCATCTTCCCCACCCTGGTGAGCGCCGTCGGTGTCTTCTTCATGCGGCAGTACCTCTCGGAGGCGCTGCCGGACGAACTCGTCGAGGCCGGACGCGTGGACGGGGCGCACTCGTTGCGGATCTTCTGGAGCATCGTGCTGCCTGTCGCGCGGCCCGCGATGGCGGTCCTGTTCATGATCACCTTCGTGCACGCGTGGAACGACTTCTTCTGGCCCTTCGTGGTGCTCGACATGACCAACCCCACGGTCCCCGTCGCCCTCACCCAGCTCAGCGCGGGCTATGTCCGCGACCAGTCGCTGATCATGGCCGGCGCGCTGCTCGGCACGCTTCCGCTGCTGGTCATGTTCATCGTCTTCGGCCGCCAGATCGTCAGCGGCATCATGGCGGGCGCCGTCAAGGGCTGAACGCCCCGTCAAGGGCCGGTCGAACGCGCCCGCCGCTCCGACGCGCAGGCGCTCGCGAACCACCCACGCCCTCGCCCCCGCTTCCCCCCTCACCACCCCGAAAGGACTTACGTGGTCACCGCAGCACAGCAGACCGCGTCCGCCCCGGACGCCGCCCGCACCTTCCCCAAGGGCTTCCTCTGGGGCTCCGCGACCGCCTCCTACCAGATCGAGGGGGCCGCCGCCGAGGACGGCCGCACACCGTCCATCTGGGACACCTACGCCCGTACCCCCGGCCGGGTCCGCAACGGCGACAACGGTGACACCGCCACCGACCACTACCACCGCTGGCGCGAGGACGTCGCCCTCATGGCGGAACTCGACCTGGGTGCCTACCGGTTCTCCCTCGCCTGGCCCCGGATCCAGCCCACCGGCCGGGGCCCCGCCGTCCAGAAGGGCCTGGACTTCTACCGGCGCCTCGTCGACGACCTGCTGGACAAGGGCATCCAGCCCGTCGCCACCCTCTACCACTGGGATCTGCCGCAGGAGCTGGAGGACGCCGGAGGCTGGCCCGAGCGGGCCACGGCCGAGCGGTTCGCCGAGTACGCGGCCCTCGCCGCGGACGCCCTGGGCGACCGGGTGAAGACCTGGACCACCCTCAACGAGCCCTGGTGCAGCGCCTTCCTCGGCTACGGCTCCGGCGTGCACGCCCCCGGCCGCACCGACCCGGTCGCCGCCCTGCGCGCCGCCCACCATCTCAACCTGGGCCACGGCCTGGCCGTCCAGGCACTGCGCGACCGTCTCCCCGCCGACGCCCGGTGCTCGGTCACTCTGAACATCCACCAGGTCCGCCCGCTCACCGCCGACGACGCCGACAACGACGCGGTCCGCCGCATCGACGCGCTCGCCAACCGGGTCTTCACCGGCCCGATGCTCCAGGGCGTCTACCCGGAGGACCTGCTCAAGGACACCGCGGAACTGACCGACTGGTCCTTCGTGCGCAACGACGACCTGCGGCAGATCCACCAGCCGCTGGACTTCCTCGGCGTGAACTACTACACCCCCACCGTCGTCTCCGCGACCGACGGCAGCGGCGCCCACACCTCCGACGGACACGGCAGGAGCGCCCACAGCCCCTGGCCGGGCGCCGACAAGGTCGCCTTCCACCAGCCGCCCGGCGAGACCACCGCCATGGGCTGGGCCGTCGACCCCACCGGCCTGTACGACCTGCTGCGCCGCCTGGCCGCCGACTTCCCGCGGCTGCCGTTGTACATCACCGAGAACGGCGCGGCGTTCGACGACTACGCCGACCCCTCGGGGCAGGTCAACGACCCCGCGCGCATCGCGTATGTGCGCGACCACCTGGCCGCCGTCCACCGGGCCATCGTGGACGGCGTCGACGTACGCGGCTACTTCCTCTGGTCCCTGCTGGACAACTTCGAGTGGGCCCACGGCTACAGCAAGCGCTTCGGCGCCGTCTACGTGGACTACCCGACCGGCACCCGCATCCCGAAGGCCAGCGCCCGCTGGTACTCCGAAGTGGTCCGCAGCGGCATCCTCCCCGGAGCCTGACCCGGTATCGGCCCGGTGCGGCACCCGCGCGGGCGCCGCACCGGAGGCGGGGGAGGAGCGTTCACACGGTGCCATGGGGTCGTCCCCACGGCCCGGTTCAAGGACTTCAACTTCAAGCTCGTCGTCATCGAGCAGCTCATGTACGTCGACGAGAAGCTGACCCCGCAGTTCAGTCTGGCCGGCCTCCTGAAGGAGAAGGGCCTCGGCGACGACACCTGGGAGTACGCCCAGAAGCACGACCTGGCGTACAGAGTGGTGTCCGAGGCGCGCGCGTACCTCGAGTCGCTGGAGCTCGGCGACGAACTCCTGGCCGGCGTCGAGGAACTGCGCGTGGACGGCGGCAACCGGGTGTACCGGAAGTGCGCACCGGTCTGGGACGGCGAGGACGGCCTGTTCGACGTCACCTCCCTCGAGGACCTCGCTCTCCTCCCGAACCTCCGCCGCGTCCTGGGCTCGGAGCTCCTGGGCCCCGACCTGGCGGGTGTCCTCGAGAGCCGGGACATCGCGGCCGACCAAGGCCTGCCCGGCGGATCCTGCTAGTCACCTGGCCCGGGCACCGGGCATGATGCCGAGGTGGATGACCGGGCAGACTTCTTCATCGCGCCCGACGACGAGTCGGCGGCTGCAGCCAAGGGCTTCAGCCCACGCAGAGCATTCGAGATCATTCCTGTGGGCATCTACGATCCAGCGGACGCCGCAGGCGAGTGGAAGAGCCTCCTCACCGGAGACAGTCCGCAAGGGCTCCTGCGGGCCGGCGAGCCGCAGGTACTGACTGAGATCACGAACGATGGCTGCTACGTCTTCGTGATTTCAGAGCGCCTCCAGGCCCTGCTCACGGCCAAGGACGCGCTGCGGCTCGAAGAGGTGGCTCGTAAGCGGTCGCACCTGCGGCGGGCTGATGGGGAGCTCGTCGAGGAAGGCGAGGCCGTCAGCCACCTTGCGGAGCTGGCATCTCTTGCCCGCGCTGCCACTGGCCGGGGAGCCCGGCTCTACTGCTCCGTGCGGTAGCGCCCCGGGAGGCACCACAACCTGATCGAGGCGGGGGTGATCGTGCCATGACCACGTGTGCGCACTTGCCTCGCCGCTGCCGATCGCCTGGGTGACCGCCGACTCTGTCTACGGCGCCAGGAGCGGCGCTTTCGACGTTTGCTGGAAGAGATCGCCCGCGGCCAACCGGCTCGACCGGTTGCCCATCTCGAAGTTCCACAGAGTCACCCTCGTCACATGGTCTACGAGGCGGGAGAACGGCTGTCGGGCTCCGCCGCGCTCGCCCGCGGCACCGTCACCGCGTTCGTCTGATGCCCTGGGTGTGCGGTGAGCTGCGATGCCACATCGAGATCCCCGATCGCTACCGGAGCTGATCGCAGTGCGCCGGGCCTCGGCCCGGCGGTGGAACGATCGCTGTGCCGTGGTCCCGCACATCGCGGCCGACGCCGCCGCGGCAACCGGTTTCCCCCAACGGGCGTACGCGCACGTGAGGACTTCGGGGCCGGCGCTCCGCGCGGAGGGACTCCGCCGCCCTCAACGGTTCCCGGGCCTGTGGGACGCTTCACCGACGGCGTGTGCCGCTCGCCGCCAGGCGGCACTGACCGCACCATGCGCAACAGACGTACCTTGCGCCGTCTTCGCCGGCAGACGCACCGGACTACCGATGTGCACGTGGAATCGGGGGCGGCCCACCGGGGCAGTGAGCACACCGGTCAGTTGCTTCGCGGCCGTTTCCGAACAGAGACGCCGGGCCCCCGCCTGACCGGCGGGGACCACCGGCGCACCGGTCGTGGCCACGAGCCGCGCGAGACCGGTGCGGAAGGGCAGAGGCGCGGCACTTTTCGCGTCCTGGCCCGGGGGAGACCACCTTCGGCGTAGATGAGTACGTGACGCCCCGCTCCGAGCACCTCGGCCGCGGCTGCGAGGGCCTCCGCCGCCCGCGCCGATCCCCGGTGGACGGAAATGTGCCCCTCCCTGGGCAACGACCGGCCCAGCACCGGTACGCGCCAGAGACCCGCCGTGGCCAGGACCGCCGGCCTCACGCCCACGGACCGCAGGGCGGTCAGTACGACCGCCGGGTCGGCCAACGAGTCGTGGTTGGCGACGAAGGCACTGCCCACGGGGCACGGTCCGTCCGCCTCGCGGGTGACGGTGAGGTGCCCGAAGAAGGGCAGCAGGGCAGCGGCAGCACGGCTGAGCATGGTCGGCCTTTCGACACGGGAATACCTGCTCGCCAGCTTCACGTGCCGAGGCCTTCCGGCACATGAGTATCCGCACCTGCGGGTACCGCGTGGCTTCCCCCATGACACGGGGCGAGGGCAGCGCCCGGTTGCTTCCCTGCTTCCGCCGGGCGCTTGGCGTGCCGGGCGCAACCGCGGCACGGACGGGGTTACCGTCGGCGGCATGGGCGGTGATCGCCAGAGGTGGCGCGCGTGTGTGCTCGGCGGTGCGCTGTTCGCCGTATGCATGGTCGGCACCACGCTGCCGACCCCCCTCTACGGCCTCTACCAGGAAAAGTTCGGGTTCTCCGAGCTGACCGTCACCGTCGTGTACGCCGTGTACGCATTCGGCGTCATCGGTGTCCTGCTGCTGGCGGGCAGCGTCTCGGACACGGTGGGCAGGCGCCCGGCGCTGCTGTGGGGCCTGGGGTTCGCGGCCCTGAGCGCCCTATGCTTCCTGTGCGCCACCGGCCTGGGATGGCTGTACACGGGGCGGCTGCTGTCGGGACTGTCCGCCGGCCTGTTCACCGGGGCCGCCACCGCGTACGTCATGGAACTGGCACCCTACGGCGGCGCCTCTCGTGCCACGTTCGTCGCCACCGCAGCCAACATGGGCGGGCTGGGATGCGGTCCGCTGCTCGCGGGAGTGCTGTCGCAGTACGCGCCCTGGCCGCTGCACCTGCCGTTCGCCGCGCACCTGGCCCTGGTGGCCTGCTCGGCCGTTGTCCTGCTCCGGCTTCCGGAGACCGTACGTGAGCGGCGGCCTCCGAGCACCGCACGTCCGCGACGGCCCGGAGTGCCTCCTCAGACGCGGGCGGTGTTCGGTTCGGCGGCGATCGCCTCGTTCGTGGGCTTCGCGCTGTTCGGGGTCTTCACGTCGGTCAGTCCGGCGTTCCTCGCCGAGTTCCTGAACGTGCACAACCGGGCCGTGAGCGGCCTGGTCGTCGCGCTGGCCTTCTTCGCCTCCACGGCCGGCCAACTGACCGTCGGCCGGATCGGTCCGGCGCGGTCGCTGCCCTGGGGATGCGCCGGGCTTTTCGCCGGTCTGGCTCTGCTCGCGGGCGCGTTGCACTGGGACCTGCTTTCGCTGGTGGTGCTGAGCGCGCTCGTCGGTGGCGCCGGGCAGGGGCTGGCCTTCCGCGGGGCGCTGACCGCGGTGGCCGGGGCATCTCCGGCGGGCGAGCGGGCGGCCGTGATCTCGACGCTGTTCGTCGTGGCCTACGCGGGTATCTCGGTGCCGGTGATCGGTGTGGGAGTACTGACGGGCCCGATCGGCCTGGAGGGAGCGGGCCTGGTGTTCATCGCCTGTATGGCACTCCTGGTCGTGACCGCGGCCGTCTACCTCCTCCGGCGACCGGTACCGGCACGGACGTGAACGCAGGGACGGGCGCGACACACCCCTCGCGTGTTCGCGAGGAACAGGGAGGCGGATCAGTATGGCAGGCCTGAGGGTGGGCCGTCTTGTCACTTTGGAGGACTCCCGCACCGCGGACATCTTGCTGCCGGTCCTGTTCGCACTGGGCGCCGCGTCCAGCAACGCTCTCGCGACTGTCCTCCAGCGCAAGACGGCCCTGAGCGTGCCCCGGACCGACAAGCTGCGGGCCGCCTTGATGCTCGATCTCCCGCGGCGCCCCGTCTGGCTCGCCGGCATCCTCGCCGTCATCACGGCGGCGCTCTGCCAGGCTGCGGCCCTGGCGACGGGGCCGCTGACGGTCGTTCAGCCGCTCTTCGTGCTCGAGCTGCCGCTCGCACTGGCCATCGCCACGGTGGTGCTGCGAGGACGGCTGTCCCGCTCCGGCTGGGTGGCCGCCCTCGCCGTGGTGGCAGGGCTGGCCGTCGCCCTGGCCGCCGTGTCGCCCGAGGGGAACCGCACACACGTGCCGCTGGACCGGTGGGTCCTGGCACTTGCCCTCTGTACCACGGCGATCGTCTGCCTCCCTCGTGCTCGCAGCGCTCCGCCGGCCCGAGGGCCGCACCCGTGCGGCCTGCTTCGGGCCGGCCACCGCTGTCGCCTACGCGGTGACCGCGGCGCTGATGAAGGCATCGATGCACGCACTCGACGACGGCGGTGTCACCGCGTTCCTCACGGCCTGGCAGACCTACGGCTTCGCCCTGTTCGGCGCGTCGGCGCTGTTCCTTCTGGAGAACGCGATGCAGGCGGGGCCACTGGTCGCGTCCCAGCCCGCGCTCACACTCGGCGACGCGGGCGTGAGCCTGGCGCTCGGTATCACGGTCTACGCCGAGTACGTGCGGTCGGGCTGGTAACTCCTGCCCCGACTACTGGGCGTCGCCCTGATCGTGACGGGCGCGCCGGCGCTCTCGAGACTGCCGCTCGCCCATGCCCTGAACAGCGAGAACCGCCCCGATGCCGATGCCGATGCTCGATGAGGCGTTGCCCATGGACGGCCGTGAGCCGCTGGACGCCGGACGGAGCGGGGCAGGTACCGTGCGGCCTCACGGGGGTGCGTCGCTTCTCCTCGGGGACGCTCATCTCGCCCAGCGGAGACCAGTCGTCCTGCGCAACCGTGGCGTTCACGACGCAGGGCGTCGCGGCCGGGCAGGGAAGCAGGGTTCGCCGCACGGCCCCGAAATGCGCCGACTGTACGTGGGCAGCCCCTGCCTCGTCGTCGTGGAAGGCCTCGACCGGGACCCGCTCCGCCGGGTCCGCGAGGCTGCGGGACCGGTCGAACCACAGGCAGCCGGGCGGGGTTCGCCCCGGGGCGGCTCGTGGCCGGAAGACTCGGAAATTCCTTAGCTGTTTCGGTGCTTGCACGGCCGTCACGAGGACGGCTCGTGAGTCAACTCGGAGTACACCCTCAACGACTCGGGCCTGTGGCTCAACAGCACGCAGGTCGACATGTTCTCCACGCCCTACCCGGTCGGGGTGCAGCGCGCCGACGGCACCACGGCGAGCACCGGCCGGCTCAAGTCCGGTGGACGCAACGCGCTATTCAACGCACTCAGAGGACAGTCCGGAGGCTGGGCCAATCTGATCCAGACCCGCTCCGACGGCACTGTGCTGCGCGCCCTGTCCCCGCTGTACGGGGTGGAAACGGGCGCCCTGCCGGCGTCGGTCATGGAGGACTACGTCAACCGCGTCTGGCAGACGTACACCGCCCCGACCCTGACGGTCACGCCCTTCGCCCACCAGCCCGGCGTCAGGTACTACGGACGGGTCTTTGGTGACGTCATGGACTCTGCTGCTCAATTCGGCGAGCGATCACGTGCCGTGCTTTCAGAGCTCGGCCGCGCCCGGCCTGCCTGCATCTGCGACGCGCTCTGAAGGCCGTATCGGCACGGCGTCATCACGCCGGGTAATTGCGCAGCAGGGCCGTCATGAACTTCACCAACAGCGCGGGCGCCGTCGTCACCAGCTTCCAGAAGCCGGACGCCTCCTCCATCTTCGGCTGCCACAGGCGACTCGATGCGCCGAACGACCAGGTGCGCGGCCCCGTTTCACGCACTCTGTGCGCCGGATTCCACCGCTCCACGCTCCTGACCAACCCCCACCAGCCCGACTCCGGCGCGGCAGGCTTCTACCAGGACGCCGTCACCAACCACTACGCCCGCGCCATCCACGCGCAGATGGCCGACGGGAAGGCCTATGCCTTCGCCTTCGACGACGTGGGCAACCACGAGTCGCTCGTCCACGACGGCGACCCGCGCCGGGCCCACATCACCCTGGCCCCCTTCAGCTGATCGCTCCTTTGCGGTGGACACCGTGCCGGTGGCGGCGTGCGGGCCTCGCACCGCCACCACCGGTGACAGACGCGAGGCGGAGAGGTCCGTGATCGCCGTAACCGGCGGGCCCCATAAGGTTCCTCCATGTCTGCCACGCTGAATGCGGGGAAAACCCGCGCCGCGCTGCGCACGTCCGCGCGCATTTCCGGTGAGCTGCTGCTGGTCCTGGTGGCCGTCGCGGTGGTTCTGTGGGTTCTGGGCCGGATGTGGCCGATCGTCTGGCCCCTGATAGTCGGTCTCCTCCTCACCACGCTCACCTGGCCCCCGACCCGCTTCCTACGTCGACGCGGCCTCGCTCCGGCGCTTGCCGCGTCACTGGTCACCGTGTTGTTCCTGCTGGTGGCCACGGGCACCGTCGCGCTGATCGCGGTGCCCGTGACGTCGCAGTCCGAAGAGCTGACCGACGGAGTGGTGGAAGGCATCCAGCGGCTGCGCGAGTGGGCCGCCGGGCCCCCGCTGAACATCGGGGAGGAGCGGATCGCCGGTGCCTTCGACACCGCGACCGCCCGGGTCCAGGACAGCGCCGGAACCATCGTCTCCACGGTCGCCACAGGAGTGAGCACCGTCTTCAACGGTGTGGTCACCGCCGTGCTGGGGCTCTTCCTGATGTTCTTCTTCCTCAAGGACGGCCCGCGCTTCCTGCCGTGGCTCGGCCGGCAGCTCCCCGGCCGGCTCGCCACCGACGTCCCGGTCGTGGCCGCGCGGTGCTGGACCACCCTGGGATCGTTCGTCCGGTCCCAGGCGCTCGTCGGCCTGATCGACGCCGTGCTCATCGGCCTGGGCCTGTGGATCCTGGGCGTACCGCTGGTACTCCCGCTGGCGGTGCTGACCTTCGTGTCGGCTTTCGTGCCCATCGTCGGTGCCCTGTTCGCCGGTCTGGTGGCGGTGCTGATCGCGCTCGTGTCCAACGGCCTGATGGACGCGCTGATCGTGCTGGCCATCATCGTCGGGGTGCAGCAGCTCGAGGGCAACGTGTTCCAGCCCATGATCCAGAGCCGCGGTCTCGGACTGCACGCGGCGGTCGTCCTGCTGGCGGTGACGCTGGGCGGGAGTCTGGTCGGCATCGTCGGCAGCCTGCTCGCCGTACCGGTCGCCGCGCTGATCGCCGTCATCTGGAACTATCTGCGCGAGCAGCTCTCCGACCCGCCGCAGGAACCGCTGACCCGCGGCTCGCACCTCTGACCGGTACACCGCGCCCCCAGGCCGCACCGACAGGAAGCCCCCACATGACGTACGATCTCACCGCCCTGCGCGCACAGGTTCCCGCGCTCGCCACCGGCACCGCCCACTTCGATGGCCCCGGCGGCACCCAGATGCCGCTGCCCGTCATCGAGGCGATCAGCGCCGCGCTGGCCCAGCCCCTCTCGATCCGGGGTGACGGTCTGCCCGGCGAGCGCAACGCCGAGACCGTCGTCGTCGAAACCCGCCGCGCCATGGCCGATCTCCTGGGCGTCGACCCGGCGGGCATCGTCTTCGGCCGCAGCGCCACCCAGCTCACCTACGATTTCTCCCGCACCCTCGCCGGAACCTGGTCACCGGGCGACGAGGTGGTCGTCACTCGGCTGGACCACGACGCCAACATCCGGCCCTGGATACAGGCGGCCGAGCGGGCCGGCTGCACCGTCCGCTGGGCTGACTTCGATCCGGCCACCGGTGAACTGACCGACGACGACATCCGGGCCGTGCTCAGTGAACGCACCCGGCTGGTGGCGGTCACCGGGGCCTCGAACCTCCTCGGCACGATCCCCCCGATCGGAGAGATCGCGCGGATCGTGCATGAGGCGGGCGCCCTGCTGTACGTCGACGGAGTGCACTACGCCGCCCACGCCTTCGTCGACGTCGAGGCACTCGGCGCGGACTTCTTCGTCTGCTCCCCGTACAAGTTCCTCGGCCCCCACCACGGCGTCCTGGCCGCCCGGCCCGAACTCCTCGAAACGCTGCGCCCCGACAAGCTGCTGCCCTCCACGGACGTGGTTCCCGAGCGCTTCGAGCTCGGCACGCTGCCCTACGAGTTCCTCGCGGGCACCCGTGCGGCGGTCGACTTCCTGGCCGGACTGGCCGTGCACAAGGCCGACAGCCGCCGCGAACGGCTCGGCTCGGCGTTCGAGGCGATCGAGGAACACGAGGGTACGATGCGCCACCGGCTCGAGAAAGGACTGGCGGCCATCGAGCAGGTCACCGTCCGGTCCCGCGCGGCCCGGCGTACCCCGACCCTGCTCGTCACCCTCGACGGCCACCGCACCGTGGACGCCTACCGCTTCCTGGCCGGCCGCGGCGTCCACGCACCCTCCGGCAGTTTCTACGCACTGGAGGCGTCCCGCCGCCTCGGCCTCGAAGACACCGGTGGACTCCGTATCGGGCTGGCCCCCTACACCGGCAACGAGGACGTCGACCGGCTCCTGTCGGGCCTGTCGGCCTTCCTGGAGCGGAGGGTGTGAAGGACGGCCGGGTGAGCCGTGGCAGCGTGGAGCACCCGGCCCGAAGACCGGGTGTGCGGTCTCAGCAGCCGGTCAGCTCTTCAGCGGGCCGCCGTTGATCGCGACCCGGCGACCGTAGCGGGTGTGCGGGTAGTAGTCGTAGATGGCGTGGTGCTGTACGCAGCGGTTGTCCCAGAAGACGAGCGTGCTGGGGCGCAGCGGACCCGGCAGGCGAGCAGCGTGCGTGTGCCACGAGGGTGAAGAGCATCTCGACCCTGGCCTCCGGGCTGTGCTTCGCGCCGCCGGCCGCCGCCGCTCCCGCGGACATGCAGTTGTGGAACACCGAGGCCTGGTACACCCTCGACCGGATCCCCGGCAAGCAGCCGGCTCCCGTGACCCGGTACGAGGCCGAGGAGGCACGCCTGACAGGCACGGCCGGCGTCATACCGACCACACCGGCTACTCCGGCAGCGGCTTCGTGGACCGGTACGCCATCGAGGGCAGGGCCGGCACGACGTTCGACGTGACGGTCCCGAAGTCGGGCGCCTACGACGTGGGGCTGCGCTACTCCAACGGGCCGGACCCGTTCAGGGGCACCAAGTCCCTGTCCCTGTCCCTGTACGTCAACGGGAAGAAGCTGCGGAAGACGCAGCTCCCGCCCACCGGCGACTGGGACTCCTGGTCGACGCGGACCGAGCGGCTGACGCTGCGCGCCGGGAACAACACGGTCTCCTACCGGTTCGGCCCGGGCGACACCGGTCATGTCAATCTCGACATGCTCAGTGTCCATCCGCACGGAGCCCAGGTCCCGCTCTTCGACGGTACGGCCGCCTCGCAGGCGCAGTGGCAGCACACAGACGGCAGGAGCCTGCGATGGCCGCTGAGCGACGAGAAGTCGATGGAGGTGTGCTGCGGCGACATCCGCACCAAGGACGCCCACCAGGACTTCAGACTGCATGGGAAGTTCCGGGTCCCGCTGCTTCCCCCCGAGGTCACCGGACAGGACCGCGGGAACAGCGGCGTCTTCCTCCAGGACCGCTACGAGCTGCAGATCCTCGACTCCTACGGTGACACCACGCTCGACACCGACGAGGCAGGGGCCTTCCATCTGAAGCGGGCGCCCGACACCAATGCGGCGACGGCGCCCGAGACATGGCAGACCTACGACATCGACTTCCGCGCGGCCCGCTTCGACGACAGCAGCCGCAAGACCGCCGACGCCCGGATCACGGTGGTGCGAAACGGGCAGAAGGCCCACGACGACATCGTCCTCGACGGACCGACCGCCTCGGGCCGGTCCGAGACTCCTGCCGCGGAAGCGGTCCGGCTGCAGGACCACGGGAACAAGGTGAGGTTCCGCGACATCCGGATCACTCCCCTGACGTGATCCTCCCCGTCGTGCCGGGCAGTCCTCGCGACCGCCCGGCACGGCCGTCACAGGTCCGGCTTCCCGGCCGCTCCGGCCGGGTCCGGTCCGCCGGGCGCGGCGGTGTGGGCGGCGCGGCGGCGGAGGGCGTCCTCGTCCGTCATCGCGTCGTAGGTGAGCAGTCTCGGCAGCGCGACCGCCAGCAGGCCCACCGAGGCCACGCAGGCAAGGCCTCCGGTCCAGAAGGCGGGACGGGTGCCGGTCCAGCCGGCCATCGCGCCCGCCCTGACCTGTCCGAGCTGCGGGCCGACGCTGTACGACAGCACCTCGATGCCCGCGAGCCGGCCGCGCAGTTCATCGGGGATGGTCTGGTTCCAGATGGTCGAGCGGCCCAGCCCGCTCAGCATGTCGCCGGCCCCGGCCAGTGCCAGACAGACCAGCACCAGCCAGAGGTCCGGCAACCAGCCTGCCGCCGCGATGGCCAGGCCCCAGCCGGTCGCGCCGCACACCACCAGGAGTCCGTGCCGCCGTACCCGGGAGACCCAGCCGCTGGTCAGACTCACCGCCACCGAGCCGACGGAACCCGCCGCGTACATCAGCCCCAGCGACCAGTCGGCGTCCAGTTCGTCGGCGAGGAACGGGAAGATCGTGTTCGGGAAGGCGAAGAACATCGCCGCCATGTCCACCGCGTACGTGCCAAGGAGTACCGGCCGTGACCAGGCGTACCGTGCTCCCTCGGCGATGCCCCGCAGCGACGGCTTCCCTGCGTTCTCGGCCGCCGGCATGGGCGCGAGCCGCAGGCACAGCAGGATCGAGACGGCGAAGCCGGCCGCCGTCGTCGCGTAGGCCGGAGCGTTGCCCGCGTACGTCACGACCAGGCCGGCCAGGGCAGGTCCGGCGATGGCGCCGATCTGCCAGCGCAGCGCGTTCAGGGCGGCCGCCGCCGGGAGCTGGTCGTGCGGCACGATCCGGGCCATCAGCGAGTCCAGCGCGGGCCGTTGGAGCCCCACCAGGGCCGCCACCCCGGCCGCGACCACGTACAGCGGCCACAGCATCGGTTCCGGCAGCGTCGCGTTGACCAGGAGGACGAGCGCGAGCACGCCCAGTCCGGCCTCGGTGAGCAGGATGACCCTGCGCCGGTCCGCGGCGTCGGCGAGTGCGCCGCCGTACAGCCCGAAGACCACCAGGGGCACCAGTTCGACCGCGCCCATGGCGCCCACGGCGAGGGGTGATCCGGTCAGCTCCTTGATCTGCAGCGGCAGGGCGACCAGGGCCATGAAGCTGCCGAAGGTCGTGACCAGCCCCTGCACCCACAGGAGCCGGAAGTCGCGGGAGGACCGCCAGGGAGAGAGGTCGGGCAGGACGGCGGAGAGTCCGGAGGTCACATCCCGCTCCGTGCCGCCGGCACGCAGGAGGACACGGCGGCCGCGACGAGCAGTCGCAGGCGGGCTGAGCGCATGGTCGAACTCCACGGTTCCGTATGGGGAAGACGCCGGTCCACCCACGCCCGGAGCACGGGATGCCGTCGTGGAATGTGTGCACCGCACCAGAAGCAAAGATTTAGGTAAGCCTTGCCTTTACGTTGAGCACAGTAGGCGAACGGCCCCGGGGGTCGCAATCGATCGTTCGGGAGACCTGACACAGCGATCGGAAGACGGATGCCGCAGCGATGCGGGCGCGGAGGACATTCGGGGTGCGGTTCAGGAAGCGCGGAGGGCTCCCGCGTTGAGTCCCGTCGTCCGCCGGAAGGCCGCACCGAAGGCACTCGCCGACCCGTACCCGTACCTCACCCCGAGGGCGACCGCTTCCACTTCCCGGCCCCGTGTCAGGAGGGCGATCGCGTGCTGGGCGCAGACCGAGGCGACCCGGCGTACGAAGCTGGTGCCGGTCTCCGCGACGAACGCCCGGCTGATCGTGCGCGTGCTCACGCCGAGTTCCGCCGCCCGGTCGGCGAGGGTCCTCCGGTCGCCCGGCGCGGCGGTCACCGCGTCGGCTATCGGACGCAGCAGGGCCGAGGCGGGCCGGTGCACCAGCAACTCGTGAGGAGAGGGCCTCAGCACGTCGAGCACCATGGCTTCGGTGACCTCCCGCGACATGACGGAGAGGCCGGACTCGCCCAGCCGTTCCGGCAGCAGCCGCAGCAACGGGGTGATCTCGACGACCATCGGCGTGTCGGAGAGGGAGGGCGTGGTGTGAAAACCGAAGAAGGTGGCCCGGAACCAGGTGTCGGCGGTCGCCGATCCCGAGTGCAGCGTGCCCGCGGGCATCCACAGTCCGAGCGACGGGGTGATCGTCCACACCCTCGAGCCGACGACGGTCGCCGAAGCGCCGGACCCGTTCCACAGCAGCTCGTGGAACGGGTGGGAGTGCTTCCTCCAGTCGGTGTCGCGCTCGACGACCTCGTCGTACGCCTTCATCCGGAACGGCATCACCGAGGCGCAGGCGGGGACCACCGGCAGCAGGCGCACCTCCGGCGCGCACACGCCCCCCGGCGTGCCGTTCCCGCCGGCCCGCGTACCGGCGTGTCGGCCTGCCGGGCCCGGACGCCCGCGGGCCCGGCAGCGAAGGACCGGGCACCGGTGGACGGGACGGCGCGGCGGCGGCGTCTCCTCAGCGTACGGGCGCCCGTCACCCGTCCCTGCTCGTAGCCTTGCCAGTGCCCCGGACACGGATGCATAACGTTGCAAAATCGAGACCATCGGTCCGGCGTCCGGCTCATGGTGACGGCACCCGTGTCCGCCCGCCGGCACGACGCCGTGACGACCAGAATCCTTTCAACGTCGGAAACTCACTGTGCGGCGGAGTGACAACACGTCGTTCGCCGGCTGTCCAGACTTCGCGCACAGCCGGCCGTCCGTCAGGAACCGGCACCACGGGGGCGGGTCGATGGTCCTGACGGGTGCGTGAAGGGGCCCTGGACATCGCCTGGGCGCTCATACGGTCGAGCACCTCACGGTGACAGGGAGGGCAGCGCGACTTCTCCTCGGTCCTCGCCGTACTGGGCGCCGCCCGGATTGCCCTTGCCGACGGTGTCCGGGAAATCCGGCATCGGAAGAGGGCGAAGGCTCGAATGCGCCCGGGTGCAGCCCGGCGGTGAACGGCGGCACCTGAAGCGCCATATTCGACCGACCCGTCACGTCGACCGGACGGTCGTTCCGGGCCCTCATGGCCTCGGATCCGCCGACCGACTGTCGCCGCCGGTACCGTGTTCTGACATCATGGAACAAACGGAACTCCGCTCCGGAACAAGGGCGACGACCCATGCCCCGTGCGGCAGGTCCGGCAGTGGAGGGAGCGGCGCGGTGCACGAGACCGACGGCAGCGGCAGGAACACGGTACGCGCGGGCCGGCCCAAGCGGACGGACGCCCGGCGCAACGAGAAGACCCTGCTCGACGCGGCGGCCACCGTCTTCGTCACGTCGGGCGTGGACGCGCCGGTGCGCGACATCGCGGCCGAGGCCGGTGTCGGGGTGGGCACGATCTACCGCCACTTCCCGGCCCGGGCGGATCTCATCATCGCTGTCTACCGGCACCAGGTCGAGGCCTGCGCCGAGGCCGGTCCGACCCTGCTGGAGAGCAGTGCGACGCCGTACGCGGCGCTGCGGGAGTGGATCAGTCTCTTCGTCGACTTCCTGGTCACCAAGCACGGACTCGCCGGTGTCCTGCAGTCCGACAACACCGGCTTCGAGACACTGCACTCCTACTTCCTCGACCGGCTCGTGCCCGTGTGCGCCGAACTCCTCGCCGCCGCGGCCGCGTCCGGGGAGATCCGCACCGATGTGGAAGCCTATGCCCTCATGCGCGGCGTCGGGAACCTCTGCATCGGCGCGGACAGCGATCCCCGCTATGACGCACGCCGGCTGGTCGGCCTCCTCCTCACCGGACTGCGTCAGCCGCGCTGAGGCCTGCGGGTGGCCTCTTTCACTGCTGCGTCTGCCTGCCGGACCGGCCCACGAGGAACTGGCCGGCGAGCCGGACGGCGCTGCGGGCGGGGGCGTTGTCGGCCCCTTCTGCCATTCTCTGCGCCACGACATCGGTCAACGATGCGGCCGGACACGACACTGCCGTGCACACCGACGCCATGGAGGCACTGCTGTCACGGTGGTCGGACCACATCCACGATCGCTGCGGCATGCGGAGACCGCAATGGTTCGATTCCGCCGGGGAGTTGGCTCTGGCGGAACGGGTCACCTGGTTCGGGACGGCTGAGCTCGGCAGTTGGCAGCACGACCACCTGCCCTCCGGACCGACCCGGTGCCCCGTGTGTGCGGGCCTCTACTGGCACCGTGAGGGGGAGGGATCGCCGGTGGCCCGGATGAGCATGGTGGTTCTGCCGCTGGCGGAGCCCGCCCGGGTCGCCGCGGCCGACTGGGCAGCACCGCGGCGGTGAGGCCGAAAGCGACCAGGCGCTGTGCCGTCCGCGGGTCGCCCTGCCGACGCCGGGCGAGCAGCCACCCGTGCGCCACGACCGCCGTCCACCACAGCAGCAGCAGTACCTCGCTCCGGGTCTCGGCGGTCGCGACCGCCGTTCAGACCAGCGTGAAGGTGATCACCGCGGCGGTCCAGAACGGTCCCGGGCGGCACATCAGCAGATAGCCCGGGCCGAGGAGCGACGCGTTGCCGAGGGCGACCGCCAGTGGATCGTGCCGCACCGGGCCCTGGAACGACGGCCCCTGCCACGGCGGACCGTGGGCGGGCGGATCCTGTGGGGCCTGTGCGCTGTGCGAGGGCGCGGGCGGTTCGGTCGGCTTCGACGGCGCGGACGGGCCGTCGTCCGGTCGGGTGGCGGTGGCGGAAAGGCCATCGGGTCCCCCAGGAGGTGGTCGTCATCCGGGACGGGACGGGGCATGTCACGGCTCGTCCGGCGGGCCGGAGTGCCGGGCACCGGCGCTCGTTTCCTCCACAGGCCTGCTCCACGAGGCGCCCCCTTCCTCCCCGGTACCTCCATTCCACCGCGTTCCAGCGTTGATCAGCACCCCTGTGACTGCACCGAACAGTTGTCAACTAGCTTGTGCGGAAAGCCTGTTGCCCCATCCGCCCCTTCACCTCACTCCTTGTGCGGCCTGGGGCCGGTATCCACCCCGGCTTCCCGCCGGCCCACCCGCGCGGCACGGGCACAGCCGACCGGCGTCGCGGGCCAACGTGCCCTCCGGCGAGTACACGTCCTTGTGTGTGCCGTGCCCGTCGACGACCAAGCGGACCTCGTCCACGAACATGTCGTCGTAGCCGGGTCGGGCGCATGTGGAGGTGGTCGACGGCCAGCCGCCACCCGGCGTCGCCCTCGGCCGGAAGCCTGCGATGCCGGGTACACCCGCCTGATCGGGGAGGAAGCCGGTGACGCCCCGGCCGGGCCGGGCGACGCTCGGTTCCTGGCGGGACAGTGCCATGGTCATCGCCCTTGCGGCCAGCCGGTGTAGGCCTCGGCGAGGTAGGTCGAGCCCGCGGTCGAGCCGGTCACCGCCGCCAGTTCGCCCTCCTGGCGCCGTATGTCGAACGGGGTGGCCTCCGGCAAGGTGTGCAGCATGGTGGTCATCCAGTACGAGAAGTGCTGGGCCTTCCAGACCCGGCCGAGCGCGCGCTCGCTGTAGCTCTCCAGTGGGGCGGTGTCGCCACTCGCGACGGCTCGCTCGAGTTCCTCGGCCAGGACCCGTACATCGGCGAGAGCCAGGTTGAGGCCTTTGGCGCCGGTCGGCGGCACCGTGTGCGCGGCGTCACCGGCGAGCACGAGCCGCCCGTGGTGCATCGGCTCCTGGACGAAGCTGCGGAACGGGAGCACGGTCCTGGAGGTGATCGGCCCCTCCTCGAGCGTATGCCCGTTGGCCCCTACACGGGACTGGAGTTCCTCCCATATCCGGTCGTCGGACCAGGTGGCGGCATCTTCTGCGGGGTCGCACTGGAAGTACATCCGCTGAAGGGTCTCGGTGCGCCGGCTGATCAGCGCGAAGCCGCGCGGCGAGTGGTTGTAGATCAGTTCCGGAGCGCTGGGCGGCGCCTCGGCCAGGATGCCGAACCAGGTGAACGGATACTCGCGGAAGTACTGCGTGCGCCGGTCCCCCGGCACCTCGCGGCGGCACAGGCTGCGCGACCCGTCGGCACCCACCAGGAAGTCGGCGCGTATCTCGTGGGCGGTACCGCAGGCGTCGGTGAACCGCATGGCCGGGGTACTGGAGGTGAGGCTGTCGACCGACACGTCGGTGACGCCGAACCGGACGTCGCCTCCGTCGCGCTCACGGGCGTCGGCGAGGTCGATGAAGACGTCCGTCTGCGGGTAGAGCTGGGTCGAGGCGCCGACCAGACCCTGGAAGTCGATCCGGTGGGCGCCCCCGCCGAAGGCCAGTTCCATCCCGTCGTGGCGATAGCCGTCGCGGTGCACCCGGTCACCGACGCCGGTGCCGGTCAGCAGGTCGACGGAGTCCTGCTCGAGGATCCCGGCGCGATGGGTCCCCGCGATCTCGCGACGGCTGCGCAGGTCGACCGTGACGGAGTCGATCCCGGCACGGGCGAGCAGGTGGGAGAGCATGAGCCCGGCGGGGCCGGCACCGACGATGCCGATCTGCGTACGGCTGCGGACGCGCGAGGATGACATGGCCGCCATTCTGCGTCCGTCCGGGCCACCCGGCCAGGGACCGTTTCCGTCCAGCGGAAACGGATCGACCGCGCGTTCGGCCCATAATGGCCGACCGAGGACAATCCGCGTTTCCCAGGGCTGATCGAGTGAGGCGATGAGGCACATGTGGCCACGAGTCGGCGGTATGCGCGCACTGGAACTCGGCACCCCCGACAGGTTGCGTGACGAGCTGAACTCTCTCGTTCTGGCCGGACGGAAGACCGCCACGACCGACCTGCTGGCCGACTATGTCAGGGAGACCGAAAGGGGTGGAGTTCCCCGGTGAGCGGCTGGCCCTCCTGGACAACGACGGCCGTGCTGTCGCCACGATCGAGATCACCGACGTGGAAACGACGTCCTTCGCGAAGGTCACGTGGGGACACGCTGCCGCCGAGGGTGAGGGCGACGCCTCCCTGGAGGACTGGCGGGCCGGCCACCGTCGCTTCTGGCAGCGCGAGGGCACCCCGGTCGAGGACGGCACCCCCCTCGTATGCCTCACCTTCCGTGTGGTGCGGGCCGGCTGACGCACCTGGCATTCCCTCTCCCCGAGGACACCTCCGTTCCTCCGTACGGTGCGACCGGCCGGGGCCGGCCGGTCGCACCGTACGGAAGACCCGGGAACGGTGTGCCGCCCGTCGGCAGGCAAGGAGCACACGAAGTCGTTTCCGCCCTGCCCGGCCGACGCCCCCAACGGGTCCGGCACCCGGCAGCGAGGACTTCTCTGCCGTAGCCGTACGGGCCGAGCAGCCCCGCAGGACTGCCGACTCGCGCCCCCTATGCGTCGGCGCCGTACGTCCCGTACCCGGGTTGTCCCGTCGTTTCGTAGGTGTGGACGGCCAGGCCGCGCGGTGTCGTCCCGTGGTGGACGAGGCGCAGACCGGCCGGGGTGGCGCCCGCCGGGAAGAGACGGCGGCCGGTGCCGACGACCACCGGGGCGATCACGAGGCGCAGTTCGTCGATCAGACCGGCGGCCAGGAGGACGGGCGCTGCCGTGGAACTGCAGTTCACGGCCGGGCCGCCGCTTCAGGTCGGCGGCCTGGGCGGGGACGTCGCCGGAGAGGATCGTGCTCGGGCTCCACCCGGCCTCGGTCAGGGTGTGGGAGGCCACGTACTTCGACAGGCCGTTCATGAGGAGCCGAAGGGCGGTTCGGTCGTCTTCGGCCAGTCCCGTGCGAAGCTCACGTACGTGTGGCGGCCCAGCAGCAGGGCGTCCGCCTGACCGAGCCAGGTGGCGGCCAGCCGTTCGAAAGCCGCGTCCAGGTACGGTACGAACCAGCCGCCCCGGGCAACCGTCTGCGGTCCGCGGACTTCCTCGACGTCGAGCACTACCCGTACGTCGACTTCGCCAGTACCCGGTTCGCCTATCGCGGCGGCTCCAAGTGGCCCGTGCACGGCACCCTCGCCATGCACGGCACCAGCGGCTCCGCGGGCCTCGATACCGAGTACCTCGGCACCGTGAACGGCGGCTACGAGCAGGAACTGCGCTGCGCCGCTCTCACGAAGGCCGAACTGCACCGCGGGGACTTCACCCTCGACTGGCGCTCGATGCTCGCCCGCGGCATCGCCGTGGTGGAACCCACCGTCCAGCTGGAGCTCGGCGTACAGGCCATGTACCGGACCCACGACACACCGGCACCGCCCCAGTAGAGACGTCGCCGTCACGCCGGGCGCTTGCCGCCGACGGGGAACAGGGACGGGACGGCGGGCGGCCGGCAGTGGTCGGCTCAGGCGAGTTCCACGAGGAGGTCGCCGCCTTCCACCTGCTGGATGCGGTTGATGGCCAGCCGGGTCACCGTGCCGGACTTCGGGGCGGTGATCGCGGCCTCCATCTTCATCGCCTCGATGGTGGCCACCGTGGCACCGGCCGCCACCTCGTCGCCCTCGGCGACCGCGAGGGTCACCACCCCGGCGAACGGCGCCGCGACATGGCCGGGGTCGTTCCGGTCGGCTTTCTCGGTAACCGGGACGTCGGAGGCGGCGGCCCGGTCACGGACCTGGATCGGCCGCATCTGGCCGTTCAGGGTGGACATCACGGTGCGCATGCCGCGCTCGTCGGCGTCGCCCACGGCCTGGAGTTCGATGAGCAGCCGCACCCCGGGGTCGAGGTCGACGGTGTACTCCTTGTCGGGGCACAGCCCGTAGAAGAAGGCCTTGCTGTCCAGGACGCCGGTGTCGCCGAAGGTCTGCCGGTGCGTCTCGAACGCGCGGGCCGGGCCGGGGAACAGCAGGCGGTTGAGCGTGGTTCGGCGGTCCTTCGCCAGCCCGGCGCGGTCGTCGGCGGTCAGTTCCTGCACGGGCTTGGCCTCGGCGCGGCCGCGCAGCGCCTTGGTCCGGAACGGTTCGGGCCAGCCGCCGGGCGGGGTGCCGAGCTCGCCGCGCAGGAAGCCGATGACGGAGTCGGGGATGTCGAACCGGCCGGGGTCCTGCTCGAAGTCGTCGGGGGCCACCCCGGCGCCCACCAGGTGCAGGGCCAGGTCGCCGACCACCTTCGAGGACGGGGTGACCTTGACGAGTCGGCCGAGGATCCGGTCGGCGGCGGCGTACATCGCCTCGATGTCCTCGAAGCGGTCGCCGAGGCCGAGGGCGATGGCCTGGGTGCGCAGGTTGGAGAGCTGCCCGCCGGGGATCTCGTGGTGGTAGACGCGGCCGGTGGGAGAGGCGAGGCCCGCTTCGAAGGGTGCGTAGACCTTGCGGACGCTCTCCCAGTACGGCTCCAGGTCTCCGACGGCCTGGAGGTCGAGGCCGGTGGGGCGCTCGGAGTGGTCGGTCGCCGCGACGATCGCCGACAGGCTGGGCTGCGAGGTGGTACCCGCCATGGACGCCACCGCTCCGTCGACCGCGTCCGCTCCTGCCTGGATCGCGGCGAGGTAGGTGGCGAGCTGACCGCCGGAGGTGTCGTGGGTGTGCAGGTGGACCGGCAGGTCGAACTCCCGGCGCAGGGCGGACACCAGGGTCGCCGCCGCGGGCGCCCTCAGCAGGCCGGCCATGTCCTTGACGGCCAGGACGTGCGCACCGGCGTCCACGATCTGCTCGGCCAGGCGCAGGTAGTAGTCAAGGGTGTAGAGCCGCTCGGACGGGTCGGACAGGTCGGAGGTGTAGCACAGGGCGACCTCTGCGACGGCCGTCCCGGTCTCCCGTACGGCGTCGATGGCGGGCCGCATCTGGTCGACGTCGTTCAGCGCGTCGAAGATGCGGAAGATGTCGATGCCGGTGGCCGCCGCCTCCTCGACGAAGGCGTGGGTCACCTCGGTCGGGTACGGCGTGTAGCCCACGGTGTTGCGGCCCCTCAGCAGCATCTGCAGGCAGATATTGGGGACGGCTTCCCGCAGGGCTGCCAGGCGTTCCCACGGATCCTCGGCGAGGAAGCGCAGGGCGACGTCGTAGGTGGCGCCGCCCCAGCACTCCAGGGAGAGCAGCTCGGGCAGGGTGCGCGCCACCACGGGAGCGACGGCGAGCAGGTCCTTGGTGCGGACCCGGGTGGCGAGCAGCGACTGGTGGGCGTCGCGGAAGGTGGTGTCGGTGACCCCGATGGTGGGTGACGCGCGCAGCCGGCTCGCGAATCCCTCGGGGCCGAGTTCGGCGAGGCGCTGCCGGGATCCGGCGGGTGGTTCGGCGGGGGCCCGCTGGGACAGGTGGGACAGCTTGGTCGTCGGGTCGACCAGGGCAGGGCGCTCGCCGTGCGGCTTGTTCACCGTGACGTCGGCGAGGTAGGTCAGCAGCTTCGTGCCGCGGTCGGCGGAGTGGCGCGCGGTGAGCAGGTGGGGGCGCTGCTCGATGAACGATGTGGTGACCTGTCCGTCCCGGAACGCCGGGTCGTCGAGCACGGCCTGGAGGAAGGGGATGTTGGTGGAGACGCCGCGGATGCGGAACTCGGCCACGGCGCGCCGGGCCCGGCCCACGGCGGTGGCGAAGTCCCGGCCCCGGCAGGTCAGTTTGACCAGCATGGAGTCGAAGTGCGCGCTGATCTCCGTACCGGCGTGGGTGGTGCCGCCGTCCAGGCGGATGCCGGAGCCGCCGGGCGAGCGGTAGGCGCTGATCCGGCCGGTGTCGGGGCGGAAGCCGTTCGCCGGGTCCTCGGTGGTGATGCGGCACTGCAGCGCGGCGCCGCGCAGGGTGATGCTCTCCTGGGCGAGTCCGAGATCGGCGAGTGTCTCACCGGCGGCGATGCGCAGCTGCGCCTGAACGAGGTCGACGTCGGTGACCTCCTCGGTCACCGTGTGCTCGACCTGGATGCGCGGGTTCATCTCGATGAAGACGTGGTTCCCGTCGCGGTCGACAAGGAATTCCACGGTTCCGGCGTTGCGGTAGCCGATCTGGCGGGCGAAACGCACGGCGTCGGCGCAGATGCGGTCCCGCAGCCCGGGGTCGAGGTTCGGCGCGGGCGCGAGTTCGATCACCTTCTGGTGGCGGCGCTGTACCGAGCAGTCGCGCTCGAACAGGTGGATGACGTTGCCCTGGCCGTCGGCGAGTATCTGCACCTCGATGTGGCGTGGATCGACGACGGCCCGCTCCAGGAAGACCGTGGGGTCACCGAACGCGGACGCGGCCTCCCGCGAGGCCGCCTCGATGGACTCCCTCAGCTGGGCGGGGGCCTCGACCCGCCGCATCCCGCGCCCGCCGCCGCCGGCCACCGCCTTGACGAACACCGGGAAGCCGATGCCGTCGGCGGCGCGGACCAGCTCCTCCACGTCGGTGGAGGGTTCCGAGGAGCCCAGCACCGGCACGTCCGCCGCGCGGGCCGCGGCGACGGCACGCGCCTTGTTCCCGGTCAGCTCCAGGATGCGGGCACTCGGTCCGACGAAGGTGATGCCCGCCCCCTCGCACGCCAGGGCCAGCTCGGGATTCTCGGACAGGAATCCGTAGCCCGGGTAGACGGCGTCGGCGCCCGCCCGGCGTGCCGCGCCGACGATCTCCTCGACCGAGAGATAGGCGCGCACCGGATGCCCGACCTGGCCGATCTGGTACGCCTCGTCCGCCTTGAGCCGGTGGAGCGAGTTGCGGTCCTCGTGCGGGAAGACCGCGACCGTTCGGGCACCCAGCTCGTAGCCCGCGCGGAACGCCCGAATCGCGATCTCACCACGGTTGGCTACCAGCACCTTGCGGAACATGTTGATCCCTTCGGTCTGCCGGTGACGAAGACCATCGTGTCGGTGGCAGGCCCGGTACGCCATGTGAGCCGGGCCACTCGTCCCGCGCCGGGCAGGGAATCCGCTTCGGCGCCATGGACACGTCATCATGCGGGGGTGGCGTCCTGACGGACGGGGCGGCCGGGCCAGTAGCCGAGGCCCCGGCGGGTACGGATCCATCCGTGCGGGGTGTTCCTGGTCGACCTTGGCTCTCAGGCGGGAGACGAGCTTCTCGATGGCCGGATCGGCCCGGTACTCGCCCCACACGTGCCGGCTGATCTGCTCCTTCGACGGCACGCGTTCGGCGTTGGCCGGCAGGTGGCTCAGGAGCCGTTACCCGGCGGGTGTGAGGTCGAGTTGTCTGGACCCGCGCCGTGCCTGGCAGGTGGCGTCGTCGCCGGCCGCCGGTACCCCGTACAGGTACGGGGTACCGGCGGCACGCGGTGGATCCCGTCCCGCGTGGTCGGAGTCGGCCGGTGGTGCGACGCTGGGGTGGAGAGGTGTCCGCGGACGGGAGGCCGGGAGGGAATCCGATGGGACGTGATGTCCCGGCGCTGGTATTCACCCGTGAGGACCGCCGCCGGTACCGGATCAAGATGCAGGAGTGCCTCGACACGTTCGCGCAGATGCTGCGGGATGCGCGCTTCGAGGCCGAGCGGCCCCAGGTCGGGCTGGAGATCGAGCTGAACCTGGTCGACGACCGGGGGGAGCCCGCGATGCGCAACAGCGACGCGCTCGAAGTGATCGCGGACCCCGCATGGTCCACGGAACTGGGCCGGTTCAACCTCGAGGTCAACGTTCCGCCGCGTCGGCTGACGGCAGGCGGCCCCGACTCGTGGGAGTCGGAGATCCGTGCCGCGCTGAACCATGCCGAGGACCGCGCGAAGTCGGTCGGCACGCATCTGATCATGACCGGGATCCTGCCGACGCTGCGGCAGGAGGACGTGGGTGAGTCGGCGCTGTCGGAGAACCCGCGCTACCGGCTGCTCAACGACCAGATCTTCGCGGCCCGGGGGGAGGACCTGCACATCGAGGTCGACGGCGTCGACCGGCTGCGTACCTACGCGGACACGATCACTCCCGAGGCCGCCTGCACCAGCACCCAGTTCCATCTCCAGTTGTTCCCGGAGCAGTTCGCCGACTACTGGAACGCGGCGCAGTCGATCGCCGGGGTCCAGATCGCCCTGGCCGCCAACTCACCGTTCCTGTTCGGCAAGGAACTGTGGCATGAGACACGCGTCCCGTTGTTCGAACAGGCCACCGACACCCGCCCGCAGGAGATCAAGATGCAGGGGGTACGGCCCCGGGTGTGGTTCGGGGAGCGGTGGATCAACAGTGTCTTCGACCTTTTCGAGGAGAACCTGCGGTACTTCCCGGCGCTGCTCCCGCTGTGCGACGAAGAGAATCCCGCCGAGACGCTGGACCGGGGCGACATTCCCGAACTGGGCGAACTGACCTTGCACAACGGCACCATCTACCGCTGGAACCGCCCGGTCTACGCCATCGCGCACGACAAGCCGCATGTCCGGGTGGAGAACCGGGTGCTGCCGGCCGGCCCCACCGTCGCCGACACCCTGGCCAACGGCGCCTTCTACTACGGGCTCACCCGCGCCCTGGTGGAGGAGGAACGACCGGTGTGGTCCCGCATGTCCTTCTCTGCAGCCGAGGAGAACCTGCACACGGCGGCGCGGCACGGCGTCGAGGCCCGGCTGTACTGGCCCGGAATGGGCGAGGTGCCGGTGCCCGAGCTGGTGCTGCGGCGTCTGCTGCCCCTGGCGCACCGCGGGCTGGAACTGTCGGGGATGGACGAGGCCTGGCGGGAGCCGCTGCTCGGCATCATCGAGCAGCGCTGTGTCACCGGGCGCAACGGGGCGGTGTGGCAGAAGGAGATGTTCCACCACATCGACGCCACGGCCCGCTGCGGCCGCCATGAGGCCCTGCGCCGGATGACGCAGCAGTACATCGACTACATGCATCTCAACGCCCCGGTGCACACCTGGCCCGTCGACTGACGCGGGCGGATTTCCGGAGCAGCTGCCGGTCCTGTCCCCTCCCGTTCGCCGGCCCCGCCCGGCGCCGTTACGGCGGTTCGGTTCCGATACCCCCTCCCGCGGCCGGCGGACCTGGTCGGACGGGGTGTAACCCCCTGGGGGCTGATGTCCGCTACGCCAGCATGCACGCACGCGCTACAAGGGAGTCGGCATGCCCGGGACAACAAACGCGGCGGTTCACGGCGCCCGGGGGCTCTCGCCGGGGGATGTGTGGAGCTGACGTCGTCGGCAGAGCCGCGGGACCTGCCCGGGGAGCCGCACCCCGTGGTCATCGACAAGGCGCGCCCCGGACTGGCCGAGGACGACCTCGGCATACTGGCCCGCTCGTCCTTCTGTCTGCCGGCCACGTCCGGCCGCCGGGGCACCCGTGACGTGTCGCCGCGCGGCGGGCGGCCCGGTTCCGCCCCTGTCCTCGGCCCGCGCACCATCGCCCTGCCCGGCCGGCCGGGCAACCGCCGGGGCGACAGCTTCCGCAACACTCTCGAGAACCCGCAGGCCGGTCTCCTCCACCTCGTCCCCGGCGGCAGGGAAGTGCTGCGCATCAACGGACATGCCCGCCTCCTGACGAACGCGCCGTTCTTCGACGACATGACCGTCGACGGCCGCCGCCCGGCGCTCGCCGTACTCCTGGAGGCCGACGAGGTCTGCCTGCACTGTCCGCAGTCGCTGCGCCGGTCCGGGGTCCGGGACCCCACGACCTGGCACGCCCTGGCGGCCGGCTGAGCCGTACCCGGGCGGTGACGCCTTCGCCGGTCAGGGCCGTCGCGGCGGCCGGCCCGCACGAACGGCAGTCGTACCGGTCAGCCGTCGGCGGCCCGGCCGAGGACCCCGGACACCTCCCTGCGCATCACGTCGCCGGTCTCCGGGGGGAGCGAACCGAGGTCCGAGGTGTTCAGGGCCCGCAGCGTCTCGTCCGTACCGGCCACGCAGTCCGTGCTCCCGCCGATCACCTCGTAGCCGTCACGGACCGCGACGCGGACCCTGCGTCGTCCGTCCTCCTCCGCGTGCACGGCGGTGGCGACGACGAGGGGCGGCGATCCGCCCGCTTCGGCGGGTGCCTTGTGATACCCGCTGGTTATCGGGGTGCGCCAGCGCAGGCTGAGGAGCAGGTGGCGTTTGGCCACCACCTCGGCCAGATCGGTCTCGAAGGCTCCGTCCCGGTCCAGCACCGTGGCGCGTGTGTCCAGGACGAGCGCCGCCGGCAGCAGACATCGCAGGGTGCTGCCCACGATGTTGCCGCCGACCGTCGCCGTGCGGCGCACCGCTCCGGTGCCCACGGTGGAGGCCGCGCCGCGCAGGACCTCCGGTACCCGGCCGTCGATGCGGTGCAGCAGAACGGCAGCGCCCAGCGCCTCGCTCTCGAGCACGTTGGCCTCCGGCAGACTGCGCAGGGACATCGCCTGCTCGGGGAAGCCGTCCCGCTGCCAGAGCGCCCACACGAGGGTGGCTCCGCCGATGGGCACCGCTCCCTCGGCCATGCAGTTCTGTGCTTCGGTCAGGGATGTGGGCAGACGCAAGTGCACGACGGTCGACCTGCCTTCCTGGGCTTCGGCCGACGGAACCGGCCATTCCACTGAATGATCATGAACACTGCATTCTCCGCACGGGCGAGGGGGCGCGTACAGGGCTCATACGAATCCCGTGTGAGCCCTGTCGTACGCCCCGGGGGCCGCTGTCCGGCCCTCGGGAACTTCTCCGGGGCCCCCTCTCCCGCCCGCAAGGGGCCCCGGCACGTCAGAGCAGCCGTCGGATGTCACCGCGGACCCGGTAGAAGCCACCGGCCGCCGGGTGCAGGGCGTCCACGACATAGCGGGCTCCGGGCTCTCGTATCGCGCGCGGGAACTGCACGTTCCACGACGAGTCGTACCCCTCGGACACCACGTGCACGCGCAGACGGCCGGAGTCCTGAACACATTGGACGACGATCGCCCCGGTCGGGGCCTGGGCCACCGCGGTCACCGCGCTCGCTGTCGTGGCCGGCGCGTAGGTCGGCAGTGCCTCGGCGAGCTTGACGTCCCGCGCGACCGGCACCGTGCCCTGCTGGGCGGCGGAGACGGCCGCCTCGCTCGCGTCGACACAGACCAGCGAACCGTCGGTGGTGACCAGGTACAGCCGCTCGTTGCGGTACTGCATCGACAGGGCCGAGCCGCCCCCCCGTGCCGAGCTTCCACAGCCGGGTGCCGTCCTGGTCGAAGCAGTAGACGGACGACGCCGCGTCACCGGCGAACACGAACCGGCCGCCGGGCGAGGTGGCGCACGAGTACACGGCACTGTCGCAGGCGTAGGTGGCCTCGATGCTCCCGCTCGCCTTCGACAGCCGCTGCACCACGCGGTGCGCCGTGCCCGCGTACACGGTGTCGTCCTCCTGCCAGCCGAACAGCACACCGCCGCGGGTGCGCGTGTGCCACAACTCGCGGCCGCCGTCGGGCGCGTAGGCGGTGACGCCACTGTGATGACCGTGGTAGACGGCCCGGTCGTCGGCGCGCACCATCCAGGCGTGGTCGCCCTGGCTGTGTCGGGACCACTGGTGCTCGTCCTCGTGGTCGATGACGGTGAGCTTGCCGCCGCGGTCCGAGACGTTCAGCACACCCTCGTGGATGTCCAGCCAGAAGATGTCGACGTCCGCGGCGATGTCGTACGCCGCGAAAGGCAGCTTGGAGGACAGGTCGTAGACCTTGCCGTCGTCACAGCCCGCGTAGATCCAGAAGTCGTCGGCCACCAGGCACTTCACGCCGTCCGGCAGATTGAAGCGGGCCAGCACCTGACCGTCGTGGCCCAGGGTGTAGACGTCACCCGCCTGGTTCCCGACCCAGCAGTGCTCATCGTCGACATGGATGCCGAACGCCGCGGAGCCGGTGCCGAACCGCCACAGCACGGGAGCCACGGCGCGCGCGGTGGAGGGAGCGGACGCCACCTGACGCCGGGTCACCGCACGCGGCGCGCGCTGCCCGGGAACGGCGGGGGCGTAACCCTTGCGGACCTTCTCCCCGACCTTCTTCGCGGCGGCGGCCCGCGCCTTGTCCGCCGAGGGGAAGGTGGTGATCTGGGTCTGCCCCGGGGCACCGATCCGTCCGTAACGAACGGTCACCACCAGGCCGTCGACGGTCACCTCGTAGAACTTGTGCGCGGCGCCGTCATCCTGCGACAGCTCCAGATACGTCGTCGACACCGACCCGCCAGACATGACAGAACCCTCCCCGGCGCGGGCCCCCGGCCGTTCCGGCAGGTCCCACTGATCGAACCGTAGGCGAGGCCACTGACAATGGGTCCACCGGCGATCAATACGCGGAAGCAACCTGTCCCGGTTCCGGCGAGTCCCATGTATCGCTTGCCTCTGCTGTACCGCTTGCCTCTGCGCCGCCGCACGTCCCCGGTTCCGGGCACACCACGAACGACGAACGGACCCATGAACACCGCGCCCCTTCCGGACGTCCTGCTGGACGCCGCCCGCCAGTCCCCCGGCCGACTGATCGTCCATGTCCGGGGCGACAGTGGTGAGAGGGCCGTCACCTTCCGGGAGCTCGCGGCCGAGTCGCTGCGCGTCGCGGGCGGCCTGCGTGCCGCGGGCGTCGCGCCGGGCACCTGCGTGCCGGTGTTCGCAGAACAGCGCCGACTTCCAGCCCATGTTCTGGGGCGCGCTCGCGGCCGGTCTGGTGCCCGTGCCGCTGGCGCCGGACGTACGGCGGGTCCTGCCGGTGTGGGAGCACCTCGGCCGTCCCCCGGTCGTGGTGGACGCGGCCTGTGCGCCGGTGGCCGCCGAACTCCCGGACAAGTGCCCGGGTCCTGCGGACGGAGGTACTGCGGGAGGGCCCGGCCCTGGACTCCCCCGCCGCGCCGGATCCGGACGGACTGGCCTTCCTGCAGTTCTCGTCCGGCAGCACCGGGGCGCCCAAGGGCGTGGAGCTGACCCACGCGGCCGTGCTGGCGAACCTGCGGCAGCTGACGGAGGCCTCCGCCCTCACGGAGCCCCCTGACGCCGACCGGCACCACCACCGGCCCACGGTGCCGTCCGGCACCACTGTCGTCCTGCGGGAACTGCTGGCCCGGTCACTCGGCATCCCGGCATCGGGCGTCGACGACGACACGCCGTTCCTGCGGCTCGGACTGGACTCGTTGGGCGCCGTCGGCCTCGTCAAGCGACTGGAGCGGGAGCTGGTACGGCAGCTGCCCACCACGCTCTTCTTCGAACACCGGACGGTGCGTGAACTCTCCGCCCTCCTGGACCTGGGAGCGGGTGCGGGGAGCAGACTCGAAGACGTGCCGGGTCATGAGCCCGAGGACGGACGGGGGCCGGCCGTGAGGACGGACGGGCCTTCGCCCTGCCCCCCGTACAACTGGCGCTGTACGCCAGCAGCAGACTGCATCCGGACGTCCCGGCGCGGGGGCACCTGCGACTGACCGTCCGGGGCCCGCTCGACACCGGGCTGCCGGGCCGGGCGCTGTCGGCGCTGGCCGAACGGCACGGCATGCTCCGGCTGCGGGTGGAAGCCCCGGACGGACTCCCCGCGCAGCGCGTGGTGTCTCCGGTGCCGCTGCGGGACTGGTGCGCGGTGCGCGACTGCGCCGCCGACGAGGTGGCCGGCACCGAGACGGCCCTCTGCAACCGGCCGTTCGACCTGGCGGCTCTGCCTCCGGTCCGGGCCGTGCTGCTCCGCCAGGCTCCGGCTCTCGCCCGTCTGGTGCTGGTGACGCACCACGCGGCGGCGGACGGCTACACAGCCTGAACATCCTCGCCGAGAAGCTGTGGAGCACGTACACCGATCCGTACCACGGACGGCGCCCGCAACAGGCGTTCCCTGCAACGGACTTCGCACGGTACGTGGTGAGTCTTCCGCCCTCCGGCTCCGCCGGGCGGCACGCCGTGGAGACGTCCTCCCCGGCCACTGCGACCGAACGACGCGTTGCGGCCGTCTGGTCGGACCTGCTCCAGGTGGAAGTGGAATCGCTTTGCCGGGAGGACGACTTCTTCGACCTGGGTGGTGACTCGCTGCTCGTCCTGCGGGTGTTCGCCCGGCTCACGGACCACGGGTTGCCGCTGCCCCGGCCGACGGTGATCTACCGTCACCGCACTCTTGCGACGCTGTCCACGGCCATCGATGCCGCCGCGGCGGAAGCGCACTCCGCCACCGCAGCCTCGGCTTCCGTCTCCACGTCCCCGGCCGTGCGGTCCCTTCCGGCCGGCGACGACCGGACATCTCCGTTCCCCGTCACGTCCGGCCGGCGCGGGTTCCTGCCCGCGGAGGCCCTCGCGCCGGGTGCCGGGACCTGGCTGGCCCGGATTCGGCTGTCCGGACCGCTGGATCCCGACGTCTTCCAGGCGGCGGTCGACATGCTGGTGGAGCGGCACGGCATGCTCCGCACCGTCTTCCCCCAAGGCCGAGAAGTTAGCCGATCAGACGGGGTGTCGAGGCGGCGTCGGGGTGGGTGAACGCACAGCGAGACCCCTGCTGGATCATGGTTTCTGCGAAGAAATGTCCACTGATCCGGGGTCTCGTTGCGTCTCCATTCTGCCATCACCAGCATCACGCGCACCATCACGGTGGCCGCCGGGGTCTTCGCCCCGGGCCATCTGGGCGGGTTGACACAGTTCATTCCCTTCGAACTGGTCGACGCGATCCTCGACGAGACCGGACGAGGCGAGCGACGGCTGCGGCTGCTGCCCTCCCGCGTCGGGGTGTACTACGTCCTGGCCCTGGCCCTCTTCCCCGAGTTGTCCTGCATCGGGGTCTGGCAGCAACTGGCCGCTTCGACAGGCCCGTTGGCGCCGAAGGTCTCCGGCACCGCGCTGCGGCACCTGCGCCGACGCCTCACCCCTGCCCCGTTCAAGACCCTGTTCGAGACACTTGCCGTGCCACTGGCCCCACCCACGACGCCCGGGGTGTCCTACCGGCACTGGCGCACCGTGGCCTTCGACGGCTGCTCCTCGATCAAGGCGCCGGACAGCGAACGCGCCCGCGGCTGGCTCGGGAAGGTCCGCTACCGGCTCGCCTGGGCCGGCTACCCGACCGTGATGCTGATGACCCTCGTGGAGACCGGCACCCGGGGCCTGCTCGGAGCCTGCTTCGGCCCCACCAGCACAGGCGAGACCACCTACGCCACCCGGCTCCTCCCGCTACTGAACACCTCCCACCTGGTGCTGGTGGACCGGGGCTTCGACTCCAACGCCTTCCTGGCCGGCGTCGCGGGCACCGGCGCACAGTTCGTTGCCCGCTTGAAGTCCACCCGCCGCCCACCCCTGGTCCGCCCGCTCGCCGACGGCTCCTACCTCGCCCGCCTGGGAACCCTGACCGTCCGCATCATCGAGGCCGACCTCCTCGTGCGCCTGGCCGACGGCACCACCGCCGGCGGCCGCTACCGCCTGGCCACCACGCTCCTGGACCCCGCCGCCGACCCCGCGATACGCCTGGTCAGGCTTTACACGGAACGCTGGGAAATCGAATCCGCCTATTTCGCTTTGCGCGCCACCCTGATGAAGGGCCGGGTCCTGCGCTCACGCGACCGCTTCGGCATCGAGCAGGAACTGTGGGCCGCACTGACCGCCTACCAGGTGCTGCGGACGGCGATGACCGAGGCCGCCGTCTCGGCGGGGGCCGATCCCGACCGCACGAGCTTCACCCACGCCCTGACCGCGGCCCGCGCCCAGATCACCCTGGCCGAGGGCGTCACCGGCACCCCCGAGGCAATCATCACCGCGGTCACGGACAACCTCCTCCCCCCGCGCAGGCACCGCATCAGCGCGCGGAAGGTGAAGTCGCCGATCTCGCGCTACCACTCCTGGCACGGCCAGGCCCGCCCCACCACGAGCACCCCGGTCGAAAGCGTCGAGATCACGTTGCACGACCGCAGCGACGCCACCGCCGGGACAGCACCGGACAACGCCAACCACCCGACTCCGGCAGAGACCTGCAAACCCGACCCGACACCCGCCGATACCAGCCAGGCCGCCGAAGACCCAGGCGGACGCTTCCAGCTCGCCCTCGCCATCATGAACAGCAGCCCCGACCGCCCCTCACGGCCCCGGCGTAGTTGTGTGATGTCCGGTCCCGTGGTGGTTGGTCAGATGCCGTAGACGGCGAAGGCGTCTTCGTGGCGGAGGAGGTCGCGGCGGGCGTGGGCGATGTTGGCGCGTCCGGCGAGGCGGATGGTGCTGATCGCCAGGTTGCGGAAGCCGGCCAGGGCTCGGGGTGCTGTACCGGTCCTGACCTGGGAGTTGTCTTCTCGGAAGGTGACGTCCCGCACCCAGTGGATCTTGTTTTCCACAGTCCAGTGGGTTCTCTCGTAGTGGTTGAGGTGAGCGGGGCCGGCGAGGTCGGGCGGCAGGCTGGTGACGCCGAAGACGATCTCCTTGCTGGTCCATTCGTCGTCGAGGTTGCCGGTGTCGCGGCGGAGGCGGAAGACCTGGGATGCGCCGGGGAACAGGGTGTCGTCGGCGGGTGCGGTGCGCAGGGTGCGGCGTTCGGTGCGGCCGTGGCCGCGGTCGTCGTCGATCGCGGTGGTCTCGGTGAAGTCGGCGTCCGCGCCGGTCAGCAGCGCCTGGGCGGCGGCGTGGGCGAGGGGCTGGTTGCCCTTGAGGATCAGGACGTAGTGGCTGTGGAGAGGGCCTGTGATCAGGCGGGCGGTCTTCTTCGTGGTGTGCAGCGCGTCCAGGGTGAACACCCTTCCGGGCAGGTCGAGTCGGGTGAGCAGGGCCCGTGCGGCCTCGCCCTCGCCGCGCTTGTCGGGGACCTGCCTCTGGCCCAGGACCGCGCCGCTGGTGTGGTCGATCGCGCCGACCAGGAAGACCCGTCCGCTCTCGGTGCGGGCGCCGGCCAGGGCCTTGCCGTCCAGGGCGGCGGTCGGCAGCAGCCCGTCCGGCACCGGGTGCTCGGCTGAGCGTTGAGCGGCGCGGCGCTGTTCGCGTTCCACCGGTCCCGGGGTGGCGGGGATCTCGGGCGCGGGGACGGTGCCGCGCGCGAGGTCTGTGGTGTATTCGCAGGTCACGGCGTCCAGGGCGTCGGCGTCCAGATGGGCGAGCACTCGCCGGAAGGTGCGCTCGCTCGGCACGAGGTAGCGGCCGGCCAGCGGGTCGTACCGGGCGCCGATGCGGGCCAGTTTCGCTTGCGGGGCACGGGTCGCCCACTGCCAGATCGCGGCGATCGAGTCGCCGCCGATCACCAGCGTCGCGCACGCGGTCAGTGTCAGGATCACCGCGAGGGCGTGGCGTCGGCCACGCTTCGCGCGCAGGTCCGGGACCTGCCGCAACCTGCTGACCAGCTTGGACTCCACTGCCGCAGGGCCGGTGGCGAGCTCGGCCTCCCACAGGGCGAGGTCGGCGAGTTGGCCAACGGCAGGGGGGATCGGCGAAGATACGGGCACGAGCGCGACTCCTGTGACGATCTTTTGGCGTAGAGACCTGAAAGATCATCAGAAGTCGCGCTCGTCCTGCAACCAGCCACATCAAACCGGGGCAGAACAACTCAAGGGAGAACTACGCCGGGGCCGTGGACCGCCCCTGGCACGCCCGCGACATCGCCCGCCTGCTCGGCATCACCAACATGAACAGCTTCTGCGTACAAATATCCCAATGGTCCCAGCAG
Source organism: Streptomyces sp. KMM 9044 (assembly GCF_024701375.2). Taxonomy (NCBI): domain Bacteria; kingdom Bacillati; phylum Actinomycetota; class Actinomycetes; order Kitasatosporales; family Streptomycetaceae; genus Streptomyces; species Streptomyces sp. KMM 9044. The sequence continues at coordinate 7,196,777 of NZ_CP113910.1, read as the reverse complement.
GGACTGATCACCAAGACCCGCCCCGCGACCTACACGCCGGCCAGCTGACCGCTAACTTCTCGGCCTTGCGTCTTCCCCGCCGGAGCCCGTCCCTCCGTCCAGCAGGAACTGCCGCCGTCCCTGCGTCTGCCGGTCGTCTTCGAGACGGTCACGTCCCCTGCCGAGGTGGACGAACAAGCCGCGGCCGAGGCGGAACGGCGCCTCGAGACCTGGGCCTGGCCGCTGGTGCGCCTTCAGGTGCTCAGCCTCGCTCCAGAAGAGCACACCCTGCTGGTGCACGCCCATCACGTCATCGGCGACGGGTACAGCGCGGCATTGCTCATGCAGGAACTGACCGAGGTGTACGACCGGTTGGCAGACGGCGGCGACAGCACCACACCTGGTCTCCCGCTGCTGCGCAGTGATTTCCGTGACCATGTCCGGTGGTCGGCGGAGACCGGCCACGGAACCGGTGGCTCCGGGCCGGCGGCGGAACGCCGGACCCGGGTGTGCGCCCCGTACCGGCCGCCGGTGCTGCGCACCACGGCGGTGGCCGGTGGCAGCGGCGCGACCACCCGTGCCGGGGCCGCCCGGCGCGATGTCCTTTTCCACTCCTCGGAGTTCACGCTCGGCGCTTCCCTGACGGAGGCGTTGCGTATGCCCGCGTCCCACGCGCGGACCACCCTGTACGCGCCCCTGATGACCGCCTACCACCAGGAACTCGTGGCACTGACCCGCCAGTCCGACCTGATCGTGGGGCTGGCGGTGAGCGGCCGGGACAACGCGCTGCCCGGCGCACACCGGATCTTCGGCCCGTTCGCCTCGGCCGTTCCCGTCCGGCCGGTCCGGCCGGTCCGGCCGGTCCGGCCGGTCCGGCCGAGGACAACGCCTCTCACACCACCAGCGGATGGGACTTCGAGTGCGCCCTGCGTCGCACAGCCGCCGAGGCGGAGGAGGCACGCGCCCACGAGGACGTGGTCCCACGGCGTGCCGACGGACTTCCCCTGACCTCCCAGTTCTTCTTCACCTTCCTCGGCTTCTCCTCGCTGGTGCACGGCCTGGTGGACGTCGGGGTGACTCTGGCCTACTGGGACGCGGTGGAACGGGCCGGGGTGTCGGCCGCCCCGCTGCACCTGCTCGGCCATACCCTCGATGCCGCTTTCATCGATGGGGTGACCGCCAGGAACTGAAGGAGGTCGCTCTCACCGCCGCTCCTGCCGCTTGCCCTCTCCGGGGCCCGCGGCAGGAACGGTGCGAGGGTCCGAGAGGCCCGGGGGGGTTCTCAGACTCCGAACTCCGTGGGCGAGAGGCCCAGGGCCGCGCAGGCCTCACGGATGGCGTACTGCTCGCTCGCCTCGAAGCCGCCGTCGGCACCGGCGATGACCAGGCCGGTCTGGATGACCGCGCGTGCCTCGACCGGCTTCTTCGACGCCTTCGCGATATCCTGCAGGGCCCTCGCCTTACCCAGTTCGAAGTTGGCCACGAGCTGGTCCACGTGCTCGTTGAACCGCTTGCGGAGCTGGTCCGGCGGGAAGTTCTGCAGGACCTCATTGGAGACGATCAGCTCCTCCACGCGCTGCCGCTCCGCCGGCTCGACGTGCCCGTCGGCGGCCGCGACCAGCGCGCACATCGCCATGCTCGCGTCCCGGTAGGCGCCGCTCTTGAGTTCTGTCTTCGCCGACGCGAGCTGGGACTTCAGCAGCCCCATCAGCTGGGCCCTGGAGCCCCCGGAGGACGAGCCTCGGGAATGGCCGCCGGCCCGTCCCGGTCCGGGATTCCCGTGCTGCCCTCCTCCCGACCTCGCGCTCTGGGACTGCTGGAGCGCCTTGGCCTGGTCCTTGACCCGGTCCCACATCGCCACTGGTGCCACCTCGGCTTCTGCTGCTGTCTTCTCCGGTACCGGTCGTCAGGCCCGGAGGGTGCGGTTCGCCTGGTCAACGGACGCCATCGCGGCCATGTTCCCCGAGGGCAAAAAGGAAAAAATTATCGTCGCTTTGCCATCCTGCAAATCACGCCCCGTGCACGGATCACGCGGGGCACACGGCAGAGTTCACGGACCAGGGCGGCCCCGGCCCCGTGGTGCAGAGGCCGGCGGTGTCGGGCGCGTTGTCGTCGTCGCGGACCATGCAGTCGCCCCGGGCGAGGCGGTGGCTGCCCACGGTGTGGCCGGCACGCAGCGACGGCACTTCACCCGGACGGCTCAGCCGCCGGCGATCGTGGTGAAGGACACCGATCAGGGATACGGCCGGGGAGACGGGCAGGGCGCGGCATCACGGTCCCGGTCGCCGGTGGCAGCCAGGAACGCGGCGCGCGGCCTCGGTCTGCGTCCCGTCGCCACTGTTCACCACCGGTCCGGTCGCAGCGGGGTCACCGACGCTCCCACGGCATGCCGACGCGCCGTTCGCACCGGAGCACCGCACCGGTCGTGGCCACTCCGGGGCCCTCCCCGCACGGCGACACCCGACGAACGTCTCGGGCGCCCGCCCATTGATCACGGCGACCGTGAACACCGCGCCCCTCAGCAGCCTGAACGGCACGATCCACCGGGAGAGGACCCGCCAGTCGGCGAGCGCCGCCAGGACGTAGTACACGCCTCCCCCGCGCCGCGTCTCCCGCTTCCTCACAGGCCGCGGAGTGCGCCCCGCGGCCGTTCAGGCGACGCGGGCGGCGGTCCGGACCAGGCGGGGGCGCTCCTGCACCTGGCGGATCTGCGCGGCCAGGGCCCGGGAGGGCGGACCGACCCGGGTGGAGGAGGCGCTGACCCGGTACGTCGTCCGGTTCGGGTCCACGACCGGATCCCCGAGCTCGATCTTCCCGGCCGCGTGCAGCGCGTCGCAGTCGGTGGTGGGCAGGGCGACGTAGCAGCCGCCCTGGCCCGTGGTCGAGTCGAGCGGCCGCCAGTAGCTGTACCTGCGGCGGCCGTTCGCGTACACCGTGACGAAGGTGGGGGTGCGCGGGTCGGAGATGATGCGCAGCACGTCGACGTCGGCCGGGGTGAACGACGGCGCGGGGGCCGCCCGGAGCCCGGCGGTCATCCGCCCGGCGCGCGAACGGTCCTGGGTCTGGTTGACGGTGAAGAGCATCGCTGGGGCCTTTCCGGAGCCGGGTCTCGAGACCGTCTACCCAGCGCGGCGCCGGTGTTGATCTCTTTCAATGATCATTGTGCTCCTTGACACCGACATTAACCCGCCATGCACGATCAGATGGTGGAATTTCCTCGCCGTACCTGGCCGTTCTTCGTCCCTCGTGGCCGTTCTCCCCCTCTCCTCACCGAACGCGAGGAAGGAGCCGCGTGGCGGCAGGGGTGCGGGCGGGTGCCCACCGGTCCGGGTCGAAGACACCGGGTTCGGGGAAGACCCGCGGGTCGTGCTGGTGCGGACAAGAGCTCCAGACGACGTCGACGCCCTCGGGAACGAGGCGGCCTCCGAGTTCGCTGCCACGGGTGGCGGTGCGCGTCACCGTCCAGGCCCGTCCGTACTTCCGAATCGCCTCCCGCAGGACCCGTCGGGCGTAAACGAGCCGGTCCAGGTTCACCTCCGGCAGGAGGTCCTGCCACACCAGGGTCTCGGCGGGGACCTCGGGCCCGAGGTAGCGCACGATCGGGTCCATGTCGCGGTGGGTGAGCTTGAACCAGGCACGGGCGAACGCGTCCGCGAACGCGTCGAAGTCCTCCATGAAATGCGGCGAGATCTGCTCGTAGGCGGGGTCGGCCCGCAGGGCGAGGTCCGTGGTCAGCATCGTCGGGGCGTGGCTCCCGGCCGGGTCGTGGGCATCAGGGGCGCTGCCCGCCCCGGTGCCGTTCCGGGGCCGCCACTGGTGTGCGACTGCGGGGCTCTCGAACAGTTCCCACTCGTAGCCGAAGAGGATTCGGCCATCGGAAACATTCCTTCCGGAAAAGTCCGAACGGAGTGGGGTGTTCGCGCAGGGCGGGTCGCCGGGAGCGCAGCCGAGTCGATGACGGCACCGCAGGACCGGCGCACGAGATGGTGACGGCCGTCACCGGCACGCCCCTCGAAGCGGGCGGGGCTGCCGGCTGCTCGATGCGGCGGACGAGTCCGGCACCGGTGAGCGCGGTCGGGGAGTCGTGCACCGCTTGCGGGGAGACGTGCCCGATGCGCTCGCGTCTCTCTCTCCCCCCCGGGGGGGGCGATCCTCGTGGCCCGGGATGCGGTCATGCGGCCGAAACCACAACCGGGACTGGAACAGCTCCAGAGATTGAACAGTTCCAGTCCCGTGCGCCACACGCTGTCCGGTTCCGGGTAGGCCCAGGAGGCTGCCGGGCCGGTCAGCGGAGCACGTGGAGTGCGCCGGGGAGGACCCGGAGAGTCACCGGGAGAACCGCCTCGACCTCGCCGTCCGCCCCGTAGGGGACGTCCCGGTCGGCAAGGATACGGACCTCCTTGCCGCGCAGGATCCGCACCTGGGGCCGGTGGACGTGGGCGCCTGTCCTGAGATCGTTCATCAGGTGGAAGAACAGCAGCCGCGGGGCGTCCGCGATCATCACGATCTCCAGTACGCCGTCGTCGACGCGGGCGTCGGGGGCGATGACCCGGCCCGAACCGTAGTAACCGGAGTTGGCGGCGACCACCGTGTAGCCGGTGTGGGTGTGCTCCTCACCGTCGACCGTGACCCGGTAGCGCGCCGCCCGCCAGCCGGTGACCGCGCGCAGGCCGCCTGCGTAGTAGGAGGCGGAACCCCGCAGCAGCCGGGACCGGTTGGCGTGGCGGTTGGCCAGCGCGTCCACGCCGGCGTAGACGCTGCCGAGGACGACGGTGCGGTGGTGCACGGCTGACTCGATCTCGATGGTGTCGACCGGCCGCGGTGTGTTGTGCAGCAGTATCCGGGCCAGGGCCGCGGGGTCGGCGGGCAGGTCCAGGGCACGGGCGAAGTCGTTGCCGCGGCCCGCCGGCACGAGGCCGAGGGTCGCGCCGGTGCCACTCAGCGCGCCGCCGATGCCTCCGGCGATGCCGTCTCCGCCGACCGCCAGCACCACCCGGCCCCGCCGGCCGGCGTCGCGGGCCAGTTCCCGCGCGTGGGCGAGGCTGCGGCTGTATTCCGTGTGCAGGTCGGCGCCGGCCTCCCGGAGCAGACGTGCGAGAGCGAGCAGCGCGGCCGCTCCGGTGGCTCCGCCCGCGGTGGGATTGACGACGGCGGTGAACTGTCGCATCGGGTGCCTCCGGGCGGGCCGACGTGATGGGGAAAGGTGGTGGGGGAAGGGCGTGGCCCGGGGGCGGTCGCCCCGTGGGCCGACGGCCGGTGAGCCTCGGTTCAGTCCGTGGGCAGGAGGACGCCGGGGCTGAGGATTCCGGCCGGGTCCAGGCGCTGCTTCACGGCGCGCAGGGCGTCGGTGCCCAGCGGGCCGATCTCGCGGACGTACCAGTCCCGGTGGTCGGTGCCGACGGCGTGGTGGTGGGTGATCGTGCCGCCGGCGGCGAGGATCGCCTCGTTGGCGGCGTGCTTGGCGCGCGTCCAGTGCGCCACGGGGTCGCCGTCGCCCTGGGCCGACACCACGGTGAAGTACAGCGAGGCGCCGTTCTCGTAGATGTGGGAGATGTGGCACATCACCAGGGGCGGGGTGCCGGCCTGTGTGAGTGTGCCGGTGAGGGCCTCGCGGACGGCGGTGTACAGCGCGGGCACGCCCGACCAGAACGTCGCGGTCTCCAGCGTCTCGGCCAGTGCCCCGGCATCGAGGAGGGAATCGCGCAGGTACGGGGCCGAGAAGCGGCCGTGGGCCCAGTTACGGCCGGGCTCCTCGCCCAGCGGGATCCCGCCGCACGCGCGCAGGACGGCCGCGGCACCCTGCCTGCGGTACGCGGTGTCCTCCTCCGTTCCCTCGTAGCCGGCGACGGCCGTGCATCCGGCGGGCTGCGCGGTGCCGGAGCCGATCGCCTGGGGCCGGGCGAGGCCGATCAGCGTCTCGGTCTCGTCGGACAGGCGCAGCACGGTGGGGCGCGGCCCGTCCTGGGCGAGACGGCGCAGGGCGGCGCTCCCCTGTTCGAAGGAGTCGAAGCGCCACCCCTCGTAGACGCGGGTCCGGGGCACGGGACGGATCCGGACGGTCACCGACGTGATGACGCCGAAAGCACCCTCGGATCCCAGGGCGAGCTGGCGCAGGTCGGGGCCGGCCGCGGAGCGCGGGGCCCGGCCTGCATCGAGGGTGCCTTCGGGGGTGGCGAGGGTGAGGGCGAGCACCATCTCGTCGAAGCGGCCGTGGCCGGCGGACGCCTGGCCGCTGGAGCGGGTGGCGGCGAAGCCGCCGATGGTGGCCCACTCGTAGGACTGGGGAAAGTGGCCGAGAGTGAAGCCGTTTTCGGCGAGCAGCGCTTCGGCCTGCGGGGCGCGCAGGCCGGGCTGCAGGGTGGCGGTGCGGGAGAGCGGGTCCAGGGCGAGCAGGCCGTCCATGCGTCGCAGGTCCAGGGCGACGAAGGGGCGCGGCCGGCCGGGGGCGAGTCCGCCGACGACAGAGGTGCCGCCGCCGAACGGCACCACGGCCAGGCCGTGTGCGGTGCAGGCACGCAGGACGGCGAGCACCTCGTCGTGGCTCGCGGGGTACAGGACGGCCTCGGGGGTGTCGGTGACGTCGCCGCCCCGGATGCGCAGCAGGTCGGGGGTGGACTTGCCGCGGGTGTGCCGGATCCGGGTCTCCGGGTCGGTGCGTACGTGGTCCTCTCCGACGCCCGCACCCTCGTCCCCGGAGCCGTTCGCACCGCCCAGGGCTGCGGCCAGCGCACGCCGCGCCGCGGGCTCCAGCCGGGGCTCGGGGACGGCCACTTCACCGAGAACGGCCGGTGCGGCCCCGCGCTGCCTGACACCGAGCGTGTCGCGCAGCAGTCCGATCACGGTGTCGGGCAGCGGCTTCGCCCTGGCCGGGTCACCCCAGCCACTCCACAGCATGTCCATGACTGTCGTCCTCGTCGGTCGATGGGAGCGATGCCGTCACCGACGGCCTCACAGGCGTTACACTGTGACACATGACGCCTATTCGTCACAACCAAGCGGACAACGACGCCGTGCTCGACGCGGTGCGCGACTGTGTCCTGGCTGTCGGGGTCCGCCGCACCACGCTCACCGACGTGGCGCGCCGTGCCGGGGTCTCCCGCATGACGCTCTACCGGCGGTGGCCCGATGTGCGCACGCTGGTCGGGGACCTCATGACGCGGGAGTGGATCGCCGTCGCCACCTCGGCCGCCCCCGAGGCCCGGCCGGGGGTGACCACGCGGGAGCGGATGGTGGACGGGCTGGTGGCGGTGGTGCGCGCGTTCGGCGAGCACCCGCTCTTCCAGAAGATCGTCGGCGTGGATCCCGAACTGCTGCTGCCCTACGTGCTGGACCGGCGCGGGGCCAGCCAGGAAGCCATGCTGAGGCTGCTGGCCGAGACCCTGAGCGAGGGGCACGCCGACGGTTCGGTGTGCGCCGGCCGTCCCGAACGGCAGGCGCGGTCCGTCCTGTTGATCGTCCAGTCCTTCACCCTGTCCCTGCGGACCATGACCGACGAGGACGACCCGGACCTCACCTACGAAGCCCTCCTCGCGGAACTGCGCGACATCCTGGAGAGGACCCTCACCCCATGACCTCCGCGAACTCCCCCGCCGGGCCGGCTGCGTCCGGTTCGTCCCTGTCCGCCGGTCGTCGCGTCCGTGACCTGACCGCGGCCGTGGGCGGCGACGCCGTCGACGTCCTCGTCGTCGGGCTCGGTGCCACAGGCGCAGGGGCCGCCCTGGACGCGGCGTCCCGCGGACTGAGCGTGGTCGCCGTCGACGCCCACGACCTGGCCTACGGCACGTCCCGCTTCAGCAGCAAGCTGATCCACGGCGGGCTGCGCTATCTCGCCTCCGGTCAGCTCGACGTCGCCCACGAGAGCGCGGTCGAGCGCGGGGTGCTGATGGAGCGCACCGCCCCCCATCTGGTGCGCGCGCAGCCGTTCGTACTGCCTCTCACCCCTCTGGTCTCCCACCGTCAGTCCGCCCTGGCGCGGGCCGGTTTCCAGGCCGGCGACATCCTGCGGCTGACCGCCCGGACCTCGCGGGCGACTCTGCCCGCGCCGCGCCGGATACCGGCGACCGAGACCCGTCATCTGGCCCCCGCCGTACGGGCCGGCGGGCTGCGCGGCGGACTGCTGTCCTGGGACGGTCGGCTGACCGACGACGCCCGCCTGGTGACCGCCGTCGCCCGCACTGCCGCCGCACACGGGGCGCGGATCCTCACCCGGGTCCGGGTCCTGGGCCTGAGCTCCTCCGGTGCCCGGGTCCGCGACGAACTCACCGGCGAGGAGGGCCGGATCCGCGCCCGCGCGGTGATCAACGCGTCCGGCGTCTGGGCGGGCGGCCTCGTCGACGGCATCCGGATCCGTCCTTCGCGCGGAACCCACCTCGTGCTGCGCCCGTACAGCCTCGACCCGCTTCCGGCCGGCCTGCACATCCCGGTCCCCGGGGAGACCAACCGCTTCGTCCTCGTCCTGCCCCAGGACGACGGCCGGGTCTACGTCGGCCTCACCGACGAACCCGTGGACGGTGACATCCCCGAGGTCCCCGAGGCCCCCGAGACGGACATCGGTTTCCTCCTCGACGTCCTGTGCTCCGTCCTCGACGTCCCGCTGCGCCGCGACGACGTCGTGGGGGCCTTCGCGGGCCTGCGTCCCCTGTTGGACACCTCGGCGAGCGGGCCGGCGCCGAGGACCGCCGACGTCTCGCGGCGGCACGCGGTGCTGACGTCGTCCGAGGGGGTCGTGACCGTCGTCGGCGGCAAGCTCACCACGTACCGGCGCATGGCCGAGGACGCCGTGGACACCGCCGTACGTGTCCGACGGCTGCCGGCCGGCCCCTCACGCACCACGTCCCTCCCGCTTGTGGGTGCCGCGTCGCCGCAGGTCCTCGCCGCCCTGCCGGGGCCCCGCCGCCTCGTGCGGCGCTACGGAACGGAGGCACCGGCCGTGCACGCCCTCGGCGCGCACGATGCCCGGCTGAGCGAACCCGTACTGCCCGGCCATCCGGTGACCGGCGCCGAACTGCTCTGGGCGGTGCGTCACGAGGGAGCGCTCGACGAGGGCGACCTGCTCGACCGCCGCACCCGGATCGGCCTCGTCCCCGCGGACCGCGCCGCAGCGCTGGACGCGGTCCGTGAACTCCTCACCAGCATTTTGCCCCAGCACAGTTGACGCAGCGCAGTCGACACGGCTCAGCCGACCCACGCCGGTCGGTCACCGGCCGTGCACGCCGACCTCGTGCAGGGAGTAGCCCCACTCCGTCCCCCTGCCCAGGAAGACCACGCGCACGTGACGGGCCCGCTGAGGGGTGAACCGGGCCGTGTCGAGCCCGCCGTCGCCGGCCGTGGTGGACCAGACGGTCCGCCAGTCGGCACCGTCGGCGGACAGCTCGACGCGGTACGAGGTCCCGTACGCGCGCTCCCAGTCGAGGGTGACGCGCCCCACCTCGCGCGTGGCTTTGAGGTCGATGCGCAGCCACTGCTCGTCGCTCCAGTCACTGGCCCAGCGGGTGCCCCGGTCGCCGTCCACCGCCCGGCCGGGCGCGTAGCTCGTGAACGGGTTCCACTCGGCCGAACTCGCCGTCGCCGGGGCACCCTTCGCGAGGTTGTCCGCAGGCCGGTGCCGTTCGGAGGCACCCCAGGTGCCGAGGTAGGTCTCGGCGCCCCGGAAGAGATCGTCCACCACGTCCTGGCCACCGACGCGCCCGATGTCCTCGATCCAGTCGGGGACGAGTCCGTGGTGCGCGGCTCCGTCGGTGTTCAGGTCCCAGGTGCGCTCGCCGGTGGTCTGCCGGTCGATGACGGACCCGCCGTCCACACTGCGGAAGGGGTACGTGACGGGGTCGGGCGCGTCCGCGCCGCGCGGGGCGGGCCAGCCGCCGACACCGTTCATGTCGGTGCCGTAGCCGTAACCCACGCCGTACTTGTCCCGCAGCGCCTCGGTGCGCTCCGCCTCCTCGACGAAGTGTTCCGAGCCGTGCATGTACTGGGCGACGAAACCGCCGAGACCGTAGACCCGCTCGGTCCAGTCCATGTCCATCCAGCTGTGCGAGGAGATGACGCCCGGGTAGGACTCGGCCTCGAAGAGGTCGAGCACCCTGCCGGTGGCCTTGACGCTCATGTGGTCGATCTCGAGCATCATGTTGCGTTCCATCATGCCGCGTACGGCGTACTCGCCGAGGTCGGTGAGCCCTCGGACGTTGCACCGGGCGTCCTCGTCGTATGCGGGGACCTCGACGCCGGCCGGGAGTTCCTCCTCGGCGGCGGGCGCGGGGGCCAGGCCGATGGGGTTGTCGTGCTGGGAGCCGGTGCACTGCTCCGTCCGCCAGAAGGTGCCGGTCGACAGGAACTGCCCGACGTTGATGGCGGCGCCCAGCGCTCCCTCGTCGAAGCGGACTCCACACAGCGCGTTGTCGAACTTGTGGCACAGGAACATGCTGCGCACGCCGAGGTCGTACAGCTCGTCCAGTCCGGCGTCGATGTCGCCCTTGTCGCACTGGGCGACGTCCAGGACCTGCTTGCAACCGAAGGGTTCGGAGGTCTCGACCCCCAGGACGACCGCCATTTTGCCCTGTTCGACGACCTGCCGGGCCTGCCCGCTGTCGGTGACGATGCGGAACCAGCCCTTGCCCGTGCCGCCGTACATCCTGTCGATGTAGGCCTGCATGTCGTATGTCAGCTTCGCCTGCAGCCGGATGGACGTCATCTCGTCACAGCCGCGGTCCTTGAAGAAGTACACGGAGCAGATCACTCCGTTGGTGACGAGGTCGTTCACCAGGACCCGCTGCCCACCGCGCCAGGCGCGCTCGACCCAGGCGTAGTAGTTCTGCTGGTGGGTCAGGGAGTCGTGGGCGGGCCAGTCCACGAAGGTGGGCCAGCCGTCCGGGTCGTGCCTGCCGTCACCGCCGTTGGTGATGAAGTCGAAGATCGCGAGGGAGCCGTCGGGGTAGTGCTCGGGGCAGTCCTTGAGTGCGTCGGCGATCCCCTGCTCGGAGAAGGGCTTGCCGCAGATGAGCCGGCCGCCGAAAGCCTCGTTGGACATGAGGTGGTTGTGCGCGTCGACGAACCCGCGGACCTCGCCGCGCGCGTCGGTGCCGGTGAAGGGCTCGCCGGTGACGCCGATGCCGGAGTCCGGGGCAGGCCGCGCTGTCGGCTCCCACCAGTCGCCGTCGGCCGCCGAACTGGGCGTCGGGCCGAGGGACATGACGAGCAGGAGCAGGAGCAGGGACACGAGGGCGGCATGGCGGCTTTTGCCGTGCCTGTGTCGAGCGATGGTCACGGCCCATGTCCCTCCGTCGGCAAAACGGCGCGGTCGGCCCTCTCGGGCGGTCCGGGCCGGTGGCCCGGACCGCCCGGCTGATTGTCATGACCGGCACAAGATATGAGCCGAGGATGACTACGGACGCGTAAGGAGTCAAGAGTCCGGGACGACCTGCGGCCGCTCGGGCCCGGGACGGCCCCTGCCCTGATGCGAAGGCCCTTGGCGTGACCGCATGGCCCTCGATCTCTTCGCCGGTACCCCGTCAGTGACTACGCGGCCGCGCCGACCTGGCACGAACAGCTGCCGGGCCCCCTCCGACCTGCGCGGCCAGTGACCCCGAGACTCCCTGGAAGGCTGCGGAGCACCCCGGTCGGCGGCCGTCGAGCACCTGCCGGAGCATGCCACCACGCCCGGCACACCGTCCTCACCGACGACCGCGTCGCCCGGATCACCGCGCGAGACTCCGGCCTGTACGTCGGGAGACCTGTCCGAACGGCGTCCGCACGGCCGCGTACCGCGATCCCGACGTGAACGGGATCGGCTTCGGCGGCGCCCCGGCCCGAGGGCACCCGCCCGGCCGGTGCAGCCGGAGTCGACGCCGCCCCCTCCGTCGCCGACCCGCGGGGTCAGCCGCTCCGCTCCGGTAACGCCTACCGCTCCGCCCCGGGTTCGTAGCGCAGCGAGATGGAGCGCAGGACGTCCGAGGAGGACACGTCGGTGCGGCCGGCGTCGTGCACCTCGGCGAGCTGCACGAAGGCGAAGGTGAGGGCGGAGGTGATGTGCACGATGGCGGGCCCCAGCTTCTCGGTGACGATCTCCGCCACCTCGCGGGGGCTGGCGTCGTGCGGCAACTGAATGTGCGGCAGCATCTCTTCGAGGAGCGCGGAGACCGCTCCGCTCCTGGTGACCTCGGCGTCCGGGTTCTCCCGGAGTTGCCGCCGCATCTCGAGGGCCTCGGTGAGGATGCCGACGCCCCGCTGCATGATCTCGCGCTGCTCCATGGGCACAGCCTAAACGGGTGAGACGGCACCCTGGACGCCTGCAGGCATGTCGTGACCTGACAGCGGACGGCAGTAGAACCCGTTCCCTCTGTCTCTGCCGAGGGGCGCCGCATGAACGTCAGCATGCGGAAAAGACAGAGGTCCGACCATTTCCTTCCCACCGCCTCATCACTGGAACAGATTTCATTCCGAGTGCTGCCGCGCCAGCGTTTCACAGCATCTTCGCGCAGGCCACACCGCCGCCCCGGCCGCCGTTTCGCCGCCGCCCCCAGGAACTGGCCCACTCATTTGATTTCCGATTATCACCCGATACAGGAATCAATGAGATCTCAATTCCCAAGGGAGACCACCGAGCATTGCCGCCCTCGCCCGAGTGAGTGATCCATGTCCCCTACCGCCTCGCCGGACGACGGCGACGAACTGCTGGCCAGGCTCGGGGCGCTGACGGCTCAGGCACACGCGCAGGTCGAGGTGCAGCGTTCCCGGGTGGTACTCGCCGTCGCCCTGCAGCGCGGCATACGGCCCCGGGATCTCCCCGTCGTCGGCGGTGTGCGGCTGGCCGTGCGTTACGCACCCGCCTACCAGGGGCTCAATGTGGGAGGCGACTGGTACGACGCCTTCACGATGCCCGACGGCCGCATCGGCCTGTCCATCGGGGACGTAGGGGCACAACGTCGAGGCGGCCGCCTTCATGGGGCAGGTCAGAGTGGGGCTGCGGGCACTGGCCTCCATCACCGGTGAGCCGGGCGAACCGCTCGCCATGACCAATGACCTGCTGCTGTCCCTGGGCTCGGACCTCTTCGCCACCTGCACCTTCATACAGCTCGACCCGTCCAGCGGCGTGATCGAGCCCGATGCCGCCGGGCACACCCGCGGCGGCGGGCAGCAGCGCCGCCGTCACGCTCAACCGCAGCAGCAGAGTACCGATCGCGGCCTCGCGACAGCGCTGGCCCCGCCACCCGAACGGGCTACGGATCACCGGACCGCTCTCCCCGGCGCCACCGCGTTCGTCGAGCACGAGGCCGCCTGCCGGGACGTCCTCACCGGTGCCCGCCGGCTCCGAAGACGCATGCCCCGTTCACCTGCTCAGTGACCCGGCGTCTCCCATGACGACGACCGGGTGCTGCTCGGGGTCGAGGGCCAGCAGGAGTTGCCTCATGTGCGCCTTCTCGAGGCTCACGCAGCCCTGGGTGGGCCCGTCGTGGTCCACGTGCAGCCAGATGCCGCCACCCCGGTCGGCGCCGAGCGGGCGGGTCCGGTCAAGCGGAGAGGTACCCGGGACGCGGTTGTAGTCGATCGCCACGACGTAATCGAAGGACCCTGCGAGCGGCTCCCCCACGAAGCCCGTGCCCTCGATGGAGAATCCGGGCGACTCGTCGTAGGGCAGCCGGGTGCCCGGGTCGGGCAGCAGGCCCCCCGCGTCGCTGAGGGTGAACACGCCGATGGGCGAGCGGAGATCGCCCGCCATGTGATCGTCGGTCCAGCCGTTGAGCGCGTTGCGGGCGGGCCATCTCCTCCCCGCCTCCCAGCCCGAGGCCGTACGCCGGTACAGCACGGCCTCGGAGCGGTTCGCGTCCGGGCCCCTGCCGGTGACGACGACGGCCTGGCGGGCGTTCTCGGGGACCAGCGCCAGTGTCCGGGGACCGAGGCCGCCGAGCGGGACGGGGGTGTCGGGGTGGGTCCCGGTGCCGGTCCGGCCCTGGGCGGTACTCCCCACGCCGGGTGCTCCGGTACCCGGCACCGCGTCCCCTGCCGCTCGGTTGCCCGCCGCCGCGTTCCCCGGCGCTCCGGCTTCCGCCGCCTCGTCGGCCGGCGGGGCGGCGGCCATGGGAGTGACCGCTGTGTGGGGGGCCGCGGGGGTGGACGCATCCCGTGCCGTGCTGCCGGTGTTCGCACCGCAGCCGGTGAGGAGCACCGCCATCAGGAGGGCGAGGGCCGGCATCGGCAGCCGGCCGCGGCCCCGGACCGGGGCGGTGGACCGCCGGTCGCCCGGGGACGGAGCTCGGTGACGCCCACGGTGCGGGCCTTCGATCGATGAAGCCATGGGGCCAGCCTGGCTTCGACTTCGCCAAAACGCCGCGCTCCCTGCGCGAGTCCGTCCAACGTCCCCCATCTGCCCGCCGGGGCAACGGCGTCCGGTGGCCCCAGTGGGGCGGCGGACCGTCACTCCCCGACGAGGAACGCCAGGACGACTGCGCCCGCCCCGCTCGCGACGCCCACGACCGCGGCCGCCACACACCGCGCCCGGAGTTGCCGGTAGCGGTGTTCGTACGCGCCGCGGAGCTCGGCCGCCCGCTCGCAGATCCGGGCCAGTGTCACGCGGGAGACCTCGATGCGGTCGGCGGTGTAGACGCGTTCCACGTCCTCGCGCTGTGCGGTCGTCAGCCACGGCAACTGCTCGGCGAACCGGCCTGCCTGTCGTCGCGCGTCCTCGACTTCGGCCGCCCACAGCAGGTACCCCTCAAGCTGGTCGAGGCCGCGGGCGCTGTCCTGGCTCGGATTCACATGTTCCTCCACGCTGGGCTGCGGGGTCGCACCGGTCAGGCCTGGTCCCCGGGAGCCTGGACCACGGACCGCTCGGGGCGGTTGGCCTCCCTGTCGTACGCCGCGACCGCCGGGTGGTGCAGGTCGAACGCCGGGGATTCGCTGCGGATCCGCGGCAGGGTGAGGAAGTTGTGCCGCGGCGGCGGGCACGACGTCGCCCATTCGAGCGAACGGCCGTAGCCCCACGGGTCGTCGACCTCGACCTTCCTGCCGTACTTGGCCGTCTTCCAGATGTTGTAGAGGAACGGCAGCATCGACATGCCGAGCAGGAACGACGCGATGGTCGAGACCGTGTTCAGCGCGGTGAAGCCGTCGGCCGCGAGGTAGTCCACATACCGGCGGGGCATGCCCTCGGCTCCGAGCCAGTGCTGGACCAGGAACGTGCCGTGGAAGCCGGCGAACAGCGTCCAGAAGGTGATCTTTCCGAGGCGTTCGTCGAGCATCTTGCCGGTGAACTTCGGCCACCAGAAGTGGAAGCCGGCGAACATCGCGAAGACGACCGTGCCGAACACCACGTAGTGGAAGTGCGCCACCACGAAGTACGAGTCGGTGACGTGGAAGTCCAGCGGCGGGGAGGCCAGGACGACACCGGTCAGACCGCCGAAGAGGAAGGTCACCAAAAATCCGGCGGCCCAGAGCATCGGTGTCTCGAAGCTCAGTGACCCCTTCCACATGGTGCCCAGCCAGTTGAAGAACTTCACACCTGTGGGGATCGCGATCAGGAAGGTCATGAAGGAGAAGAACGGCAGCAGCACGCCTCCGGTGGCGTACATGTGGTGCGCCCACACCGTCGCCGACAGGCCCGCGATCGCGATGGTCGCGCCGATCAGACCCATGTAGCCGAAGATCGGCTTGCGGGAGAAGACCGGGATGATCTCGGAGACGATGCCGAAGAACGGCAGCGCGATGATGTACACCTCCGGGTGGCCGAAGAACCAGAACAGGTGCTGCCAGAGCAGCGGCCCGCCGTTGGCCGCGTCGAAGATGTGCGCCCCGAACTTGCGGTCCACCTCCAGGGCCAGCAACGCCGCCGCGAGCACCGGGAAGGCGAGCAGGACCAGCACACCGGTCAGCAGCACGTTCCAGGTGAAGATCGGCATACGGAACATCGTCATGCCGGGGGCGCGCATGCAGATGATCGTGGTGAGAAAGTTGACCGAGCCGAGGATCGTGCCGAAGCCGGAGAACGCCAGGCCCATGACCCACAGATCGCTGCCGAGCCCGGGCGTGCGGGCCGAGTCCGACAGCGGGGTGTAGGCGGTCCAGCCGAAGCTGGCGACCCCGTCCGGGGTGAGGAAACCACTGATCACGATCAGTGAGCCGAACAGGAACAGCCAGTAGGAGAACATGTTCAGCCGCGGGAAGGCGACGTCGGGCGCGCCGATCTGGAGCGGCATGATCCAGTTCGCGAAGCCGATGAACAGCGGGGTCGCGAACATCAGCAGCATGAGCGTGCCGTGCATGGTGAACGCCTGGTTGTACTGCTCGTTCGACACGATCTGGATACCGGGACGGGCCAGTTCGGCGCGCATGACCAGCGCGAGGATGCCACCGAGGATGAAGAACGCGAACGATGTCGTGAGATACAGCGTGCCGATGGTCTTGTGATCGGTCGTGGTCAGCCATGAGACGACGACTTTGCCGGGGCGCCTGCGCCGGACCGGCAGCTCGTCCTCGTAGGAGCCCGACTCCACCGAGTCCGAGGCACTGTGAACCACCACTGTTCCGCTCTCCTTACTGCGGGCCGGATCTCCACCCTCGGGGAGGATCTCGTAAATGCGCCCGCCCGTGTGCGACCCGGACCCCGCCCGGCGTGTCACGGTAAGCATTCATTTCGTCGCATATTGTGACGCAACAGGTGAGGGCTCGCGCGTTCCGGCGGGTCCGTCCGGACGTACCGGGGCCCGTACCCCAGGGGTACGGGCTCGTCGCCCGGGCGGGGGGCTACCGGTTGATCACGAACCGGGTTCGATCAGCGCGTCGCCCTCGGCCGAACCGGTGATGGTGACGTCCGCCGGAGTGGCACTGCCGCGGGCGCCGCCCATGGCAAGGATGCCGGACCCGTTGTTGGATCTGTCGATCGTGACGTTGCTGATCCGGACGTCCGGCATGGCGCCGCCTCCGGTCTTGACCGGAGGCCGTCGTACGTCGAGTCGTGGATGTCGGTGTCTCGGACCACCACTCCCGGGATGTCCGGCCCCTGCGCGAACAGGGTGATGGCGCCGAACTTCTGCTCCTCCTTCCAGAAGGCTCCGCCGGTACGGTGCAGCGCGTTGTTGGCGATGAGGGTCTCTCCGGAGAAGGGCAGCGGGTCGTGGTCGGTCGCCGGCATGATGCCCGGGTAGTTCATCGTGTCGTGGATCAGATTGTTCTCGATGGTGTTGCCGTGGCCGCCACAGACCGCGGTCGCGGTGAGGATGCTCGACCCGCCGGTGGCGGTCCAGGTGCCCTCGACGGCGACCGGGACGCTCGCGCCTGCGGCGACCGTCCGGGGCGTGCCGTCGAGGGTA
The DNA here is from genome assembly GCF_024701375.2 of Streptomyces sp. KMM 9044. Lineage (NCBI taxonomy): Bacteria > Bacillati > Actinomycetota > Actinomycetes > Kitasatosporales > Streptomycetaceae > Streptomyces > Streptomyces sp. KMM 9044. The sequence continues at coordinate 7,179,501 of NZ_CP113910.1, read as the reverse complement.
CGGTCGCCCACCTCCAGCCGGGTGACGGTGCCGGCGGGCACGGCCTAGGTGCCCCGGTTGTGCACGGTGACCGTGAAGGAGACGGCGGCACCGGTGGCGGTGCTCGCAGGGTCGGTGGCGATCGAGCGGACCTCCAGGCCGGGCCCGGGAGTTCGGGCCACGGTCAGTCTGTCCGTCACGGTGCGGCTGTTGTTGGTGTCGTCCTGCTCGGGGACGGTGTCCGTGGGATCGACCACGGCGGACACCGTGTAGGCACCCCGGTCCCGTCGGCCCACGTCCACGGAGACGGTCGTGGGGGCGCCGGCGGCGAGTGCGCCGACCGGGGCACTGCCGGCGACTGCACCCTCGAGTCCGACGTCCAGGGTGGAGGCGGGTGACAGGGCGGTGCCGGCGTTGCGTACGGTCGTGCGGACCGTGACGGCGTCGGACTCGGTGGGGGACGCGGGCGTCCAGGTGAGGCCGGTGACGAGATCGGGGTTGGGGGCGGCGGCGCCCATGACCTCCAACTCGGCGATCTGGGCGCTGCGTCCGCCGGAGTCGCGGGTGAACCTCAGTTGCACGTCGGCGTGGCGCCCGGTGACCGGGATGGTGACCGTGTTGCTGCCCGAGGCGGGGTTGAACGTGTAGTCGGCGCGGGGCCTTGATCGAGGTGAAGCAGCTCGCGGCCTGCTCGAGCCCGAGGATTTCGATGCTCTGTGTCCGGGTCTCCCAGACCGTGTCGGGTGCGAGCTTCACGAGGACGCCGGTCAGGTCGGCGTTCGCACCCAACTGGCCCGTGAATGTCGCGGGATGGCCTGCTGACTCCCAATAGGTTTCCGTCTGGCCGTTGTTGGCGTTCCTCGCCGCGAACTGGTGCACGGTGGAGGAGGTCTGGACGGGCTTGTTCAGCGCGAGGTCGGTTCCGTCGGCCGGTGGCCGTTCGGGGTCGGTGCCCGCGTCGCTGTCGTAGACCTCGATCTCGGACAACTGGGCAGCTTTCCAACCGGTGTTGGCGGTCACCCGCATGCGGATGTGGCCCAGCTCCCGGGCAGCGAAGTCCACGGTGACCGTGTTGCCGTCGGTGGGGTCGAAGCCACGGGCGGTGAAGGAGGTGCCGTCGGTGCTGCCCTCGACGGTGAGCGTCTGGGTCCGCGCCTCCCAGCCTGTGGGCAGTTCCAGAACCACCCGGTCGGCCTCGACGGTGCCGTCGAGGCCGACGCGCACGGGCTGCGGGAGGGACCACGCCGGGCCCTCCCAGTAGGTCTGTCGGCTTCCGTCGGTCATGTTGGTGACGGGACAGCCGGGGTGGGAGCCACCGGCTGTGACGCTCTTGCCGAGCGCCAGGTCGGGCCGGCGGACGGCCGGTGCCGCGGCGGTGGCCGGTGCGGGGTGGAGACCGACGGCGACCAGACCGGACGCGGCAGGGGCGCCGTCCTCATGGACGACGCCCCTGCCCTGCATCGATTCGGCACGGGCCCGAAGCCCGCCTCCGGTCACTGCTCGGCGTGGCTGACCTCCACCGGGTCGAAAGAGATCCGGGTGCGTGCTCCGCTGCCGGCCCACACGACCTCGACCGCGTCCCCCTCGTCCACCCTGACCCCCCGGACCGCCTCCGCCAGGGGCCGCGGGCCGGGTTCGGCGGTCAGACTCGCCAGGCTGACATGCACGGACGTGCCGTCGGACCGGCCCGTGAGCCGGGGCACCAGGGCCCAGCGGGTGAAGGCCGTGCCCTGGGGGGCGCGGATGGAGTCCGCGGCGGGAGCGTCCCAGCCGTGCAGACCGTGCAGGGACGAGAGCAGCGGTTCGTCGGGGCCGGTGGCCCAGCCTGTGTGCGTGACGAGGGAATCCGCCGGCGCCCTCACCACCCGGTGCACCCGCAGTTCGTGTCGGCCCTGGGCCACCGTGACGCTCTCCACCCGCAGGCCCGGCACCATCGGCGGGCCGTCGGCGAACACCGGCCGGTGCCAGGAGGCCGCCCAGCCCCACCCGTCTCCCTGTCCGGCACCCAGCGGGTGGACGCGGCAGCGCACGCTGGGCCGGCCGCCGACCACCACGGACAGGTGGTTGTCGGCGATGTTGCCGGTCGCGGTCGGGCCGGTGCGGGTCGAGTAGGCCTGGCGCCCGTAGTGCGGGTCGTCCTCGGCCGCCGATTCCGCCCGGTGCGGGCCCACATGGTGGCTGCCGTGGTTGTGCAGGCGGGCGATTCCGTCGGCACGGGTCGTCTGGAGAAGCAGTCCTGGTGCGGGGAGGGCGAGCACCCGGTCGGCCTCCTCCACAGGCGCGGGCTCCTCGCGGTCCGTCCAGAGGGCGTGGCCGGCGGGAGCGAGCAGCGCGAGGAACGCCTTCGACGCCCAGTACGGGGACGCAGGGCCCGAGTAGATCTGCAGCACGGCGTCGTGCGGGCCGTGCCAGCCGAGACTCAGCAGTCCGTCGCCGGTCAGCGCGCCCCGGTCCAGGAAATGGCGCAGGCTGCCGTCGGCGATACGGCGCGAGGCCCCCGGGGTCAGCGGACTGTGTCCGGTCATGGCGCCCAGCGCGACGGCCGAGGCGGCCGCGAAGCGGTAGGTGAGCGACCGCCCGTAGTGCATCGGAGCCCCGTCCGTGCCGAACATCAGGGTGAATCCCTCGAGATGGGTGCGCAGCCGGGAGCCGTAGTGGGCCAGGGCGTCCGCGTCGCCGGAGAGATGGGCGTCGAGGACCGGGTAGAGGTGCAGGGCCCAGCCGTTGTAGTGGTCGAAGGCCCGCGCGTCCCCGTCGGTGTACCAGCCGTCACCCTGGTACCAGCTCTCGAGAAGGCCCACCGCGCGCCGCCGGGCCGCTGCCGTCTCGCTGTCACCGCGGCCGACGGACTCCAGGAACCCGGCGACGGTGTACGGGAAGAGGTACCAGTTGTTGGGCGCGGGGGTGTGCCGCAGAGCACCCCGCAGCCACTCCTCGGCGCGGTCCTGCACACCGGGGTCGAGGTTGTTCCACAGCCAGGGGGCGGTCAGACGCAGCCCGAGGGCGACCGACGCCGACTCGACCATGGGCTGGCCCTGCACCGTGAAGTCGAGGATCAGCGGCCAGGACTCCGTGTCGTCACGGCCCGGGGTACGGGTGCCGGCGGCGAGTCCGGCCGCGTAGCGCTCGAGCCACCCGTGGGGGTCGTCCCCGTCCGCGCCGGCCACACGGAAGGCTGCGGCGAGGAACGTCCTCGCGTACCCCTCGAGGCCGTCGGAGCGCACGCCCGAGCAGGAGGACCGTCCCGGCAGGTCCAGCAGGGCGTGGCCGGGGGTGCTCCAGTGCTGGGCCGCGGTGAGGAGCCCGTCCGCGACGGCCTCCCAGTGGGCGCGGGTGTAACCGGTGTGCGGGCTCAGGTCACGGTTCTCCGGGGGCAGTTCGAAGGGGATGCTCATGCGAGGAAAGCCAGCCTTTCGCGTCGTACGGGGTGGAGAAAGCCGTCGCCGGTGGTCCAGCGGACGATCTCGTCGAGTGCGAGATCGGCCAGTCGGCGCAGCTCGTTGCCCTGGGAGCCGGCGAGGTGGGGGGTGAGCAGGACGTTCTCGCAACTCCACAGGGGGTGGTCGGGCGGCAGGACTTCGGGTTCGGTGACGTCGAGCACGGCACGGATACGGCCGGCCAGTGCCGCGTCGGTGAGCGCTTCCTGATCGACGACGGCGCCGCGGGCCGTGTTGACGAGCACGGCGTCGGGCCGCATGGAGTCGATCAGTTCGCGGCCGACCAGGCCCCGGGTCTCGGGCAGCAGCGGGGTGTGGACGCTGACCGTGTCGCAGTGCCGGAAGAGTTCTGCCAGCCCCACTCGGCGCACGCCGAGTTCAGAAGCCTCCCGGTGGTCGACGTACGGGTCGTGGAGGAGGACGTCGACGTCGTGCGGGCGCAGCAGTTCGATGACGCGGCGGCCTATGAGGGAGGCGGACAGGATGCCCACGGTGCGCCGGTGGTTGCCGGTGGAGGGGTCGGGGCGCAGCCAGTCGGGCCGGGTGCGGGCGGTGTGGTAGTCGCGTGCGCTCTCCAGGACCCGCTTGCCGGTGAGCAGGATCATGGCGAGGGTGTACTCGGCGACCGGTACGGCGTTGGCCGCGGCGGCGGAGGAGACCTCGATGCCGCGCTCCCAGCAGGCGTCGGTGACATGGGCGCGTACGCTGCCCGCGGCGTGCACGACGGCGCGCAGGCGGGGTGCCGCCCGCAGGACCTCGGCGTCCAGAGGCGGGCAGCCCCAGCCGGTGACCAGCAGGTCGATGCCGGCGAGCACGGCGCGTGCCCCGGGTGTGGTGAAGTCGTCCAGCACGGGGAGGGGCGTTGGATCGCAGAGCGCGGCGAAGGCCGCGTGCGACTCGGCGTCCAGGACGGCGGAGGCGACGTCGGGGTGCATGGCCAGTGCGGCACGGGGCCGGAGGGCGGGGCCGGGCGTGTGCTCAGTCATGGTGGGGGCCGAACTCCTTCTGTGAGCGGTCACTTCACGGCGCCGGCGGTCAGACCGCTGCGCCAGAAGCGCTGGAGCAGCGCGAAGACGAGGATGAGGGGGACGACGGCCAGGAGCGAGCCCATGACGACCACGGGGTAGTACTCGGGCGAGACGGACGCGGAACTGTTCCATGTGTAGAGGCCGAGGCTGATGGGGTAGAGGTTCTGGTCGGACAGCATCACCATGGGCAGGAAGAAGTTGTTCCAGATCGCGGTGAGCTGGAAGAGGAACACGGTGACCGGGCCGGGGCCCAGCATCCGCAGCGCCACCCTGAAGTAGGTGGTCAGTGCGCCCACGCCGTCGATGCGGGCGGCCTCCAGCACCTCGTCGGGCGCATGTCCCTGGCTGAGGATGCGGCCGAGGTAGACGCCGAACGGGTTGAACAGGACGGGGATGAACACGGCCCAGAAGGTGTTGACGACGCCGACCTCGGACGCCACCAGGTACAGGGGCAGGACGAGTACCGTCTGCGGCACCATGACGGCGGCGAGGGCCAGCCCGAACAGTTTCTCCTTGTGGCGGAAGCGGTACTTGTCGAAGGCGTAGCCGCAGGCGACGCTCACCAGCGCGCCGACGGCCGCGCCCAGCACCGCGTGCAGGAGGCTGTTGACGTACCAGCGTCCGTACTGGCCGCCCTCCAGGGCGAACAGGCCGCTGAGGTTGTCCAGGAACGCGAAGCCGGTCAGGGACAGCAGGTCGCTGCCGAACAGCGCGTCGCGCTCCTTGGCGGCGGCCAGCACCAGCCACAGCACGGGCAGCACGGGCAGCACGGTGTAGAGGACGGACAGGCCGACGACGGCTCTGGCCGTGGCCCGACCCACCAGCCGGGGGGCGCAGCAGGGTGCTGTCGGTGGCGCTCATCGGGCCTCCTCGCCGGTGTGGCGGCCGGTGATACGGGTGATCCCGTAGGACAGGGCCAGGGTGCAGACCAGCAGGACGACCGAGGCGGCGGCCGCGAGGCGGTAGTTGTTGTGGTTGAACGCGGCGTCGTAGATGTACATGCTCGGCGAGAACCGGGAGTCGATCATCGGTGAGGACTGGCTGAGCAGGACCGGTTCGGTGAACAGCCGCAGTGCCCAGATCAGGGTGACCATGGCGACCATCACGATGGAGGCCCGGATCAGGGGTGCCTTGACCTGGAGGGCGGTGCGCACGGGGCCCGCGCCGTCGACGACGGACGCCTCGATCACCTCGCGGGGTACGGCCCGGAGGGCGGCGTAGAAGATCACCATGTTGTAGCCGAGATTGCTCCACAGTGCGATGTTCACGATGGACGGCAGAACGGTGTGCATGCCCGGGAAGTCGATGGTGATGTCGGCGCGGGCGAGCAGGTCGACGACCGGGCTGATGCCGGGGGTGTAGAGGTACAGCCAGATCAGGGCCGCGATGATGCCGGGCACCGCGTGCGGCAGGAACAGGCCGAGCTGGGCCCAGGCTCGCAGCCGGACCACCCCGGAGTCGAGCAGCAGGGCGAGGAGGAGAGCTCCGGCCACCATCAGCGGGAGGTAGATCAGGCAGTACAGGGCAACGGTGCCGAGTCCGCCGAGGAAGGTCGGGGCGGTCAGCACGGCGGCGTAACTGCGCAGCCCGACGAAGACGGTGCGTTCGGGACCGAAGCCGAGGCCGGGCTGGTCGTCGCTGGAGAAACTGAGGTGGACGGCGGTGCCGACGGGGAGCAGGAAGACGACGAGCAGCAGGGCGAGGAAGGACGTCATCAGCACGCCGCAGGCTTCCAGCCGGCGGCGCCGGGCAGTCCTGCGGGCGTGGCCGGCGGGGGGTGCGGGAGCCCGCACGGGTTGCTCGGTGAGCACGGTCATGAGAGTGGGTCACCTGCCTTTCGGGCGGCTCAGGTGCTGTGCCGGGTGGTGGACAGACCGAGCGTCCTCAGGTCGGGCATGGTGCCGCACTGGGCGGCGCGCACCGAGTCGACGAGCGAGCCGCGTCCACCGGCGACCCTGGCGAACGAGTCCTGCATCACCTTGCCGGTGGCGGTCATCCGCGGCCCTCAGACCCAGCCGTCGCGGATCTTCTCCGCCTCCTGGCGGAAGAGGGTGTAGATGTCCTGGCCGCCGTAGTGCGACCGGTCGAAGGCCTCCCGGCCGGCGCCGACGAGGGCAGTGGCGGCAGGGTACTGGCTGCTGGCGCCGCTGGAGAGCCTGGCGCGCAGCGCGTCGGGGTGGGAGACCTGCCAGGCGATGAACTCCATGGCGGCCTCGGGGGTGGCGGCTGTCCTTGGTGACGGCGAACGTGGAGCCGCCGTGGGTGCCGACGGCCGGGCGGTCGGGATCCCACTGCGGTAGTGGGGCGATCCGCCACTGGCCCCGCTGTCCGGGGCGTGCGTTCATCTGGGCGCCGCCGTCCCAGGCGCCGTGGAGCCGGGTGAGGATCAGGCCCTGTGCGATCTGCGCGTCGAACTGCCGGCTCTCGGAGGCGTTCGCGTAGACCTCGTCGCGGTCGATGAGACCCTGCCCGTAGGCGGCCATGCGGCGGGTCGGGGCGTCGGCGAGGGAGACGTTCCAGGCTCCGTCGCGGGTGTCGAACCACTGGGCGCCCGCCTGCCAGGAGTAGGCGGCGAACTGCGTCGCCCCGTCGGTGGGGAAGAGGGAGAGCCGCCGGTCACCCGTTCTGCGGCGTACCTCGCCGGACAGGGCGGCGAACTCCTCCCAGGTGCGCGGGACCTCGAATCCGTAGTGGTCGAACAGGTCTGCGCGGTAGAGCATGACCATCGGCTCCACGTCGAGCGGGACACTGAACGTCCGTCCCTGGAATGTGGTCAGGTCGAACGTCTGGGGCGGCAGTCTGTCGCGCAGCGTGTCACCGACGAGGGCGACGCCGTCGATGGCGAAGCCCGGCACCTGCGGGTACTCGATGGTGGTCACGTCGGGGGCGTTGCCGGCCCGTGCGGCGTTGCTCAGTTTGGCGTAGCCGCCCTGCCCGCCGGTGGGGATCTGCTGGAAGTCGACCTGGACGGTGTCATGGGTGCGGTTGAACGCGTCGACGACTTCCTGGCTGCCGCGCAGGGCGGACCAGAAGGTGATGTGCGTGGCCTTGCCGCTCTTCGCTGTGCTGCTGCGCGTCGGGGTGTCCGCTGCTCCCCCGCTGCAGGCGCTCAGGGCTCCTGTCAGTGGTGCGGCGGCCATCGCGGCGAGCACGGATCGACGGCGGTGTCGATCGGTCATGGTGCCTCCCGCGACTCCTGCGTGTCGAGGACACGACTGTTCGGGACACGGGAATCGTCAACGACCGCCCACCAAACGGTCAATAGATCGATCAGAAGAAAACAAAGCGGTCAAACGTTCATCGGGTTCGGCTCGTAACGCCCGCTCGGTCAGTCCGGGTTCACCGTGAGGGCGCGGGTCGAACCGCGGACGGTCAGCGTCGGCAGGAGTTCGGTGCGCCGGACCACCGGTGCCGGCGCGCCGCGCGGCGCGCCGAGCCGTTGGAGCAGCAGCTCGGCCGCGGCCCGGCCCACCTCCGCCTTGGGCGGAGCGACCGCGGTCAGGGGTGTGGTGCCGAGTCCGGCCACCACGTCGTCGTACGCCACGACAGAGCAGTCCTCGGGCACCCGCACTCCGTTGTCCGCCAGCTGGTGCACGAGCATCAGCGCGTCCACGTCGCCGTGCAGCACCGCGGCCGTGGCCCCCACCGCGCGCAGCCGCACGTACAGATCTTTGGGTGTTGCGGCCGGGCAGGGCCCGCCCGGACCGGCGTCCGGGGTGCTCAGCGTCCAGGCCCCGGCCTCTACCAGCGGATGCTCCTCGGCGATCCGGGCGAAGGCGGACCGCAGGGTGCGCGCGGTGGGGCTGTCCTCCCGGGTGGCGAACACGAACCGTCGGTGACCGAGGCCCACCAGGTGCTCCACGGCGAGACGGGCACCGTAGTCGTGGTCGGAGCAGACCGAGTCCATCGCGTGCAGGGCACTGCCCGGCCACGGTCGCCGTTCCATCAGTACCGCGGGCACGTCCAGTGCGGCCAGCCAGTCCTGGTCCGCCTCCTCGTCGGCGCGCGTCCGCCAGCGCGGGGCCAGGAGGAGGCCGGCGGCGCCGTCTGTGAGCGCCCGCTCCACCAACGACCTTTCAACGCCTGCCACATGGGGGGCGATGTGCAACGCGATGCGCCGGCCGGCCGCCTCGAGCGCGCTGCGGGCGCCGTGCAGGGCCTCGTACAGGTACGAGTGCCGCTCCGGGACCACCACGGCCACCGTCTGCCCGTCCGGCGGACTCGGCGGGGAAAACTCGCCTCCCGGCAGGTTCCGGGCCGGGAACTCCTGGGGCGGCAACGCGGACCGGACGACGCCGTGGCCCCGGCGCAGCCGGCCCTCGCGTGCCAGTTCCTCGGCGTCCCGCCGGACCGTCACCACCGACACCTGGAGTTCGGAGGCCAGGTCGGTCACCCGGGCGGACCCCCTGGCCTCGATCGCCGCGAGGATCCGCCGCCTGCGCAGATCGACCGGCTCCCGCATGAGACCTCCCGAGCCCAAATGTTCGTTTGAACGATACCGGCCATCATAACGATCGCTCGGAACGCGGGGGACTGCTCTGCCGGGCTGCCGGGGCGGGCGGGAGGTGGAACACGTAACCTGCCCCCGTGTGCGGCCCGACACACCCCGAAACGGGGCCGGTTCAGTGCACGGCGGTCACCTCGACGGCGAGGTCGTTGTCGACGGTGTAGTACGGGCGCGCGGCGGCTTCGCCGACGCTGAGCGCCGGGTACACGTACACCGCCTTGCGGTCGGCCATGTCGTCGAGCAGCCGGCCGATGCGGACCAGTGGGGCGTCGGTGGCGGGCCGGAGAAAGGCGTCCCAGATCTGGTCGCCTGGCGCCCCGCCGGTCAGTTCCCCGAAAGGCGCGGTGAAGGAGAAGGCGCTGCCCTCGGTCCGCGCCGGGAAGGAGCGCGTGGTGCCCTTGTCGCTGCGCAGCCGGAGCAACGCGTTCGCGCTGTCGGAGAGTTCGGCACCGTGCAGGCACGCGTGGACCGTCATCGCACCGTCCGTAAGGTCGAGGCGGCCTGCCTCGGCGTGGGCGGTGCGCAGCCAGGACCGGACCGCGAGGAAGCCGTCCTTCGTGGCATAGGGCACCCGGACGGCCACCGGGGACGGCCGCTCGCGCAGGCTTCCGTCGACGAGGGCGCGCAGGTCCCGCAGGCCGGGGCGCAGCCGTTCCCTCACCGCGTCCGGTTCCCTCGTCAGATACACGTCCCAGCGGCCCTCGGCGAGGGCCGGCAGCGGTTCCAGCACCGCGCGGAGGCCGCTTTCGTCGCCGCCGTGGGGTTCGAGGTCGAGGAGGTGCGCCGGCGGTTCGGGCGCGTTCTTCTTCGGTCTCGGCACCAGGGCCAGCCGGGGGCGTCCGGCCGAGCGGAGCGCGACACGGAAGGTGGTCCGGCCGTCGGCTTCGACCGTGCAGCGGGCGCGCGGTGCGCCCGTGTCCTGTGCGGCGGTACTCATCGGTGTCCCTTCCGTAGGGTGCGCAGCGCCTCGGAGGCGGCGGCGAGGGCGAGGTCGGCGACGGCGTGGCCCCGGCCGGACAGGGGCCGGTGGGCCCGGCCCTCTTCCCGTGCGGGGCGCCGGCCGGTGCTTCTGGCCTCCACGGCCTCCCCGGCGAGGCGTTCCGCCTGCGCGACGACGGGTCCGGGGGCGTACCGGCGGGCGTTGTCGAGGGCTGCCCTGCCCATGCGGCGACGCCGTTCGTCGTCGCCGACGAGCTCCAGCAGGGCCGCGCCGAGGGCGTCGGCGTCACCGACGGGTACGAGCCGGCCGTCGACTCCGTCCTTGATGATCTCTCCTGGCCCGTAGGGGCAGTCGGTGCTCACGACGGGCAGTCCGCAGCGCATCGCCTCGACGATGGTCATGCCGAACGGCTCGAAGTGGGAGGCGGCCACGCCGATGGAGCCCTTGACCCACTCGGCCTCCATCGGGGTCGCCGCGCCCATGAGGAAGACGTTGTTCCACAGGCCCAGCGAGTCGATCAGGCGGCGTAGCGCGGCCTGTTCCTCCCCCTTGCCGTAGATGCGCAGCTGCCAGTCCGGGTGGGCGGCGGCGACCCGGGCGAACGCCCGGACGATCAGGTCGTAGCGCTTGACGGGGACCAGCCGGCCGGCCGCGACGACCACCTTGGCGGTGCCGTCGGCGGCGGGCAGTACGGGGTCGGGGACGCTGTTCGGCAGTGCCTCCACCCGTACACCGGGCAGCGACATCCTGCGCCGGTAGGATTCGGCGTCCGCCTCCGTGACGGTGGTGAGCACGTCCAGACGGCGGTAGGCGCGGCGCAGCGCGGTGCGCAGCCGGGGCGGGTGGTTGTCCAGGGTGAGGTGCTCCTGGCCGACCCGTGCGACATGCTCCGGAGCCTGGAACGCGAGGTGCACGTTCAGACCCGGCCGGGTCCCGATGACCACGTCGGCGTCGACGGACTCCAGGCACGCGGCGATCCGCTGGTCCGTCAGCTCGCTGTACTGGTGGTAGCGGTACTCGGCCGAGGGGAACACCTTGGCCGGTCTCCGGTGCCGGGGGTCGTCCTTCTCCTGCCTGAGATCCACCAGGTGCCGGAGCCTCACGGCGGGGTGCGGGGTGAGGTTCGGGTTCTCCCGGTGCCGCAGCACGGAGACGATCTCCACATCGTGCCGTTCGGCCAGCGCGGCGGCAAGGTTGAACGTGGTGGTGATCGTGCCTCCGATGCCATAGGCGTTGTGGATCAGGAAAGAGATCTTCATGGCGGACCAGACCGCTTAAAGCGTTCAAAAGTTGTCTTCTGTTATCACTTTGTTGGTTCGGGTTACACCCTCTGGACGAAAGATTGCATCCAGTCACTGCCGTCGGGGCCGGCCGGCCGAAGGTGCCTCCGTGCCGGACGGCTTGATCCCCATTCCGGGGCGGCGGCGGTGCACGGTCAGGTAGGTCAGCCCCTGGATCCCGGCGGCGAGCGCACGCGTGGAGCCGTGCGGGAGCCAGGTCAGGGTGCCCGCACGCAAGGGCTGCGTGCCGTCGGGTGCGGTCAGCGAGCCTTCGCCGGCCAGGACGAGGAGAAGGACGTCGAGGTCGGGCTCCCGGTGCGTGTCGACCTGCCGGCCGGGCGGAATACGCACGACGTTGGCGTCGAGTTGCCGGCCGGCCTCCGCGAGCCGCCACAGGGCACCGGCCGGCACGTCCTCGATGGCCGTCAGCGCGGCTGTGTCGCACAGCATCCGGGGCAGCGGGCCGTCGTCACCGTACTCGGGGGTGGGATCGCCGCCGCCTGCCGTCATCGGGTGTCACCGTCCTGTACGTCTCCGTGCGCGAGAGCCTCTCAAATGGGAACTTAGCATGCATATTTGAAGCCCGGCCGTCCGCTCCCGCACGCTCAAGCCGCCGACAGCGCCGCGAGCCAGTCCGTGAGGATCGCGTTGGTCTCCTCGGGCCGTTCCTGCTGGACCCAGTGGCCGCAGCCGTCGAGGATGCGGGAGGACCGCAGCCCGGGGAGCGTGACGGGGAAGGCCTTGATGGCGTCACCCATCCAGGTCATGGACGCGTCCAGACCACCACCGACGAACAGGGAGGGCTGGGTGAGCGGTGCGCCGGTGCGGCCGGCGAGGTCCTCCCAGTCGCGATCCATGTTCCGGTAGCGGGCCAGGGCTCCGCTCATCCCGGTGCGTTCGAACTCCTCGGCGTAGACGTCGAGGTCTGCCTCGCCGAGCCAGGCGGGCCGCGGGCCGGTGGGGAACCGGTCGCGCAGGGCGCCACCCGGACCGACGAAGTACGGTCCCGGAGCTTCCGGAGCGGGCATGGTGTCGGCGGACAGCGCCGCGTAGAAACCGGCCAGCCAGCCGCGTACGTCCGGTTCGATCTCGGCCTCGGCACGGCCGGGCTCCTGAAAGTAGGAGACGTAGAACTCCTCGTCGCCGCCCATCGAGGCGAAGACGGTGCTCGGTCTCGGGCCGCCGGGCGGGGAGTAGGGCACGGCGAGGAGGCCCACCGCGCGGAAGACGTCCGGCCTGAGCAGGGCGGAGTCGGCGGCGATCGTCGATCCCCAGTCGTGTCCGACGATCACGGCGGACCGCTCCCCCAGGGCGTGCACGACCGCGACGTTGTCCGCCACCAGCTCCGTCATGCGGTAGGCGTCCGGGGCGTCCGGCCGGGAGGAGCGGCCGTAACCGCGGACGTCGATGGCCACCGCGCGGTATCCGGCCGCCGCCAGAGCGGGCAGTTGGTGGCGCCAGGAGTACCAGGACTCGGGGAACCCGTGCACGAGCAGGACCAGCGGGCCGGTGCCCTGCTCCACCAGATGGACACGGCCCGCGGGGGAGGGGACCAGCCGGTGGGTGAGGTGGTGCGTGGGCTGCTGCGGTGGCATGCGTGCTCCCGTGACTCTGGATCCGTCCCGTGCCGGGACCGTGCTCCGAGAATGGGGGGAAGGGCCGACGAGGAGGGAGCGTTGTTGCCGAAGCGGCAACAACGCTCCCTCCTCGTCGGCCTGATCACTCCCGCGGCGCGCCTCCGTCCTCGGCAGACGGGCCCGGCGGGCGGAACCACAGGGCGTCCGGGAGCTGCCGCCCCGGACCCCCGGAGCTGTCCGGAGCAGGTGGCTCGCCGCCCGCCTCGTTGAACGCGGTGAGTGCCCCGACCAGCGCCACCCGTTCCTCGGGGGCGAGCCGTCCGACGATCGCGGCGATCTCGGCGCGGCGCCGCGCGGTGACGTCCGCGACGATCCGCAGGCCCTCGTCGGTCAGCCGCAGCAGCGTCTCGCGGCGGTTGGCCGGATTGGTCCGCCGTACGACGAGTCCGGCCGCGATCAGCCGGTCGACCATGCGCATCGCGGTGGACGGGGCGACGTGGAGCAGCTCCGCGAGGGCGACCAGTGTGGTGTCGCCGCGGGTGGACAGCATCACCAGCATGCGGAACTGCGGCAGGGTCACCCGGTCCCCGGCCGCGCCCAGGGACCGCGCGGAGACCTCCACGAGCAGCCGTGAGGCGGTCAGGACCGCACGGGTGACGGCGTCGACGTCGTCACCCGTCCCGGCGGGAACCTCACGTTCCGGCATGGGTCCTTTGTACCTCGCCCCCGCCCGGCCCGTACCCCTCCGGCTGCGCCACCGACACGGCGACGGGCACCCGCCCCCGCCCGGCGGGGCGGTGTCTCGCGGCGTCGTCGCCGGGCGGCACGCCGGCATGCCTGACCAGGTCCTCGAGAGAGGGCCTCGGGGCGCGGTGCGCCGGGACCCCGGGGCCTTCGGCGGATGCGTGCGCTCGCCCGGCGGAGCAGCAGGGCCAGTACGCCGGTCGCCCCGGCACGGCGCCGGCCACCGACGAGTCCTGCGACAGCGGGGCCGACCGCCACCAGCGGCAGCAGACCCGCGCACGCCCGGCATGCGGGCCGACGCGGTCCGGCTCGTCGGCCATGATCTGCTCCAGCGGTGTCGAGCCGCGTTCCGGCCCCCACCCCGATCTTTGTGCCGTCGGGTCCCACCGGTCCGGACGACCCGTGCCCGGGGTGCCGGGCCCCTGGCCCGACGATTTCGCGCTGTGGGATGATCCTGCCCGGGATCCTGGTACGGGTGAGCTGTGGTGTCGTCATCGGGCTCCCGCACCGGAGAGGAACGAACGGACGTGACCGCGCAGCGACCTGACGGCGAGAAACCGGAGAGCAGGGACGGGACGCCGTCGGTGCCGGACGAGGTCTGGCACCGGTTCCTCACGGACAACGAACGCGCCATCCGCGCCACTGCCCTCGTCGAGCCCTCCGCCCTGCAGAGGGCGTCGGGGTGGCAGCCGCGGCCGGCCCGCGGACGCACGGCGGGGCCGGGGGCCGACGGTACGGGCGCTGTCGGTGACCTCTGGTACCCCGACGACCCGTGGGAGGGACCGTCGTGGCGGAACCTGGACAGGCGGGCCAGAGCACGCCGCGTCTGCCGGGTGCTCGGTACGGCCGCCGCGATCGCGCTGGTTCTGGGCACGTGGTCCCAGCTGTCCACCGGCGCGGGCACCCCGGACCAGGGACCCGGCGACACGGTGCTGCAGCAGTCGGAGGACGTCCCCGCGGAGTTGCCCACGGCGACGTCCGTTCCCTCCGGCCTCGCCTCCCCGTCCCCGACCACGTCGGCGGTACGGGCCGGCTGACGCGCCGCCCGGCTCCCGCACACCGCGCGGCGCGAGACCCCTCAGCCGCCCAGTGCCGACAGCACCACCGCCTTGGCCTCCTCCTGCACCCGGCGGAGGTGGCCGGGTCCCTGGAAGGACTCGGCATAGATCTTGTACACGTCCTCTGTGCCCGAAGGACGGGCCGCGAACCATGCGTTGGCCGTGGTCACCTTGATTCCGCCGATGGACGCGCCGTTGCCGGGAGCCTCGGTGAGCACCGCGGTGACCGCCCCCCCGGCGAGGGTGTCGGCGGTGACCTGCGCGGGCGAGAGCTTGGCCAGGCGGGCCTTCTCCTCCCGGGTCGCCGGGGCGTCGATCCGTTCGTAGGCGGGCTCGCCGAAGCGGGCGGTGAGCGCGGCGTAGTGCTCGGAGGGTGTCTTCCCGGTGACCGCGGTGATCTCGGAAGCGAGCAGCGCGAGGAGGATGCCGTCCTTGTCGGTGGTCCACACCGAGCCGTCGCGGCGCAGGAAGGAGGCGCCGGCCGACTCCTCACCACCGAAGCCGAGGGTGCCGCCCGCCAGTCCGTCGACGAACCACTTGAAGCCGACGGGCACCTCGACCAGTTCGCGCTTCAGGTCGGCGGCGACCCGGTCGATCATCGCGGACGACACCAGTGTTTTGCCCACGCCGGCCCCGGCCGGCCACTGCTCGCGGTGCGCGTAAAGGTACTGGATGGCTGTGGCGAGGTAGTGGTTGGGGTTCATCAGGCCGGCGTCCGGGGTGACGATGCCGTGCCGGTCGGCGTCCGCGTCGTTGCCGGTGGCGAGGTCGAAGCGGTCCCGCTGCGCGATGAGGGAGGCCATGGCGTGCGGCGACGAGCAGTCCATGCGGATCCTGCCGTCCCAGTCCAGGGTCATGAACCGCCAGGTGGGATCCGTGAGGGGGTTGACCACGGTGAGGTCGATGCCGTGCTGCTCGGCGATACGGCCCCAGTAGGCGACGGACGCCCCGCCCAGCGGGTCGGCCCCGATGCGGATGCCGGCGGTCCGGATCGCGTCCAGGTCCAGCACCGTCGGCAGGTCGGCGACGTAGGTCCCGAGGAAGTCGTGACGGCCGGTGCCGGGGGCGGCGAGGGCACGGGCGTGGGAAACGCGCCGGACACCCTTGAGACCGTCACGGATCAGGGTGTTCGCCCGGTCCTGGATCCAGGTGGTCGCCTCGGAACCGGCGGGACCGCCGCTGGGCGGGTTGTACTTGAAGCCGCCGTCGGCGGGCGGGTTGTGGGACGGAGTGACGACGACGCCGTCCGCGAGGCCGGTGGTGCGGCCACGGTTGTGCGTGAGGATCGCGTGCGAGACCGCGGGGGTCGGTGTGTAGCCGTCGGCACTGTCGATGAGCACCGTGACGCCGTTGGCCGCGAACACCTCCAGGGCGGTCACCCTGGCCGGCTCGGAGAGCGCGTGGGTGTCGGCGCCCAGGTAGAGCGGACCGTCGGTGCCCTGTTCGGCGCGGTACTCGCAGATGGCCTGGCTGGTCGCGGCGATGTGGTCCTCGTTGAACGCGCCCGCCAGGGACGAGCCGCGGTGCCCGGACGTCCCGAACGCGACACGCTGTCCCGCATCCTTCGGGTCCGGATGCACCGCGTAGTACGCCGTGACCAGCCGGGCGACGTCGACGAGATCCTCGGGACCGGCCGGACCGCCCGCTCGCTCGTGCTGCATGTGCCCACTCCTTGGCAGGGGTTGATTCTGCGCTTGTGGACCCATCCTTCCTCTTCGAGGCTGCACCGCGCGAATGGAACCGCCCGTCCCGCCCCCCCCCACGGGTCAGATGCGTCCGCCGGTCATCCGTGTGAGAGGACCGTGGGCGTGGCGTTCCGCACGGCGGCCCACCGCGTAGGATGCGGCGCTCAGTACGGTCAGGCCGGCTCCGACACCGGCGGCGACGAGCTTGCGGTTCGAGAGGACCGTCCAGGCGGTCACCGCCGTGGCGGCGACCTGACCCGAGGTGGCGACGACCGCCTTACGGCCCGCCTCGACGCCCTTGGCGGCGCTCTGCACGGCGCCGTTCGCCGCTCCGGCCGCGCGCTCGGCGCCCGACTTGGCCGCTGACGCAGCGTCACCCGCCTTGGTGGCGGCGCCGCCTGCCGCCCACGCGGCGGGAGCGGTCGCCTTCTCCGTGGCGTTCTGGGCCTGGGCCACGGCGTTCCGGGAGGAGGTGGTCTTCTGGTTCTGGCTCTTGTTCTGTTCACTCATGGACACCGACTTGCCGCTGAATCCTGCGGCAAACCCATCCCGTCGTCCGACCCACGTCGCGCGGGCGTCGCCGGGACGCGTTCCAGGACACCGCCCGCGAACACGTCGTACAGCGGCAGCGTCTCGAGGTGGACGTAGCCGATATGACAGTCGCAGCTAGTGAGGGGGCAGGGGCGTGGGGTCAGGGCCTGCCGGTAGCTGCCGTCGTAGAGGTTGCCCAGTTCGGTGCGGACGAAGTGGCAGCGGCGGACCGTGCCCTCGCCGTCGACGGAGATCACGGACTCTCCGGTACGGCAGGGCAGGCCCGCGCTGGCGTGCGGGCGACGGCTGTAGCCGAACAGTGGATCCAGTGCCGTCCACATGTCCGCTTCGGTGTCGTCGTACGTGCGGCCCTCTGCTGCGTTGACCCACAGGTACACCTGGTCCGGCAGTTCGGCGCGCAGCCGCCGGGCCGGCTCCAGGTGTTCGGGCAGGCCGACGACGCCGACGCTGAACCGGACGCCGAGGCGGGCCAGCTCGTGGCTCCTGGCCAGGAAGCGGTCGTGCGGGGTCTGCCCCGGGTGATAGGTGCACCACAGGGCGAGGGTGTCGAGGTCGGCGTCGGCGAGCCAGTCGGTTCGGCAGCTTAGGTTGGTCTGGATGACGACCCGGCGGATGTGCGGCCGGTGGGAAAGTTCGGTCAGGGCACGCCGGTACCAGGAGCGGACCAGACCCTCGCCCCAGGGGGTGAAGAGGAGGGAGAGGCGGTCACCGGTCTGCGTGGTGGCCCAGTGGGTGAACCGTTCCAGGGCGGCGCGGTCTGCGCGCAGTTGCTCCCGGCTGTCGCGCCGCTTGGCGAAGGGGCAGTACGGGCAGTCGTAGTCGCACGAGGCGAGTGGGCCACGGTAGAGCACGGTCAGGTCCATGGGGCCGTTCGGGGGGCTGGTCACGGAGCGGTTCACGGGGCGGGTCTCACTTCCGCTCGTAGGCTGCCATGGCTGCCCGGACGGCCGGGGAGAACAGTTCCGGTCCGATGGCGTCGGAGTGGGCGAGCCCTTCCGGGGTCAGCCGCAGCACTGGGGCGCGCGGGCCGTCGTCCGCCAGCCAGCCGCGGTCGGCGAACCGGGACAGTTCGGTGCCGAAGTCGTCCTGGGGCGTGCTGTCGAACCGGGCCCGGTAGTCGGCGGTGTCGAGGCCGTCCGCCTGGAGCAGTGACTGGATGAGGTGGCGGCGGCGGGCCTCGTCGGTGCCGATCACCCGGCCGTACTCGGCTCGGGCCAGGTCTGCGGCCGGACGCCGGACGTAGTCGTCGATGATGCCGCGGATCTCGTGCATGCCGACGGCGTAGTCGAAGGAGTAGTGCAGGCCGGCGGTGTACGAGCGGGCGCCGCAGCCGAGGCCGATCATGCCGTCGGTCTGGCAGGCGTAGTCGTCGGCCCCCTGCGGCGGGGCGTCGGCGCGGCGGAACATGCGCATGGACTGCTGGGTGTAGCCGCGGGCCAGAAGGTGGTCGCGGCCCAGCCGGTACAGGCGCAGCCGCTGCTCGTCCCAGGCCGGGTCGGTGTCCGGTGCGCGACGGCCGAGGCCGGTCAGGGGGCGTATGTAGAGCGGGTAGAGATAGAGCTCCTCGGGCTGCCAGGCCAGGGCGGCGTCCAGGGAACGCAGCCAGGTCCGCTCGGTCTGGCCGTCGATGCCGTAGATCAGGTCGATGTTGAGGACGGGGATGCGGGCGCCGCGGACGCGGCCGAGGGCCGCCTCGACGTCGGCGCGGCGCTGCGGTCGTACGGCGGCGCGGGCCTCGGTGTCGTCGAAGCTCTGGACACCGAGGCTCAGCCGGGTGGTGCCGCGCGCTGCGAGGACCGCGAGCCGGTCGGCGGTGGCCGTGGCGGGCGAGGCCTCCACGGAGAGGGGGACTGCGCGCAGGTCGGCGCCCATGCGGTGTTCGGCGATGTCGCAGAGCCGCTCGAGTTCGGCGGCGGTGAGGAAGGTGGGAGTGCCGCCGCCGAAGGCCGCGGTGGCGAACCGCACGTCGTTCCGCTCGCCCAGGGCCTCGCGCGCTGCGGTCGCCTGCCGGTCCAGGGCGTCCAGGTAGGCATCGGTGAGGCCGTCGGGGGCGCCGATACGGGTGAAGAGGTTGCAGAAGCCGCAGCGGACCTCGCAGAACGGGATGTGCAGGTAGAGGGAGAGTGCGTCCTTGGGTTCGGCGGCCCACAGGTCGCGCAGGAGCGGGCGGTCGGGGAGCCGACGGTAGGCGGTCTTGTGCGGGTAGGCGTAGACGTAGTTCTGGTAGGGGCTCGCCGGGCGCGTGCCGCCGGTGCGGGGGTGGGGGCTGGTGACGGTGGTCATCGGGCGGCCTCGGCGGGGGTGTGGTCCAGGAGGAAGTGGGCGTAGGGCACGGTCCACACGGACGGGTGCCCGATGCGGTGGCCGGTGTAGCCGTCGTCGCCGTACGCGGTGCCGTGGTCGGAGCAGACGACGGCGAAGCAGGGGCGCCTGCTGCTCGCGGCGGCGAAGAGGCGGCCGATGTGCCGGTCGACGTACTCCAGGGCGGCGGCGTGCGTCGCGCGCGTGTCGCCGTCGGCCCGGGTGGCGCCGGGCAGGTGGAACCAGTTCGGCTGGTGCAGGGCGGCGACGTTGACGAAGAGGAACAGGCTTTGCTCGTCGGGCAGTTCGCGTACGACTTCTTCCGCGCGGGTCACCTGGGCCTCGAACGAGGTGGGCGAGGCGACGCCGAACTCCGGTTCCCAGTGGGACTCCTGGAACATTTTGGGGAGTACCGACCCGAGGGAACCCTGCCGGTTGAAGAAACCGACTCCGCCGATGCACACCGTGCGGTAGCCCTCCTTCGCCAGGCCCGACACCAGGTTCGGGGTGTCGTACACGAAGGTGCCGTCGGCCGTGGTCTCGCTGCCTGCGAAGCGTGCCGCGAACAGACGGGGGTGCGGGCCGGGGGTGGCCGGCGTCGGCAGGAAGCCGGCGAAGATCGCCTGGTGCGAGGCGTAGGTGAAGCTTCCCGGTGCATGCCGCTCCTCCCACCGGCCGCCGGGCAGCAGGCGGGCCAGGTTCGGGGTGCGGCCGGTGGCGGCGAGTTCGGCGGCGACGTCGTGGCGGAGGGTGTCGAGCGTGACGAGCAGGATGTCGTGACTGCCGACGATCTGGCTCATGTCGGGCTCGTGCCGGTCCGGTTGGCGGTGCTCCGGGGGTGGGGCGGGGCCGGTGGCCTGCGGGTCGCGCGGTGCGGGCGTGGGGGGCGTCGGGTCAGGCGCGGGCATGGGTGGTGGTTCCTGTTCTGTGTGGATCATGCGGGTGCTGCGCGTGGTGCCGACGGCTCGGGTGCTGTGGGGCGTCTGCGGTGCAGAACAGCGGTGATCTGTGCCGCGCAGGTGTCGAGGCCCTCCGCTCCGCTGCCCGGCAGACCCGTGAGGCGGGGCAGCAGATCGCCGAAGGCGTTGACCTCGCCGACCGCGAACCGGCGCCAGCCGACGGCCGGGAGCAGGTCGACGCCCACACACAGGGTGCGGGGGAAGCAGGCCGCCGCCCGCTCGCACACGGCGAGGACGTCGGACCACCGGCCGCCTCCCGCTTGTACGGCCTCCCGGACCGCATCCAGGTCGCCGCGGCTTCCGCCGAGGTGGAGGTTGGTCAGTGGTGAGGTGCTGGTGCGCACCACGGCGTGGGTCGCACGGCCGGCCACCACCACGATCCGCAGATCGGCGACGCGGCCCCGCAGTGAGGCCTTGGGCAGCCAGCGTTCGAGATGCAGTCCCTCGGGTGCCAGCGTGTCGACGATCGTGGCGATGTCCCGCTCCCGTTCGTAGCGGCGCAGTTCGAGGGAGTTGAACAGGGCCTTGCCCGGCGCGATTTCGACGGAGGTGGTGGCCCGGATGCGACCGGCGGCCGACGACTCGACGGCGAGAACGCCGGAGGCCGAGGAGCCGTGCGCCGGCTTGACGAAGAGCCTCGGCATCCGGTGCTCGCGCATGAGTGCCCGGACGTCGTCCCAGCCCCGGACAGGTGCCGCGTCTCCTCCGGAGGTGGGCGACCGGGGCACGGGGACGTCCGCCGCATCGAGGGTCGCGTGGCAGCGCCGCTTGTCGAACAGGACGGCCAGGTCGTCGGTGCCGTCGAGGCGGACGCCGCCCCGCAGCCCCCGCGTCGCCCGCATGAACCGCGCGTACCAGAGTGCCGATCCCTCGACCCTCGTGGGGTCCTGGATGTCCCGCAGCAGCCGGTCGACCTCCGGGTTCTCTCCTGGCGAGTCGAGCCGGACGATCTCGTCGGCCGCGAAGTCCGCCCCGCCCGCACGCAAAACGTCGGCCCAGGCCACGATGCGCGGTGCGGGCAAGCCGGCCGCGCGTACGCCCTCGGTGAAGAGGGTGACCCTGCGGTTCTCCGGGTTGCCCACGACGGCGAAGCGCGCGGGCGGACCGGCCGTCGAGGCAGTCGCCCCGGCCCGGGCGGGCCCCGGGACAGGCGGCTGGGCCTGCATCACTCGGTCGTCACTCCCCGACGGACACGTAGCGGCGGGCGGTGCCGTTGTCGTCCTCGCCCGCCTCGGCGGCGTCCGGGTCGAGGTCGACCTCGACGCCCGCGGCGGCGAAGGTCTCGCTCAGGCGCTGCCTGAGCGGCTCGCTGAGGTAGTTGTGGTGCAGGTCGAGCTTCTCCAGATGTGTCAGCGGCTGACCGCCGAGGAGAGCGACGGCACCGTCGTCGCTGAGGGTGCCCATGGACAGGTCGAGCACGTCGAGGCGTGCGACCACCGGGGCGGACGCCACGGCGGCGGCGACCTCGTCCTGGATCTCGCTGTTGCGCAACGCGAGGTGGCGCAGGCGCGGGAGGCGGTCACCGGACAGAATCGGCTCCAGGTCGGCGGCCTCGCTGTCCGCGCCGTACCACGAGGTGCCGAGCCACAGATCGAGGTGCTCCAACGCGGGCAGTTCGCTGGCCCCGACGCCCCGGACGACCTCCGCCGGGAGACCGCCGGTCTCCATGGTCAGCGAGCGCAGCGCCTCGTGGCGCAGAGCGGGGAACTCCAGTCCCTGGCCTCCCCGCACCCCGAACTCCTCCAGGGCGGGGAAGCCGTTCAGCAGGGGGGTGACGTCGGTCTGGTTGATCCAGGAGATCTCGCACTCCTCCCATGTGATGTCTCCGAGGAAGACCGACCGCAGGGCGGGCAGACGGTCACGCGCGGCCAGCAGCGCCTGGATGACCTCGGACGGGGCCCAGTCGTACGCGTCCTCCCAGGGGCCGACGATCAGTGCCCGCACCCCGCTCGTGTCGACCTGGGCGCAGAACCGGGCGAAGGCCTCCTCCCACGTCTCCTCGACGTCGTACGAGCTGGTGGCGATCCGCCAGGCCACGGCCTCGGGCTCGGGCAGCTCCGCCGTCGTCCCGGACGGTCCGGGGAAGGAGAAGGCGGGTAGGCCGTACAGCTTCTCGAGGTTGTCACCGATGGTCATGCGAAGCGCTCCTGACATGTGACGCGGGTGAGGGACGAGTGGTGGTACGAGGTTCGGCGCCGTCACGGGCCCCGGGTCGGGAGCGGCCCTTTGACGGTGCGTGCAGCAGTTCTACCAACAGCAACTGACAACGCCCGGCGGCGGGCCTCGCGAAGGTGCGTTGTCAGTGGTGGCTCCTACGGTCCTCGCATGGACTCCGGAGCACCGTGCGCCGGAGGGGAGGGGAGATCCATGTACCGGCAGGGAGACGTACTCATCGTGCCCGTCGCGGACGAGGCGGTGCCCGCCCACGTCCCGGACGCGCCCAAGGAGCCGCGCGATGTCCGGGGCCGGCTCGTGCTGGCCCTGGGAGAGGTCACCGGGCATGCGCACGCGGTCGTCGGCAAGGGCGAACTGATGAGCGAGCCGGGCCCCTTCGGGCCGCTGCTGCTGCATCTGCCCGAGGGCGGCCGGGTGGTGCACGAGGAGCACGCGACGATTTCACTGCCGAAGGGGTGGTACCGCGTGATCCGGCAGCGCGAGTACGTCCCCGGTTCGGTACGGATCGTCGCCGACTGAGCCGCACGGACTTCAGGCACCGGGCACGCAGCACCAAGAAGCACCAAGAAGCACGGCCCGAACGAGCGGCACGGACAGAGGACGTTGGGAATGACGACGACAGAGCGGACGAACGGGGTGTCGGCCGTGACCGGCGGCCTTGCAGCAGCGGCGGGCGGGGACGGCGTGGAGAGCGGCCCGGGGCACTGGCGGGCCTGGGCCGCGAGTACGGTGCGCGCCGACCGGGCCACCGCCGAGGAGGGCATCCGGCTGGCCTACCGGCGGGCCGGGCTGCCGGAGCCGGAGCGGATGGTCTGGGCCGGCTCGCCGCGCGAGGGCGCGACGCTGGTGCGGCAGGGCACGGACTTCGGGGCGAGCGTGCGCGAGGCGGTACGCACAGCGCCCTGGGCCGCCGAACGCGCTCGCCTGCACGCCCGGTTGGGCGCGGCGGGCTGGGCACGCCACTGGTGGGCGACCGGTGGTGGTCTCTGGGACTCCACGCAGGTGCTGGTGGACCGGATCCGCGCCGGGGTGCTCGACGATCTCGCGGCCGGCGACGCAGGTGCCCGTACGGAGATACGACTGGTCCTGCTGGACGCGCTGCTCGGGCAGCACGACGCGCCGTGGCTGGCCGCCCTGGACGCCGACGGCCCGTCCCCGCTCGACGGGCCGGCCCAGGTGTGCCGCAGCGCCGGCTGGTGGTGGCCGTTCGAGAAGGTGACGGTGGTGTGCGAGCGCCCGGTCGCCCTGCACCGTGACGAGGCGGGCCGGCTGAACCACGGGGATGGCCCGGCGCTGGAGTTCCCTGACGGGTTCGCCCTGTGCGCCTGGCGCGGCATGCCGGTGAAGCGTGCCTTCCTGGAGGAACTGCGCGCCCTCACGCCGGAGCGGGTCCGGGCCGAGGAGAACGCCGAGCTGCGCCGGGTGATGCTCGAGTACTACGGCTACGACCGCTACCTGGCCGATTCCGGGGCGCAGCCCGTCCACCGGGACGAGACGGGCACGCTCTGGCGGGTCGAACTCGACGGCGACGAAGCGGTCGTGATGGTGGAGGTCGTCAACTCCACCCCGGAGCACGACGGCACCCACCGTACGTACTGGCTCAGGGTGCCGCCGACGACGCGGACCGCGCGGGAGGGAGTGGCATGGACGTTCGGGCTCGCGCCCGAGGTGTACGAGCCGCTGAAGCAGACGTGAGGTCCTTCCGCCGTCCGCAGGGCTGACTCCGCCTCCAGGGGGTAGGTGAAGGAAGGAACCGGCAAGGACCAAGAACGAAGACGAGCAAGAGACCGACGAGTGACCTCTCGGCGGCCGACCGGGCCGCCGGAGAGCGGTCCCGTGGAAGGAGCCCTCATGGCCGGCATCGTGGAGCGCATCAAGCGGTTCGCCAGGAGCCCTCAGGGGCGGCGCGCGACCGAGCAGGCGCGGCGTGCCGCGGCCGATCCCCGGCGCCGGGCGCAGGCCCAGCGGCTGCTGGGCAAGTTCCGCGGCGGACGTCGCTGACCGGCTCCGCCGCCCCTCGGTGCGGCCCGGTGTCCGGGAAGGTCCGGGCCGCAGGCGTGATCAGAGAGGACCCTCATGGACGGATCGTCGGTGCGCGCAGTGGGCTGGGCGCGTACCCTGCCGATGGGCGGTGAGGTGAAGGCGGCCCGCGACTGGGCCCGCGACTACCTCGACGCTCTGGGCTGGACCACCACGGTGCCCGAGACGGTGGACGCCGTGCTGCTGACCGTGTCGGAACTGGTCACCAACGCTCACCGGCACGCCCACAGCAACGCCCAGTTGACCCTGTCCCGCGACGGCCGTTGTCTGCACATCTCCGTCCACGACACCTCGGCAGAGCTGCCGGCCCGTCGCAGCCCGGGGACGGAGGGCACCGGCGGACGAGGCATGCTTCTCGTCAACGCCCTGGCCGACGAGTGGGAGACCCGCCCCTGCCCGCACGGCAAGTCCGTCACCGCCTGCTTCCGGGGACCGCGGCCGAAGGACGCGCCAAAGACGGAAGCGGAGCGCTGACCGGGCTTCCCGTGGGCAAGGCGGTCACCCCCGGCATACGATCGGCCGACCCCGATCCTCCCGAGGAGTTCCGCCCGGTGACCGCCGTCCTCCCGCCGCCCCGCATCTCCGCCGGACTGCTGCTCCCGCGCCGCCTGACCCGTGTCGAGGACGACGAACCGCTGCACGCCCTGCGGGGATTCCCGGGCCGGGCATGCGGATGATCAGCAGCGCGGTCCTGGGCGGCAGCATCGGCGAGCGGTCCTGGGTCCTCAACGCGCAGGTCTCCCACGGTTACCGCCGCACCGACCCCGACCGGCACCTCGCCGACCTCGCCACCGGTGCGGGCGCGCTCGGTCCGGGGGTCGGTCCGATGACGGCCGCCGACATCGCCTCGTATGCCCACGTGCACGACGGGGGTGCGGAGGCCGATCGTCACGTCGGGCGTCGACGTACGTGGCGGGGCCGCGGCCCCCTGGGCCAGGAAGGACGGCACGGACGGCGCACGCGTACGTGCCCGGCACGATCAACATCGTCGTGGCCCAGCCTCGTACGTCGAGAGGCGTCCCGGGCTCAGGCACGGGTGCCGTTGCGACCGGGCTCGGGCGCGGCGACCTGGCCGAGCGCGCGGCGGCGTTCCCACTCGGCGGCGTCGGTCTCACAGACCTCCGCCAGCCTGGCGAGCATGGCGCCGTGGCGGAGCTGGACCAACGCCTTCGCGGCCGAACGGCGCAGTCGGCGGTCGGCGCCCCGCAGGGGGTGCTCGTCGACGGTCACCAGGCACTCCTTCCCCCAGGGCCGCAGCCGTACGGCGATCCGCGCCGTGCCGAGTGGGCCCTCCCCTGCTTCGAGTTCCAGAGCCTCGCCCCGCTCGCAGCGCCGGACGACCGTCTCGCCTGCCAGGCGGAGGGGCCCGATCCAGGTCTCGTAACGGATTGCGGACCCGAGCTGGGGGCCACTGCCCCCGCACGGGCTCGGACAACGAGGTTCCCACCACCCAGTCCGCATGACGACTGCCGTCCGCGAGGACCTCCCGGACGGTCCGCGCAGGCGTTCTGATCAGACGATGACAAACCGCCACGACGACCTCCTGGGGCCAGACCCACACGAGTGCGCCGGACGCGTGAGCCCTCCTCGCACCGGTCGGCACCAAGTGCCCACGGCCGGGCACGTAAACCGGCGGCGCCCCGCCCCGGCCCCGGCAGTCGGTCCTCCTGCCCGCGCCGTGCGCGCTCGCCGGACGCCATGGCCCAGCGAATGCCGGCGGTCACGGCGGCGCCGAGCGGGCGGACGAACACGTCCTCGGCGGGCGGTACCCGGGGCAGCCACAGCGCGCGCAAGGCCCAGACCGGCAGCAGGGACACCGCGCCGGCTGCGAGGGCGCCGTAGGGCAACTGCGCGAGGACGGGCACGGGTGGGTCGAGCAACAGGAAACGCGCCGTACTGCGTGCCGCGGGGGTCGCGCGCAGTTCGCTCCGGTAGGCGGCGAGCCGGTCGGTGAGCTCGGCGCGGTTCGTCGGTGGGTCGGGCACACCGAGCGCGATGGCGATGCGCGCCATGTCCTCGACGTACCCGTCGCAGTCGGCGGCGTCCAGCGGCCGGGCGCCGAGGCGCTGGTGGGCACGGGGAAAGGAATCGATCTCCGCGATGTGCACCCAGCACAGCAGATGGGGGTCGGCGGCACGGTACTCCTGGCCGTCGGAGGTGGTGCCGTGCACGGCACGTACCCGGTCGACGGCTCGCTGGGCACTGTCGGCCGGACCGTAGGTGGTCATGGCGAGGAGGGTGCTGGTCCGCTGGAGGCGCCCCCAGGGGTCGCCGCGGAACCCCGAGTGCCCGGCGACGGCGGCCATGGCCAGGGGATGGAGCGACTGGAGCAGCAGCGCCGACAGCCCACCGGTGAACATCGGGGCGTCCCCGTGCACCTGCCGGACCGGACGCTCGGGACCGAACCAGCGCGGGCCGGGCGTGCCGTGGATGCGGGCCTGGTTCTCGGGCCCGTCCGGTCCCGCCACCCGGGAGAAGATCACATCACCGATCCGGTCGCGCAGCACACGGCCGTTGTCCGAGAGGAGCCCTCATGCCCGCATCGCCTCCCTGCGCCCGCGAGGGCCGACCGGCGCACGGCCGGGCGGCGCTCCACGACGTCGCCGGCCTCGCTCACCATCCAGTACCCACGAGCCGCGGCGTTACGGCGTGCACCTCCTGTTTTCCCTCCGTGCCTCGGGCCTCACGGAAGGTCCCCCCTCCAATCGAACACACTCCCGTCACCGGCGCGGGGCACGTACAGGGCGCGACCGCCCGCGCCGTATCGGCCCATCTCGGTGGGCAGCCCGACACCGCCGCGCAGTTCCGTCTCCAGACGGTCGGTGACGTCCAGCAGCAGACCGTCCAGAGGCCCGCCGGCCAGTTCCACGTACAACCGCCCGTCGCGCGGTCCCGGATCGTCGTGGTCCGCCCCGTAGACCCTGCCGCGCATGAACTCCAGCTCGTCCATACCCGCAGGGTGGCATCCCCCACTGACAATCGCCGCCCGCACGACTCTGTTGCTCCATTGCGGAGAGGGACGCCGGCCTGTCGGCGGGGCGCAGGGAACGGGTCTCGCGAGGAGGCGGTCCGGCCCCGGCCGGCCCCTCCCGGATGCGGTGCGTGACCCTCCCCCGAATCGAGCAGCAGAGTCCCGCACCGGAGCAAAGGCATGGCTTGCGGTCCTGCCGTGCGTCCGCTCCGGCCGGGCGGTGCGCGAACTCAGCGGGCGCCCGTCCAGTTGTGGGCGACGTCGATGACGAGACGGTCCTGGAGTTGCAGCACCCGGAACGGCAGCCGGGCGCGTACACCGAGCCCGATCTGGGTGTCACCCTCGAAGCTGGCGCCGAACCGGGCGTCCCTGAAGGTGCGGTACCCACTCGGATCCACGTCTGGCAGCGGCTTTCCCGCGCGGGCCGGATAGGTGGGATCACCGGTCTCGGGGTCGTAGGACGGTGCGGCCACCCGCACTTCGAGGACGGCGCCGCCTGCGACGGGGACGTGGACGCCGGAGCCGTCCTGGTACAGCCGGTCGACGTACCGGACCGTGTACCCGACGGCGCCGGCGCTGCCACTGCCGCCCGCGCCCGGCAGATCGACGACCATCCGGTCGTAGCAGTCGTGGCGGCCGGTCCTGACATCGCGCACCGGTGTGGTCGGGGCGGTGCCGGCCGTGTCGCTCTTGGCCTGGCTGCCCCAGCCGGTGGGGCACACCGCGGACGAGACCGTCGCCGCCCGGGCTGCGGCCTGGGCGGCGACGGCGGGGACCGCCGCCGTACTCAGGGCGGCGCCCACGAGCGCCAGGGTCACGTAGACGGTTCTGGTTTGCATTATTTTATGCTCCTAGGGGTTGCTCCTGCCGATATCTGGTGAGACAGCCGGGTTCACCCAAAGGTTGCGCTCTTGTGGGCAGATCCCGTTCACGCCCGGGACGCGTCCACAGCGGGTCCGGTTCGTGCCGGGCGTCCTTGGGACGGACCGGGGCCGTTCCCGCCGCGCCGGAGCACCGGCCATGGCACATCCTGGTGGGAAGCGAATGATGTCCCGTGCGTCCGCACCGGGAGGACGCGAGATGGAAGAGGCAGCCGCCGTACCGGCCGGAGAGCGGCCGGGAGACCGGCCCGGCACCGGCCCGGCGCCGGGCGGGGCCGACGACGCGGAGCGGATCGAGGACGTGCTCGCGCGGCCCGTGGTGGCGGCGGTCGAGGCCCTCGGCGGGTATGGCGGCCTGGTGTACCTGCGGTCGCGCGACCGGCGTTCGCTGATGTTGTGCGTGGTGACCGGAGTGCCGCGGTCTCTGCTGAAACCGTGGTGGCGGGTGCCGGTGGGCGGCGCGCTGCCGATGGCCGAGGCGTACCGCTCGGGCAGGCGACTGTGGCTGCCGGACGAGCGGGCGACGATGCTGCGCTTCCCGCAGTTCACCGCCGCGCTGCCCTATTCGTTCGCCTCCGCCTACCAGCCGGTGGCGGTGGGCGGGGAGACCGTCGGAGTCCTGGTCGTGCTGCGGTCGGCGCCGCGGGAACCGATGGGGGCGGCGGTGGCGCGCGTGCTGCACGACGCGGGGCGGAGCATGGAGGAGCGCCTGACGGGGTTCGTCCGGCGTGCCCCCTCCCCTGCCCCGACGGCCACGGACGGCGGTACGTCGGCGGCCGCGGAAGCCGTGGCGTACCGGACCGGGTACGACGGCCAGCCGGTCAGCGTGCGACTGCCCACCCCGCCGGCCCACACCCTGCGGCTCGGCATGGTCGAGTGGGATCTGGACAGTGACCGATGGTGGGCGGACGACGAGGCACTGTCGCTGCTCGGGCTAGCCCGCAAGGACTTCGGCGGCACCCTGGCGGACATCGAGGCCCGGGTGTCCCCGGACGACGTGTACGAGCTGCGGGCCTGCCGGAGCGAGGCGAGGGCGGGTCTGCGGATCGGGTCCCGGCACTTCCGGGCGCTGGACGAGAGCGCGGAGGACGGCCGGCTCCGCTACCGGCCGGTGGAACTGTGGGGACATGTCGTACGGGCGGGGTCGGCGGGCAGGCTCCTGGTGGGGGCGCTCGTCGATGCGGTGGGCGGGGTCACCGCATCGGAGGCCGCCGAGCGGCTGCCCGACGGGCTGTTCTCGCTCGACCAGGACGGCCGGGTCACCTACGCCAACCAGCGCTGTGCGGAGCTGCTGGGCTGCGGGCGGGACGAGTTGCTCGGCCACTCTCCCTGGCAGGTGATCACCTGGCTGCACGATCCGGACTACGAGGACCGTTACCGCGCGGCGATGCTGTCGCAGGAGCCGGTGTCCTATCCGGTACGGGGCCCGAACGGCGCCTGGCTGGGCTTCGTGCTCTACCCCGGTGTGCACGGTCTGACCGGCCGTGTCTTCCGCACCGGCCCGCCCGCCGGAGTCGTGGCCGGACCGGTGTCCGAGGCCGGAGCGGCGCCCGGAACAGCCCCGGGGACGGTCCTCGGCGCCGGCAGGGCGGGGGCCGTCCCGCGCGGCGCGGAGCCCGCCGTGCCACCGCCGGCGGAGGTCGCCGCCCCCCGCGCGGGAGCGCTGTACCACGTCGTACAGATAGCCAGTGCGCTCACTGAGGCCGCCACCGTCATGGACGTGTGCCGGGCGGTGTCCGAACAGTTGCTGCCCGCGTTCGGTGCACGCGAACTGGCCCTCTACGCGGTCCGCGACGAGCGGATGTACCTGCTGTGGGAGTCCGGTTATCCGGAGGGCTTCCTCGCCCCGTTCGAGGGCACCCCTCTGGACTCGGAGCTGCCCGGCGTGCACGCGCTGACCACTCGGTTCCCGCTGTTCTACGAGTCACCGAAGGAACTGAGCAGCGCGTATCCGGGGATCGCCCTGGACCAGATGCGCGCCTGGGCGTTCCTGCCGCTGATCGCGTCGGGCCGTCCGGTCGGCTCCTGCATCCTCGGCTGGGAGGCCCCCCACCGGTTCACTCCCGACGAGCGTTCCGCGCTGATCGCGCTGAGCGGACTGGCCGCCCAGGCGCTGGAGCGGGCCCGGCTGTACGATGCCGAGTCAGCCGTCGCGCGGGGCCTGCAGGAAGGGCTGCTACCGCACCGGCTGCCCGCGATCGAAGGGCTGGTCAGTACCGGCCGCTATCTTCCGGGAACCCAGGGCCTGGCCATCGGCGGCGACTGGTACGACGTGTTCAGGACCGAGCGCGGGGTGGCGCTGGTGATCGGGGACGTGGAGGGGCACAGCGTCCAGGCCGCGGCCGTCATGGGGCAGCTGCGCAGCGCCGTGCACGCCTTCGCGGCCAGCGGGCACCCGCCGCAGGAGGTCATCACGCACACCAACCGGCTGCTGGCCGATCTGGAGGCGGACGCCTTCGCCACCTGCTGCTACGTCGAACTCGATCCGGACACCGGCCGTGCTTTCGCCGTCCGGGCCGGCCATCCGCCGCCGCTGTTGCGCCACCCCGACGGCCATACCGAGATCCTGGATCTCGTCGGTGGCGTGATGCTGGGCGTCGAGGCGGACGCCTTCTACCCGATCACGGCGCTCACCCTGGCACCCGGCAGTACCCTCGCCCTGTACACCGACGGGCTGGTCGAGCAGCCCGGCAGCGATATCGAGACCGGGATCGAGGCGGTTCGCCGCACGCTCGCGTACAGCGGTGCGGACTCGGTGGAGGAGCTCGCCGACCAGTTGGTCAGGACGGCCCGCAGGGCCGATGACCGGCCGGACGACGTGGCGCTGCTCCTCACGGCATACCGCCGGGCGCCGGGGGACTGACCTCTCCTGCGCCGGAGTCCCGGCTGTTCGCGCCCTCTCCTCCGGGGAGGGCTCAGGGTCCTGGTCCGTCGTGTGGAGGAGGCGGTCGGTGAGTCGGGGCAGGTCCTGGCGGCACACACCGCGGTCACGGGCAGGCGTCTGGTCACGGCCGTGCAACAGCCGTCCTCGTGGACCGGGTCGTCCAGCCGGGGCGGTGCCTGCCAGGACCGCGTGCCGACGAGCTGTTCGGGACGGCGGCCCCGCAGGCGGACCGCGGTGGTGGTGAGGAAGGCGGTCCGGCCCTCGATGTCGAGAGGCACTGCATCTCGGGCAGCCGTTCGATGCACGGGGTGCCGGACGGCCGGCACGGCAGCGACCGGGCGCGGTGCCGGTACGCCCCGGCACCTCCCGTACGAACCCCGGCGGCGGGCCCCGCCCTCCGTCCCCACCTTCCCCGGCCTGCCCGCCCATCCCTGAGTCCGCTCGCCCCGGCCCACCGCTCTCGGCTCCGGGATGCCTGGGTGATCCATCCCGCATGTAATGGAGGCGAGGCCGGGAACGGCTCGGCCTCGGTGGATGACCGGGGCGAAGGAGATCACGTCCATGCCTTCGAATCACGGCGGGGACGAGGGGACGGGCGGGCGGAGAGCGGGGGTGCTGCGGCGGCTGGGCGAGTGGTGCGCCCGGCACTTCGTGATCGTCGTCGTGGCCTGGCTGGTGGCCCTGGTAGCACTCCAGGTGGCGAGCCGCTCCGTCGGCGGCACGTACTCGGACAACTTCACGCTGCCGGACTCCCAGTCCCAGCAGGGCGTCGAGGTCCTCCAGCGGCATGATCCCCAGGCCGGTGGCTACAGCAGCCAGATCGTGCTGCACGACGGGCAGCAGCAACTGACCGCCTACGGCTCGCAGATGTCCACCGCGGTGGCCGATCTGGAGAAGCTGCCGCACGTGCTGTCGGCACAGAACCCGCTGTCAACCACCGGGGCGTCCTCCTCGGCCACGGGGTCCGGCTCCTCACAGCCGGATGTGGGCCCACTGTCCTCCGACGGGAAGACGGGGTACATCACGGTCCGTTTCGACGTCCAGCCCTCCACCCTGGGCGACGGCTACCTCGACGGGGTGGACGACGCCGTGCAGCCGCTGCGGACGGCCGGGGCGCAGGTCGAGTACGGCGGGCCGCTCGGTGAGCTGGCCAGGCCGGCGCCCAACGACCGCCTGAGCGAACTGATCGGCTTCGCCGTGGCGATCGTCGTCCTGCTGATCGGTTTCGGCAGCGTGATCGCCGCGGTCGTTCCCCTGCTGACCGCGTTGCTCGCGGTCGTCGGCGGTCTCGCCCTCCTCGGCCTGCTGGCGGCGGCGTTCACCTTCGCCACGGTCTCACCGACCCTGGCCACGATGATCGGCCTCGGCGTGGGCATCGACTACGCGCTCTTCCTGATCACCCGTTACCGGCAGGATGTCATGGACGGCCGGGATCCGGTGTCGGCCGCCGGCCGCGCCACCTCCACCAGTGGACGGGCCGTCGTCGTCTCCGGCTGCACGGTGATCATCGCGCTCGCCGGCCTGTCCGCGTCGGGTGTCTCCTTCATCTCGAAGCTGGGGCTCGCCGCGGCCGTCACGGTCGTCTCCGCCGTCGTCGGCGCCCTGACCCTGGTGCCCGCTCTGCTGGGGCTGATCGGCCGGCGGATCGACCGCTACCGGGTGCGCCGTCCCTTGGCCGAGACCGACGCCGGGCCGGGCGCCGAACCGCAGGGCGTCTGGCATCGGTACGCACGGCGGGTGGAGCGCCGTCCCTGGTGGTTCCTGGCCGCGGGTGCCGCCACGATCGCCGTCCTCGCGGTCCCGGTGTTCTCGATCCAGCTGGGCCACATCGGTGACGGCGCCGACCCCACCTCCTTCACCGACCGTCGGGCCTACGACCTGATGACCGACGCCTTCGGGCCCGGCTCCAACGGCCCGCTCACCGTTGTCATCGACCAGACCTCGGTGCCGGACGCCGACCGGTCCGACCTCGCCTCGCAGGCCCAGAAGGCCCTGGACGGAGTCGGTGACACGGCGGCGGTCACGCCGCTGACGGCCACGCAGGACGGTGACGTGCTGGTCGGCACGGTGTACTCGGCCACCTCCCCGCAGAGCGCCACGACGACGGACCTGACCGACCGCCTGGTGCGCGACACCTTGCCGGACGCCGTGCGGGGCACGGACGCGGACACGTACGTCACCGGCACGACGGCGGCGCAGATCGACTTCCGTGACATCGTCGCCGAGCGGCTGCCGCTGATCATCGGTGTGGTGGTCGTGCTGGCCTTCCTGATCATCCTGGCCGTGTTCCGCGGACTGCTCGTCGCCTTCAAGGCGGCTGTCCTCAACGTCCTGTCCATCACCGCCTCCTACGGCGTCGTCGTCGCCGTCTTCCAGTGGGGCTGGGGCGGGCCGGCGCTGGGCGTGTCCGGCAGGGTGCCGATCGAGAGCTACGTGCCGATGATGATGTTCGCGATCATCTTCGGCCTCAGCATGGACTACGAGATCTTCCTGCTCTCCCGCGTCCACGAGGCCTGGCTGCGCACCGGCGACGCCAGGGCCTCGGTCGCCCACGCCCTGGAGATCACCGCGCGGGTCATCACCTGCGCCGCGCTGATCATGGTGAGCGTGTTCGCGGCGTTCGTCGTGAGCGACAACATCGTGGTCAAGATGCTCGGTCTGGGGCTCGCCGTCAGCGTGCTCATCGACGCCACCGTCGTACGCCTGCTGCTGGTCCCGGCAGTCATGACGCTGCTCGGGAGCCATGCCTGGTGGACACCCCGGTGGCTGGACCGGATCCTGCCGCACATCGACACGGAAGGCGGGTACGCGCCGACGCGGTCCCGGACGCCCGGCTAGCTCCATCCTCCGCGGGTCACTCTTTTGCACAGCCTCCGGACTGGATCACGGTCCTGAAGCGATCGTGCTTCGGCGGGTTCTGCACCGCGGACCGCTGCGCTGATCGGTGGCTGACCAGCTGTGATCAGTTGATCTTCCCGAACGGGTGACCTGCGGGAGACGGAGCTAGCTCCATCCTCCGCGGGTCACTCTTTTGCACAGCCTCCGGACTGGATCACGGTCCTGAAGCGATCGTGCTTCGGCGGGTTCTGCACCGCGGACCGCTGCGCTGATCGGTGGCTGACCAGCTGTGATCAGTTGATCTTCCCGAACGGGTGACCTGCGGAGGACGGAGCTAGCGGGTGGGCCCGGGTGGCACGGACGCCGGGGTACCCGGGCGTGCGGCGGCGGCAGGTCCCCGAGGACCTGCCGCCGCCGCACCGCACCCGCAGCTCACCCTGCGGGACGTCCGGGTTCAGCCCTGCCGTGCCGGATCGGCCGAGCCCCGGTGTGGGTGCTCAGGTGCGTCGCACGCGACGCAGGAGCACGACGCCCGCGACGAGCAGGAGCGCACCCACCGCCGCCGGCCAGAGCTGGGCTCCGGTGTCGGCCAGACCGCCGTTCACGGCCTGCGGTTCGGTGGAGTCCGCGGCAGCGGCCTGCTGTCCGCCGTCGTCGGTCGCCGTGCCGACACCCGGCGTCGTCTGGCCGGCTCCGTCGTCGTTCTGACCAGCGCCTGCCACGTCGTCGGCGTTGGCCGAGGCCCGGAC
This sequence comes from Streptomyces sp. KMM 9044, assembly GCF_024701375.2. NCBI lineage: Bacteria > Bacillati > Actinomycetota > Actinomycetes > Kitasatosporales > Streptomycetaceae > Streptomyces > Streptomyces sp. KMM 9044. The sequence goes on along the minus strand of NZ_CP113910.1, from coordinate 7,144,916 downwards.
ATCGGGCTGCTCGTCACCGGACGGCGCGGTGGCTTCGTCACCCGCGGGCTCCTCGGTGGCCGGGGCGTCGGCCAGGGGCTCCGAGGGGTTCTCCTGCTGGTCGTCACCGTTGCCGTTGTCGCCGTTGCCGCCGTTGTCACCCGGTTGCCCGGCACCGTCGTTGCCATTGCCGCCGTTGTCACCCGGTTGCCCGGCACCGTCGTCGCCGTTGCCGCCGTTGTCACCCGGTTGCCCGGCACCATCGTCGCCGTTGCCGCCGTTGTCACCCGGTTGCCCGGCACCGTCGTCGCCGCCGTTGCCGTTGCCTCCGTTGTCGTTACCGCCCTCGTCGGGGGCCTCGGGCGCCTCGGTGGGCTCCTCCTCCGGATTCTCACCCGGCTGCTCACCGTCGCCGACGCCGGCACCACAGGTGCGACCGCTGTTGATGCAGTCGACCATCTCCTGCATCAGGTCCTCTTCGAAGACGTTGATGAAGTCGCCGTGGTCGGTGCCCGGCTTGTGCAGTTGCTCCGGGAAGGAGTCCACGGCGAACAGCGGGGTGGTCGCGCCGCCGTCGTCCAGGCTCGGCGCGTCGACGTCGTAGACGATGCGCTGGACCAGTTGCGGCACGGGCGTGAAGCCGGAGGGGCAGTTGCCCTGGGGGTCCACGAACGCCATGTGCGTGCGGTGGTTGGCGCTGTCGATGTTGCGGCCGTCCCAGCAGCTCTGGAAGTCGAAGGTGCGGACCACGTCACTGCCCTGGGGACACAGCGGGTACTTGTCCGCCAGCTGTCGGTCCTCGAAGCCGGTGCAGCTCCAGGACGCGTTGGCGTTGGCGGGGCCGTTGACGAAGGACTTGGCGTCACCGGTGATGATGCGCAGCAGCCTCGGCATGGCCGTGACCTCGCCCTGCGGGTTGCCGACGAAGGTCAGCGTGACCTCCTTGGGGGTCACGATCTCACCGACGTTGCCCTCGATGCCGCCGCCGGGGGAATTGGCGTCCTGTTCCTCGGTGCCGTTCTGCAGTCGCAGCACGGGCCAGTAGTACGACGACTTGTCGCCCTGGTTCTCGCAGGTGGTGTCGGCCGCCGCCAGTTCCTCGTCGCTGGAGAAGGCGTTGGTGGCCTGGTTGCCGATGTAGTCGTGGAAGTGGTGTGCGCCGTTGGTGACACCCGGGGCGGCGATCACGTTGTCCGAGTTGAACAGGCCGTTCTCGTTGACGCCGCAACTACTGACGAAGGTGCCCTTCGAGGCGTCGGCCGAGTCGGCGGGCTTGGCCGCGTTGGGCTGGACGCTCTGGATGTCCACGAAGTCCGCGACGACGGGCCCGTTGCCCGCCTGACCACCGTTTCCGCCGCCCTGTTCGTCTTCCGCGCCCTCTTCTCCCTGTCCGCCCTCCTGACCGTTCCCGTCCTGGTCCTCACCGGGCTGGGCGGAGGCGTTGCCGGAGTCGACCACGGAGCAGTCGGCGAGTTCACCGAGGCCCTCGGGGCGGTCGCCCTCCTGCTCCATGGCGACCGAGATGCGGCCGAGGGTCGCGGTGCGCTCCGCCTCGAGCGGCCCCACCACCTTCTCGTCGGCGACGCCGGGATCCTGCCGAATGGCCGGGGCGGACTCCGCCAGGCGCTGGTAGGCCTGGGCGACCTGCTCGTCCAGCGCCGCGAGTTCCTTGTCGACGGCCGGCCGCGCTTTCTCGGGGACCGTGGTCAGGTTGGTCCCCACATCGGGGCAGTCGATGGTGGCGCCACCGAGAACCCGCGCCCGAACGGCTCCGTCGGTGTCGTCCTCCGTCGCGGAGGCGTAGACATTGGCCGCCATCAACCCCCCTCCGCCCAGGATCAGCGCGACCGCCGCGAAGGTCGCGCGCTGTGGCCCTCGGGGGCGTCTGCGTGTGTTGCGTGGCAAGGCAGTACTCCTACGCTTCAGTCGCGGGGGTGGGCATGAAATTCCCACGCCTCATACGTAGGTGCTTCGCGGTGTGTTCAAGCGCCTCACGGTTTCTTCGAAGAATCTCAGGAATCCTCAGGCGCGCCCGAGCCCCCGGATCCCGCCCGGCTCGGCGTGCACGGCGGGGCATCCGGGGGCCGGACATCTCGAGGAACGGCTGGTCAGCCGAAGTTCACGTCACTGCACAGGAAGTACGTCTGATCCATGTGCGAGGCCTGCCAGATCGTGTAGACGACATGGCGGCCGCTGTAGCCGGAAGTACTCACCGGGATCGAGTAGTTCTGGCTCGGGCCGTACGAGCCGGTGGAGGACACCAGTTCGAGGTCGTCCCAGGTCAGCGGCTGGGTGATGGGGTCGAAGCCCTGCCGGGTGACATAGACAAGGAAGTAGTCCGCTCCGTGGCTCGCCTGGTCGTACAACTGGACGGTGAAGTCGCTGTCCACATTGCCGGCCTGCCAGTCGCCCACCGTGTCCATGGAGTGGTAGCGGCCGCCCTCGGTGCGTCCGCCGCTGCACAGCTGACCGTCCGGGATCACGGCTTCGAAGTCACCGGCGGAGCCGTCACGGTAGAGGCCGTTCCAGTTCCACATGGCGTTGGGGTTGTCCTGCCACGCCTGCCAGCACATGGGGTCCTCGTCCGCCATGGCCGGATTCTGGAAGTCGCTTCCCCAGCGCAGCCAGCACCCGTAGTTGCGGGACGCCGGATCGACGACCGAGCCGTGCGCGGCCGCGGTGCCGCTCCAGGGGACCAGGCACAGCAGCGTGGCGACGAGAACACTCAGGACGAGCGAGGGACGCGATGCGATACGTACACACAGGTCATGATCATGCCATTTCATGATCTCCTTCTTCCGGGTGGGGGGTACGGACGTCGAAGTGCCGTGTGCGGAGCTTTGGATGCACTGGGGCGTACGCGCCGAAGCGGATACGGAAACATCCATGGGAGCGCTCCCAGAACCATAGGCTGCGCCTCATGAAACGGAGCGGCAACACCCGTTTGCGCCACTTCCGTACCGGTCATGGCGTGTTCGACGCCATACGACGTGCGGAGCGGGGCGCGGCCCCCCGGAGCCGGCTGCACCCCGTGCGTCACAGCTGGCCGCAGGCCCGGGTGGAGCGTCCGAGGCAGCTGACGGAGTCGTCGACGCGTGCTCGCTCCCGTGGAAGCCCATCCGGCTGCAGAACGCCCCGGCGGGCTTGCTGGCCTTCGCCATGACGAGGTGGACCGCCGGCACCCCGCGGCCGTCCAGCACCTCGAGGGGCGTCCGCATCAGCTCCCGGCCGTGACCGGGACCCTGCCGGTCGGGGAGCAGGTCGATGTGGAGATGGGCCGGACAGGAGACCGGTTCGGGGACCGGCATCCGCTCGGGGTAATACAGGAGCCAGGCCATCTCCGACTCTGCTGCTCAATTCGGGGGAGGGTCACGCACCGCGTCCGAGAGGGGCCGGCCGGGGCCGGACCGCCTCCTCGCGAGGCCCGTTCCCTGCGCCCCGTCGACGGGCCGGCGTCCCTCTCCGCAATGGAGCAACAGAGTCATCTCCGACTCTGCTGCTCAATTCGGCGAGCGATCACGTGCCGTGCTTTCAGGGCTCGGCCGCGCCCGGCCTGCCTGTCTGCATCTGCGACGCGCCCTGAAGGCCGTATCGGCACGGCGTCATCACGCCGGGTAATTGCGCAGCAGAGCCGTCTCCTCGTCCAAAGCGGCCGGAGGCCCGGACGGCTCGGGGTAGCGGTCGGCGACCAGGGGCAGCCACTCGGTCCGGAACTCCCGGGCGAAGCGCTCCGTGTCGGCGACCCCGAGGACGTAGCCGACCGCACGCCCCTGGCCGCCGTCCAGGACGAAGGCCAGCCCGGGCTCCAGACGCACGTAGGGGGCGGCGAAAAGGGCCGGGAGAATGCTCGGGTCCCAATAGAAGGGGCGGCTGTCCTGCCCGTTGTGCGCGGTGCGGACACAGATGCCGTCGAGGGCCGGCCGGCCCTCGGAGCGGTACGGGCGAATCGAGGGAGGCGAGGTCATGCCTGGTGTCCTGCATTACATGGGAGCGCTCCCGCAACTCTGTCGCCGCTCCCCGGCCACTCCGTGCGCAGTATGCGGGGCGGGGAGCCCCGGCGCGGTCCGGACGTCAGTCCATGAGGCCGGCGGCAAGGGTGGCACCCAGTTCCCAGCACCGTGCGACGGCGGCCTTGTCGGGCTGGCCCGTGACGGTCACGGCGTCGGCGGCGCGCTGCCAGCCCAGGCCCTTCGCGACGGCTTCGATGCCCCGCACCGCCCCGGTGACGTCGTTGCCGCCGTGCACGTAGTAGCCGAAGGGCCGGCCCCGGGTGGTGTCCAGGCACGGGTAGTAGACCTGGTCGAAGAAGTGCTTGAGCGCCCCCGACATGTAGCCGAGGTTCGCCGGGGTGCCGAGAAGATAACCGTCGGCTTCCAGGACGTCGCCGGCGGTGGCGGACAGGGCTGCCCGCCGCACCACGCGGACGTCCTCGATCTCCGGGGCCGTGGCACCGGAGAGAACCGCTTCGAACATCGCCTGGCAGTGGGGAGAGGGTGTGTGATGAATGATCAGCAGAGTCGGCACACCCCGACCCTGCCGTGCGGGCCGGCACCGCCGCAAGCCGGTCCGACGTACCGGGGAGCAGCGGACGGTTGTGGGGGCCCGCCGGGAATGGCACGATACGCGGCATCGGTACACGGAGACAGGGGTGCGTCTTGGCCGACGAGAACCGCAGGTCACCAGCAGCAGCGGTGTTCGACGCGCTGGGCAGCGACTACGAGAAGGCGTTCGCCGCCTCCGAGGCGCACAGGGCCTCCCTGGAGTGGCTGCTGGAACGGCTCCCGCCCGCCGGCCGGGTACTGGACGTGGGCAGCGGGACGGGTCGGCCCACGGCCTCGACGCTCGCCGCGGCCGGTCACCGGGTGCTGGGGGTCGACGTGTCGCCGGTGATGGTGGAGATCGCGGCCCGGCAGGTGCCCGACGCCGAGTTCCGCTGCGGTGACATCCGCGAAATGCCGATCGAGGAGGGCTCGTTCGACGGAGTATGCCTGTATTTCTCCCTCCTCCAGATGTCGCGTGCCGAGCAGTCCGACCTGCTGCAGCGGCTGCCCCGGCTGCTGCGGCCGGGGGGCCTGTTCACGCTGGCGACCGTGCCCCTGGACGTGGAGAGCTTCGACGGTGTCTTCATGGGGCAGAACGTGCGGGTCACCAGCTTCGCGGCCCAGGACGTGACCGGCCTGGTGCGTAATGCGGGGCTGACGGTACTGGCCGAGAGGAGCGTGATGTTCACCCCGGCCCACCCCGACGCCGCACCGGAACCCCACCTCTTCCTGCACTGCAGGCGCGAGCACGGCGAGGATCCCGAGGCTCCGTAGGAACGGCCCCGGTGGGCCGACGTCCGCCCTCCGCCGACCGTACGACAGCGCGCCTCGCCCGCCGGCCGTCATCCCGTCATCCCGTCATCCGCTTGCGCCACGTCGGCTCGACCAGCCGCCACTCGGCCTCCCACTCCTGCGAGCGCCGCTGCCGTGTCCGGGACCGGACGAACCATCCGCCGAGCACGACCACTCCCCCGGTGGCCGCGGCGGCCGTGAGGCCGGCCATGACGGTCTGGAACCGCGCGTCCGCTCCACCGGGCGGCTCGGAGACGAGGCGTCCCGCGTCGTTCGTCCACACGGTGACCACGCTGCCCGCCTTGGCCCCGGGTTCGGCCTCGGCCCGGCCCGTGCGGCTGGTGCCCTCGGGGGCAGCCCACCGCACCTTCACCCATACGCGGTCGTCCCCGCTGCCGTCCTCGGTCACCGGCGAGGGCAGCGTGTCGGCCGCGTCCTCGACGAGCACGGCGGGGACGGCGCGGGACTGGGCTCTGCGCTCCGCGAGGGACCGGTCCACCGTCCCCGCCGTCGCCAGACCGGTGACCGCCCCGGCGAACAGGGTGAGAAAGAGGGTGGCGAGCAGCAGCCAGGCTTCGATCAGATCGCTGCGGCGCCGCAGCGGGTTGCTCCGCCAGCGCCACAGCCACACCCTGCGGGGTCGTGCACCACCCGTCCTCCCCATGGGATCTCACCTCCTCGCGCGCCACCTCTCCAGGGTCCGCCACCCGGCCGCCCGGCGCACGGGCCGAACGGTCCCGGCCGGGAGTCCAGGACGGCCCAGGACCACGGCGGCCGGCCGGGCCCACCCTCCGACGTCGGCCGTCAGGTCTCGTACGCCGGTGCGCGGTGGCCTCGGCGACCTGCCTGAGCGCGGACACCGTCTCGGTGGCGCCCACCTTGGCGGGCTGTTCGCGTGCGGGGAGCCCGCCGGTTCGGGCCGGTGACGGGAGGGGTTCAGCCGGTCGCCGGGTCCCCGGTCCGCGGAGGGCTCGGCCACGGGGCCGCGGTCGTCGCCGGTCGCGGCCCCGGCACGTGTGCGGTGCTGTTCGTTCCCGTCGGCCGGGGCGCCACCGTTCGGTGTCGCGGTGGCCGGGTGACCGCCGGGGCGTGGCGGGGTGAGCCAGGCCACGGCAGCGCAGGTCAGGGCCACCGGCCACTCGACGACGCCCGCCGGTACGCCGGTCCTGTGACAGCGCCTCTGACACCCTGCTCCGCGTCACCCGTCCGGCGTCGGCGGCGGCCCCGTGCCGCGGCGGGCGCCGTACGGGCCCGGCGGCCTCACCAGAGCCGAGTGGTGAGCGCGGGGCGGTGCACCGCCTGGGCGGCGTCGCGCAGGCTCAGGGCAACGCTGATGGTGGCGCGCAGCGCCGAGGGCCGTACCGTCTGCGCCGTTTCGGTGGCCAGGACGAGCAGGCAGGCGGCGGCCTGTTCCACCACGGCGACGGGGAAAGTGTAGTCGCTGTCGGCCGCCGCGCGGAACGCCTTCAACGGGATTCCGGCCCCGTCGACGGTCCGTTTGGCGGCCAGCTCCAGGTGCTGTGCGGCCTGGTCGCACACGGAGGCCGGCAGGGTGAGGGTTCTGGAGAACGATGCACTGGTCATGACCCGAGTGGTCCCCCGCCACCAGCCCTTTCGATCGGTGGGCGGGACGTTTTCACCGTCCCGCGTGACGAGCCGGGGCAAATGTCGGGCCTTGGGGGAGCAAACCGGGACACCGCCACGAGGCCTCACCGGCGGCAGCCGCGAACACGCCGGCGTGCACCAGCGGATTCCGTCACTGGTGCACGCCGTACCGCAGTACCGCCTGATCCGGGGAACGCTCAGCGGTTCACCACATGCCGTTCGTTGGGGACACAGTGGGTCATGGTGAGTCCCCGCACGTCGCGCGGCGGGTTGTCGCCCAGGTTGGCGAGCCGCTTGCGGTCCTCGTCGGTCAGGTCCTGGCCCGCGAGGGGTTCCAGGCCCGCGACATCGTTCGGGGCGATGCCGAGCCCGTCGCCGACCCTGCGGCCGAGGTCGTTCTCGACGAGCAGGAAATGCCACACCATGCGCTCCTGCACCGCCCGGTCGCACTGGGAGATCAGGTTGACGAAGTTCTTGACCAGGTCGTCGCGCTCCCAGTCCTCGAGGAGCAGATAGCGCTGGCCCGCCTGCTGGTAGTCGTTGGCACGCGGAATCCGCTTGCGGGTGAGCCAGCCCCGGATCTCCGGTCCCTGCTCGTCGTGCGACGGCTCCAGGGCCTCGCGCAGGCCGCCGGTGATCGACGGTTCGTAGGTGACCTCGGGGTTCTCTCCGGCCGCGTCCACGCGGTAGGTCATCTGACCGTCCCGCTGGTTGGTGCGTACCTCGGCGGCCTTGGCCTGGTTGACGGGCAACTGGAGGTAGTTCGGACCCACGCGGTGGCGCTGTGTGTCGCTGTAGGAGAAGGTCCGGCCGACGAGCATCTTGTCGTCGGAGAAGTCCAGGCCGTCGACGAGGACACCGGTGCCGAAGGAGATCTGTTCGTTCTCGGCGAAGTAGTTCTCCGGCATCCGGTCGAGCACCATCTTGCCGACCGGCTTCGGCGGGAAGTCCTGCTCGGGCCAGGTCTTGGTGTCGTCGAGCGGGTCGAAGTCCAGCTCCGGGTGGTCGTGGTCGTCCATCATCTGGACGAGCAGCTCCCACTCGGGGTGCTCGCCGCGCCCCACCGCCTCGTAGAGGTCCTTGGTGGCGTGGCCGAGGGAGGCGGCCTGGACGTTCGCGGCGTCCTCCTCGGTCATGGAGCGGACGCCCGGTTTCGGCATCCAGTGGTACTTGACCAGCTTGGTCTCGCCCCCGGCGTTGACCCACTTGTACGTGTTCACGCCGAAGCCCTGCATGTGCCGGTAGTCCGCGGGGATTCCACGCGGACTGAACAGGTTGATCAGCATGTGCATGCTTTCGGGCGTCTGCGACATGAAGTCGAAGATGCGCCGCGGCTGCTGCTCGAAGGTGACCGGGTCGGGCTTGAGTGCGTGGATGACGTCCGGGAACTTGATCGCGTCCCGGATGAAGAAGACACCCAGGTTGTTGCCGACGAGGTCCCAGTTGCCCTCCTCGGTGTAGAACTTCACGGCGAAGCCGCGCGGGTCGCGGGCCGTTTCGGCGGAGTCGCGGCCGCCGATGACGGTGGAGAACCGGACAGCCAGGTCCGTGCGTTTGCCGCGCTCCTGGAACAGCTTGGCGCGGGTGTAGCGGCTGACCGGTTCGTCGCCCCAGGTCCCGTACGCCTCGAAGTAGCCGAACGCAGTCACCCCGCGTGCGTGCACCACGCGCTCGGGAATACGTTCCCGGTCGAAGTGGCTGATCTTCTCCAGGAACTGGTAGTTCTCCAGCGTGGCGGGCCCGCGGGCGCCGACCGTGCGCTGGTTCTGGTTGTCGTGGACCGGATGACCCTGCCGGTTGGTGAGTACCTTGCGGTCGTCGCCCGGAGCGGAACCCCGGTTCGGAACGTCCGTCATGATCGTGGACTCCTTCGGCTGCTCATGACTGGTGGCGGGCCGGGGCACGGTGGCGCGCGGCCACGGGCCGGTCACCGTGGACGGCGCGGTGCTCCGGCGTCCCGGCAGCCCGTGGCCCCATCCCGGTGTCCCCGGTGTCGCGGAAACCACGCGGTCGTTCACACGTCGGTGGCCCGCTCACTGAAACGTCCGCCGCCGGACGGCGGAAGCATGCGCCTCGCGCACCTCCCGCCGCAGCATGCGTACGAGGGCCATGCTGCCGTGCATCACCCGGACCGGCGACTCGGAGCAGCGGCTCGAAGCGGCGGAGTGGACCCGGCAGGCGCCGTGGGGGTACGCGTCGCGCGGGAGCGCGACCGGTCCCCCGTTCCGGTCGTGCTCCCGCGGCACCACGAACCCATGTGAAGGGCGACGCGGCTGTGCATAGTACCGGTGCCCGCTGCGACGGCTGCGGGACTCAGTCGTGCACAACTGAGTCCGGTACGACCCGTTTCACCCCGCGCGAGCCGGTCGCAACAGGCGCGGCGGACCGTCGTTCACTCTGATGGGTGCGTGGACACGGCCCCCCGGGGACACCGGTGTCCCCAGGTCTCCCAGGGCCGGGTGGGCGAGCACGACCTCGTACAGACCGGTGCCTGCGGCCAGCAACTGGCGCTCCAGGACCGGCTCGGCGCTGCGCACGTGCTCACGCACGGTCTGCGTGTGGACACCCAGGAGCTGCGCGGCCCGCTCGGCGTTGCCGCCGGCGGCGATCCAGGTGCGCAGGGGGCGGGTGTCCTGGTCCAGACGTTCCAGCGGTTCCCCCGCCCAGGCACGGACGGCGGGTCCGGACACCAGGGGTGCGAGTCCGGTGACGGACGACACCTCGGAAGCACTGCCCGCCTGTGTGTCCTGAAGGTTGAACTGGGCGTGCAGCGCCAGATGCACGACGGCGCGGGCGGTGACGTCGTCGAAGTCGGTGCCCAGCACGTTCTCGACGCATTCCATACGGGCACGCACCACGTTGCGGCTCACCCCGAGGATCTTCTCCGTGTTGACGGCGGTGAACTCCGGGCCGAGGCGGGTGGTGGCGAGGAACTCGGCACGGGTGTGGTGCGGCACGGCGTCCAGGGGCCCCCAGCAGCCGGGCCGTCCAGCCACGGAGCGCCGCCGGGTCCATCAACCGCTCGGGACGGGTGCGTTCGGCGTACACCGCCGTCTTGTCCGGGCGGAAGTGCGCCACGGCGAGGACGCTGGCGGCCTGCCCGTACGCGGTGGCGGTCCGGGCGAGACTCTGCCGGACGCTGCCGCCGAGGAAGGTATCCGGATGCCGTTCGACCAGGGACTTCAGATCGCCGGCGGTCGCCTCGCGAGGGCTGACGACGATCACGTACCCGTCCATCGCCGGGCACCGCACGACCAGGGCCTTCTCCCCGGTGGTGTCCAGGCACTCCTCGGCGAGGCGGTCGCGGCGGGCGGGCTCGGACTCGGCGACGTAGACACACGCGGTGCGGCCTCGAGCAGGCCCGGCCGGAGCCTCGCGGCCACCCTGCGGGCGGCGACGGTGTCCTCGACCATGAGCAGCTGGAGGATCGCCAGCCGCAGGTCGGCGCTGGCGCGGCGCAGCCGCTGCCCGGCCGCGGTGGTCTCACCCGCGGTCAGCAGCAGCTCGATCACCTGGACAGTGTGTGTGACGACATCGGCGCCGTTCCGGCCGAACGGGGCGTTCCGGGAGACGGCCAGTGCCCAGGGGGCCGGCGGAGAATAAGTAGCGTGTTCCACAAGGTCACATTGCTGGCCGGATCGCCACAAGGCGCTGTAAGCAGGTCACTTGTTCATCGGCGGGCTCCAGGTCCGGGCGGGGTGCCCGACCTTCACCAGGTGCAGGTAGCCGCCCGGCGTCCTCCCAGGCGGCGGAGGCGATCCGGCCGGAGGTGACGTCGGAGACCAGGTCCTCGTCCAGCACCAGCCCGGTCCCGGCGACAAGCGTGCCGGTGTCGTCCCGGAGCGCCACCGCCCCGTGCACGGTGACGGCGGGCCAGTCGACGACCCTGCGGACGTCGCGTCCCGCCGGCCGCAGATGTTCCAGCAGTTCCTGCGCCCACCCGGCCGCCGTCACCGGCCCCGGGATTCCGTCCTTACGGGCTGCCCCCTCGGTCTTCCCCTCGTGCGCCTGGCCTCTTCGGCCCGGTCCCGGACGTTACCCCACGGATGCGGCAAGCTCGTCCCGGACGGACGGGGTGACGGGAAAACCCTGCACCGTGTCGGCACACCTCGGACACACCGCCGACACCCGGGCCGCTCCCGGCCACGGCAGGTGCCCTGGGCACGGCCCCGCCCCGGCCGGGCGTGTGGGGTCCTGCCGTGCGGTCGGCATAAGCTCGGTGAATGGCGAAGTACTTCGACGTTCACCCCGACAATCCGCAGCCGCGCATCATCTCCCAGGTCGCCGCGAGCATCCGCGACGACGCCCTGATCGCGTATCCCACGGACTCCTGTTACGCGCTCGGCTGCCGGCTCGGCAGCCGGGAGGGCATCACCCGGATCCGTACCATCCGCAAGCTGGACGACCGGCACCACTTCACCCTGGTGTGCCGGGACTTCGCTCAGCTCGGCCAGTTCGTACACATCGACAACGACGTGTTCCGCGCGGTCAAGGCGTCCACGCCGGGCAGCTACACGTTCATCCTGCCCGCGACGAAGGAGGTGCCCCGCATGCTCCAGCATCCGAAGAAGAAGACCGTCGGCGTGCGCATCCCCGAGCACGTGGTCACCCAGGCACTGCTCGCGGAGCTGGGTGAGCCCCTGCTGTCCAGCACCCTGCTGCTGCCCGGCGAGGACGAGCCGATGACCCAGGGCTGGGAGATCAAGGACCGGCTCGACCACGTGGTGGATGCGGTGCTCGACTCCGGGGAGTGCGGCACCGAGCCGACCACGGTGATCGACTTCTCGGGCGGCGAGGCCGAAATCGTACGGCGGGGTGCGGGCGACACCTCGCGGTTCGAGTAACGGTGACACGGCGGGCTGTCCCGTATACGGGCCGCGAGGATCCGCGGGAGCGGTGACGCACGTGCCGGGGTGGGCGCAGGATGACACGAAGAATCCCTCCTTGCACCGTATTGAACCGGACAGGGCCGAAGTGCCGGGTCCGGGGCGTGCCACTGACCGCACCCGTTGCCCGCACCCGCTCCCCGGCCGCCCGCGGCACCGTTGTTACGGTGCTCCGATGTCAGACTCTTCACGCGACACGGCCGAGGGCGCCGGCTGGGGCCCGGCGCAACGGGGTGAGTACCGGCGGCTGTTGCCGTCCGAGGCCGAGAAGATCTCCTGGTTCGACCCGCGCATGCTGTGGGCCGCCCGCAACGGAGTTCTCGCCTCCTGGCTCGGGGACCCGACGGGCCGCACCCGCAGCCGGTGGGTGGCCCGGCGGACGGCGGCCGGCGCACCCGCCGACAAGGTGATCCGGCACGACGGCCCGGACCGGTTCTCCTTCCTCGTCATCGGCGACACCGGCGAGGGCGGCGAGCCCCAGTACGCCGTCGTGCCGGGGTTGTTGAAGGAGGGCCGGGACACCGCGTTCACCGTGCTGGCCAGCGACGTGATCTATCCCGTGGGCAGCGTCGACGACTACGGCGACAAGTTCTTCCGCCCGTACCAGGACTACAGGGCGCCCATCTACGCGATACCCGGCAACCACGACTGGTACGAGGATCTCGACGGGTTCATGCGCGTCTTCTGCGACGGCGCCCCTCCCCTGCCGCCCGAGCCCGCACCGCGCCCCCTCACCCGGGCCTGGCTTCGCTCCCTGCTGTGGCACCGGCCGCGCCCCGGTGACGGCCGGCGCCTTGCCGAAGCAGGGAAGTTGCGGTCCGACCCGGAGCAGCAGGCGGTGCAGCCGGGCCCGTACTGGGCGATCGACGCGGGGCCGGTGCGGATCATAGGCATCGACACCGGTCTGCTGGGAACCCTCGACGCCGAGCAGGGAGCATGGCTGCGCGAGGTGTCCCGGGGGCCGCGCCCGAAGATCCTCGTGACCGGCTCGCCGCTGTACGTGGACGGCGCGCACCGTCCCTGTCCCGTCGAGGGCGGGGGAACGGTCGACGACATCGTCCGGGACCCGGCCCACCACTATGTGGCCGCGATCGGCGGTGACATCCACAACTACCAGCGTTATCCGGTCCACCTGGACGACGGCCGCACCCTCCAGTACGTGGTGGCGGGCGGTGGCGGCGCCTTCACGCACGCCACCCACACCATCCCGCGCGTCGATGTCGCCGGCGTCACCGAGCAGGACTTCCGCTGCTACCCGCTGCGCGGCGACTCCCTCGCTTTCTACGGCGCGCTCTACGCGCGCCGGACGCGGCTGCGCCGCTTCTTCACCCTGACCGAGGCCGAGGCGACGGCCGTGATCGCCGAGCGTCTCGGCATCGGCCCCACCCGCCTGTCGAGCACGCCGGCCCGGGTCACCCGGCGCGTGCGGCTGGTCGCCGGGCTGCTCGGGACCGGCCGCCGGCCCGAGCGGGGCAAGCGGTTCAGGCTGCCCGTGCGCACGGCCTACACGCAGTTGCTCTCGCCCGGCTCGGCCACCTACACGCCGCCGTTCTTCAAGTGCTTCCTGCGGCTGGACGTGGGCCCGGACGCGATCCGGTTGCGCTGCCACGCCGCCACCGGCAACCTCGCTCAGGAAGTCGCCCCGCCGGTCGAGGACGAGGTGACCATCCCTCTGACGTGACCGGCTCTCAGGCGCGGGGTACCGGGCAGGGGCCGGCCGACCGGTCACCAGCGTCCGGGGACGGACCCGGTGATCGGCTCCGAGAGGCGGCCGTCGGTCCCGACCGGTACGCCGCCGGCGAGCATCACCCGGTGCATGATCCGCGGGTGGTCGAGGTGGGCGGTGTCACCGGGCGCGAGGTGAATGGTGGCGCGGTTGTCCCAGAACGCCACGCTGCCCGGCTCCCACCGGAAACGCACCGTGTACTCGGGCCGGGTCGCCTGCTCGAGCAGCATCTCCAGGACCGACCGGCTCTCGGACCGGGACAGTCCGGTGATCTGCTCCACGTAGTAGCCGTTGACGAACAGCACCCGCTCCCCCGTCTCCGGGTGGACCCGCACCAGGGGGTGCTCTGTGGCGGTCTGGTGGTCCAGCAGGTGACGCACGTAGGCGTCGTCGCCGGGCCGGGGCTGGTAGCCGACCCCCAGCCGGTGCTCGGCGCGCAGCCTGTCGGCGAACTCTTTTACCGGGGCGGACAGTCCGGCGTAGGCGGCGGCCAGGTTCGACCATGTGGTGTCACCGCCGTAGGGCGGCGCGGCCTCCGCGCGCAGGATCGTCGCGGCGGGCGGGTCGATCCGGGCACCGTGGTCGCAGTGCCAGCCGCGCAGCAGGGTGTGGCGGCGCCGCCGCAGCCATTCGTCGTGCTCCATTCCGAACCGTCCGCCGAGCTCCAGCCGGTCGGCGGTCGTCTCGATCTCCGGGAAGCCGGGGGGTGAAGCCTTGCCCCGCCGGGGCAGGACGACCGGCTCGCCGAACCGCCGGGCCAGTGCCACATGCCCGGCGTGATCCAGGCGCTGCCCGCGGAAGAACACCACCTTCCAGCGCAGCACCGCCGCCCGGACGACGGCGATCACGGCGTCTGTGGGCTCGGCGGCGAGGTCGACACCGGTGATCTCGGCGCCGATGTGCCCGGCGACCGGACGCACCTCGATGCCCGTACCCGTGTCGGGCGCCACCCCCGTGCGCCGCTCCCCGCCCGTGTCCTGCCCGGCGCCCTTCGTGCCGTCCACGTCGCTCCCGCCCGTCGTCATGTGTGCCCCCTTCGTCGGTCCGCCCCCGGCCTGCGCCGGTTCGGACACGTCCGTGCCGTCCGTCCGGCCCGCCCGTCGGGTTGATCGTTGACCCCCCGGTCGGTGAGGCTGGAGGAGAACGACACTGTCAAACGGGAAGGTCCCCTCGTGATCAGCATCCCGAACCACCCACTCAACGACGGCACGACGATCCCCGCTCTCGGTCTCGGCACCTGGCCGATGGACGACGCGCAGGCCGAGCAGTCCGTGGCCGAAGCCCTGGAGATGGGTTACCGCCTTGTCGACACGGCGACGAACTACCGCAACGAGACGGGTGTCGGCCGTGCCGTGGCCCGCGCCGGTGTCCCGCGCGAGGAGGTCGTCGTGACGACGAAGCTCCCCGGCCGCCACCACGGGTACGAGGAGACCCTCGCCTCCTTCGAGGAGTCCCGCACGCGTCTCGGCCTGGAGTACGTCGACCTGTATCTGATCCACTGGCCGCTCCCCCGGGTCGACAAGTACGTCGACTCCTGGAAAGCCATGATCAAGTTGCGCGAAGAGGGTCTCGTACGGTCGATCGGCGTCTCCAACTTCACACCGGCCCACATCGAGCGGCTGGAGAAGGAGACCGGGGTGCTGCCCTCGGTCAATCAGGTCGAGCTGCACCCGTTCCTCCCTCAGGAGGAACTGCGCTCCCACCACGCGGACAAGGGTGTGCTCGTCGAGAGCTGGAGTCCGCTGGGCCGGGGTTCGCAGCTCCTGGACGACCTGGCCGTGGCCGCCGTCGCCGAGGCCCACGGGGTCGCCCCGGCCCAGGCGGTGCTGCGCTGGCACATCCAGCTCGGGGTGCTGCCCGTGCCCAAGTCAGCCGACCCCGGGCGGCAGCGCACCAACCTCGACGTCTTCGATTTCACGCTGGACGACGCCCAGATGCGCACCATCGCGGACCGGGCGCACCGGCGGATCGGCGGGGACCCCGAGGTGCACGAGGAGTTCTGACCGCCGCCTCCCGACGGGAGCACGGCCCACGACCGCACGCGGGGCCCGGCCGTGGGCCGTGCTCCCGTCGCCCGTCAGGTGCGGATCACGCCCGGTGGTCACGGAGTGCGGCGAGCGCGCGGTCGGCGTGCACGTTCATCCGCAGCTCGCTGCGCACGATCTCGAGGACGGTGCGGTCCTGCCCGATGACGAAGGTGACACGCTTGGTCGGCGCCAGGGAGATGCCTCGCTTCACCCCGAACCGCTCACGGACGGCGCCGTCGGCGTCGGACAACAGGGGCATGCCGAGCGAGTGCCGCCCGGCGAACTCCGCCTGCCGTTCCACGGCGTCACCGCTGATGCCGACCGGCCGTGCGCCGGCCGCCGCGAACTCGGCGGCCAGGTCACGGAAGCGGCAGGCCTGCGCGGTGCAGCCGGCGCTCAGTGCGGCCGGATAGAAGAACAGCACCACGGGTCCCCCGGCCAGCAGTTCCGACAGCTTGCGGACGGCGCCCGTCCCGTCCGGCAGAGCGAAGTCCTCAACCGTGTCGCCCCTGCCCGGACTCCCGCTCACGACATGCCCTCCGCGCCCCTGGCGACGCCCCGCGCCCACAGCACCAGCGGCAGCTGGAGGGGCAGCCGCCCCCAGGCGGCTGCCCGCTGCGGGGCGGGGCGGCGGCGCCAGTCGACGGCCATCTTCACGTTGGCGGGGAACACCCCGACGAAGAAGGCGGCCGTGGCCAGTGCGGCGGCCCTGCGGGTCTGCGGCAGCGCCACCCCGGCAGCCAGCGCGAGTTCGGCGGCGCCGCTGACATAAGTCCAGGTCCGGGGCGAGCCCGGCAGGGAGCGCGGCACGATGTGGTCGAACTGGCGCGGGGCGGCGAAATGCGCGGTGCCCGCGGCGGCCAGCAGGCCGGCGAGCAGCAGGGGTGAGCGATCGGACCGTGACACGGTTCCTCCTCCAGTGGCCTGCCACGCGACATTACCGGACGGTAAGTACGAGGGGTCGCCGGGGCGGGAGTATGTCAGACGGCTCCGGCGGGGGTGCCGCCGCGCGGTTCCGCTTCTTCTTCGGCGGCGTGTGCGAGGAAGTCGTCGACCATGCGGTGGAAGAGCGTGGCGAGCTGACGCAGTTCCGCCGGGGACCAGTCCGACAGGGCCCTCTGCATGGCCCGCGCCCCGACCACACGGATGCGGGTGATGGCCTCCCGGCCCGCCTCGGTGAGTTGGACGCGGTGGGCGCGGCGGTCGTCGGGGTCCGGGACCCGGGTGACGTGACCGGACTTCTGCAGTTGCTGCACGGTGCGGGTGACGTGCGACGCCTCCACGCCCAGGCGGGCGGCCAGTTCGCCCGGCCGCAGCGGTTCGGTGTCGGCCACCTGCCGCAGCAGCGCGACGGCGGCTCGGTCCAGGGGGACGCCCGCCAGGGCCATCAGACGTTCGTGCCGGCGGGCGCGGGAGCCCAGATAGGTGACGCGCATGAGTGCCCGCTCGATCTCGGCCACTTCCGGTGAGGCGGGGACGTCGGGGATCGAGGATGCGTGCATGCGCCCACTTTACCACCTCGTTGCGTAACTCAATCAATACCCAGGCGCGCGGAGCATGCCGCTCCGTCCGCCCCCGGCGGACGCCTTTCGGGTGAAACCGCGGGGCACGGCGCGCGCCGGAACATACGGGCACCGGCATTCCGGACGGCGTGGAGTGATCCGGCGACGGCTTCACGAGTGTTGGGCGGCGCTTCACCATCAGTACGCCCATGCAGTCTTGGCATGGACGCGCCCAGCCGCGATGCTGAACGCCCCTCGCCCCCGCAGTCGTTGGGATACGCCCGCATTCCGAGGAGGACGCAGTGTCGTCGAGCACGTTCCGAACACATCGCAGGAGATGGCTGGCCGGTCTCGCCGGCGCCTTCGCCTTCGTCATCGCCTTTCCCGCCGCCGCCTTCGCCGCACCGCCGCCGGCCCTGCCGGCCGGCGCCGACTCCCTCGACCGGACGTTCCAGCCCGCCTACGACTACGACACCGACGGATGCTACCCCACCCCCGCGATCGGCCCGGACGGCGCGATCAACCCCGGTCTCAACCCGACGGGTGCCCTCAACGGCAACTGCCGTGACGCCCCGGACCTGGACAGCACCAACGGCTACTCGCGCTCGAAGTGCAACAACGGCTGGTGCGCCATCGTCTACGCCCTGTACTTCGAGAAGGACCAGGCGCTGCCGGGCGTCAGCCTCGGCGGCCACCGCCACGACTGGGAACATGTCGTGGTGTGGGTGCAGAACGACACGGCCCAGTACGTCTCGACCTCCAACCACGGCACGTTCTCGATCCACGCCAGGTCGGCGGTCCGCTTCGAGGGAACACACCCGAAGATCGTGTACCACAAGGACGGCATCAGCACGCACTGCTTCCGGCTCGCGAGCGCGGGTGACGAACCGCCGGAGAACCACAAGGGCACCTGGCAGTACCCGCCGCTGGTCGGCTGGAACGGCTATCCGGCCGGGCTGCGCGACAAGCTCGTCCAGCACAACTTCGGCAGCGCCAACTTCGGTCTCAAGGACGGGAGTTTCGCCTCCCACCTCGCCGCGGCGAAGCCTTCGGGCATCCCGTTCGACCCGAACGCCTGATTCCGGCCCCTCTCCGGTTCCGAATACTTGACCGAGCATCACCTGGCCATGTGACGAAGGGAGTCCGGCCGCATCCGCGGCCCGGGCTCCCGAACCGGCCCGCCCCGCGCCGGCATCCGCGCCAGAGGGTCTATCGTGTCGCCATGTCCGTCCCCGAACTGATCCGTGTCGTCTCCCGCGACTCACCCATGGCGCTCGCCCAGGTGGAGCGTGTCCGGGCCGAGTTGACCGACGCCCTGCCCGGTGTGCGCACCGAGGTCGTCCCCGTGCGGACCACCGGCGACAAGTGGCTGGGCGATCTGTCGCAGGTGGAGGGCAAGGGAGCGTTCACCAAGGAGGTCGACGCCGCGCTGCTGGCCGGCGAGGCGGACCTCGCGGTGCACTGCGTCAAGGACGTGCCCGCCGACCGCCCGCTCCCCGCGGGCACCGTGTTCGCCGCGTTCCTGGAGCGGGACGACGTCCGTGACGCCCTCGTGCACCTGGACGGACTCACCCTGGACGAGTTGCCGGCGGGGGCCAGGATCGGCACCTCCTCGGTGCGCCGCGTCGCGCAGCTGGCCACCTCCCATCCGCACCTCGAGTGCGTCCCGTTCCGCGGCAATGCCAACCGGCGGCTGGCGAAGCTCGCCGCCGGTGAGGCGGACGCGCTACTGCTCGCGGTCTCCGGTCTGGAGCGCATCGACCGCCGCGACGTGATCAGCGAGGTCCTCTCCCCCGAGACGATGATGCCGCCCGTCGGCGCGGGCATCCTCGCGCTCCAGTGCCGCCAGGACGACACGTCCCTCATCGACGCGGTCAGCGTCCTCGGCCATCCGGGCACGCATCGGGAGGCCACCGCCGAGCGCATGTTCCTGCATGTGCTGCAGGGACACTGCAACAGCCCGATCGCCGGGTACGCGCAGACCGACCGGAGCGGCGAACTGTCTCTGCGGGCCTGTGTCTTCACCCC
Source organism: Streptomyces sp. KMM 9044 (assembly GCF_024701375.2). NCBI lineage: Bacteria > Bacillati > Actinomycetota > Actinomycetes > Kitasatosporales > Streptomycetaceae > Streptomyces > Streptomyces sp. KMM 9044. The sequence goes on along the minus strand of NZ_CP113910.1, from coordinate 7,125,830 downwards.
GGACGGCAAGGTGCGGCTGAACGCCCACGAGTGGGCCGGCCGGCTGGACCCGGCGACACTCGGCACCTCGGTCGCCGTTGCCCTGCTGCGTCAGGGCGCCCGCGAGATCATCGACGGCATCCCACACTGACGCCGGTTCAGGCGCTGCCCTCCTCGGCCTGCTCCTGGAGGAACACGCCGATCTGCTGCGCGAGGCCTTCCCGGACCCCGCCCGACGGGGTCCCGGCGGCCCCCTCGTGCGCGCCGATGCCGCCGGACCACAGGCGACGGCCGGTCCACTCCTCGTCGACCCGCAGCTGCACCTGCACGTCGACATGGCTCAGGGACGCCTCGGGGGCGGCCGCGTAGAGCACGGCGGTGGCGCGGCGCAGCGGATAGACGTCGAATCCCTCGATGAACTGCGAGTTGCGCCAGTCGAGGAAGGCGCTCTCCCCCTCAGGACCGATCCGTACGTCGATCTGGCCGTCCTCGAGATGAATTCCGATGTTCCGCTCGCCGCGGTTCTCCACGGTCACGCGAACGCTGAAGTACGCCAGCCCTCCAGCGGCGTCGTCCCGTCCCCGGGGCGGCTCTCCCGATTCCAGACGGTGGACGCGAACCCGCAGGCCGGCATGTTCGTCGTACTCCTGCCAGTCCCCGACCACGTTCGGCTCGTACACGGTGCACCCTCTCGACTTCTGTCGCTGCTTCCTATCTGTGGGCTCTGCGCGCTGTCAAATGAGCGGAATACGCCGTGGTCAGGCACTTCGTCCCCGGCAGCCGCCGATCAAGCGCTGCGCTGGCACGATCCGCCGGACCTGCCGCACCGGGCCGCGCGGCGGCGTGCCGCACATCACGTCGTCCACGGTGATCGCCGCGCCCGGCCCGGCGATCACCGGGCCGAAGCGGGCGCGGCCCGTACCGCCGCTCCGCGGCGCGTTCCCACCGGCGCCATGTTCCCGGCCGCCCTCCGGAATTTCACGCACCGAATTCCCTCGATTCCACAACATGCGATTCCTGGAATCCCGGGACCGCTCCCCGCGCAGAATTCGGGAAACCGTTTCATCGTGTCGGCGCGGGGGAATGGGAGATTCAGTGCTTCGGACCGGAGGCACGACCGTGGGAACCGGCTCGCCGCCCCGGGTCTCCTCCGTGTGGTCCGAGTCCGCGCTCCCACGGTGCCCGTCCACCCGGCACCTGCTCAGGGAGGTGCGCGACATGCGTATCGCCGGCAGCACCACGAAGCCGCATCCCCACCACGACGCCCCGGACACCGCCCAGGACTTCGTCCGCCTCGCCCGGCTCCCGGAGGGCCCCGAGCGCAAGGCACTGCGGGACGGGCTCGTCCGTTCCTGGCTGCCCATGGCCGAGCGGATCGCCGTCCGCTTCCGCGGGCGCGGTGAGGCGCTGGAGGATCTGTACCAGGTGGCGGCCCTGGGCCTGGTCAAGGCCGTCGACCACTACGATCCGGCGCGCGGCACCGCCTTCGAGGCGTACGCTGTACCGACCGTCACCGGGGAGGTCAAGCGCCACTTCCGTGACCACATGTGGACCCTGCACGTGCCGCGCCGGGTCCAGGACCTGCGCAACCGGGTGCGGCACGCCGCCAAGGAACTGGCGCAGACCGCTCCCGGCCGGGCCCCGACGACCGCCGAGATCGCCGCGTACGCGCAGCTCACCGAGGACGAGGTGCGCACCGGTACGGAGGCCCTGGAGTGCTTCACCGCGCTGTCGCTGGAGGCGGAGATGCCGGGCACGGACGGGTACGCGCTCGGGGACTCGCTCGGCGGCCCGGACCCCGCCTACGACACGGTCGTCGACCGGGTGGCGGTCCGTCCCTGCCTCGAGGCGCTTCCGGAGCGCGAGCGGCTCATCCTCTACCTGCGGTTCTTCCGGGGCATGACGCAGAGCAGCATCGCGGAACTGCTCGGTATCTCGCAGATGCATGTGTCCCGGCTGCTCAGCAGTTGTTTCGCCCAGGTGCGCGAGGAACTGCGGACGGAGTCCGGCTGAACCGGTCCAGGGTCCTCTCCAGCTCCACCCGGATTCCAGGCGGCAGCACACCGGTGCGTCCCCAGGCCACGATCGTCCCGGCGATGTCGCGGAGCTTGACGTTGGTGTGCTGGGAGACCTCCCTCAGTACCGTCCACCCCTGGTCGGGCGACACCCTCCCGAGGACGACGATCACACCGATCGCCTGGTCCACCACCGCGTGCGAGACGACCGCCTCCTTCAACTGCTGCACCTCTTCCTCCAGCTGAAGAATCCGGTCCGCTTCCCCGTCCGTGGGCATGGTCACCTCCGGGTCCGGTGTACCTCTCCCGCTCCGCCCGCACCCGTGTCCTGGGGCCTTCGGCGGGTGTCCGGCTCCTCCATCGTCGTCACTCGTCCCGTCCTGTGCCACCGGGGGTGTCCGCGGGCCGCCTCCACGTGGGTCCGGGTACCACCGCCGGGGTACTCGGCAGGCGCCCGGAGCACTACAGGCCGGACACTGGAGTCCACGGGTGCCTGCCAGGCCGACGAGATCAGCGATCGGGACGCGACTGTGACGAACCACGACATGCCCTCCCCCTCCGGTGCGACGGACGTCTTCTCGACGCGCTCCGTGTACGGGACGCCCTGCTGGGTGAGTCTGACCAGCCGCGACCTCGGCACGACCGAGGAGTTCTACGGAGCCGTCCTCGGCTGGCGGTGGCGCCCGGCCCGGCTGGGCGAGCGGTTCCGGCTCGCCCTGAAGGACGGCACGCCGGTGGCGGGCGTCGCCGCGGTCGCCGACATGTGGCGGATGGCCGTGGCCTGGACCCCGTACTTCGCCGCGCGCAGTGCGGACGAGGCGGTGTCGCGGGTGCAGGAACGCGGCGGCACGCTGGCGGTCGGCCCGATCTCGCTGCCCCCCGGGCGCGCGGCGCTGCTGGCCGACCGGGACGGTGCGACCTTCGGGGTGTGGGAGGGCGAGCTGTCCACCGGCTGGCTCAGCTGGCAGCGCTCCCAGCCCTCCTTCATCAGGCTGCACACCCGGGACGCCCTGGACGCCGCCATCTTCTACGGCGAGGTCTTCGACTGGGGTGCGACGGGGGAGAGCCGCACGGAGGTCGTCTACGAGGGCGACGAGGTGGTGCTGCGCGGGGACGAGCAGGTACTCGCCTGCATCCGGTCGGGAGCGCTGGGATCGGCGCCCGATCCCACGATCCGGCCGCACTGGCAGGTGCACTTCACCGTGACGGACGTCGACGTCTGTGCCGACGCCGCCGAACGGCACGGGGGCAGTGTGGTGGCCCTGCGCGACGACGAGGCCGTGCTGTGTGACAACGAGGGCGCCCTGTTCACGGTGACCGCCCGCCGCGGCCGCTGACCCTCGCGGCCGGACGTCCGCGGTCCTCCCGGGTGCCCCTCCCCGGGAGGACCGCGGGTCCCTCACTTACCGGTCCGCGACGGCCGGGACAGCAGCACCAGGCTGCGCGAGCCCACGGTCAGCCCCGCACCGGCCTTGTACTCCGATTCGTCGGGGACGCCGGCCGGGTCGGCGGTGTCGATCAGCGCCGTCCAGCGCTCGCCGTAGGCAGTGGCCGGAAGGCGGAAGTCCACCGGCTCCCAATGGCTGTTGAGTAGCAGCAGGAAGGAGTCGTCAACCAGGCGCCGGCCCCGCGGGTCCGGTTCGGCGATGGCGTCGCCGTTGAGGAAGACACCGACGCTGTGCGCGTCCGAGCGCCGCCAGTCGGCGTCGGTCATCTCCTCGGCGTCCGGCAGCAGCCACACCAGGTCGGGCAGGCCTCGGCCCGCGCGGGAGGCCGGCTCGCCGTGGAAGAAGCGACGGCGCCGCAGCACGGGGTGGGCGATCCGCAGGGAGATGACCCGCCGGGTGAAGTGCAGCAGGGCGCGCTGCTCCTCGGTCAGCTTCCAGTCTATCCAGGAGATCTCGTTGTCCTGGCAGTAGGCGTTGTTGTTGCCGTGCTGGCTGCGGCCTACTTCGTCGCCGTGCGAGAGCATCGGGATGCCCTGGGAAAGGAGCAGCGTGGCAAGGAAGTTCCGCTGTCGGCGGGCCCGCAGTTCGAGCACGGACGGGTCGTCGGTGTCGCCCTCCGCCCCGCTGTTCCAGGACCGGTTGTGGCTCTCACCGTCCCGGTTGCCCTCGCCGTTGGCCGTGTTGTGCTTGTCGTTGTACGAGACGAGGTCGCGCAGGGTGAAACCGTCGTGCGCGGTGACGAAGTTGACGCTGGCACGGGGCCGTCGCCTGCTGTGCGCGTACAGGTCGGAGGAACCGGTGAGGCGGGAGGCGAACTCACCGAGCGTGTGCGGCTCGGTGCGCCAGAAGTCCCGTACCGCATCCCGGTACTTGCCGTTCCACTCCGACCACAGCTGCGGGAAGTTGCCCACCTGGTAGCCGCCCTCGCCGACGTCCCACGGTTCGGCGATGAGTTTGACGCGGCTGATCACGGGGTCCTGCTGAATGAGGTCGAAGAACGCGGAGAGCCGGTCCACTTCGTGGAACTGCCGGGCCAGTGTGGCCGCGAGGTCGAAGCGGAAGCCGTCGACATGCATCTCGGTGACCCAGTACCGCAGCGAGTCCATGATCAGCTGGAGTACGTAGGGGTGGCGCATCAGCAGGCTGTTGCCGGTACCGGTGGTGTCGTAGTAGTGCGACCAGTCGCCGTCCACCAGCCGGTAGTACGCGGAGTTGTCGATGCCGCGGAAGGAGAGGGTGGGGCCCTTCTCGTTGCCCTCGGCGGTGTGGTTGTAGACGACGTCCAGGATGACCTCGAGCCCCGCCGCGTGCAGGCTCCGGACCATTGTCCTGAACTCGGTGACCTGCTGTCCGCGGGTGCCGTGTGCGGCGTAGGCGTTGTGCGGGGCGAAGTAGCCGATGGTGTTGTAGCCCCAGTAGTTGGCCAGGCCCCGGCTCTGCAGCACACCGTCCTGGACGAACTGGTGCACCGGCATCAGCTCCACCGCGGTGACGCCCAGCGAGGTCAGATGGTCGACCACCGCCGGGTGCGCCAGTCCGGCGTAGGTGCCGCGCAGTTCGGCCGGGACGTCCGGGTGGGTGCGGGTCATGCCCTTGACGTGGGCCTCGTAGATCACCGTGTCGGCGTACGGACGGCCGGGGCGGTTGTCGTCGCCCCAGTCGAACGCCGGGTCGGTCACCACGCCCAGCATGGTGTGTCCGGCGCTGTCGGCCGGGTCGGGGCCGTCGGACCGGCGCTCGTAGAGCGAGGGGTCGTTGTCGATCTGCCCGTCGACGGCCGTGGCATACGGGTCGAGGAGCAGCTTCGCCGGGTTGCAGCGGTGCCCTGCGGCCGGTGCCCACGGCCCGTGCACCCGGTAGCCGTAGCGCTGGCCCGGGCCGACGCCGGGCAGGTAGCCGTGCCACACGAAGCCGTCGGCCTCGGTCAGCGGGACGGCGGTGTGGCGGCCGAAGTCGTCCACCAGGACGAGTTCGACGCCTTCGGCGACCTCGCTGAACAGCGCGAAGTTGGTGCCCTCGCCGTCGTGGACCGCACCCAGCGGATAGGGGCGCCCGCTCCACGCGGGCGCCCCTTGCCTGTTGTTCCTCCGGGTCACCGGGCTGCCTCCAGGAGGCCTGCGGGAGTACGCACCAGGCCGGCCACCTGGGCGACGGTGACCACGCGGGGCAGGTCCAGGCCCTCGCTCGCCCTCGGGTCCGGCGCGGTCGGCACGAGCGGGACGCGTTCATCGGCGCGGGCCCGCTGCGAGAACCAGATGACCTTGCTGCCGGTCGCGGTGGCGCAGCAGCCCCAGCCGTCGCTGCTGGCGGCGATGTGCTCCAGGCAGCCGCGCAGTTCCTGGTCGGGGCGCAGAGCACGGTCGTACTCCCCAACGGCGGTGATGAGGTGCTGGCCGTTCCACCACATCTCGATCGACGTGCTCTTGTCGGTGGCGTGCTCGTCGATGGCGCGCAGCAGCATCTCCGTGCCGCGGCAGACGGGTTCCATCAGGTTCTCCAGGTCCCAGTGCCGGAGGTGGGCGGCCAGAATGCGACTGACCTGTTCCACGCGCTCCGGGCCGACTTCCACGTCGAGGTGGTAGTAGCAGGGCACTGCGGTCTTCATCGTCGTTGGCTCCTCACCGCGAAGCTCCCGATTTCCCCTCGCCCTTGCGGGACGAGCCCCGAACACGAAATGTGAGCGGTTGGCGCTTCTGGGTCACCATCAGCGTGACCGGGTTGGTCCATCCGTGCAACACGAGCGCATGACCGGGGCGACCGATGTACCGGATGGGCGCAGTTCGCACCGGCCGCGGACACCATCCGGCCCGGCCCACCGGACCAAGGCCCAACAGGACGCACGGTTACTGATCATGCACCATGTGTGAAGACCCCTCGACCGCCGTCGCGGGACCGCGCCCTCCGCGCGCACGGCCGCCGCCCGGCCTCCGGAAGGAACGTCTCCCCAACGAGCCACGGAAAGGTGAACGGCGTCATGCTGCTACCCGCCAGAGCCGAAGTCGCCCAGCGGTTGCGTCGCTACCGGGCCTGGGAACGCGTGATGCTCGCCGCCCCCACCGACCGCACGGTACGGGCGACGTTCGAGGACTCGGGCTACACCCTCTGTGTGCTGACGGGCAAGCGCTGCGCACGGGAGGCGGCCGACGCTGCCGAACGGTACCTGCGCACCGGTCTCCCCACTTACCTGCAGGAACGGAACGACCGGCCCCGTCCGGTGACGGGCGACCGGCCTCGCCCGGCCACCGCGGTCAGGCGTGGTCCGCCGACGGTCGAGCGGCGGTCCCCGGCGGAAGGGTAAAGGACCTTCCCGCCTCCATTTCGTCCCACGAGCGGGCCCGGCCCGGCGTCGAGCACGGCGGAGGTACAGACCCATGAAGGCGACCAGGGCCACCGGACGCATCCCCGTGCGGGATGTCCGGCCGGCCGTCGAATGCGGCAGACGGCCGGCGAAGGCGGTCGTCGGGGAGTCGTTCGAGGTGTCGGCGACCGTGTTCCGCGAGGGGCACGACGCGGTGGCCGCCAGTGTCGTCCTGACCGACCCCGGGGGCCGGCGGGGGCCGTTCACGCCGATGCGGGAGCTGGCACCCGGCACCGACCGGTGGGGGGCGACCGTCACCGCAGGGGGGACGGGGCACTGGACGTACACCGTGGAGGCGTGGAGCGATCCGGTCGCCACCTGGCGGCACCACGCGCGGATCAAGATTCCGGCGGGTATGGACACCGGTCTGGTGCTGGAGGAGGGCGCCCGGCTGTACGAGAAGGCGGCGGCCGGGGTCCCGGAACCGGACCGCCGTGCCGTGCTCCTCGCCGCCGTGGACGCGCTGCGCGACGAGCGGCGTCCGGCGTCGTCCCGGCTGGCGGCGGGGTTGACGCCGGAGGTGGACGCGGTGCTGGCCCGCCACCCGCTGCGGGAGCTGGTCACCGGCAGTGAGCCACTGCCGCTGCTGGTGGAGCGCGAGCGCGCCCTGTTCGGCTCCTGGTACGAGTTCTTCCCCCGCTCCGAGGGCACCGCGGACGAACCGCACGGCACCTTCCGCACCGCAGCCCGCCGGCTGCCCGCGATCGCCGCGATGGGCTTCGACGTCGTCTACCTCCCCCCGATCCATCCCATCGGCACCACCTTCCGCAAGGGCCCCGACAACACCCTCGACGCCGGCCCCGGGGACGTCGGTGTCCCCTGGGCCATCGGCTCCCCCGAGGGCGGCCACGACAGCGTCCACCCCCGGCTGGGCACCCTCGAGGACTTCACCTGGTTCGTCGGACAGGCGGCCCGCCACGGACTCGAGATCGCCCTGGACTTCGCCCTCCAGTGCTCCCCCGACCACCCCTGGGTCCACAAACACCCCCAGTGGTTCCACCACCGCCCCGACGGCACCATCGCCCACGCGGAGAACCCGCCGAAGAAGTACCAGGACATCTACCCGGTCGCCTTCGACGCGGACATGGACGGCCTGATCACCGAAACCTGCCGGGTGCTGCGGCACTGGATGGCAGCAGGGGTGCGGATCTTCCGCGTCGACAACCCGCACACCAAACCGGTGGTGTTCTGGGAACGGGTCATCGCCGACGTCAACCGCACCGACCCCGACGTCATCTTCCTGGCCGAGGCCTTCACCCGCCCCGCGATGATGCACACCCTCGCCGCCATCGGCTTCCAGCAGTCCTACACCTACTTCACCTGGCGCACCACCAAACAGGAACTGACCGACTACCTCACCGAACTCTCGCAGGACGCCGCCTCCTACATGCGGCCCAACTTCTTCACCAACACCCCCGACATCCTGCACGCCTACCTCCAGCACGGCGGCCGGCCCGCCTTCGAGGCCCGCGCCGTCCTCGCCGCCACCCTCTCCCCCGCCTGGGGCATCTACAGCGGCTACGAACTCTGCGAGAACACCCCCCTGCACGACGGCAGCGAGGAATACCTCCACTCCGAGAAGTACCAGCTCACCCCCCGCGACTGGGACACCGCCGAACAGACGGGCCGCACCATCACCCCCTCATCACCCGCCTCAACACCATCCGGCGGGAGCACCCCTCACTGCGGGCGCTGCGAAACCTCCGCTTCCACCACACCGACAACGACGCGGTCATCGCGTACAGCAAACGCAGAGGACCGGATGCCGTGCTGGTGGTCGTCAATCTCGACCCCCACCACACCCAGGAGGCCACGGTCTCGTTGGACATGCCGCAACTCGGCCTGGACTGGCACGAGTCGGTACCGGTGCGCGACGAGCTCACCGGCGAGACCCATCACTGGGGCAGGGCCAACTACGTACGCCTGGAGCCGGGGCGGGCTCCCGCGCATGTCCTGCACGTCCAGCGACCGCCCGCCGCACAGCGAACCGGAGGGTCAGGAGCGTCATGACTGTCAACGAACCCGTACCGGACACCTTCGAGGACACCCCGGCGCAGGACCGCGACCCGGACTGGTTCAAACGAGCCGTCTTCTACGAGGTCCTCGTCCGCTCCTTCCAGGACAGCAACGGCGACGGCATCGGCGACCTGAAGGGGCTGACCGCCAAGCTCGACTATCTGCAGTGGCTCGGCGTCGACTGCCTCTGGCTGCCTCCCTTCTTCAAGTCGCCGCTGCGCGACGGCGGTTACGACGTCGCCGACTACACCGCCGTCCTGCCCGACTTCGGCGACCTCGCCGACTTCGTGGAGTTCGTGGACGCCGCCCACCAGCGGGGCATGCGCGTGATCATCGACTTCGTCATGAACCACACCAGCGACCAGCACCCGTGGTTCCAGGAGTCCCGCCGGAACCCGGACGGCCCCTACGGCGACTACTACGTGTGGGCGGAAGACGACAGACAGTACCAGGACGCGCGGATCATCTTCGTCGACACCGAGGCCTCCAACTGGACGTACGACCAGGTCCGCGGACAGTACTACTGGCACCGCTTCTTCTCGCACCAGCCGGACCTCAACTACGACAACCCGGCCGTGCAGGAAGAGATGATCTCCGCGCTGAAATTCTGGCTGGACCTGGGCATCGACGGTTTCCGGCTGGACGCGGTGCCGTACCTCTACCAGGAGGAAGGCACCAACTGCGAGAACCTGCCGGCCACACACACCTTCCTCAGGCAGGTACGCAAGGAGATCGACGCCCACTATCCGGACACCGTGGTCCTCGCCGAGGCGAACCAGTGGCCGGAAGACGTGGTCGACTACTTCGGCGACTACGCCGTCGGCGGCGACGAATGCCACATGGCCTTCCACTTCCCGCTCATGCCCCGCATCTTCATGGCCGTACGCCGCGAGTCCCGCCACCCCGTCTCCGAGATCCTCGCCAAGACCCCCGCCATCCCCTCCGGCTGCCAGTGGGGCATCTTCCTGCGCAACCACGACGAGCTGACCCTGGAAATGGTCACCGACGAGGAACGCGACTACATGTGGGCCGAGTACGCCAAGGACCCCCGCATGCGCGCCAACATCGGCATCCGCCGCCGCCTCGCCCCGCTCCTGGACAACGACCGCAACCAGATCGAACTCTTCAACGCCCTGCTGCTGTCCCTGCCCGGCTCGCCGATCCTCTACTACGGCGACGAGATCGGCATGGGCGACAACATCTGGCTCGGCGACCGCGACGCCGTCCGCACCCCCATGCAGTGGACCCCCGACCGCAACGCCGGCTTCTCCTCCTGCGACCCCGGCCGCCTGTTCCTGCCCACCATCATGGACCCGGTCTACGGCTACCAGGTCACCAACGTCGAGGCATCCATGGCGTCGCCGTCCTCACTGCTGCACTGGACCCGCCGGATGATCGAGATCCGCAAGCAGAACCCCGCCTTCGGCCTCGGCACCTACACCGAACTCCCCTCCTCCAACCCCGCCGTCCTCGCCTTCCTCCGGGAGTACGAGGACGACCTGGTCCTCTGCGTCAACAACTTCTCCCGCTTCGCACAGCCCACCGAACTCGACCTGAGCGCCTTCGAGGGCCGCCATCCGGTCGAACTGTCCGGCGGGGTGCGCTTCCCGGCCGTGGGAGCACTGCCGTATCTGCTCACCCTCGGAGGGCACGGCTTCTACTGGTTCCGGCTCATCCGAGCCGCATCCCGCACCGGCCGCCGACTGTGACCGTGCGCCGACGAGAGGAGGCGTCCACATGACGAAGACCGCATTCCTGCGCCCGCGAAGCGCGACCGTCAAACCCACGGAGTCGTTCGCCGGACTGCTGCGCGAGTGGCTGCCGGAGCAGCGCTGGTTCGCCGGCAAGGACCGACCTGTCACCGACCTCCATGTGCTGTCGATGACGGAGCTGTTCCCGGGTTGTCTCCATCTGCTGGTCCACGCCGGCCACGGCGGCGTGCCCTCCCCCGGGAACACGCCCTGGGCCGGTGACTGCTATCAGCTCCTCCTCGGCGTACGGGAGCACCCGTCGCCGCACCTGGGCCGGGCGGTCATCGGCAGGGTGCGGGAGGGCGGACCGCTGGCCGGGCGCACGGTCCACGACGCGCTCCACGACCCGCGGTCGGCGCAGCTGCTGCTGGAACGGCTGCGGCACCCCCAAGTGGTGGGCCCGCTGCGGTTCGAGGGCGACGCGGCCCAGCGGGTGCCGGCCGGGCTGGTGCCGCGGCTGCTGGATGCCGAGCAGTCCAACTCCTCTCTGGTGTACGGCGACGAGTTCATCCTGAAGCTCTTCCGGCGGATCCAGCCCGGGGTCAACCCGGATCTGGAGGTGCCGGGCGCGCTGGCCCGGCAGGGCTGCCACCGGGTGCCCGCTCCGGTGGCCTGGCTGCGCACCACGCATCCGTTCAAGGCGACGCTCGGTGTACTCCAGCCGTTCCTGCGCGACGCCTCCGACGGCTGGACGCTGGCCCTGGAGGCGCTGGCCGCCGGTGACGACTTCACCGCGCAGTCGCACGCCCTCGGCCGGGCCACGGCGGATGTGCACCTGGCGCTCGCCTCGGCTTTTCTCGTCGGCAGACCCGGGGAGAGCGGGCTGACGTCGGAGGGGATGACCGAGCGTCTGACGGCCGCCGTGCACTCCGTACCCGTGCTCCAGCCGTACGTGCCCGGTCTGAAGGCGGCGTTCGCCGCGTTCGCGACCTGTGATCCCGGGCCCCCCGCCCAGCGCATCCACGGCGACCTGCACCTCGGGCAGGTGCTGCGGGCCGGACGCGACTGGTTCGTCATCGACTTCGAGGGCGAACCGTCCCGGCCGCTCTCCGAACGGCGCAGCACCCACTCCCCCCTGCGGGACATCGCCGGGATGCTGCGCTCGTTCGACTACGCCGCCCGCCAGCGCCGTCCCTGGCGCCCGGAGTGGGCGCGCCGCTGTCGCGAGGCCTACTGCGCGGGCTACGCGGCCCGCGCCGGCTGGGACCCGCGCAAGAAGCACGGTCTGCTCCGCGCCTATGAGACGGACCGGGCCGTGTACGAGGTGCTGTACGAGGCCCGGCACCGACCCGACTGGCTGCCCGTACCCATGGCGGCGATCGAGCGCCTCGCCGTGAGAGGAGACTGAAGCCGTGGCCCTGCATGACACCCCGCTGCCCGAGTCGGCCGGGTCCGTCCCGTCCGCCCCGAGGACACTCGGAACCGCCCCTGCCCTCGATCCCGACGACCGGGGGCGCCTGCTGGCGGGCGCCCACCACGATCCGCACGTGCTGCTCGGTGCCCACCCGGTGCCGGGCGGCATCGCCTTCCGGGCACTGCGGCCGTTCGCGCGCACGGTGAGTGTGGTCACCGGCGGCCGGCACACCCCGCTCGCCTCGGAGGGAGACGGTCTCTTCTCCGGGGTGCTGCCGCTGGACGCGGTCCCCGCGTACACGCTGGCGGTGGCGTACGGCGACGAGGACGCCGTCGAGGTGCACGATCCGTACCGGATGCTGCCCTCGCTCGGCGAACTCGATCTGCACCTGATCGGCGAGGGACGCCACGAGGAGCTGTGGACGGCGCTCGGCGCGCACCCCATGACCCACCAGGGCGTGCGGGGCACCCGCTTCACCGTATGGGCGCCGAACGCGCAGGGCGTCCGGGTCGCCGGCGACTTCACCTGTTGGGACGGCACGGCGTTCCCGATGCGCTCGCTCGGCTCGTCCGGCGTGTGGGAACTGTTCCTGCCGGGGATCGAAGAGGGCGCCCGCTACAAGTTCGAGGTGCATTCCCGGTACGGCCATCGGATGCTCAAGGCCGACCCGATGGCGCGCCTCGCGGAGGAACCGCCGAACACCGCGTCGGTCGTGACGGTCTCGCACTACACGTGGGAGGACGCCGCGTGGATGAAGCGCCGCATTCAAGTGCCCCCGCACAGGGCACCGTTCTCGGTGTACGAGGTCCATCTTCCGTCCTGGCGGCCGGGGCTGACGTATCGCGAGCTCGCCGAGGCGCTGCCGGCCTATGTCCAGGACCTCGGCTTCACCCATGTCGAGCTGATGCCGGTCGCCGAGCATCCTTACGGCCCGTCCTGGGGCTATCAGGTCACCGGTTTCTACGCGCCCACGGCCCGCCTCGGCACCCCGGACGACTTCAGGTACCTGGTCGACGCCCTGCACCGGGCCGGCATCGGCGTGATCATGGACTGGGTGCCGGCGCATTTCCCGAAGGACGACTGGGCGCTGGCCCGGTTCGACGGGGACCCGCTGTACGAGCCGGGGGACTCCCGGCGGGCGGAGCACCCGGACTGGGGGACGTACACGTTCGACTTCGCCCGGACCGAGGTGCGCAACTTCCTGGTCGCCAACGCCGTGTACTGGTGCGAGGAGTTCCACATCGACGGGCTGCGCGTGGACGCCGTCGCCTCGATGCTGTACCTCGACTACTCGCGGGACTCCGGCCAGTGGGAGCCCAACGCGCACGGTGGCCGGGAGGACCTGGCGGCCATGGAGTTCCTCCAGGAAATGAACGCGACCCTGTACCGGCGGTGCCCGGGTGTGGTGACGATCGCGGAGGAGTCGACCGCGTGGGGCGGGGTGACCCGGCCCACCGACACCGGCGGCCTGGGGTTCGGGCTGAAGTGGAACATGGGCTGGATGCACGACTCGCTGGAGTACATGAGCCACGAGCCGGTGCACCGCAGGTACCACCACCACGGGATGACGTTCTCGATGGTGTACGCCTACAGCGAGAACTACGTGCTGCCGATCTCGCACGACGAGGTCGTGCACGGCAAGCGGTCACTGGTCTCGAAGATGCCCGGCGACTGGTGGCAGCGGCGTGCGAACACCCGGGCCTATCTCGGCTTCATGTGGGCCCACCCCGGCAAGCAGCTGCTTTTCATGGGACAGGAGTTCGCACAGGGAGCGGAGTGGTCGCAGGAGCGGGGCCCGGAGTGGTGGCTGCTGGACGACGCGTACCACGCCGCGGGCGACCACCGCGGCGTGCAGGACCTGGTGCGCGATCTCAACGCCCGCTACCGGGAGACGGAAGCGCTGTGGCAGCGGGACACCGATCCGGGCGGGTTCCGCTGGGTGGCGGTGGACGCGGCCGAGGACAACGTGTTCGCGTTCCTGCGGTACGACACCGGAGGCCGTCCGCTGCTCTCGGTGTCGAACTTCTCCCCCGTCGTCCGGCACGACTACCGGCTCGGGGTCTCAGACGACGTGATCGCCTGGCGGGAGGTCCTCAACACGGATGCGGCCCGGTACGGCGGCGGTGACGTCACCAACCCGGACCCGGTCAAACCCGAGGACAGCAGCGTCGGCATCACCCTTCCGCCTCTCGCGACGGTGTGGCTGGTGCCGCACGGCCGGTGAGGCCCGGCAGCCCTCGCTCCCTCCGCCCCGTACCCGCGCCCGGACGGCAGCCGACGCGGGTACGGCGCGCACGGGCGGAACGCTGGAAGGAAAGCCGCGGGCGGGAGATACGGGCGGAATGTACGGGCAGGGGCGGGCCGCCAGAGCAATGTGATCATCAGTACGGCCACAGTTCCGGCGATCCGGCCCCGGAAGGCCCGGGCTCGGCTAGATTCAAGCACCGCCGATGACTCTGCTCGTCGGCCGAGTCACAGCCCGTACATGTCAGGAGCAGTACATGCGCGACCTCGCTCTCGCTCCGCAGGCCGCCTCACCCCTGACGGGCGGCCTCGCGGACAGTCTCTTCGAGACGGCGGCCGAGAGCCCGAATCTGCCGATGCTCGCCCGCCGCGCCGATCCGGCCTCCGCGTCCTGGAAGGAGGTCACCGCGCTGGAGTTCCGCGACCAGGTCGTCGACCTGGCCAAAGGACTGGTCGCCTCCGGGCTGTCCCCGGGCCACCGGGTGGCGATCATGGCGCGGACCCGTTATGAGTGGACGGTCCTGTGCTACGCGCTGTGGACCGTGGGCGCGGAGGTCGTCCCCATCTATCCGACCTCGTCGCGGGAGCAGGTGGAGTGGATCCTCAGGGACTCCGGCTGCGTGGCGGTGGTGGTCGAGGACGAGCAGGGCGTGATGACCGTCGGTTCCGTGTGCGCCGCGCTGCCACGGCTGCGGCACGTCTGGCAACTGGACTCGGGTGCGCTGGAACAGTTGGTGACGCGCGGCGAGTACATACCGCCGGCCACGGTGGACTCGCTGCGCCGGATCGTGCTGCCGGACTCCACGGCCGTGGTCGCCTACACGTCCGGTACCTCGGGACAGGCGAGGGGATGCGCGCTGAGCCACCGCAGTCTGGCCGCCCCGTGCGACGTCCTGCTGGAGGGCTGGGCCCATACGGCGGCGGAGCCGGGTGAGCAGGCCGTGGTCCTCGCCTTCCTGCCGTTCTCCCACGTGTACGGACTGATGATCCAGGGCCTGTGCGTACGCGGCGGCCTGCTGATGGGGCACGAGCCCGATCTCGGCTCGGAGGCCCTGTCCTCGGCGCTGCGCACCCTGCGGCCCACCTATCTGTACGCGGTCCCCTCCCTGCTTGAGAAGATCTACAAGAACTTCCTGCGCGCCTCCCAACAGGCGGGCCGCGGTGCCCTGTTCGAACGGGCCGCCGACACGGCGCGCGACTTCGCCGCCGCCGTGGAGCGGCAGCGGCTGGGCCGGGGCTCGGGGCCCGGCTTCGACCTGCGGCTCCAGCACGCCCTGTACGAGCGGACGGTGTACCGCAGGCTGCGGGCCGCGCTGGGCGGCCGGGTACGCAGGGCCACCTCGGGCGGCTCGACGCTCAGCCGCGACCTGTCCCTCTTCTACGAGGGCATCGGCATCTACGTCCACGACGGCTACGGGCTCACCGAGACCGGCGGCGGTGTGACGATGCAGCCACTTGGCCGGGAGAAGTCCGGCACCGTCGGGCTGGCGCTGCCGGGCAGCGAGATCCGGGTCGCCGACGACGGGGAGATCCTGGTGCGTGGGCCGTCGGTGTTCCAGGGGTACGTGGGTGACGAGGCCGCCACCCTGACCGCGCTGGCCGGCGGCTGGCTGGCCACGGGGGACATCGGCCGGGTGGACTCGGAGGGCTATCTGACGATCACCGGCCGCAAGAAGGACATCATCATCACCAGCAGCGGCAAGAGTGTCGCACCGTCGGCCCTGGAGCAGCGGCTGCGGATGCACCCGCTCGTCCACCAGGCGGTCGTGGTGGGGGACGACCGGCCCTGTGTGGGGGCGCTGATCACGCTGGACCCGGACTTCCTGGCGCACTGGCGGGCGGCGCTGGCCCTGCCGGGCGACGCCGCGACACGGGAGGCCCGGGAGGAGAACGCGTTGCGCGAGGAGGTCGCGCGGGCGGTCGCCGCGGCGAACAGCAGTGTGTCGCGTCCGGAGTCGATCCGGGTGTTCCGGGTGCTGCCGGAGCCGTTCGACGTGACCAACGGTCTGCTGACGCCGTCGATGAAGCTGCGCCGGGACGAGATCGTGCAGCGGTACGCGCTGGAGATCGACGCGATGTACCACTCCCGTTCGCGTCCGGAGCCGGAGGAGCCGTCGGTCTGGGACGACTCGGACAACGTCTTCCGCTGACCGCCCGGGGTGACCTGCCCGTCACCCCTCGCTCACCCGCGGATACGGGCGCGTAGGGTCCCGCGGCCCGGGAACCCACAGACAGGAGGAAGAAAGAACGGACCGCGCATGAACGACTGGCCCGTGGAAGCCGGGGCAGGGAAGGCAACATGGCATCCGATCCGCACAGGGACAGGCCACTGGCCGCAGAGGAGATCACGGAACGCGTCGCCGGCTTCCCCGGGGAGCTGCACGACGTCACCGACGCACGCCTGGTGGCGGAGGAGTTCCTCCTCGAACTGGCCCGCGTCTCCCCGCCGACGGCCCCGGAGCACTGGGACGACATACTTCTGGTGGTCACGGAACTCGCAGCCAACGCGGTCCAGTACGCGCCGGGACCGTTCGGGATGCGGCTGCGCAGGACATTCGACGGGGTGCATGTGGTGATGCACGACACGAGCACGACCGAGCCCACGCCCCGGCCCTTCAGGCCGAGTCACGGCGGGGGCGGGATCGGCTGGCACCTGATCCACACGCTGTGCGATCAGGTCAGCGTGGTCGGCACCGCGGGCGGCAAGGACATCCATGTGTTCCTGCCCTGGTGACGGCCACGTGCCCGGTGACTTCTGCGCCGGGCCGGCCTGGCTCCGTGGGGTGAGCCGGCCGGCGACCGGTGCGGAAATCACCGGGCGACGGTCAGCCGGCCGGGGTGCCGGGAGCACGCTCGGGCGGGGGCTCGGGCCGGGTCAGCGCCCAGTAATAGTCGCCGACCGCCGTGAGATAGCCCGGGTCCATGGTCTCGCTGTCGGTCCTGAACCGGGGTGCAGCCTTCACCTCGGGTCTGGTGCGGGACACGGTGACTTTGCGCTCGCCGGAGTCGACGGCGGCGACGACGCCGACCGGTACGAGGAGACTCCGGCCGAACACCCAGACGCCGGTGTCGACGACCAGGTGCCGCATGGCGTGGTGGTCGGCCTGCCGGTCCACATGGCCGATGGTGCTCCCGTCGCTCGCGACGACGGTGTATCCCGTGAGGTCCGGATCCTGCCCCTGGGCAAGACCCAGCTCCGGCGCGTATGACCAGATGCTGTCCATGGGCACGCTGCTCCTTGCCTCCACTGTGATGACGATCCCGAAGCGGGCGGGGCCCGCTCTTTGGCCCCGCCCGTCTCCACAGCAGCCAACTACCCTTCTGGAGCGGGCGCATTCGGCCGACGAAGACGCAAAACCCGCACCGAGCCGGGCCTGATGTGAAGGCGACGTCTCCCGGACCGGTGCGGGCGGCCCCGGCATGGAGTGGAGATCCCGGGGTAGACGGCTGCGCGTGCGGCCGGACCCGGCCGTCGGCTTGATTGGGAGGTATGTGTGTCCATGGCCCCGAACCCGTTGTCCGTGGAGGTGTCCGTGGTCCGGGAGGATGTCGCCCTGTTCACAGTGCAGGGCGATCTGGACGCCGACACCGCGACCGAGTTCCAGCATCACCTGGCCAACCAGCTGCATCACGGACGCCGGCACTTCCTGCTGGACCTGTCCGCGGTCCCCTTCATGGACTCGTCCGGCATGAACATCGTCCTGCGCGTCTACCAGGAGGCCCGGGAACTGCCGGGGAGCGTGCACATCATCTCCCCCATGCCCGCGGTGCGCCGCGTCCTCGACCTGACCGGCGTGAGCATCACGGTTCCGGTGTCCCAAAGCGCCGAGGAGGCACTGGAGCGGGTCGACAGCGCGCACAGGACATAACACCGTCCGGACGCCCCGAGTCCTGAGCCGGCCCGGGGAGGTCCGCGTACGCCGGACCTCCCCGCAAGGGCTGCCGCACCGGCCCGGAGCGTCGTTGGAGCAGTCGCCCGGCCGGGGCGCGGCACGGTGTCGGGGCCCGGCACGGACCCGGTGGGACAACGGCAACGAGGAGACATCGGTACCTGAGCGCGAAGCGGGCGTGCCGCCGGGAACGCCGACGCTCGAGGTCAGGGACTTCCTGCGGCGCAGGCGTGAGCAGATCGCCCAGCGATGGGCGGACGAGCCCTTGTTCCGTGCGGTTTTCACCCCTCGCGCGATGAGGCGGTCTAGACCCCGGCAGGGCGGTTGTCGACGCCCTGGCCCAGGTCGCGCCGACGCGCAGCGCGCCGAGAACTCGGGCACCGCCGGATTCACCGCCCCACGGAGCCCGGCACGGGCCTGGAGGGTGCGGCGGACCGCCTCCTGGACCTTCTTCTCAGCGACTCCGAGCGCGACGACGACGTCCGTCTGCTGCTCTGTCACCTGCACCGTTGATCGCGCGCCGCCTCTCACCGCCCGTCGACCGGTGAGAGCCGACCGCCGGCCGGCACGGGGCTCCCGGTGCGCTCCGGCGCCGGTGCGGGCATCGTGGTGCTGAACACCTGCGCGTTCCGGTTCCACGTCCGGACACGGCGTGCCCCGGTGAACCGCGATGTGCCGCGACCGCGCCGCTCTGCGATCAAGAAGGTGCAAGGCAGCCATCCACGGGCAGACGAAGGGGTGTCGACGTCCGAGCAGACCCGTGGGCTCGGGGCAGACCGTGTGGAGCCGCAGAAAGGGATGAACACCGTGACACGACCCAGGATCCTGGTGGTGGGCGCAGGCTTCGCCGGAGTGGAGTGCGTCCGTCGGCTGGAGCGGAAACTCGCCCCCGGCGATGCCGAGATCACTCTGGTGACGCCGCTTTCCTACCAGCTCTATCTGCCGCTGCTCCCCCAGGTCGCCTCCGGTGTGCTGACCCCGCAGTCGGTAGCCGTGTCGCTGCGCCGCAGCGCCAAGTACCGCACCCGGATCATCCCCGGCGGGGCCATCGGCGTGGATCCGAAGGCCAAGGTCTGCGTCATTCGCAGCATCACCGACCGGATCGTCAACGAGGCGTACGACTACATCGTGCTGGCCCCCGGCAGTGTCACCCGTACCTTCGACATCCCGGGGCTGACGGACCACGCGTTCGGCATGAAGACACTGGCCGAGGCCGCCTACATCCGCGACCACGTCATCGCCCAGCTCGACCTCGCCGACGCGAGCGACGATCCGGCCGAGCGTGCCTCGCGGCTGCAGTTCGTGGTGGTCGGCGGGGGCTACGCGGGCACCGAGACCGCCGCCTGCCTGCAGCGCCTGACCCATGCGGCCGTCAAGCGCTACCCGCGGCTGGACCCGGGGCTGATCAAGTGGCATCTGATCGACATCGCCCCGAAGCTCATGCCCGAACTGGGCGAGAAGCTCGGGCGCAGCGCGCAGGAGATCCTCACCCGGCGCGGCATCGAGATCTCACTCGGCGTCTCCGTCGCGAAGGCGGGACCGGAGGAGGTCACCTTCACCGACGGCCGGGTGATCCCCACCCGCACCCTCATCTGGACGGCCGGCGTGGTCGCCAGCCCGCTGATCGCCACGCTCGGCGCCGAGACCGTCCGCGGGCGGCTCGCGGTCACCGCGGACATGTGCCTGCCGGGCGAGGACGGGGTGTTCGCCCTCGGTGACGCCGCGGCGGTGCCCGACCGTGCCAAGGGTGTGGAGGACGCGGTGTGCCCGCCGACCGCGCAGCACGCCCTGCGTCAGGGCAGGCAGGTCGCCGACAACATCATCGCGACGCTGACCGGCCGGCCGCTTCAGCCGTACCACCACAAGGACCTCGGGCTGGTCGTGGACCTCGGCGGTACCGACGCCGTCTCCAGGCCGCTCGGTGTGGAGCTGCGGGGCCTGCCCGCCCAGGTGGCGGCCCGCGGATACCACTGGTCGGCGCTGCGCACCAATGTCGCCAAGACGAGGGTCATGACCAACTGGCTGCTGAACTCGATCGCCGGCGACGATTTCGTGCGGACCGGCTTCCAGGCCCGCCGGCCCGCCAAGCTGCGGGACTTCGAGTACACGAACGCCTATCTGACTCCGGAGCAGGTGCGGGCGCACGTCGAGGAGGCGGGCCTGCCCGTGCGGTGACCCGGCCTCCGCAGCGGCTCCGCCTTTTCCGGGGCCTGCCGGACCGGGTGCTCCGGCCGACGGGAGCCACCCGGTGGGTCCGTGATGGCACGTGTCATGCTTGCATTCTGATCAACGCGAGCGACGGGGAGTGTGCGGCGGCGTGAAGGCGGCGGCGGAGCGCTCGGTACGGACGCGGCTGCGGGACCGCCTGGTGGCATCCGATCCCGGGATGCTGCGGATGACGGCCGGGCTGCGGACGGTGGGTTCCCTCGCGCTGACGCTGGCCGTCCTCACCCTGACGGGGGCAGGTGTCACCCAGCTCGTGGCGGGGGCGATGACTGCGATGGTCGCCACCTTCGCCATCCGGGAGAAGCAACGCGGAGCGCAGGCCGTCACGCTCGCCCTCGGGCTGCCCGTGGCGCTCGTGTCCATGTCGCTGGCCACGGTGCTGAGCGAGCGGGCCGCCGGGGACGTCTTCTTCGTCGTCCTCATCTACTGCGCGGTGTACGCCCGCAGATTCGGCGACCGCGGAACCGCGCTCGGGCTGATCGGCTTCCAGGTCTACTTCGCCTCCCTGTTCATCGGCGCGTCCCCCGGCGGTCTGCCGGGGATCTGGGCGGCGCTGGCCGTCGCGTTCGGGTGCAGTGCCGTCATGCGGTTCGCCGTCGTTCCCGTGGTCCCGGCCGGACTTCTCGCACGTCTGCGTGAGGCCTTCCGCGCCCGGCTGGCGCAGCTCGTGACGGCGCAGCTGGCGCTGCTCGACGCCGAGGGGGACCAGGTCGACAAGGCCCTGGCGGACGTCCGCGCGGGCACCGCCCGGCTACACGAGACGGCCTTGATGATCCAGACACGGCTGGAGCGGGGCACCCCCGACGCGTCGTCGGCACGGCTGGTGCAGCGTCGGATCGCGGACGCCGAGATCGCCGCGGAGCGGCTCGGCCTGCTGCTGCTGAGCGCCCGCAGCGAGGAACGCGCGGATACGCTGACCCTGCATCTGCCGGGTGCGCCCGCCCCGGAGGCCGGCTGGACGGACGCGCCGGAGGAGGTCACCGCGGCGTTGCACCGTGATCTGCTCTCTCTGCGCATCCAGGTCCTGCACGCCGGGCCCGGGGTGGAGGGGACGTCGATCGCCCACGTACGCAACCGGCTGCTCGCCTACCGGGACGAGGAGAACCTCCCGGCCTGCTCCCCGGCTCTCCAGGACGTGTTCCGGGCCATCGGCGAGGCGTCCCGCGCGGTGATGGGCCTGCGGATCGCTCTGGACGGCCCGCAGGACGAGTCGGACGACACTCCCGCGGCGGCCCGCTCCCGGGAGGAGCTGGAGGCCGAGGACGCCGCGATCGACGCCGGTGAGGAGGACGAGCCGGCCGAGGGGGACAAGGGGCTGCGACGGCCCACCACCCGGGCCGCCGTCCAGGTCGCCGTGGGCTCGTCGCTGGCCATCGCCGGGGGTGCGCTGCTGTCCTCCCAGGGCTGGCACTGGGCGGTCCTGACCTGCTGGCTCGTCTTCATCAACACCGAGTCGACGGGCGAGATCCTGGTCAAGGGCTACCGGCGGCTGCTGGGGACGGTACTCGGCGTCGTCGCCGGCATCGCGCTTGCGGGGCTGGTGGGCGGGCACACCTGGACGGCGTTCGCCCTGATGCTGGTGCTGGTCTTCGCGATGGCGTACACGGCACCGCTCTCGTACACGCTGATGTCGTTCTTCGTGACCGCGATGGTGGGGCTGCTGTACACACTGCTGCACACCTACAGCTGGGAGGTACTGGTCCTGCGCGTGGCCGAGACCGCACTGGGCGCAGCCTGCGGGGTGTTCGCCGCGTTCCTGGTGTTGCCGGTGCGTACGGACCGGAGGACGAACGAGCTGCTGGGCACCGTGCTGGAACGGCTCACCGAGGTCACCGAGGCCGCCGTCGACCAGCTCAGCGGCGGGCCGGCCGCCGATCTGCTGGACCGGGCGCGGGAGCTGGACAAGGCGCTGGGCGAGCTGCGCGCCGCGACCAAGCCGCTCACCCATCCGGTCACTCCGCTGCGGGGCCGGCGCGACACCGCACGGTACGTCGTAGCGCTCCTGGAGACCTGCGCGTATCATGCGCGCTCGCTGGCGGCGACGGCCGAGCTGCTGCCGACACATCCCTCGATCGCGGCGGACCCCCGGCTGCGTGGGGCGACGGCGCGTACCGTGCGCAACATCTCGACGATCGCGGCCCGGGTCGCGGGCGAGGACACGAAGTCGGGGATCGAGACGGGGCCGAGCTTCGCCTCGCTGCTGGGCGGTTCCGACGACGACGGGGCGTCGCGCTACGGACGGATCACCGGCCGCGTCCTGCGGCATCTGGAGCGGCTGGACGAGGCGGTGGTGGGTCTCGCCCGCCCGCTGGACGTCCCGCTGGCGGGCGACGGCCCGCGGTGAAGCCGGTGGCTCGGACGACGGAGAGGGTATGCCCGGACGCCGTGGTCAGCGGGGCACGGGCGCGCGGGTCCGAAAGCCGGTGGGCACCGGGTTTCAGAAATCGGTGGGGAGGCCGCTGGCCTCGGCGATGCCGCGCAGTTCGTCGTTCTGCCGGTGGCGTTGCCTGATGTAGCCGGCGATCTCGTCGAGGCGCGACGGGTCGGCAGCGGTCGTCGCGTCGGTGACCACCCTGACCGGTCCGCTCTCGTCGACCTCCAGCTCGACCACCTCGTTGTCCATGCGGCCGGTGACGGCCGTGGCGATGACGAGGGCTGCCTCGTCGCGGACCTCCTGGGGGAGTTCCTCGTCACCGCCGTCCAGGGCGAGGTCGAGACCGGACAGCCGGTGTTCCTCGATCGCCCGGAGCACCGGCTCCACCACGCGGAGCAGCAGGCGGTAGTCCTCGGTGTCCATCCGGATGCTCAGAAGGTCGAGGTAGACGTCCACGGGCCGGCCGTCGTCCGGCGGAATCTCGGATTCACTCATCGGCTCCGTGCTCCCCTCATGCGGCCGCCCATGGCGTCGGCTCGTACCCGGGCGCAGCTCCGGCTGATCAGCCGGGAGACGTGCATCTGGGAGATCCCCAGCTGGTCGGCGATGCGACTCTGTGTCATGTCCTCGAAGAAGCGCATGTACAGGATGGTGCGCTCGCGTTCCGGCAGGCGGCGCAGGCCCTCCTTGGCGGACTCCCGGTCGACCACGACGTCGTAGGAAGAGTCCGAGGCGCCCAGGGTGTCGACCAGGCTGTAACCGTCGTCGTCGGGCGACATCTCCGCGTCCAGCGACAGGGTGCTGAAGCTCTCCAGCGCCTCCAGCCCGGCCGCGACCTCCTCCTCGGTCAGTCCCGTGTGCCGGGCGAGGTCAGCGGGAGTGGGTTCGGGGCTGCCGGGCGTCTGGGTGAGGTCCCGCCGGGCGATCCGTACCTTGTTCCGCAGTTCCTGTACCCGGCGGGGCACCCGCAGGGCCCACATCCGGTCCCGGAAGTGCCGTTTGACCTCGCCGGTGATGGTCGGGACGGCGTAGCTCTCGAAGGCTCCGCGGTCCGGGTCGAAGCGGTCCACCGCCTTTACCAGGCCCAGAGCCGCCACCTGGCGCAGATCCTCGACGGACTCGCCGCGGTCGCGGAAGCGGCCGGCGATGCGGTGGGCCATGGGCAGCCACGCGGTGACGAGTTCCTCACGGACGGCGTCCCGTTCGGGGCCGTCGTCCAGTGAGGCCAGCCGACGGAACAGGGCGGTGGTGTCGGGGGAGTCGTCGTGCCGCCTGCGACCGTCCGCGGCCGGGGTGGTGGCCGCTTCGGGGGTGACGGTCGTGGACGTCGTGGCGATCTCTTCCCCACCGGGGGAAGGGGCGGTCGTGGGGACGAGGGTGTCGGGGCGGTCGGTGGACGAGTCGATGAGCATGCGGTTTCGCTCCCGAACAGTTGGTGTCATGGGCGGTCTACCGCGGGACGGCGGCTGTGGGGACGTCCGGTGCGGGTGTCGCAGCAGTCGTCTCTCCCGCTGGCGCGCCTCCGGTCCGAAGCACGACCCTCCGTCTGCCCGGTGACCGGTGGCGCAAACTCCGCTTAACTTTTCAAATCGGTGCAAAAGGTTGGATCACGGCTCAGATCAGGGGGACCAGGGCGGTGATGCACTTACCGCCCGCAGGCAGGTCCCGCACGCGGATGTCGCGGGACAGCAGGCAGACGATGAGCCAGCCGCGCCCTCCGGGCGTGAGGCGCCCCCGCGGGTCGGCCGTCGCCCGGGCGACGGGCAGTTCCGTACTGCGGTCGCTCACCGACACCTCTACGCCGGGTCCGGCGCCGTCGACAACGTCGACCCGGACGTCGGTGACGCCGCCGCCGTGCAGGATCGCGTTCGTGGTGAGTTCGGAGGCGACGAGCAGGGCGTCCGCCAGGGCTGCGGCGCCGCACGGAGTACGCGTGGAGCGACAGCGTTCGCCCACCACCCGCTGCACGGCCTCCCGCACCTGCGCCGGCCGGTAGGTGTGCCGGGGTGCGGCGCACACAGCGCCAGGCGGTTCCCTGTGGGGCGGGTCCGCATCGGGGCGCTCCGTACCTCCTGGGGTGATGTGCTGCTCGCACATTGTTCGGCTCCCTGTTCGACGAAAGGGGTCACCCCCCTCCGGCTGACCCCTCCTGGCACCGGCAAACCTTCCAGGCCGTTCCGAAACGCACGCCGGAGTGAAACGGGTCACGTACCCCGCTTACTGCGACGCGGGCTCGGAGCGATGGTTTATCGTTCATGCATACGTGGTGACGGAGTCGACGAAGATCCTCCCGACCACCTCTTTGCCGCCCTGGCTGGCTTCCCCCCGTCCAGCCAGGGCTTTCCCATGCCCCGGAACACGGTCCCCGTCACCGTCGAGGTGCCCCGGACAGCGGCAGCGGCTCCAATGGACGGAGGTCCCGTACCGATTGCCCGGCGAGGAGCCCTGTCCCATGACCAAAGCGATCAAACTCCTGACCGCCCTGCCCCCGCCGCAGCGGGAGCGTCTGATGGCGCTCGCGCGGGAGGTGTCCTTCCCCGAGGACACCCGGATCTTCGAGGCCGGGACCACCGCCGACCGCTTCTGGGTCGTCCGCTCCGGGGCGGTGTCGCTGGATCAGCGGGTGAACGAGTTCCAGCAGGTCACGGTCGCCACGCTCGGCGCGGGCGACCTGCTGGGCTGGTCATGGCTTTTCCCGCCCCACGAGTGGGACTTCGGAGCCGAGGCCTTCAGCCGGGTCCGCGCCTACGAGTTCGACGCGGCGGCCGTCCTACAGCTGTGCGAGGAAGATCCGGCGCTCGGGCTGACGCTGGTGCGCTGCGTCGCCGAGATCCTCGCGCACCGGCTGGAGGCGACGCGAGGCCAACTGATGGGCCATCAGTTCACGCGCACACGCCGGGCCCTGTAGGGCCGCCCTCTTCTCAGCTTCCGGTAATGAGCGTGCAGCCGAGGGCGATCATGGTGGCCGCGACCAGGCCGTCCAGGACCCGCCAGGCGGTGGGCCGGGCCAAGAAGCGGCTCAGCAGCCGGGCACCGAAGCCCAGGACGGCGAACCAGCAGAGGCTGGCCAGCACCGCGCCGAGCCCGAACGTCCAGCGCAGCGGCCCGTGGTCGGTGGCGACGGAGCCCAGCAAAAACACGGTGTCGAGGTAGACGTGCGGGTTGAGCCAGGTCATCGCCAGGCAGGTGAGCACGGCACGGCGGCGTGAGGTCACGGCCTCGCCCTCCGCCTTCAGCCCGGCTCCGTCCGGCCGGACCGCCCGGCGCGCGGCCAGGGCACCGTAGCCGAGCAGGAACACGCCGCCGATCCAGCCGACCGCCGCCAGCACGCCGGGCCACGCCACGACCAGGGCGCCGACTCCGCCGACACCCAGGGCGATGAGCAGCGCGTCCGAGACCGCGCAGATGCCCACGACGGCGAGCACCGTCTCGCGGCGGACCCCTTGGCGCAGGACGAACGCGTTCTGGGCACCGATGGCGACGATCAGGGAGAGGCCGGTGCCGAATCCGGCGGCGGCGGTGGTCAGGGTGCTGGTCATGCCGAGGACGCTAGAGGCCACGGCCTGGTGCAGTACAGCTAATCATTCTTACGTATCCTTAGCCAATGTGATGGATGACTTGCCCCTGGACCAGGTGCGGACCCTGCTCGCCGTGGTGGACGAGGGCACCTTCGACGCGGCGGCCGCAGCCCTGCACGTGACGCCCTCCGCGGTCAGCCAGCGGGTGAAGGCACTGGAGCAGCACACGGGGCGGGTGCTGCTGCTACGTACCCGGCCGGTACGGCCGACCAAGTCGGGCGAGGTGCTGGTACGGCTGGCCCGCCAGGTGTCCCGGCTGGAGCGGGACGCGTACGCGGAGCTGGGACTGAGCCCGGCCGGAGAGCCGACCCGGGTGTCGGTGGCGGTGAACGCGGACTCGCTGGCGACCTGGTTCCTCGGAGCCCTCACCCGCGTCCCGGACGAGTTGCGTCTCTGCTTCGAGCTGCGCCGCGAGGACGAGGCCCACACCGCCGCGCTGCTCCGTGAGGGCGCGGTGATGGCCGCGGTGACCTCGTCGCCGGACGCGGTGCCGGGCTGCTCCGTACGACCGCTGGGGCGGATGCGTTATCTCCCCGTGGCAGAAACGGAGTTCGCCGCGCGGTATCTCGCCGGGCCACTGGAGGAAACGCTGCCGCGGGCACCGGTGGTGACCTTCGACCGGCGGGACGACTTCCAGGACGCCTTCGTACGCCGGCTCACCCGTGGCCGCACCGGGGCGAGCACGAGCCGGCACCTCGTGCCGACCTCGGAGGGGTTCGTCGAAGCGGTGACCGCCGGCCTGGGCTGGGGCATGGTCCCCGAGAAGCAGGCCGATCCCCTGCTGCGGACCGGCCGGCTCACCGTCTTCGCCCCGAACCGCGCGACCGACACCCCCCTGCACTGGCAGCAGTGGAAGCTGGACTCCCCCGCCCTGGCGGCGGTGGCCGAGTCGGTGGCGGCAACTGCGGCCACGGCACTGCGGAGCTGAGGAGGCGTCGCCCGTCCGCCGCCGGCCGGGCGTGGCCGCGGTGACACACGACACCGGCGGCGCTGTTTCATCCGGCGCCGACAGGTGACCCGTAACGGAACAGGCATCCGAAGGGTGCGTCTCCACTTCGATCACAGGTGGTTTTCCATGGACGACTGGCGGACCCGCGCGGCCTGCCGGGACGAGGATCCCGACCTCTTCTTCCCGATCGGGACCTCCGGCCCGGCCCTTTTCCAGACGGAGCAGGCGAAGGCGGTGTGCCGACGTTGCGCCGTCCAGCAGCAGTGCCTCGACTGGGCGATGGAGTCGGGGCAGTCCCTCGGGGTGTGGGGCGGTACGAGCGAGACGGAGCGGCGCGCGCTGAAGCGCCGTCTGAAGGCGCGACGCGCCTGAGGCAGGCCCGCGTCGTGCCCTGCGTCACCGCCGTGCCCGGCCCGGTGCGCGGTGTGGGGCTCGTGAGAGAGCGTGGAAGGGGCCGACCATGAGCGTGCGTGTGCGCCGTGTCTACGAACAGCCCGAGCCGGACGACGGAACCCGTGTCCTGGTCGACCGGCTGTGGCCGCGTGGCCTGGCGAAGGACCTGGCCCGCGTGGACGAGTGGCCCAAGGAGCTGACCCCCTCCACGGATCTGCGCCGCTGGTACCACACGGGCGAGCGGCCGTACGAGGAGTTCCGCGGGCGCTACGAGAAGGAGCTCACCACTCCCGAGGCGGCCGAACTCCTCGACCGCGTACGGGAGCTGGCCACGCAGGGCAGGGTGACGTTGCTGACCGCGGCCAGGGAGCCGGAGACCAGCCACGCCGAGGTGCTGGCCCGCCTCCTCGACGGCTGACACGGCAGACGCCTCCGGCACCCGCCGACTACGCCGTCTGCCGCGCTGCCGCCCGGCCTGCCGCACGGCCCGAGAAGAGGCAGCCGCCGAGGAAGGTGCCCTCCAGGGCGTTGTAGCCGTGGACGCCTCCGCCGCCGAACCCCGCGACCTCGCCCGCCGCGTACAGCCCTTCGATCGGACTGCCCTGGCCGTCCAGCGCGCGGGATTCGAGATCGGTCTGGATGCCGCCGAGGGTCTTGCGGGTGAGGATGTGCAGCTTGACGCCGATCAGCGGGCCGGCCGCGGGGTCGAGGATGCGGTGCGGGGCGGCCACGCGGCCGAGGCGGTCGCCGATGTAACGGCGGGCACTGCGGATGCCCTGCACCTGGGCGTCCTTGCCGAAGGTGTGGCCGAGTTGGCGGTCGCGGGCCTCGATCTGGCGCCGGACGGCGGACGCGTCGAGGAGCGGCTCGTCGGTGAGGGCGTTCATCCGGTCGACGAGCCGCTCCAGGGCCGGGGCGGACACGAAGTCCGCGCCCTCGCGCAGGAAGGCGTCGACCGGGCCGGGGGCGCCCTTGCCGAGCACACGTTCACGCAGGAACCCGGCCCGGTCCTTGGCGGTGATGTCGGGGTTCTGCTCGGAGCCCGACAGAGCGAACTCCTTTTCGACGATCTTCTGGGTGAGGATGAACCAGGAGTGGTCGTATCCGGCGATGTCCTCGGTGGTGCGCAGGTGCTTGAGCGTACCCAGGGTGTCGTACCCGGGGAAGCAGGGCTCGGGCAGCCGGCGGCCGAGCGCGTCGAACCACATCGAGGACGGTCCGGGCAGGATGCGGATGCCGTGACCGTGCCAGACCGGGTCCCAGTTCCGCACGCCCTCGGTGTAGTGCCACATCCGGTCCCGGTTGACCAGGCGCGCGCCCGCGCGCTCGCTGACGCCGAGCATCCGCCCGTCCACGTGGGCGGGGACCCCCGTGACCATCTCGCGGGGCGGGGTGCCGAGCCTCTCGGGCCAGTGACGGCGCACGATGTCGTGGTCGGCGCCTATACCGCCACTGGTGACGATCACGGCCTGGGCGGTGAGTTCGAAGTCACCGACCGTCTCGCGGTTGGAGGCGACACCGCGCGGCGCGTCGTCCGGGGCCAGGACAACGCCCCGCACTCCGCTCGCGGTGCCGTCCCGGACGACCAGTTCGTCGACCCGGTGCCGGTGGTGGAAGGTGAGCAGTCCCTCGCACGAGGCCTGCCGGGCATGGCAGACGAAGGGCGCGACGACACCGGTACCGGTGCCCCAGGCGACGTGGAAGCGGGGCACGCTGTTGCCGTGCCCGTCCGCGCGGAGGTCACCGCGTTCGGCCCAGCCGACGGTGGGCAGGAAGGAGATGCCGTGACCGGTCAGCCAGGACCGCTTCTCCCCCGCCGCCCACTCGACGTAGGCCCGCGCCCAGCGCACCGCCCAGGTGTCCTCGTCCTCGAGCCGGTCGAATCCGGCGCTGCCCTGCCAGTCGCTCCAGGCGAGGTCGAAGGAGTCCTTGACGCCGAGGCGCCGCTGCTCCGGGGAGCCGACGAGGAACAGCCCGCCGAAGGACCAGAAGGCCTGACCGCCGAGGTTGGCGGCGTTCTCCTGGTCGACGAGGGCGACCCTGCGGCCCCGGCTGGTCAGTTCGTGGGCCGCGACCAGACCCGCGATCCCCGCTCCGACGACGATGACGTCGGCGTCCATGGCGACCGTCCCTTCCTCATCCGCGTCGGTGCGCGGCCGGTTCGGCGCTGCCGTCGGTCAGCAGCGCGGTCAGTAGTTGCTTCAGCCAGGCGCGGGCGTGCTCGACGTCCTCGTCCAGCAGCAGTTGGGTGGTGACTCCGTCGTACGCGGCCACTACGGCGTGCGCGGCACCGTCGGCGGTACCGAGGACGGCGGGCAGTTCGGTGTGGCCGCGGGCCCGGCCCAGGTGGTCGGCGACGGCCCGGCGCAGCCGTGCGCGGTGTTCCAGCAGGGTGCGGGAGACCTCCGGGTCGCGGGCGGCACACACCAGGAAGTCGGTTTTCACCAGCAGCCAGTCCCGGTCGAGCAGCAGCACCTCGGTGACGCGGTCCACGGCGGCGGGCACGTCGAGGTCGGGTCCGCCGCCGGCAAGGGCTCTGGAGACCTGCTCGGCGATGAGCTCGGCACGCTCCGCGTACAGGGCGAAGAAGAGCTCGTCCAGGGTGGCGAAGTTCGAGTAGAACGCACCCCTGCTGTATCCGGCGGCCTCGCAGACCTCCTCGATGGAGACGTGCCCGAAGCCCTTGTCCGCGAACACGGCGAACGCCGCCCGGAGGAGGTTGGCGCGCGTGCGGACGCGGCGCCCGGTCACCCGCCCGGCCACACGCCCGGTGCTGCTGTTCACAGTCGTCCCGCCACCTCCGTCCGATACACGAACGTATCCGATACGTGAACGCATCCATAGACATCGGTGGCAGGCACTTCCCGGGCTCCCGGGAACCTCGCGGGCTTCCCGGGAGCCCTCCCCGTCACCCAATGGAACGGTTGCTCGAACAAGAGTGCGCTGCATGCATGAGTACGCAGCGCTCCCCGCACCGCCCCTCCCCGGCCCTCCCCGGCCCTCCGGGCATCGCTCTTCGACCAGGCCGACGAGCCGCGACCGCGTCCACCGGCCGGGACCCACCGCTGCGGACCGGGGCCCGGCGCCTGGATCGGTGTACGGCCGGAACGGATCGGCGGATCGGACGCGCTCCACGCGTATCCGGCCGCGGAGGTGCCCTGACGGCGGAGCGGCGCACCATGGACGACCAGCTCGTCGACGTGCCCCGGCCGCTGTCGTACTGCCCGCGGGCGGCCCGCTGCCGTATCCGGTCCTGGTCGAGGCAAGCGGTGCGGCGGGCGCGTACTACGGCGCCGAGCCGGGCGAGCCGTTCACCACGACCGGGCTGTGCCACCGCCGCGACGGCCGGGACGGTGTCGCCCGGCACCGCGACCGGGCCGGGCGGGACGCGCCCCAGGACACGATGGTGGCGGTCCTGCCCATGGGCGCGCCCCGCGGTCTGCTGCCGCACCCGATGGGCGGCCCCGCGGTGCGCCGTTCCCCGGGCCACGGCGGACTGATCGTCATGGGCGGCTCCTGTCAGCGCACCCGGGAGCGCTGCGTCCCCGGGAGCGCCCGTGCGGTCGGCCCGCGCATCGGCGTCCGGTCCCGCCCCCACGGCGTGATCTGGACGCCCGCCCCCGGCTGTGCGTGTGCCCTGAGCACGGACGCCGGACGACCGGCCGACGCCCGGGCCGGGGCCGCTTGCCGCGCTGCCGTCGTGCGTGCCGCACCGGCCGAACGTGGTCGCCTTCGCCCACGGAGCGGTCGGCCGGTCCGTTCCGGCGGCCGTCAAGAAGCGGCGATCACGGCCTCCTCACCGGCCGTCGTTCTCGCCGCCCACGAGTTCGGGGTGTGCGGAACCCCGGCGGTGCGCTTCCTGCTCGGGATGCGCACCGCGCCCCCGGCCCGGCTGCGACATGACCGGAACCGTATCCGTCGACGCCCTGATCTGCTTTCCTGGTGGCTCCGACAGGAACGACGCACTCGGGACGATCATGCGCGCAGCGGTACGGCAGGTGGCCGACGGCACCCACCTGGTGCACGGCTCGAACACCAACTGGGTGATCATCCAGGAGGGGGACGCCGTCACACTGATCGACACCGGGTACCCGGGCGACCGCGGACAGCTCCTCGCCTCCCTTGCGGAGGTGGGCAGTTCACCGGAGTCGGTCGCGGCCGTCCTCATCACCCACGCCCACACGGACCACTTGGGCTCCGCCGAGTACCTGCGGGCCACGTACGGCATGCCCGTGTACACGCACGAGGCCGAAGTCCCCCACGCCCGGCGGGACTTCCTGCACCAGGTGACCATCGGGCAGGTGCTGCGCAACAGCTGGCGGCCGGGTGTGCTGCCCTGGGCACTGCACGTGGTGCGCTCCGGCGGCACGGCGCACGTGCCGGTCGCCGCACCCGAGCCGTTCTTGCGGCCCGGCCCGCTGGACCTGCCCGGCCGGCCGGTCCCCGTGCACACACCCGGCCACACGGACGGGCACTGCGTCTTCCATCTCCCGGACATCGGGACAGTGGTGTCCGGCGACGCCCTGGTGAGTGCCCACCCGACCTCCCGGATCGACGGACCGCAGTTGCTGCCCCGCATGTTCCACCACGAGCGGGCCACAGCCCTCGAGTCGCTGGGCATCCTGGCCAAGCTGGAGGGCGACCTGACACTGCCCGGACACGGCCCCGCGCACCGGGGTCCCCTGAAGGAGGCGGCGGAGCTGGCCCGCGAACGCGCGCAATAGGCTGAGGGGACGATCACCGGTGCGACGATCACACCGGAGACGGCCGCCCATGAAACGAGGACACCCGAGCCATGGCCCTGCAGATCAGCGCGACCAACCCGGAGCACCCCGCGCTCCTGCTGGAACTGCCCTGGCATCTGTCGCTCCAGGAGTGGCCCGAGCGGTACCTGGTACCGCTGCCGCGCGGTATCTCCCGGCACGTGGTGCGCTACGCCCGCGCCGGTGACGAGGTGATCGCCGTCAAGGAACTCGCCCGGCGGCCCGCGCTGCGCGAGTACGAGCTGCTGCGCGACCTGGACCGGATCGGCATCCCCGCGGTGGACCCGCTCGCCGTGGTCACCGGCCGCGCGGGCACGGGCGGGGAGCCGCTGGAGAGCGTGCTGGTCACCCGGCACCTCGGCGGGTCGATGCCGTACCGGTCGATGTTCGAGACGACGCTGCGCCCGGCGACCATGCACCGGCTGATGGACGCGCTCGCCGTGCTCCTGGTGAGGCTGCATCTCGCCGGGTTCGCGTGGGGCGACTGTTCGCTGTCCAACACGCTGTTCCGGCGGGACGCAGGCGCCTACGCCGCCTATCTGGTGGACGCCGAGACCGGTGAGCTGCACCCGGAGCTGAGCCCCGGCCAGCGCGCGTACGACCTGGACCTCGCCCGCGTGAACATCAGCGGCGAGCTGCTCGACCTGGAGGCCTCCGGGGCACTGCACCCGTCCGTGGACCCCGTCGAGTTCGGCACCGAGATCTGCGCCCGCTACGAGGACCTCTGGCGCGAGCTGACCCGCACCTCCGTCTACCCGGCGGGCAAGTACCACTACATCGAGCGCCGGATCCGCCGCCTGAACGACCTGGGTTTCGACGTGGCCGAGATGCAGATCGAGCACGCCTCCAACGGCGACACGGTCACCTTCGTGCCGAAGGTCGTCGATGCCGGGCACCACCAGCGCCAGCTGCTGCGCCTGACCGGGCTGGACGCCGAGGAGAACCAGGCCAGGCGGCTGCTGAACGACCTGGAGAGCTGGATGGCCACCCAGGACGACCACGTCCCCGACGGCAGCCTGCCGGGCGCCCGCCCGGAGGTCCTCGCCCACCGCTGGGTGCGGGAGGTGTTCCGCCCTACCGTGCGTGCCGTGCCACCCGGACTCCGCGGTCCGATGGACGCGGCCGAGATCTACCACGAACTCCTCGAGCACCGCTGGTACCTGTCCGAGCGGGCCCAGCACGACATCGGTCTCGGCACCGCGGTCGAGGACTACGTCAGGAACATCCTGCCCAGGGCCCGGGAGACACTGCGGCCCACGACCGACTGAGCCGGGCGGCCGGGAGGACCGGTGCGGCCGAAACCTGCCGGGTCAGTCGTGCGGTACCACCGCCACCGGGCAGTCCGCGTGGTGCAGGACGCCGTGGGCGACCGAGCCGATCCGGGCGCCGACGGCGCTGCGGCGCGCACGACGGCCGACGACCAGCAGTTGGGCCGTGCCGGACACCGACAGCAGCACCTGCCCGGCACTGCCCATCTCCACGTGCTCGACGACGCGCACCTGCGGGTAGCGCTCGCGCAACGGTGCGAGGGCGTCCGACAGGGACTTCTGCTCGTACGGCTCCAGGCCCCCCGCCTCGTCCATGAGCCGCAGCATGTCGGGGCTGTAGGCGAACATCGGCGGCAGGGCCCAGGCCCGCACGGCCCGCAGGGTGGCACCCCGCGCGGCGGCGGCCTCGAAGGCGAATTCCAGCGCGGCCGCGCTGTCCTTCGGGTCGCCCTGCTGGCCGACGACGACCTCCCGCCCGGCCACCTCGCCGGACGTGGTGTCCCCGGCTCGTACGAACACCACCGGCCGCCGGGCCTCGACGATCACCTGCTGACCGACCGAGCCGACCAGAAAGCCCACGATCTGCCCGTGCCCGCGGGAACCGAGCACCAGCGTCTCGGCGCCCTCGGCGGCACCGGTCAGAGCCTCGACGGCGTCCCCTTCCAGGACGTCGGTGGTCACCGCGAGCGTGGAGTGCCGTCCGGTGGCCCGGCGGACCGACTCGGTCACTGCCTCACGCACCCACCGCTCCTGGGTGTCGGCGTCTCCTGCGTCGACCGTCTCGTGCGTCTGGAAGCGCCAGGCGTGCACCACCCGCAACGGCCGCCCCCGGCGGACCGCTTCCCTCGCCGCCCAGGCCAGTCCGGCAAGGCTCTCCTCGGTTCCGTCGACCCCTGCCGTGATCGGGCGTGTCATGCGGTTCCTCCTGTGTCGTGTCCACTACGCGCGGTCCAGTCTTCCCTGACCTGCCTCCATGACTTCGGCCCGGGAGCAGGTAGCGGTGGACGCGGCCGACCCGGAAGGCGACGGGTTCTGCGTGCTCTCCTCACGCGACGCCTGAGCCGCGCGGTGTCCCGGGGCTACGTGCATGTGCTGAGCCACCGCAGCGGTCTGTACGACTGCAGCAACGACCTGTTCGTACGGACGGTGCCCGGTTTCGGGGCGGTCCACACGAAGACCCTCACCCTGAGCCGGCCGGTGGAACCGTCGCCGGAGTTCCACCGCCCCGGCGGCGCCCACAGTTGCTCCAGCACCAACTTCGTCGTCGCGGGCCTGCTCATCGGGAAGCCGACCGGCCGCTCCCTCGCGACCGGGTACGGCGGCCGGACCGTCGATCCGCCCGGGCTGAGCGACACGTCCCACCCGCACCCCCGCACCACGATCCCCGGCAGCAACACGCACGGTTGCCTCACTCCGGACGCACCGGCGACGGCACTCGTCGACGCCACCGAGCAGATGGTGGCCTGGGCGCGGAGCGCGCGGGCGCCGTCGTCTCGCGCACACGGGACCTCAACACCTTCCTGTCGGTGCCGCTCGCCGGCCGGCCCGGAGCAGATGCAGCGCCGGGTGCCCGCGGGCACGGTCAGGCGTAAGGGCCGGGGCTGCGGCGCCGCGATCTGCCGTGCGGAGTCTCCCCGTGTACGGGCACACCGGTGCCGTCCGGGGCTGCTGCACCTACGCGTTCACCTCGAGGGACGGCGGTCGCGGCCTCACCGCGCTCGCCACCGCCTCGAACGACGCCCGGTGATGAGCACACTGGAGTCCGCCTTCTGCGTCAAGGGTCGGCCGATCTCCCGGGAACCCGCGCCCGTCGCCGACCGTTGTCCGGACGCCCCTCACCGGTCCGTGACGACGAAGGACCCCTGACGGCTGACGACAGCAGGGCGGTGTGATGAGCGAGTTGGTCCCCGGCGGCAATTCCGCCCTTCCGGGTGGCACGGTGACAGTCCGGGTGCCGGGCCCCTACGACGTGTCCGCGCTGATCACGGATGACGGCGGAAGGGTCCGGGACGACGCCGACTTCGTCTTCCTCAACCATCCCTCCGCCCCCGGCGCCCTCCTGCACGGCGACACGCTCACCGTCGATCCGCGCGCCCTGCGGCCCGGCGCAGTCCGGGGCACGGTGGCCGTCAGCGCCGCCGACCCCGCCGCCTCGCTGAGCGACCCGCCCCCGCCCGTCCTCCAGGTCACCGACGCCGGCGGGCGCTCCCTCGCCCGGTTCTCGCCGGCGCGGCCCCGGCAGGATTCGGTGCTGCTTCTCGCGGAGATCTACCGGCGCGGCGAGGGCTGGAGGCTGCGCGCCCTCGGCCAGGGATACGCCGGCGGACTGGCCTGTCTGGCCCGGGACTCCGGCGTCGACGTGCTCGACGAGGAGGAGACAGGGACGGGCGGGAGCTTCGGGGCGGCCGGAACGGCCGGGGTTCCGGCCGCCGCAGCGCCGTCGGCCGTCCCCGGTCCGGCGGGCTTCCTCGGCCCGGTCAACTCCGCTCGGGCCGAGGCGGGTTCACCGCCGGTCGCGCTCGACGCGCGGCTGATGTCGGCGGCCCGCGCCCATGGCGGCACAGCGGCACCTCGCCGTCGAGAGCCGGGACGGTGTCTCCGTCCACCAGCGGGTCGTCGCCGCCCGCTCCACGTATCTGACCGCCGGCGAGCATCTGGTGTCCGGTCCGCGCACCCCCGCCGAGTTCGTCGCCCACTGCCTGCGCAACGAGCCCTCCCGGCGCACCCTGCACGGCCCCGCCCTCACCCACGCGGGCCTGGCGCACGCAGGCGGCGGCCCCGCCGGTGACGTCTACTGGACGGCGCTGTGGGCCGCCCCGCTCACCCCGGCCGGCCTGGCCCGGGCACGGTGACGGATGTCGTCGACCGCACCAACCGTGAGCGCACCCGGGCCGGGCTGCCGCCACTGGCCGTCGACTCGCCGCTCGTCACGGCCGCGCAGGCGCACGGCGCCGACATGGTGGCCCGCGAATTCTACTCGCACACCGCTCCCGGCGGCGGCCGGCCCTGGGACCGGGCCGCCGCCGCAGGCTCCGCGCGCCGGACCACCGGCGAGAACATAGCCTGCGGTCAGCGCTCGGCCGCCGAGGTGGTGGAGAGGTGGATGAACAGCCCAGGGCACCGTGCCAACATCCTCAAGCCCGCCTTCACCCACATCGGCGTCGGCTGCGCGGGCGGCGGGCGCGCCGGCACGTACTGGACCCCGCTCTTCGGGGCATAGAACGCGGAGGCGGCCCCGGATCTTGGCGGACGGGGTCCCTCCGGGTGAGGATGCCTGCATGAAGGGTGATCTGTTTTCCAGCCAGCACATGGTGCAGCCCGCCTCGGCCCCGGGTATGACGGTCGAGAACGCCAAATGCATCCGCTACGTGGTCGAAGGTGAGATGCACGCCCGGCAGGGCGCGATGATCGCCTACCGCGGCGGGCTCCAGTTCGAGCGCAAGGGCCAGGGCGTGGGCGGCATGCTCAAGCGCGCGGTGACCGGCGAGGGTCTGCCGCTGATGGCGGTGCGGGGGCAGGGCGAGGCCTGGTTCGCGCACGAGGCGCAGAACTGCTTCATCGTCCAGGTCGAACCCGGCGACGAGTTCACCGTCAACGGCCGCAACGTCCTGTGCTTCGACTCCACGCTGTCGTACCGCATCACGACCGTGAAAGGCGCCGGCATCACCGGTGGCGGTCTGTTCAACAGCGTCTTCACGGGACACGGCCTGCTGGGTCTGGTGTGCGAGGGCGACCCGCTGGTCCTCCCGGTCTCCCCGCAGTACCCGGTCCACGTCGACACGGACGCGATCGTCGGCTGGACGGCGGGCCTGTCGACCACCCTGCACCGTTCGCAGTCGCTCGGTTCGATGCTGCGCGGCGGCTCGGGCGAGGCGGTGCAACTGGTGCTGCAGGGCGAGGGGTACGTCATCGTGCGGCCCAGCGAGGCCACGCCGTCGAAGGCACAGCAGCACTGAGGGCCGTCCCCGAACCCCGCTCCGGCTTCCGGTGCGGCCGCGCCCGCGGTGTGCACGACCCGCCGGGCGAACCGTGTTGACCTCGGTGGTCCGGCCGGGTCAAGGTTCGTCTCGGCACGGTTCATGTCCTCCGTGCCGGGGAGGGTGGTTGTGGTGATCGGGATGCCGGAGATCGAGGCCGCGGCCGGGCGGATCGCCGGGCACGTGGTACGGACGCCGACGGTGCCGAGCCCCGGGCTGTCGGCGCTGCTGGGCGCCCCGGTCACGGCGAAGCTGGAACTGTTGCAGCGCACCGGCTCGTTCAAGGCCCGCGGCGCGGTGGCGAAGCTGTTGTCGCTGAGCGAGGCGGAACGGGCCGCCGGGGTGGTGGCGGTGAGCGGCGGCAATCACGGGATCGCCGTCGCGGTCATGGCCGCCGCCCTCGACGTCAAGGCCACGGTGGTGATGCCGCGGTCGGCGCCCGCACGGGCCGTGGAGGTCGCGGAGAGCGCAGGCGCGTCGGTGCGGCTGGCCGACGACATGGACGGCGCGTTCGCCCTGATGACGCGGTACCAGCAGGAGGGGCTGACCCTCGTCCACCCCTTCGACGACCCGGTGGTGGTCGCCGGGCAGGGCACGGTGGGACTGGAGTTCGCCGACGACGCCGGTGACCTCACCGACGTCCTGGTGAGTATCGGGGGCGGCGGGCTGATCTCCGGTGTGGCGGCGGCACTGCGGGAGCGGCGGCCCGGGATCCGGATCTGGGGTGTGGAGACCGAGGGCGCCCAGGCGATGTCCGAAGCGCTCGCGGCGGGCGGGCCGGTGCCGGTCGGGCTGTCGTCGATCGTCTCCACGCTCAGCGCCCCGACGGTGTCACAGTTGACGTACGAACATGTGTCGGCGCTGGTCACCGAGGTGCTGGTGGTATCCGACCGGGAGGCCGTGCGGGGTTCGCTCGACCTGGCGGACCATGCCAAGGTGTGGACGGAGCCGGCCGCGGGCGCTCTGCTGCCCGCCGCGCGACGGGTGCTGGAGCGGGTCGGCGAGGAGGCCAGGATCGGACTGGTGGTGTGCGGGGGCAACGCGACCACCGGCGACATGATCGCCTGGGCGGTCCGCTTCGGGCTGCGCTGAGCCTTTTGGCCGGGTCGCCGTGATGCCCGGGCGTGACGTCCTGTCCGCCCCTCACCCGGCGCGGGACCGGGCTCGAGGCCTGGCTCCGGGACACACCCTGAGTTTGACCGAAGGACAGTAATGCGCCGGAGCCGGGATTCGGGCGCCGCCCCTTGAACGGAGGCCGTGCGGTCCCGCGTACCACTGGGAAAGGCGGGAAGCAGCGGCTTCGACGAGGGATGACCATGGGCAGGACGCACGTCTCCACACATCAGCCGGTCGCCGGGCGGTACCGGCTGGTCGAGATCATCCACCGCGAGACCCACCACGTCAGCTGGTACGCCGACGACCTCACGACGGGCCGCCCCTGCCTGGTCACGCAGGTCGTGCTACCCGGGGACCCGGGTGAGGACGGGCCCCGCGCCCACATCCCCTCCCATGTCCTGCGTACGACCGAAACGGTGACGCAGCTGTGCCCCGGCCGGATCGCCGCCGTCCTCGACTCCGTCGACGAGAACGGCTTTCTGTGGACCGCCGCCGCCTGGGTCGACGGCGCTCCCCTCGGCGAACTCCTGGCCGAGCAGGGCCCGTTCCCCTTCGTCCGAGCTGCGCGCATCGGGCTGGAACTGCTCGACGTGCTGGACGCCGCGCACAGCGCGGGCGTGACGCACGGTGAACTCGGCCCGGGCCAGGTGTTCGTCCGGGAGACCGGTCCGGTCGTGGTCACCGGGTTCGGCCTGGCGGGCACCGGCCCGGCCCAGCGGCTCACGGCTCCGTCGTACGCTGCGCCGGAGCAGGCCCGCGGGGAGGAGACCGGGCCCGAGGCGGACCTGTGGGCGCTGGGCGCCCTCCTCCACACGATGACCGAGGGGCGCCCGCCCTTCCGCGACCGAGGGCGGCCGGGGGCCACACTGAGGGGGGTGGACCGGCTGCCGTTACACGCGCCCCTGCGCGCGGGACCGCTCACCCAGGTCGTCCAGGGGCTGCTGCGCAAGGACCCGGTGGAACGGCTGCCCCGGCAGGTGGTCCGCGAGGCGCTCGGCCGTGTTCTCGCGGAGAACCCCGGACCGATCCCTGACGCCGTGTCGAACCGCCCTCGGCTGCGCCGCGCGTACCCCACCCTCCTCAGAACCGTCGGCCTCGACGGAAGCGGACGGACGGCGGTCCTCGGCACCACCCTGGCCGTGGTCACCATTGTGGTCGCCGTGCTCACCACGGCCACCCAGGGGCTGCCCGGCTCCGAGTCCGCCACCGACACTCCGAGCGTGCCGCCCGCCTCCGCTCCGGCCGCCCCGTCGGACGTGCCCCAGGCATCCGGGCCGTCCGGTGACCCGGACGGCCGA
This sequence comes from Streptomyces sp. KMM 9044, assembly GCF_024701375.2. NCBI lineage: Bacteria > Bacillati > Actinomycetota > Actinomycetes > Kitasatosporales > Streptomycetaceae > Streptomyces > Streptomyces sp. KMM 9044. Next base: position 7,085,833 of record NZ_CP113910.1, on the reverse strand, counting down.
AGGACACCCGTGCCGTCCGCCACCGGCACTCCCCCGCCCCCGTCGGCCCCGGCCACCCCGGCGCCCTCGGGGACGGGAGACCTCCCGCCCGGTTATCGCGTCCTGCGGGCACCGGAGGGATTCTCCGTCGCGCTTCCCGAGGACTTCGAGCGCGTGGACACCTCCCGCGTCTCCGACCTCGCCTACCGCATCACCTTCGGCGCGGACGACGGCGCCCGCACCCTCGCGGTCACCTACAGCGAGCGGGTGGGGACCGACCCGGTGGCCGTGTGGCGGGACGACGTGGAGCCGCCCTTGGAACAGACGGCCGGCTACGAGCGGATCGGCGCGATCCGCGCGACCACGTACCAGAGGCGCGAGGCCGCCGACATGGAGTGGCTCTCGATGGACGACGGCTCCCGGGTACGCACCTTCGGCCGCGGGTTCCTGCTGGGCGGCGGGCGCGGCTTCTCGCTGCGTTGGACGACCCCGGCCGCCGACTGGGAGGACTCCGCGAACCGGGAGGCGCTACGGACGTTCCTGCGGACCTTCCGGCCGTCCTCCGACTGATCCGGGTGCTGAGACCGAACCGCGCGGTGCGCGCAGCCCGCGCAGGGACGGCTGACCCAGCGGGCGGGTGCGCCAGTGGGCCGTGAAGGTCCGGTCCGTGAGGGAGCACGTGACCCGGAGGCGGTGCGGGGTCTCCAGGAACGCCACGTCCACGGCGAGGGTGCCGTCGTCGGCCCAGCCGCCGCTCACCGCGATCGGGCCGGGCTGCTCCGAGACCGCCCACCCCGTGCCGCCGAACGGCAGATCGAGGCGGTGACCGTCGTCCACGAGGCTCAGCGTCCAGCCGCCCCCGGCGTCCTTCGCCACCTCGGCGGCGGTCAGCGTCGGATGCTCCGCGCAGACCCCGCCGTACGGGGTGAGGCGCGCGGCGGCCCGGTCCCGCGCCCCCTCCGGTGGCACCGGTCCCCCTGCTGCGGCCGGCGGCAGAGCGAGCCGGGCGAGACGCTCGCCGAGGGCCCGGTCCTCGGCGTTCCGTCCGGTGAGCGGGCCGGGGTGGAACGCCGGTACGAGATGCCGCCAGACCAGGTCCAGGTACTGCTGCATCCGCTCGGTCGCCGCCGTCGTGGCGATCACGGCGTCGTGCTCGGGCAGCACGAGGCAGAACTGGCCGTACGCCCCGTCGCCCCGGAACCCGTGCCGGGACATCCAGAACTGGAAACCGTAGCCCCGGTCCCAGTCCTGCCGGCCGCTCTCCCCCATGGCCCCGGCGGTCGGTATGTGCGGACGCGAGGCCCTGGCGACCCATCCCTCGGGCAGCAGCCGCTTACCGTCCCACACCCCGTCGTCGAGGTACAGCAGGCCGAGCCGGGCGATCGCGTCGGTGGTGGCGTGCAGCCCGCTGAAGCCCAGCTCACGGCCGGTGCGGTCGCGCTGCCACAGGGTCTCACCGATGCCGAGCGGGTCCAGCAGACGGGGTCGCAGCCAGTCGGTCAGCCGCTGTCCCGTCTCCCGCTGCACGATCGCGGCGAGCGTGTACGTGCAGAGCTGGTTGTACGCGAAGACCGTGCCGGGGTCGTGGTCGGGCGGCTGGAGCAGAAACCCGCGTACCGGCTCGGCGGGGTCGACCGCGTAGGCCACGTCGATGGTGTCGGTCTCGTGGCCGCTCGCCATCGACGCCACGTGCCGGACCAGCATCGACCGGCTGCGCGGATCGGTGATGTCCGCTTCGAACTCCGGGAAGTACGAGATCACCGGGGCGTCGAAGTCGATCAGCCCCTCGGCCTCGGCGAGGGCGGCGGCGGTGGCGGTGAAGCTCTTGCTGAGCGAGTAGAGCAGGTGCGGCCGCTCGGGGGTGTAGGGCGCCCACCAGCCGGCGGCGGCCTGTCGGCCGTGGCGCAGGATCATCAGGCTGTGCGGCTCGATGTCCGGGGTGTCGCCGAGTGCGTCGAGGAAGGCGTGGACACCGGAAGCGTCGACGCCGAGCGCGGCGGGGGTGCCGGTGGGCAGCGGGTGAGCAGTCATGGAGTGGATCCTGCCCTGCCAACCGGACTCGACGCACCGTCGGGCGGGCGGTGGTGGGTGGGGACCGCCCGGCGGGTCGGCACCGGGATGCGGATCGATCCCCCGGACGGCTGAGCATGCCCGCGCCTTCGGGGTAGGAGAGGTCCCTGTGCCGGTACTACCAGGAGGCCTCCCATGAACGCGGCAGTGCACAAGACCTTGGTGATGGAGCTCCAGACGGGCGTCACGGACCGCTTTCCCGTGCTCACGCACCTGAGCTACGACTCCTCCGACCCGTTCGCCGTCACGCTCGCCTTCAGCCACGACGGCCGGGTCCTGGCGCGCTGGCGGCTCGACCGCGGGATGCTCGCCGACGGCCTCACCCGCCCGGTCGGAACCGGTGACGTGCGACTGCGCCCGGAGTCGAGAGGAGTGGAGCGGGAGCTGCGGATGGAGTTCCTCGGTGAGACCCACGCCGACGGCAGCCGGCACCACGCGGTGGTGTTCGCGTGGGCCGGCACGGTGGGGGACTTCCTGTGCGACACCTTCCACTCGGTCCCGCCCGGCAGTGAGGAGACCCGCCTCGACGACTTCCTCACGGAGGTCCTCACGGGCCACTGAACAACGTTGGTCACGGTGCCGTGTGCCGGTGCCGGGTCCACATCGGAAGCGCGAACCAGCACAGCAGGTACCAGGCGGCCATTCCGGCGACCAGGTACGGGACGAAGTCGTCGTCGGTGGCGACCCCCAGGACGAGCAGCAGGGAGGTGGCGGCGGTGGCGAGCAGCAGGAGAAGGCCGAGCATGGTCAGCCGGGCCGCCCATCGCACCGCCTGCGGTTTGACCCGCCGCCCGGACACGAGCCGGTGCAGGGAGAGGGGCCCGATGAGCGCACCGGCGGCGCAGGCCCCGAGGACGACCGTGACGATGCAGATCTTCTGGTTGACGTCGGACAGTTCGGCATACTCGGGGGTGAACACGACGGTCAGCAGGAATCCGAGGAGGATCCGGACGCCCGTCTGGGCGACGCGGACTTCCTGGACGAGTTCCTGCCACATCCGGTCCGCGCGCTCCTCCTCGCTCTCGTCGAGGCCTCTGCGACCGCTCTCGCCCTGCTGCGTGTGTGACACGGCGCGCCTCCCGGGGTGAGGAACGGCCTCGGCCCGTCTCGCCCTCGGGTGCCCACCGTCCGGGGCTTTTACCGCCTGGCAGTCACGCGTGAGCGGGCTCCCACCGGTTCCGTCACCGGCAGGTGTCCGCCCTGCCCTTCACCGCCGGGCTGCCGGGACGGTGTCTCACCAGCGGTTTTCCACCTGCTCCTTGACCCGCCGCTCGTACAGGTCGTCGATCGCGGCGAGCGTCTGCTCGGACAGCTCCGGGAGCCGGGCGGCGTGCGCGTTGGCGCGGGCCTGCTCGGGCGAGCGTGCGCCGGGGATGACGGTGGTGACTCCGGGCTGCTGAACGATCCAGCGCAGGGCGAGCTGTGCCGGGGTGTATCCCTCGGGGGCGAGCACCGCGAACTCGGCGGCGGACTCGACGCCGGTCGTGTAGTCGACACCGGAGAACGTCTCGCCCCGGTCGAACGACTCACCGTGCCGGTTGAAGGTGCGGTGGTCGTTCTCGGGGAAGACGGTGTCCTTGGTGTACCTGCCGGACAGCAGGCCGGAGGCGAGCGGGACGCGGGCGATGACGCCGACGCCCGCCGCGCGGGCCGCCGGGAGCACCTCGCGCAGCGGCTTCATGCGGAACGGGTTGAGGATGATCTGCACGCTCGCCACGTTCGGCCGGGCGATCGCGGTCAGCGCCTCCGCACAGGTCTCCACACTGACCCCGTACGCGGCGATCCGCTCCTCGGCGACCAGGGTGTCGAGAGCGTCGAAGACCTCGTCGGTGGAGTACACGGGGGTCGGCGGGCAGTGCAGCTGAACCAGGTCGACACGGTCGACGCCGAGGTTTCGGCGCGAGCGGTCGTTCCACGCGCGGAAGTTGTCCAGGACGTAGTTCTCCGGGATCTGGTCGACCCGGCGGCCCATCTTGGTGGCGACCAGTACGTGCAGGTCGGGCCGTCCGCTCAGGAACGACGCGATGGTCTGCTCGCTGCGCCCGTCCCCGTACACATCGGCGGTGTCGAAGAAGGTGACCCCCGACTCGGCGGCGGCCTCCAGAACCGTGAGGGCCTGCTTGTCGTCGACATCCCCCCAGTCCGCACCGAGTTGCCAGGTGCCGAGACCGATCACGGAGGCGTGCTGACCCGACCTGTCGAATGTGCGCTCGTCCATGACCTCAGTCTGCCACCCGTCACGGCCGGTTCGGCACACAGGCGCGCCTCGGGTAGGTGAGGCGTCCGGCCGGCCGGTCCGTCCGTGCTCAGGCGCTCTCGGCCGTGCGGCACTCGGGGTGACCCCAGCCGCTGTCGTTCTTGGCGATGGGCTCGCCGGCCGCGTAGGGCCGACCGCACAGGCAGCGGCCCGGGAACTTCGCCTTGATCGTGCGATTCGAGGAGCCGCCGCGCGGCCGGGAGGACGTCTTCGGCCCGGGGGACCTGCGCTTGGCGGCACCGGCAGGCGGGGTGTCCGGGGAGGGCGGCGGCTCGGGCGAGCCCGCGTCGCTGCCCGCGTCCTGCTGGGCGACGGCCGCCTGGCTGGCGGCGCGGTCGGCGAAGTCGTTGAGGCGGTCGCCGTCGGCCTGGTGGGCGGGGACGTAGCGGAACTCGACCGAGCGGCCCTGCAGGAGTTCGTCGATGCCGACGACCAGTTCCTGGTTGGCGACCGGCTTGCCGGCCGCCGTCCGCCAGCCGTTGCGCTTCCAGCCGGGCAGCCAGGTGGTGACGGCCTTCATCGCGTACTGCGAGTCCATCCGGACCTCGAGCGGCACGTCGGGATCGGTGACCGTCAGCAGTCGCTCCAGCGCGGTGAGTTCGGCGACGTTGTTAGTGGCTCTGCCGAGCGCGCCCGCCTGCCAGCGGACCGGGGTCTCGGAGGCGTCGGCGATCACCCAGGCCCAGGCGGCGGGTCCGGGGTTGCCCTTGGAAGCCCCGTCGCACGCGGCCACAACACGTTCACGCATGCGCCCGATCATGCCATGTCCGTGCGGGCGGCCCGGCAACGTGGTCGGTCCTTGCCCCGCGCTCGTCGCCGGTGCCCGGGCCCGCGCGCCGAACCGGCCGGGACCCGGTGAACGGACTGTCCTGAAACGTGTCTTCCCCTCCGGGCCGGGTTGTGCTTGCCTGGGGTGCCGTTCCGGCCGGACGGGGTGGGAGTCACGTATGCGCAAGCCGTGGGTCGTGGGGGTGGCGCTGGCCGCCGTGCTGCTCGGTGCGTGCGGGGATCCGTCGTCCGCACCGGCCGCCGGACCGCCGTCGGCCGCCCCCGAGGCATCGGCCGCCACGCACCAGCGTGCTGCGGCCTCTCCCGACGCGGCTTCCGCCGAGGACTCCTCCCCCGGTGCCACGTCGTCGCCCGGCACCGGATCCGCCGGGAAGCCGCCCTCCGTGCTGTACCTCGGCGACTCGCTCGCGATGGAGAACCAGGAGGTCTTCGGGCGGGAGCTGCGCGGGGAGTTACGCGCGTCCTACACGAGTGCGCCCTACTCGGGCACCACCCTGTGCGACTACCTGGAGGGTACGGCCGAGCGCTCCCTGGTCCCGGCGGCGGACAAGGCGGCGGCGCTGGTGCGTTCGCTGCGCCCGGACTACGTGGTGCTCCAGTTCTGGGGCAATGCCTGGGGTTACACCCCCTGCATGGGCGGGGTCACCTACGATGCCTCCCGGGAGCGGTACCTCGAGCGGTACGCGGCCGACGCACGGCGCCTCACCGAGCAGATCACCGCGGCCGACGTGGCCCGACCGCCGCGCATCGTGTGGATGTTGCAGGGCCCCGACCCGATCACCCCCGACCGAATCCGCCGGGTGAACGGACTCTACGAGAAGCGGGCCGCCGCCGGCGGCGGCCTCCTGGCGGACGCGGGCAAGGCGGTGAGTCCGGCGGGGGCGCGCCACACCTGGTCGCAGTACCTGCCCTGCAACGCCTACGAGCGGGTCCATCCCGAGTACTGCACCCAGCGGGACCGTGACCGGACGGCCCTGCACCGGGACGACGACTACCTGCACTTCTGTCTGGCGCCCACGACGTCGACACCGAAGCCCTGCCCTGTCCGCTCGCCCGGCATCCTGCGCATGGCACGGGAGATCACCCGGGTGATCGGGGAGCACGCCCGCGCCCGCTGACGGGACAGACGGGCGGGCGGCGCGCGGGGCGCCGGCATACGGCAGGCAAAGGGCCCGGGCAGCATGGCTGGCGGGGCCCTCCCGCGGCCCCGCCAGCCGCGCCCCCTTGGTCACTCGCCCGTGTAGGCCTTCTCCAGGGCGGCGATGTCGAGCTTGCCCATCGCCATCATGGCCTTCATCGCGCGGGCCGCCTTCCGGGGGTCCGGGTCGGCGATCAGTTCGGTCAGCCGGGTGGGAACGACCTGCCAGGACACGCCGAACCGGTCCTTGAGCCAGCCGCAGGGCCCGTGCTCGCCGCCTCCCTCGACGAGCTTGTCCCAGTAGAAGTCGACCTCGCCCTGGTCGGCGCAGTCGATCTGCAGGGAGATCGCCTCGGTGAACTTGAACTCGGGCCCGCCGTTCAGCGCGACGAACCGCTGGCCGTTGGCCGTGAAGTCCACGGTGAGCACAGAGCCCTCGGGTCCGGGACCTGCCTCGGTGTACCGGAGGGTGCGGCCGACGCCGGAGTTCTTGAACACGGACACGTAGAAGTTCGCGGCCTCCTCGGCCCGGCCGTCGTACCAGAGACACGTGGTGAATCCGTCGGTGGTCATGGATGCCTCCCGGGGTGTGGAACGCGGTCATCGGTGTAGACCGGTCCGGGACCCGGAACTCATCGGCGACGGCGGAGCCCTTGCGGGGCCACGGCGCCGGGTTGGTTGGCCTCTGCCCTCGGCGAATCTGCTGCGGGCAGAGAAATCACCACGGGTCCCCGTCTCCCGTCAAGAGTGGAGGGACGCGGTCGTACCGGCCGCTTACCGGTGAGCGGCCCGGGCACACACGGGCACCGCCGGACAGTCACACACCGACACCCACGGGAGCGCCGATGTCTCCGCTCAGTACCGGACTCACCACCGGACGCGCATCCGGCCTCGCGGCCGGGCTCCATACCGGCCGGCCGCCGGCCCCGCTGCCCCGGGCCGAGGAGGGCGACACCCCTCCGACCCGGTTCGACGACCACCTGGCCGCCCAGTTGCTCGCCCAGCGAATCGTCCTGCTCGGGACGCAGGTCGACGAGGTCTCCGCCAACCGGGTGTGCGCGCAGCTGCTGATCCTGTCCGCGGAGGACCCGCGCACCGACATCAGCCTGTACGTCAACAGCCCCGGCGGGTCCGTCCACGCCGGCCTGGCGATCTACGACACGATGCGGCTGATCCCCAACGACGTCTCGACGCTCGCCATGGGGTTTGCAGCCAGCATGGGCCAGTTCCTGCTGAGCGTGGGCGCGCCGGGCAAACGGTATGCCCTGCCCAACGCGCGGATCATGATGCACCAGCCGTCCGCCGGGATCGGCGGTACCACCGCCGACATCGAGATCCAGGCGGAGAACCTGGAGTTCACCAAGCGGACGATCGAACGGATCACCGCCGAGCACACCGGCCAGCCGGCGGAGACCGTCTCCCGGGACGGCGATCGCGACCGCTGGTTCACGGCCGAGGAAGCCAGGGAGTACGGATTGGTGGACCGGGTGGTGGAGTCGCTCGACGACGTCCGCCCGGCCGCGACGCGACGCAGGATGGGGCTGTGACGATGGGGACGTACACGATTCCGAACGTCGTCGAGCGCACCCCGCAGGGCGAGCGGTCCTACGACGTGTTCAGCCGGCTGCTGTCCGAGCGGATCATCTTCCTCGGCACCGAGATCGACGACGGGGTCGCGGGCGTCGTCATCGCGCAGCTTCTCCATCTGGAGTCGTCGGCCCCGGAGAGCGAGATCGCGGTCTACATCAACTCCCCGGGCGGCTCGTACACCTCGCTCATGGCGATCTACGACACGATGGCGTTCGTCCAGGCGCCGATCTCGACGTACTGCGTCGGGCAGGCGGTGTCCACGGCGGCCGTGCTGCTGGCCGCCGGTGACGTGGGGCGCCGGTTCGTCCTGGAGCACGCGCGGGTGCTCCTCGGGCAGCCGGCCGCGGGCGGGCAGCGGGGCACGGTCTCCGACTTGTCGCTCCAGGCCAAGGAGATGCTGCGGATCCGCGCCCAGGTGGAGGAGGTCCTCTCCCGGCACACCCACCACGAGGTGGCGACGCTGCGGGCGGACATGGACCGCGACAAGGTGTTCACCGCGCAGGAGGCCGTGGTGTACGGCCTGGCCGACGAGGTGCTGAGCCGGCGCCTGGCGGGTGGATGAGGCGCCGGCCCCGGCACGGTCGCGTCAGGCTGCCAGGCACAGTCCGTCGTACGAGGCGCGGGTCGTGTCCCGGCTCGCGGGAGCCCGCCGGCCGGTGACGCGGACGAGTTCGTCCTGGGCCCGCGACAGCAGGTCGCCCAGGCCCAGGCCGAGGGCCTGGGCGGCGGCCGCGAGGACCTCCGACGAGGCCTCCTTGCGGCCCCGCTCCACCTCCGACAGATACGGCAGGGAGATCCGGGCCGTGTCGGCGACGTCCTTCAGCGTCCGCTCCTGGGCGAGCCGCTCCCGGCGCAGCGCGTCGCCGACCAGGTCGCGCCACAGGGGTTCTTTGGGAGTGGGGGCGGTGGGGGCGGGGGCCGGGGTCGGTGGGGCGGTGGCGCGGCGCGTGGGCACATGGCGCGCCTGTGCGGGTCGCAGAGGGATGACACGGGCGTCGAGGGGCACTTGTCTGCTCACCCCTCCAGCGTAGGAATCCTCGCCCCCAGGGGAAGGCAGCGGCGTTCCGCCCTGAGTGAAGGGGGTGGCACCGTGCGTCACCGCGAAGGTTTTTGAAAGTCGTGAGGAGTGTTCGGGCTGCGGCTGGGTAACCGCACCTCCGAAGAGCCAAATGGCATGTCCATCGGACTTTCGTGGGGAGAGGCAATGGAAACCGTCGTGATCCGGTCGCAGGCGCAGGTCGTCGAGAAGGACGCCAAGACCGGGACGGGCGACGGAAGCCTGCCCGGGGTCGCCAACCCTCTGGCCGTCGCTCCGCGCGACGCCAAGGAGCTCTCCCGTCAGTTCTTCCGTCGCCTGGCGGAGCTCGAGGAGGGCACGCACGAGTACCAGTACGCACGCAACACCCTCATCGAGATGAACATGTCGCTGGTACGGTTCGCGGCCGGACGGTTCCGCGGCCGCGGCGACGACATGGAGGACATCGTCCAGACCGGCATGATCGGTCTGATCAAGGCGATCGACCGTTTCGAGCTGTCGCGCGAGGTCGAGTTCACCTCCTTCGCGCTGCCGTACATCGTCGGCGAGATCAAGCGTTTCTTCCGTGACACCACCTGGGCGGTCCATGTGCCGCGCCGGCTCCAGGAGCTGCGGGTGGAACTCGCCAAGGCCCGCGAGGAACTCGCCAGCCGGCTGGACCGCGAGCCCACGGTCGCCGAGCTCGCCACACTGATGAACATCACCGAGGAACAGGTCAACGAGGGTCGGCTCGCCGCGAACGGCTACAACTCGTCGTCGCTGGACGCCGCCCTCACCGGTGACGGCCCCGAGAACGGCGAGTCCGTTCTGGCCGACTTCATCGGCATGGAGGAGGAGGGGCTGCAGCTCGTCGAGGACTTCCACGCGCTCGCCCCGCTCATGGCCGAGCTCAGCGACCGCGACCGCGACATCATCCGGATGCGGTTCGTGGAGGAGGCCACCCAGGCGGAGATCGGCGAACGGCTCGGGTGCTCGCAGATGCATGTCTCCCGGCTGATCAAGCGGATCATCGGCCGTCTGCGCGAGGGCATGCTGGGCGAGCTGGGCTGCGCCTGACCGGAGGACGAAGAAACCGGAGGACGACGAAAGCGGCTGCCGGCCCCTTTGAGGGGCCGGCAGCCGCTTTCGTCGTGTCATGTCCCATGTCCGGTGTGTGCAGACCGCCCGGTGGCACGCTTGGGAAAAGTGCTCCGGCCTCCGGTGCCGCTCATCCGGCGTCGAGGCTCAGCGCAGCACGGACCCGCTTTCCGACCGGTATCCGCTCGGCGAGAACGTCACGTGCGAGAGCCTGCACGATCTCCAGGCCGTGGCAGCCGATGCGCTCGGGGTCGTGGGGGTAGACGCGGGGCAGTGTGCCGCTGCTGTCGTAGACGGTGACCGTGATCGCTTCGTCCGTACCCTCCAGCTCCAGGATGTACGGGCCGTTGCTGTGCCGGTCGGCGTTGGTGACCAGTTCACTCACGATCAGGAGCGCCGCGCCGTCGGTCCGCTCACCGATCGTGGCACACCACTCGGCCCTGAGCTGTTCGAGGAACAGCGTGGCGAAGGCACGCGCCTCGGCGATGCAACCCGGCTCGCCGGTGAAGTGTGCTGTCCGCCGTAGCGGTTCAACGGGTACATCGAAACCAGTCGGTATCACTGCCCCGTCCAGGTGGTCGGTCATGCGGTTCTCTCTGGGAAGCCGGACTGCCGGACGATCTGCACTGGTGCACGTACCCCGAGTCCGGCTGCTCAGTCCCCTGATCGGTGTTCAACGCGCCACAGGGCGGGAGCCCGGTTCCAGCAGGGCGGGAGCCGGGTCCGGAGGCAGGCGGCAACGACGGGAAGGGCGACCGATGAGCGAGCTGTTGACGGTGCGGTGCCTGACGACGCTGCCCGTGGTGACGCTCGGCGGCGATGCCGTCGCTCACGTCAAGGACACCGTCCTCGGCCCCGTGGCCGGCTGCAACACGAGCTTCACCCTCACCGGCCGGACTCTGCCGTCGGGCCCGCTGCCCCGGGACCTGCCCTGGCCGGCGGTGCACTCCCTCGGCCGTCACACGGTCATGGTCCGCGACGAGGAGGCGCTGTGCGACCTGCCCCTGTCGGTGGCCCGCCGCGACGCCCCGCGCGGGCGGCTGCTCGGCGCACAGGTCCTCGCCGACGAGGGCGACGCGCTCGGCGCGGTGCTCGACGTCCTGGTCGAGGGAGGCACCAGCGGCCGGGGCGTCGCCTTCCGGCTTGCCGCGCACCGGGATCTGGTGCCGGGTCCGAGGCACCGGCGGTAGCGGGTGTACGTACCCCGCGGTGAGGCGGTGTCCGTCTCCGGCCGGTCGCCGGTCGTCCCCGCGCACGCCACCACCTGCGTCACCGACGATCTGCCGGACCTCGTGGCCCGGGCCGGCGCGTTCCACACCCGGCGGACGGGCCTGCTGCCGTGATGCTGTTCTCCCGGGTGCGGGGGCTGCCGGTGCTGACCCCGGGTGAGGGGCTCCGGCTCGGTGTCGTACGGACACTGACGGTCGACGTGGCCTCCGGCACCGTCACACATGTACGGGTGCGGCGTGTACGGCTGCGCAGGGAGATCGCGCCGGCCTGCGGTGCGCTGGACGCCGTCGGCCCGGACATGCTGATCGCGGTCCCGTCCTCCGCACAGGCCGCGGCCCCGCCGCATCACGAGCTGATCGGCCGCAGGACCACGGCCACCGCCACGGCCGCGGCGAGCGCCCCGAGCCCGGTTACGGACTTCCACCACGGCCGCGGGCCGTGCCCGGACGGCCCCGCGCCTCCGCCGCGGACGGACCTCCCGGCAGGCGTCCCGTGCGGGGCCTGTTTAGCGTGCAGGGGTGAGTTCACGCACCCTCGCCGACCTGGCGATCGCCCGACACGGCTGGGCGCAGGCCCTCGTCACGGTGCTGGGCGGGCTGATCGCCATGGGAGTCGTGGCCGCGCTCGGACTGTGGGCGACCGGTGCCGCGGACCTTCCGGACGGTTCCTTCCCCGAGGTGCTCGCGGCGACCGTCGTCACGGCCGTCGGCGGGTCGGTGCACCTGTCCGGCGACGCGGGGGACCTGGCCGGCACGGAGGGTGGCCTGACCGTCATGCCGCTGTCCGTCACCCTCACCGGCGCCCTGTTCATCGGCTGGGCCTTTCTGCGCCCGTTGCGCCACCGGGCCGTCACCGGGGCGCCGGAGCTGGCCGGATGGGCAGCGAGGATCGTCGCCCTCTGGCTGATCGCCCTGCTCGGGCTGGCGTTCGCCGCCCGGCACACGTTCGAGATCTCCCTCGGGGAAGGCGCCCTGGGTGATCTCGGTGATCTGTTCGGGGTCACCCCCGAGGTCGGCTTCGCCGCCGATGTGCCGCTGACCGTACTCGTCGGCCTGCTCTGGGTGGCGGGTGTCCTGGTGCTGGCCCTGCTGGTGTCGCGCGGCGCCCCGCTGCCGGGCCGGCTGCTCCGGTTCCAGACGGCGGTACGGCCCGCGGCGCACGCGATGCTGCAACTGCTGCTCGTCTTCGTCGTCATCGGTGTCGTGATCGCACTGGTCGTCGCGGCGACGCGGGGGCGCCCGGCGGAGACGTTCGCCGTACTCCTGCTCGGCCTGCCCAACGTGACCTGGCTCGCGCTGACCATCGGGCTGGGCGCCACCTGGGACGGCAGGGTGGAAGGCCCTTTCGGGCTGCCCATGCCGCACCTCCTCGACGAGGTGCTGCGCACCGGGGACGTCTCGGCACTGAACCTGAGCACGCTCGCCGAGCACGACGGCAGGGTGTGGTGGCTGCCGGTGGCCGCCGCGGTCCTGCTGCTGGCCGTGGCGTTCGCGATGGCGGCTCTGTCACCGGCCCGGGTCCGGGCCTGGCAGCACGCCGTGCGCCTGGCGGTGGCACTCGCGCTGACGGTGCTGATGATCTGCCTGACCGGCCGGATCTCCGCCCGGCTCGGCCTGTCCGTGCTCGGCATCGGCGACCTGGGCACGGGGCTCTCCGGTCAGGTCCTGCTGGAACCACGCCTGCCGACCGCGCTGGGGCCTGCCCTCCTGTGGGGCCTGACGGCGGGCTTCGCGGGCGCGCTGCTGGCCCAAAGGACGCGCCGTCGGGGCCGGTCGGACGGCTGACCTGGGCGGGCGGGCGGCGGGGGGGGGAGAGCGCGGGGCGCACCGCGGTCAGGGGTGGCGGGTCGGCGTACTGGTGGGCCCAGAGCAGGGCCATGTCGTCGTCCCGGCGGAAGGGCGGATGACCGGCGAGGATCTCGTGGACGACGCAGGCGAACCCGTAGACATCGCAGCGGGCGTCGACCGGACGCCCCGAGATCTGTTCCGGGGCCACGTAGTCGAGGGTGCCGACGAACTGGCCGACGGTGGTGAACCCCGTCGGGGACAGGGATTTCTTGGTCAGGCCGAAGTCGGTGAGATAGACGTGCTCGGGGTGGTCGCTGTCGGTGCCGCGGGCGACCAGGATGTTTCCGGGCTTGACGTCCCGGTGGACCAGGCCGTGCTCGTGGGCGGCGTCGAGCGCCGAAGCCACCTGCGCGGCGATGCGCAACGCCGTGCGGGACGGCAGCGGCCCCTCGCGGTCGAGGAGGTGGCGCAGGTCGCCGCCCTCGACGTACCGCATGGCGTTGTAGAGGACGCCGTCCGTCTCACCGGCCTCGAAGACGGGAACGATGTGCGGGTGGTCGATGGCGGCGGTGCGGGACTCATGGGTGAAGCGGCGGCGGAAGGTGTCGTTGCGGGCGAGTTCCGGGGCGAGCGGTTTCAGGGCGACGGTGCGGTCGAGGCGCAGGTCCCGGGCGCGGGAGACAACGGCCATGCCGCCACGGCCGATCTCGCGCTCGATGCGGTAGCCCGCGACCTGCTGCCCCGTCAGCTCGGAGGGCCGGCCGGCGAAGAGGCCGGTGTCGTGCGTCATCGGTCGTCACGCTCCGGGAGGGCCCGAGGTGACGACGCGGGTGGGTTCGGCGGGTACGGACCGGACGGGTTCGCCGGGAACGATCCGGGTGGGAGCGTGCCCCACGGCTTCCGGGGCCTCGGTGGCGCGGGGAGGTTCGTCGACGGCGTAGATGTGCAGCCTGGTGCCGTCGGTGTAGATCCAGCGCCCGTGGTCGGAGTCGTAGAACCACAGGGACTCCCCGTCGACGACGAGGCCGACGCGCAGGCCTCGGGTGCGTACGCGAAAGCCCTCGCCGTCAAGACCGCCGGCCCGTGCCTCGACGGCGGCCCGGTAACCGGCCAGGACCTCCTCGGCCCGGGTGAGCAGCGGCCGGGGGTCGGCGGTGCGGGACAGGGGTGCTTCGGGGGCGGGCGGGTCCTGGGGCACCGCAACCAGCAGGTGGCCGTCGGTGTAGGTGGCGTTGGCGCTGTGCTCGTCCTCAAGGGTCCGGTGGCCGTCTTCGGGATGGAGCACCGCGTGATGCCAGGAGACCCGGGCGTCGTCCATGACGATGTCGCTCAACGGGTCGCGTCCGACATGTAGTCGCGGCCCGGGCTCACCAGGGTGGAGCCGCTGCCGGTCTCCACGAGGAGCTCCGGTGCGACCCGGCGCTCGACCATGCCTGGATTCTACCGACTGGTCCGTTCGAGTGCTTGGCGCGGCGGGTGGGGGCGGGGCGGGAGGGCGATGCGATGGCGGTCAGGCGACGGGGACGCCCAGCACCGGGGCCGCGCGCTGCATGCGCAGGGCGTCCACGGATTCGGCCAGGAGTTCGTACTCGGTGGTGTCGTCGCCGGTGGCGAGGCGCACCATCCGTCCGGCTGCCAGGGCCTCGGCCATCTCCTCCTGTCGGGCGACGTCGCCGCACCAGGCACGCAGCACGGCGGGCACGTCGGGCACGCCGTCGGCGACGGGGACGAGCGCGCCCGGGGGTAAGCGCTCGGCCTCGGGCCGCGGGTCGAGCCGCTCGGCGATCCAGGAGGCGCGGTCGCGCAGCCACCACAGGGCGAGGGCCAGGGTGGGGGCGCGGTACGTGCCGAGGGGTACACCGATGCGGCGGCCGTCGCAGACTCCGTACGCCGTGACGTGGCACAGGAACTCGTCGTGCACGATTTCCTCCCCCGGTTGCGTTGCCCGTCGGCCGACCGGGCCGTCCCTCCGGCGGGTCGCGTGCGGTGCGTGAGGGCGCCGTCGCGCCGGGTGAAGCGCCCTCGTTGTCGAGTATGTTCACCGTCGAATCACTGTCACCACGCCTTTCCGGCCACTCTCCAGGCATATTCGCCCCTCCTGTTGGCCGGAATGGCGTGTTCTCGGTGCACGGCGTGGCAGCAAGTGGGTGCGGCACGCCAAGGAGCGGGCCCGGCACGGCGCCGGCCGCGCCGTCACGACGATGACGACGCGGCCGGGAAGAACCTGCCCGGGCTCGGTCCTACTGCTTGACGACGGCGTCGATGCGGGCCAGTTCGTCCGCGTCGAATTCGAGGTTGCGGGTGGCCGCCACGCTGTCCTCCAGCTGCCGCGGGCTGCTCGCCCCGACCAGGGCCGAGGTCACGCGTGTGCCGCGCAGCACCCAGGCGAGTGCCATCTGCGCGAGGGTCTGGCCGCGGGATTCGGCGATTCTGTTCAGCGTGCGCAGCTGTTCCACCAGTTCACCGGTAACCGCGTCGGTGTCCAGGAACGGGCTGTCGCTCGCGGCACGGGAGTCCTCGGGAATGCCGTCGAGGTAGCGGGCGGTCAGCAGACCCTGTTCCAGTGGGGAGTAGGCGATGGAGCCGACCTGGAGCTCGTCCAGGGCGTCCAGCAGACCCTCGTCCTCCGGGCGCCGGTCGAGCATCGAGTAGCGGGGCTGGTGGATCAGCAGCGGGGTGCCCAGCTCGCCGAGGACGCGGGCGGCGTCGCGGGTCTGCTCCGCGGAGTAGTTGGACACGCCGACGTACAGCGCCTTGCCCTGCTGGACCGCCGAGTGCAGGGCCCCCATCGTCTCCTCCAGCGGAGTGTCGGGGTCGAAGCGGTGCGAGTAGAAGATGTCGACGTGGTCGAGGCCCATCCGGTCGAGGCTCTGGTCCAGCGAGGACAGCAGGTACTTGCGCGAGCCCCATTCGCCGTACGGACCGGGCCACATCAGGTAGCCGGCCTTGGTGGAGATCACCAGTTCGTCGCGGTACGGCGCGAAGTCCGCGCGCAGGGCCTCGCCGAGGGCGGACTCGGCCGCGCCGGGGGGCGGGCCGTAGTTGTTGGCGAGATCGAAGTGGGTGACGCCGAGGTCGAAGGCGCGGCGCAGGATGGCGCGCTGGGTCTCTGCGGGGCGGTCGGGGCCGAAGTTGTGCCACAGGCCGAGCGAGAGCGCGGGAAGCTTCAGGCCGCTGCGTCCGGTGCGCCGGTAGGGCAGGTCCGCGTAACGGTCGGGGTGCGGGGTGTACAACGCGACTCCAGAGAGGTTGGCACACAGGCGGGCGACACGGGTGTCCGGTTTCGTGGCCCCAGAACCGGACCGGGACCTGGGCTCCACTCTGGCGCGGTCCACGTGCAGCGGTCCAACAGAAGAATCCGATGGAATTCAGCGGATACGCTTCTCAATCATGGAACTGCGTCACCTTCAGCACTTCGTCGCCGTCGCCGAGGACCAGCACTTCACCCGGGCGGCGGAGCGGCTGCTGGTCTCCCAGTCGGGTCTGTCGGCGTCGATCCGCTCCCTGGAGCGCGAGCTGCAGACACCGTTGTTCGTACGGACCACACGGCGGGTGACACTCACGGAGGCCGGGCGGGCGCTGCTGGTGGAGGCCGAGCGGATCCTGGCGCAGGTACGGGCGGCGCACGAGGCGGTGGCCGCGGTGCAGGGGGTGCTGCGGGGCACACTCGCCCT
The DNA here is from genome assembly GCF_024701375.2 of Streptomyces sp. KMM 9044. Lineage (NCBI taxonomy): Bacteria > Bacillati > Actinomycetota > Actinomycetes > Kitasatosporales > Streptomycetaceae > Streptomyces > Streptomyces sp. KMM 9044. Next base: position 7,069,206 of record NZ_CP113910.1, on the reverse strand, counting down.
GGGTGCCGAGCAGTGCATCGCCGGGGTGGACCTGGCGGATCTGCTGGCCGATTTCCGGCGGCGCCATCCGGACGTGGAGATCCGGCTGCGGCAGTGGGGCTCGACGGCGCTGGCTGAGGAGGTCGCAGCGGGTCGCCTCGACCTGGCCTTCGCCTACCGGACCCACGCGGACCCCGACCAGTTGCGGTCGGTGGCGCTCACCAGTGAGCCGATGACCGTGCTCTGCCATCCCGATCACCGGCTGGCACGGGCCGGGGCGCCGCTGACCCCGCACGATCTGGGCGGTGAGGTGTTCGTCGACTTCCACCCCGACTGGGGCCCGCGCCGCGCCACCGACACCGCGTTCGCCGCCGCGGGCGTGCGGCGCACGGTCGCGCTGGAGGTGAACGACGTGCACAGCCTGCTGGACCTGGTCGACGAGAACCTCGGTATCGCCGTCGTCCCCCAGCACTTCCGGCACAAGCGCGCGGCGCTGACCGCGCTGCCGCTGAAGGACACCGGTGAGTCGGTGTACGAGAGCGTGGTGCTGGTCCCGGCGGAAGAGGCCACCAGCCCGGCGGCGCGGGCACTGATGGTTCTGCTGGACAGCGGGGAGGCGTAGGGACGACCGCGCGGGCGCGGGGGCGGCGCGTGTACGGGGGCGGGTCCACCGGGCGCGTGTCGGGGCGGGATGCGCGAGGGTGGTCCCATGCCTGCCAAGGACATCCTCACCGACGGCTACGGCCGCGTCCGCGAAGAGGTCCACGCCGCCGTGACCGGACTCGGCCCCGACGCCCTGAACACCCCTCCGGTCCCGGGCACCAGCTCCATCGCCCGGCTCGTCTGGCACCTCACCCGGATCCGGGACGACCATGTCGCGGACGCCTTCGGACGCGACCAGGTGCGGCTCGCCCAGGGCTTCGAGAAGCGGTTCGCGCTCGGTCTGCCCCGTCACGACACCGGATACGGCCACACCCCGGAGCAGGCCGCCGGGGCACGGGGCGACTCGGGCGGCCTGCTGACCGGCTCCTACGACGCGGTGCACGAGCAGACGCTGGACGTCCGGCGCGCACTGGCCGCCAAGGACCTGGCGCGCGTCGTGGACGAGCGCTGGCATCCGCCGGTGAGCCTGGGGGTGCGCCTGGGCAGCGGCCTGTCCGACGATCTCCAGCACGCCGGACAGGCCGCCTACGTGCGGGGCCTTCTTCGGCGTACGGAGTCGTAACCGGGCAGGACCACGTCCCTGAGCAGGGCGTTGCGCTCGTCGAACGGGAGGAACGCGCTCTTGACGGCGTTGACCGTGACGGTCCGCAGGTCCTCGACGGTCCAGCCGGCCTGTTCCACCGGCAGGGACGTCTCACGGGTCATGGTGGTGCCGGAGACGAGCCGGTTGTCGGTGTTGAGGGTGCCCCGGAAGCCGAGGTCCTTCAGCACGGTGACGGGGTGCGTGGCGATCGAACCGGCGGCGCCGGTCTGGAGGTTGGAGGTGGGGCACACCTCCAGCGCGATCCGGCGGTCACGGACCCAGCCCGCGAGCCGGCCGAGCTTGCCGTCGACGATGTCCTCGGTGATCCGCACGCCGTGACCGATGCGCTGGGCGCCGCACAACTGGACGGTCTGGTGGATGCTGGGCAGGCCGTGGGCCTCGCCGGCGTGGATGGTGAAGGACACGCTCTCGCGGCGCAGGTGCTCGAAGGCGTCCAGGTGATCGGCGGCGGGGAAGCCGCCCTCGGCACCGGCGATGTCGAAACCGACGACCCCGGCGTCCCGGAACGCCACCACCAGGTCGGCGTTCTCCCGCGTCCGGCCGAACTCCACATGCCGCACAGCAGTGTCCCGACCCGCACCGGCGTCCCCGCGGCGGCGGCCCCGGCCATGCCGGCCGCGAGGCCCTCCTGCACGGACTCGACCACCCCGGGCAGGGCCAGTCCGCCCTTCGTCATCAGCTCGGGGGCATAGCGGACCTCGCCGTAGACGACACCGTCGGCGGCGAGGTCGAGTACGTACTCCTCGGCGGTGCGCAGCAGGCCCTCGCGGGTCTGCATGACGGCGAGGGTGTGCTCGAAGGTGGCGATATAGCGCACCGGGTCACCGGAGCCGACGGCCCCGACGTACCAGGCGGCGAGCTCGTCCGGGTCGGTGGTGGGCAGGGTGTGACCGGTCGTGTCCGCGAGCTCGACCACGGCGGCGGGACGCGGCCCGCCGTCGAGGTGGTCGTGCAGTACGGCCTTGGGCAGCGGCGGGGGCCCCGGTGTCGGAAGTGATGCGGGGCGCGGTCATGGGCGGGCGTTTCTCGGCGGTTCGGTGTCGGTGGTGGAGCCGGTGTCGGAGTACGGGGTCAGCCGGCGGGCTGGAGCAGGTCCCAGCGGTTGCCGTAGAGGTCCTGGAAGACGGCGACCGTGCCGTACGGCTCGTGGCGCGGCCTTTCCAGGAAGGTCACACCCGAGGCCGTCATCCGGGCATGGTCGCGGTCGAAGTCGTCGGTGTGCAGGAAGAAGCCGACGCGTCCACCGGTCTGGTCACCGGTCCGGGCGCCCTGGTCGTCGCCCTTGGCGCGGGCGAGCAGCAGGCCGGTGCCGGTGGTCCCCGCGTCCGGTTCGACGACGACCCAGCGGGAGCCGTCGGGCCGGGGGGTGTCCTCGGCCAGGTGGAATCCGAGAGCCTCGGTGTAGAAGCGGATCGCCTCGTCGTAGTCGTCGACGACCAGGGTGACCAGGGCGACACGTCTCATCGGGACCTCTCCGGAAAGCGATGGGTGGGATCGATCGGCAGAGGTGATACGTACCACCCAGGCACGCGCCCGTCACCCCGGACGGCGCCGCCCGCCCGCCGCACCGCACGGGAGCCGATGCGGTGGGCGGGCGGGGGCGGGGCGGAATGCGTGCCGGTACAGGCACGCGTGCAACCGGGGCGGGCAGGCGGGGTGCCGGCTCCCGAGCCGGGCCTACGGGTACACGTATGTGTTGAGTGCGTCGACGGTGGCCGCCGGGTTGCCGAGGTCGTAGCGGTCCACGGCGAGGAAGTTGGGCTTCTTGCGGGCGGCGGGCTGACAGAACCTGCGGGCGCGGTCGGCGAGCTTGCCGTTGTCCGTACCGGCCGTTACGGCGACCGGGGCGTCCCGGAAGTGGTTCATGACGAAGAGAGGACGGAACCCCGGCTCGGTACGGGTGAGCGGGATGTTGGTACCGGCGTCGTACCAACGGCTGTAGCACGACCAGTCGGAGGCGCCGACGCCCGAGCCCATGGACCAGTGGTTCTCGACGGTCCACTCGCGCTGGTACATGACGCCGAAGCTGTCCCGGGTCAGCCCGGCGGACTGGTCGGCGGAGCGGCTGTGGTCACTGAAGATCAGCAGGCGCTTTCCGGCGGCGGTCAGGTCCGCCATCGTCGGCCAGCCGTTCTCCCGCACGCCGGTGCGGTCCGGCCGGTAGAGCACGTCCGACAGGCCGTTGACGCGGGCGAGTTCGGCACGCAGCACACCCGGGTCGACGTAGTCCTCCAGGAACACGGTGACCACCTGGTCGGGATGGGCCTCGAGGAAGTCGACCATGCGCTGGAGGTCGACCCAGAGCGCGACGGGCCTGCTGACCAGGGCGCAGCTGGTGTGGCAGAGGATCGCGCCGTCCGGGGTCTGGTGGATGTCCAGCATGAATCCGCGTACCCCGTCGGCCAGTTGGCGTTCGATGCCGCGCGTCTGATTGGGAAAGAGATTGACGAAGGGCGGGGCGAAACCTCCGTCGACTCCGTTGGCGTAGGCGTTGTGCGAGGTGAGGAAGGTGACCTGGTCCAGGGTGCGGCCGCCCTGGGGCGGCATGGGCCGGGTGGGGGGAGAGGCCGGAGTGAGATACCAGTGGGCGAGGTCCGGGGAGCCTTCGGCGACGGTGAGCCGGGCGGGGTGGGTGGCGCCGGAGGGCCTGGGGGCGACCGCGAGACGCCGGTCGGCGCCGGGGACGGCGAGCGTGAACCGGTCGGCAGCGGCGGGGGCGATGACCCAGGCCGCGTCGGCGCCGGCACAGGGGACGGTCCTGGCCTGGTCGCCGGTGCGGCCGAGGCAGGTGCCCGGGACGTCCGCGTTCTCCAGGAGGTGGGTGGTGCCGTTGGCCCTCAGGTTCCACTGCTGGTGGTCCTCGTTGCCCCGGGGCCGGTGCTGTTCGACGGCTCCGGCGTTGCCGGCGGCGTTGAGTCCGGTGGCGGCGCTCTGCACGTAGAAGGTGCCGGGCTCGGGTACCACTTCGGTCCCGGCGGCGGGGGTGGGTGCCAGGACCGCCGCGACCAGCGCGGTCGTCGTGACGGTCGTGGCGAGCAGGGCGTGGGGGGTGCGCATGACGGGTGCCCTTCGGTCCGGAGGACGGCCGCGCACCGTCCACGTACGCGGGGAACGTGGACGGCACGCGGCCGGATCTCAGATAGTCAGGGGCATGACATCATGTCCGCCCACCCTGCGTCAGCAGTACAGGTTGCCGCCGGGTGACGTCCCGAGGATCTGGGTGAACTGCTGGTACTTGGCCACCCTGCTCTGCACCTGTGCGGGGTTGCGGCCGTCGCACTCCAGGAAGCCGTTGATGCTGCGGATCGTCTGGCCGAAACCGGCCTGGTTCACCATGGCGTTGTGCGGGGTCATGGAGCCGGGGCCGTTCTGGGTGTTCCAGTACCACAGCGCCGTCTTCCAGGCCACGGAGGAGTCGTTCTGCACCAGCCAGGGGTTGCCCAGTAGGTCGAGGCCCAACGCGTCGCCCGCGGCCTTGTAGTTGAAGTTCCAGCTCAGCTGGATCGGACCGCGACCGTAGTAGGCGGCCTGGCCGGCCGGGCAGCCGTAGGGCTGGTTCCAGTCGCAGTAGTGCGGATAGTTGGCGGTGTTCTGCTCCACCACGTGGGCCAGGCCGCCGGTTTCGTGGCTGGCGTTGGCGAGGAAGGCAGCGGCCTCCTGCTTCTTCACGGTGTCGCCGCCCGTGTTGGCGAAGCCGGGATAGGCGCTCAGGGCGGCGGCGAGACCGCCATAGGTGTAGAAGGGGTTCCTGTTCGGGAACATCTGGTTGAACTGCGCCTCGGTCACGACGAAGTTGCCGACCGGCGTTCCGGGGCCGCTGTCGCAGGAGTACGGCTCCCAGTACCAGGTACTGATGACGGGGTCGTAGCCCGGGTTGCCGTGCTCGGCGACGTAGGCCCGGCCGTCGGTGTAGCGGACGATGTCGCCGGCGTTGTACCACCGCCCGGCCACCCAGTTCGGATAGCTGGAACACGCGGCGGACGCCGAGGCGGGGGCGGCCGAAGCGGTCGCGGCGGGGAGCAGCACGGGTGCACTGGCGGCGATGACGACGGCGGCCAGGACGGAGGAGGTGCGGCGTCTCGTCAAGGGATCAACTCCTTCGCGGGACACGGCCGATCCCGGGCGATGACGTGCCCGAGCGGGGTCTTGCCGCACGCGCCGGCGGAGCCGGCCACGGGATGAGGGCGGCCGTGGTGGGGGGTGTCGGACACACTCAACCGCATTGGTCTGTACCAGTCAAGGGTGTAGACCAGTCGGACGAACCGGCCCCGCCGCCTCCCTCCGGAAGGCGCACCGAACCCGCCACGCGCGTCGCACACGTCAGCCGGAAGACACGCTCGGCGGCTACGGCCCCCAGCCTCTACACATAAAAGGGAAAAAAGTGCAGAATGACCCTAAGTGGCGCTTGCCGCACACCACCCCAGAAGCGGTGAGGCCGGTCAGTCAAAGGAGACGACTCATGGCCAACGTCTCGCATCCCCGTGGTGACATCGCGAGCCACCCCGATGCTCCGGAAATGCAGGCACGTTACGACCGTATGCTCGGCGGTCGTGATGTGGTCCTGGTGGACGGGCCGGTGTTCCTGCTCGGCCTCTACTGCGCGGTGTCCCCCTGGATACTCCACTACACGACGAGCCAGCCCGCGCTGGCGCCCCACAACCTGATCGTCGGCATCGCGATCGGCCTGCTCGCCCTCGGCTTCACCGCCGCGCCGGCGCGCATGTACGGCCTCAGCGGAGCGATGTGCGCCCTCGGCGTGTGGATGATCGTCTCACCGTGGATCGTCGGCACCAATCCGGACGCGGGCGTCATCTGGAACAACATCGTCATCGGTGCCCTGACGCTGGCGCTCGGCTTCGTGTGCGCCGTCACGGCGTCCAGGAGCGCCCCGAGGACCTAGGGTCTTTCGCTCGGCTCAGGCCGCCGGACCGGGGATCGGGGTCCGGTGCCGGATCCCGCGAGCCCGGCATGAGAGGACCGGGGTCCCCGCGCCGGACGACAGGACGGCATCGCGTCCGCACGATGCCCGTGCGTAAGGTGGCCGTCGACCTGCGCCCTGCGTGCTGCCGTCGGCTGCGGCACCGCCCGAGGACCCGTGGGCCCCCTCGTCCCCACCCCGCTCGTCCGCTCCCTCGTTGACGCAGGTGTTGCCCGCTGCCGGGTTGAGGAGGCCCATCACGTCCATCGTGTTCCCGCAGGCGTTGACCGGGATGCGCACCGGGAGCTGGACGGTGTTCCCGGAGACCGCCCCGGGGGGAGCCCTCCGGGGCGGCGTCGGCGTGCGTCGGCGTGCGTCGGTGTCACCAAGGCCATCGTGCCCGTCGCGGCGGCGACGGCGACGGCGATCAGACCGCTTCGGGTAACCCGTGTCATAGGTTGCCTGCCTTCCGGACATGGCCGCGGGCGCTCGCCCGCACCGGAGGGAGCGCGGTTGCACCAACCGGGTTGTGGCTTGTCCGAAAGTCGCACGCCGTTCACTCAGTGGAGCGCCCGCTGCTCGAACTCGGGTACTGGTCGCCGATCAGACGCGTGCCGCCGGGGCTCCGGAGTACCGGGCCGGGCACCGTGGAACGCCTTCGGCCGACAGGCGGGGCCGATGAGCCCCCCGTATCGTGATCGAGGGTGCCGGTTCCCGGTCCGCTGTGGGGCGCCCCTGGAGGCATCGATGCTGGTCAAGCTCTCTATGCGACTCCCGTTCCGACGCTGCGCGGTCACCGGAGCGGTCGGGCTGGCCCTGCTGGGCGCGGGTCTCCCGGCGGCCGCTGCCGACGACCGGGGCCTCGACCGGTTCTACGACCAGAAGATCACGTGGTCGGCGTGCGAGGGCACGGACCTGCCCGAGGACCTGCAGTGCGGGAAGATCACCGTCCCGGTCGACTACGCCGACCCGGGCAAGGGCGCCCTCGACCTGGCCCTCGCCCGTTACCGCGGCACGGGCGAGCCCCGCGGCTCGGTGGTGCTGAACTTCGGCGGGCCGGGCGGTTCGGGCGTGCTCGGACTCGCCCACGGCGGCAAGGAGTTCATGGGCCTCACCGACGAGTACGACGTGGTGTCCTTCGACCCGCGCGGCGTCGGCCGTTCCTCACCGGTCAGCTGCGGCACGGAGGCCACCGGTCAGGCGCTGGAGGCCACCGGCGGCGACGACATGTCCGATCCGCGGAAAACGCTGGCCCAGCTGCGTGAGGTGGCTGCCGAGTGCACCGAGCACTCGGGCCCGGTCCTGCCGCACATCGGTACCGTGAACGTCGCACGCGACCTGGACGTCATGCGGCAGGTGCTCGGCGACAAGAAGCTCAACTACCTGGGGTTCTCCTACGGAACCCGGCTGGCCGCGGTGTACGCGGCCCGGTTCCCCGAGAAGGTGGGCCGGTTCGTGCTGGACGGGGTGGACACACTGACCGATCCGCTGGCGGAGCAGGGGCTGGCGGGCGTGCGGGGCCAGCAGACCGCGCTCGAGCACTTCCTGACCTGGTGCGCCGAGGACATCGTCTGCCCGTTCGGCCGGGATCCGCGCGAGGCGAGGGAATCGGTCGTGAAACTGGTCGACTCGCTCGACGAGAACCCCGTACCGACGGACTTCGGCTACGGGTTCACCGGCCAGGACCTCGCGGTCGCCCTGGGCCAGGGCCTCTACAGCAAGGAACTGTGGCCCTTGCTGCAGCGGGCGCTCGCGGAGCTGATGGAGGGCGGGGACACGCGCGGGGTGGAGGCCTTCGCCACCGGCGGAGTGGCGATCCCCCTGCCGCACCGCGCCGACGATCCGCTCGTCGACGAGGAGGAGGTGCCCCTGGACAACCTGCCGGCCGCGCTGATGGCGGTGAACTGCGCGGACGACCCCGACCGCCCGGCCGCCGAGCAGGTGACCCGGGACCTCGCCCGGCTGCGCACCGCCTACGAGGAGGCCTCGTCGGTCTTCGGCCGCTACCGGCTCGCCCAGGTCCTGATGTGCCACGGCCGTCCCGAGGGGACCGACTTCATCCGCGAAGAGGTCAAGGACCTCGACACGCCGAAGATGCTGCTGGTCGGCACCCGGGGCGACCCGGCCACACCGTACCGGTGGACGGTGGAGACGGCCGAGCGGCTCGGCCCGTCCGCGGTGGTGCTGGACAACCGGGGCGAGGGCCACACCGGCTACGGATCGTCCGAATGCGTCCACCGCACGGTCGACGACTTCCTCCTCTACGGCACCCTGCCACCCAGCGGCAGCTCCTGCGGAGACGAGGAGGTCACCCGTTCGTGAGTCCACACCCGGACGGCGCAAGAATGCCCCAAATGCCCTATTCGTGATTCGGCTCTATGGTGCTGTCATGGAGCACGATCTGAGTCCCACGACCCTTGCCGAGCTTCGCCGCCCGCGCCCCTACCCCGCGGTGTCGGTGCTGACACCGGCGCACCGGCGCAAGCCCTTCAACGCCCAGGATCCGGTCCGGCTGCGCAATGTGGTGGCCAGGGCCAAGAAACAGCTGGAAGCCGATCCCGCGGTCACCAGGGACCGGCGCGGAGAGGTGGAACTGCAGCTCGACCAGGCCCTGACCGAGGTCGATCTGGCGCACGCCGAGGACGGCCTGGTCATCTTCGCCGCTCCGGGCGAGCACCAGGTGTGGTCGCTCGCCCGTCCGGTGCCGGAGCGCGTGGTGCTCTCGGACACTTTCCTTACCCGCAACCTGGTGTCCGCCCACAGGGCAGAGCGCCCCTTCTGGGTACTGTCCGTCTCCGCGGACCGGGTCACACTGTGGAACGGCAGCACGGACCGGGTCACCGAGGAGCACATCGGGGGCTTCCCGCTGACCCGGGCCGAGGAGAACTTCGACCCTGAGCGCCTGGAGCGGGTCGGCGATCAGCCGAGCACCTTCCGGGACGAAGGCACCCGACGGTTCCTGCGCGATGCCGGCACCGCGATGGCCACGGTCCTGCGTGGGCACCCGCGACCCCTGTATGTCACCGGTGAGCCTGCGGCGCTGTCCCTGCTGGGCGAGGCCGGCAGCGTGACCCGGGACGCGGTGCACGTCCAGCACGGCGGTCTCGCACACGGCACGCCCGACGCGGTGCGGCAGGCCCTGCGCCCCGCGCTCGAGAGCGAGGCCCGCAAGAGTGCGGAGGCCGTCGTCGGGACACTGGAGACGGCACGCGGACGCAAGAGGTTCGCGGCCGGGGTCGACGAGCTGTGGCAGAACACCCGGGACGGCCGGGTCCAACTGCTGGCCGTCGAGGAGAACTTCCGGGTGACGGTGCGCGAGGCGGGCGAGCATCTGGTCGCCGCCGAGCCCGGCGACCTGGACGCTCTCGAGGACATCGTGGACGAGCTGGTCGAGCAGTGCCTGGAGACGGGTGCCGAGGTCCGCTTCGTCCCGGACGGCACCCTCGGGGACGAGGCCCGGATCGCAGGCGTACTGCGGTACTGAGGGCCGTCCGCAGCCGGCGGGCCCCAGGGTGTCGCGCGTACCGCCGGGAGGTGCCCACCGCCCGTCCCGAGACGCCCGGCCAGAATCCGGTCGGACACCCCGGGACGGGGACCATGCAGATCACTTTCGCAAACGAACTCCTATCCGTCGAACATGCGCACGAGCGGGAAATGCAGACCGGAGCACTCATCAAGTCACTTACACATCACGGGGGTTGACCGAACATGTCGGCGCCCGGAACATCCCCTCTAGTAATCCTGCGAAGACGGTGACATATGCCAAGGGCATGACCTTGAGGTGTCTTGCCGAATCCCTTACAGAGCATCGCGAGCTGTGCAACAGTCGTAAAGGTTCCTCCGTCCGACTCTGGCCCGAACCGTCCCACATCGGAGTGCGTCATGCCGCCCCACCTCTCCGCGGACCGCTCAGCAGCCCAGCCGCCAGGACGCGGCCCGGTCGACGCGCTCATCTCGCAGACCCGGCGGCTCAAGGACGATGTGGACGCCGTGCGGCGCGGCACCCCGGCGGACACCTCGGACCCGCGGGACCGCTGGCAGCGCGCCCTGTACGACCTGGCACTGCACCAGCTCGACGACCTGGACGAGCATTTGGCGCAGTTGCGGGACGGCCCGCTGTCCGTCCCCGCGTCGGCCGCTCCCGCGGGGCCGGACCGGTCGCCCGCCACGGCGCCCGCGCCGAGGCAGGACGCCCTGCTCGGCCGGGTCGGCAGTGCCGAGTGGAACCTGCTGACGGACGAGGCCAGTTGGTCCGGGGAGCTGTACCGCATCCTGGACCGCGACCCGGCCACCCCGCCGCTCACCCTCGACGAACTGCCGTCGCTGGTGCACCACGAGGACCGGCCGAGGCTGACGGCAATGGTCACGGGCTGTCTCGTCGACGCACGGCCCATTGACGGGGAGTTCCGGCTGGTACGCCCGGACGGCAGCGTCCGGACCGTGCACATGATGGGCGAACCGGTCCTCGGAACTGACGGCAGCACCGCCTCGATGTGGGCCGTGCTGCGGGACGTCAGCGACCTGCGCCGGTGCCGACGGGCGGTCGTCGAGACCCGTGACTCGCTGCACCACCGGGAACAGGACGCGGCGCGGACCGAGCACCGGCTCACGGTCGAGCTGCAGGAAGCCGTGCTGCCGGCGTGGTGCGGTTCCCTGCGGCTCCCGCGCAGGGGGCCCCGGACCCTCGACGTCGCCGCCCGGCACCTCCCGTCGGCGACGGGCACGGCAACCGGCAGGGACTGGTACGACGCCCTCGAACTGTCCGACGGCACCACCCTGCTCAGTGTCGGAGGACTGACCGGGCAGGGCGTCGGTGTGGCCTCGGGCATGGCGATGCTGCTCGGCGCCATGCGTGGCATGGCGATGTCCGGCACCGAGCCCGGACCTCTGATGACCTGCCTCAACCGGTTACTGGACGCCACCGGGCAGCCCGCCCTCGGGAGCGGCCTCTGTCTGCGCTACCGGCCCGAGAGCCGCTCCCTGGCGTGGGCGCAGGCCGGACACCCCGTCCCGCTGCTGTTCCGCGACGGAACGGGGCGCGCGCTGGACACCCCGGACGGCGTCCTGCTGGGCGTCACCCCGGCAGCCCCCTACGGGCAGGCCGAGGAGACCCTCGAGGCCGGCGATCTGCTGCTGCTGTACACCGACGGGCTGGTGCCCGGACGGTCCGGGACCGCATCCGTGCGTCGGCTGGCCGGCCTGGCACCACAGTTCGCGGAGAGCCGTACCGCGCAGGACTGCCTGCTGGCCGTCCTGCGGGAGTTCGGGTACAGGGAGCGCGAGGACGGCGCCTGTGTGCTCGTCGCCCGGGTGGCCTCGTAGGACTCAGAGGGCTCGCACCGCCTCGTACGCCTCGTGAGTGAAGCGCTCCGGCCCGCCTATGCCCGTGCGCTGTTGCCCCCCTTGCCCCTGGGCTTCGGCAGGGCCGTCCTGATCTCCTCCCGCAGTTCCTGGATCCGGGGATACGAGGAGTATTCGGCGGTGAGCCGGTACATCTCGCGCAGCCGGTCCCAGGTGCGGCGCGAGGAGTTGGAACCCATGGACATCAGCGCGAGCCGCGCGTACCGGTCGGCCTGTTCCGGGTCGTCGGCGATGAAGCAGGCGGAGGCCAGGCAGAGATGGTCGAAGATCTTCGACCGCTCCCGGCCGTCGGTGCGCAGGGGCAGTGCCTTCTCCGCGTAGTGCTGAGCGTGCACCGCCGCATCCGGTTCGAACTCGGCCAGCGTGCGGTAGGCCAGGGCGTGCATGCCGTACAGATCCTCGTCCTTGAAGATCTGCATCCAGTCCGGCGGCTCCCGGTCCCTCCCCCGGTCGGAGACGAACAGGTCCTCGGCCCGGCCCAGGGTGCGGCGCATCGCCTGCCCTCTGCCCATGGACGCCTGCGCCCAGGCCTCGATGGTGTGGAACATCGCGCGGGTGCGCGGCAGTACTTCCTCACCCGAGCCCGAGTGGGCGAGTTTCAGCAGGTCCAGGGCGTCGTCGGGCCGGCCCAGGTGAACCATCTGGCGGGCTGCGCGGGACAGTGCCTCCCCCGCGCGCGGCCGGTCGCCGCCCTCCCTGGCGGCGTGCGCGGCGATGACGAAGTACTTCTGCGCCGTGGGTTCCAGACCTACGTCGTGCGACATCCACCCGGCGAGGACGGCGAGGTTGGCGGCGACGCCCCACAGGCGCCGCTGGAGATGGGGCGGGTGGTGGTAGGCGAGCATGCCCCCCACCTCGTTGAGCTGGCCGACCACCGCCTTGCGCTGGAGTCCGCCCCCCCGGGCGGCGTCCCAGGCGCGGAACACTTCCACGGAGCGCTCGAGTTCCTCGATCTCCTGGGACCCGATGGGGGCTGCCTCGTAGCGGTCGATTCCGGCGGCGTCGGCGTGCGCCGGGCGGTCGGGACGGTGAACGTCCGTGGTCAGGGCTGGGTCGGTGTGCAGCCAGTCGTGCATGGCGCCGGTGAGTGCGGATCCCGCGGCGAGCGCGGCGCCCGCGCCCACCAGGCCTCGTCGGTTGAGCATGAGGTCCATTCCCGTGAATTCGGTGAGGACCTCGGCTGTCCGCCCGGGCGCCCACGGCACTCCGTCGGGATGTTCCGTCTTCCCGCCGCGCTGCCGTTTCCCCGTACGCCCGTGCCGGACCAGACCGAGATCCTCGATGGTCACGACACGGCCGAGACGCTCGGTGAACAGGGCCGCCAGCACCCGCGGTACGGGATCGCGTGGGATCTCTCCCCTGTCGATCCACCGCCGCACCCGGGAGGTGTCGGTCGCCAGCTGGGGACGGCCCATGGCCGCCGCCTGCCGGTTGACCAGCCTCGCGAGTTCACCCTTGGACCAGCCGGCCAGGCCGAACAGGTCCGAGAGCCGGGTGTTGGGTTGTCCGCTCACGTCAAGCCCCCAGGTTCTCGGCTGAGTTGACAGTAGCCCGGTGAAAGGTGCCGGGCGACTATTCGCCAGGGTTCGCCAGGGTCCGCCAGATGGTGTGCCAGGGGGCAACGGGTGTCGAGTAGGAACGCGCCACCACGACTCGGTCTCCGCCGGGGCATTCCCCAGGATGCACCTGGGTGACCGGGCCGTGTGGTGCGCTGACGTCGCAGGCACACGAAGGGATCTGTATCGCCCATGTACGCAGCATCGTCCTCCGTGTCCGCACCACTCCGACCGCTCCGTCCGCGTCCGTCGGACAGCGGCCCCTACCTCACCCCCGCGCGCCAGGCGGCCCCCGTGCTCGGTGCGGGCAAGACACAGCGTGCTTCGGGCACCGGTCCCCAGCAGCTCAGCGGGCGGCTCGACCTCTCCGGCCCCCAGGGCGCCCAGTTGCGCTCGGCGATCGCGTCGGTGCACCGCATCTGCCCGGAGTTCGTGCCGGCCCAGGTGCTGCGCCGCAGTGGCCGGTCCCTTCTCCTGGTCGGTACGACAGGCCGGAGCACCGCGGTGGCCAAATGCTTAACGGATCACTCGCCCGCCTGGTCCGAGCGGTTCCGGCACGAGATAGCGGTCTACCGCTCGTTCGTCCGGCACCGCCCGCTGACGCGGGCACCCCGGCTGATCGCGGCGGATCCGGACAACTGCACCCTGGTCATCGAGCGGATGCCCGGCAGGGTGGCGGCTCTGCAGCGGCACCCGGTGGAGGCACCTCCGCGGGCGGACATCAGGGCGGCGCTCGGCGCGATCTGCCGGTTGAACGCGTGGCGCCCGCCCGCTGGTACGTTCGACACCCCACTGGACTACGCGGCGCGCATCGCCCGCTACCACGAGCTGGGGCTGCTCACCGACCGGGACATGGACGATCTGCAGAAGCTGCTGCACGGCATCGCGCAGGCGGCCGGGCGCCAGGGCATGGGCCAGTTCTGTCACGGCGACGCGCTGCTCTCCAACATCCTGATCTCGTCGGCCGGTCCCGTACTGGTGGACTGGCAGCACGCGGGCTGGTACCTGCCGGGCTACGACCTGGCGACGCTGTGGGCGGTCCTCGGGGACGCGCCGGTGGCGCGCCGACAGATCAGCCAGATCGCGCAGGCGGCGGGCCACGCCTCACGCGACGCGTTCCTGCTGAACCTGATGCTGGTGCTGACGCGTGAGATCCGCACGTACGAGACGGCCGTACAGCGTTCGATGCACGACACGCCCCCGGCTGCGCCGAACGCGGCCCAGCGGAGCGCGTTGCCGTCCGGCGAGGAGCAGCGACTGCTGCTACGGCGGCTGCACGACGACTGTCAGATGGTCCGCAAGGCCGTGCGCGCGGCGGTCGGCACACGCTGATCCGCCGGGGACGGGTGAGGGCCTGCGGTACTTCCCGGTACCGGGAAGTACCGCAGGCCCTCACCCGTCCCCGGCCCGTTTTCAGCCGGTCTCCGGGCCGCCGCCACGAAAACCCGTGAACCCGTGATGACAGGGGAATTTCGCTTCTTCTGGGCATGATTGACGGATCATCGGCCAGCCGGTAGTACCGTCGTACCGCAGGCCCCGTACGAGTCACCCGTCCGGTCCCATGGCTCGTACGAGCCGTCCCGCCCGATCGTCCCAGGAGACCGCGTTGCGAGGATTCCCCACCCGACCCGGCCGTACGCCGGCCGTCGTTGCCCGCCGTACGGCCAGTGCCCTGGCTGCGGCGGCGCTCACGCTGCCGCTGCTCGGTGGGGCTCCGTCCGCTGCCCCACCGGACCCCGGCCCGTCCGAAGAGGCCCGGCTGCAGGAAGCTTTCAGCGCTGCGGCCGCCGCGTACGAGGTGCCGCGAAGCGTGCTGCTGGCCGTCTCCTACCTCCAGTCCCGCTGGGACACGCACGACGGCGCGCCGAGTGTGGCCGGCGGCTACGGCCCGATGCACCTCACGGACACCCGCACCGCGCTGGCGTCGGCGACGTCGCATCACGGCGAGGGGACGGAGGACCCCCGGGGCGACGACGCCCGTCCCACGCTGCGCCCCGAAGCGCATGTGCCGCGCACCGCCGCCTTCCCGGACCGGCTGGCCACTCTGCCGAGAGCTGCCGAGCTGACCGGGCTGAGCACCGAGCGGCTGCGCGACGACCCGGCAGCGAACGTGGCGGGGGGAGCCGCGCTGCTGGCCGATGCCCAGCAGCAGTTGGGCGGGGCGCCGAGCGAGGATCCGGCCCACTGGTACGGCGCGGTGGCCCGCTTCTCCGGTGCGGACAACGCCGAGTCGGCGGCGGCGTACGCGGACGACGTCTACACGGTGATCCGCGCCGGTGCGCACCGGGTCACGGACACGGGAGAGCAGGTCGTCCTGTCCTCCCGTCCGGACCTCGCCCCGGACCGGTCGGTGCTGCGCCGCGCCGGCCTGCGGACAGTGTCCGCAGGCTCCTCCCCCGCCACGGAGTGTCCCGCGACGGTGTCCTGCGAGTGGGTCCCGGCCCCGTACGAGGAGTTCGGGGACGGTGACTACGGCAACCACGACCGGTCGGACCGTCCTGTCTCGCAGCCGGTCCGGTACATCGTCGTCCATAACACCGAGGGCGCCTGGGAGGGCGTCCTCGCCTCGGTGCAGGACCCCGCCTTCGTGTCGTGGCACTACAGTCTGCGCTCGACCGACGGTCACATCGCCCAGCACGTGAAGGCGAAGGACGTGGCCTGGCACGCGGGCAACTGGTATGTCAACGCAGGGTCGATCGGGCTGGAGCACGAGGGCTTCCTGACAGAACCAGACGCCTGGTACACCGAGGCGATGTATCGCTCCTCGGCCCGGCTGGTGCGCTATCTCACCGAGAAGCACGACATCCCCCTGGACCGGCAGCACATCCTCGGCCACGACACCGTGCCCGGCCCGACCGCGGCGACCGTGTCCGGCATGCACACCGACCCCGGGCCCTACTGGGACTGGGCGCACTACTTCGAGCTGCTGGGCAGCCCTTTCGAGGCCACGGCCGAGAAGAACGGCGGCCTGGTGACGATCCGTCCCGACCACGCCACCCACGGCCCGGTGTTCACGGGCTGCGAGAGGGCGGGCGAGCCGTGCGCGGCACACGGGTCCAGCGCGGTGCGGCTGTACTCCGGCCACGACGAGAAGTCCGCGCTGATCAGGGACATCGGCCTGGGTTCGAACCCGACGACCGGGGTGAACGACCTGTCGTCACGGGTGTCGACCGGCCAGCAGTACGCGGTCGCAGACCGGTGGGGCGACTGGACGGCGATCTGGTACCTGGGGCAGAAGGCCTGGTTCAGGAACCCGGAGAAGCAGCCCACCGCGGTGCCCGCCGCGGGCCGGGTGGTGACTCCGAGGGAGGGTCTGGACTCCGTGCCGGTGTACGGACGCGCCTACCCGGAGAAGGCCGCCTACCCGGAGGGGGTGCCCGTACAGGAGATGTCCCCGCTGCCATACACGCTTCCGAAGGGCCAGCAGTACGTCACCGGGGGCGAGGTGCCCGGTGAGTACCTGTACGCGGTGGCCTTCGACCGGTCCTCGCATCAGGTGATCAAGGGCGAGGAGCTGTACTACCAGATCCAGTTCGGCCACCGGGTCGCCTTCGTGCGGGCGGCGGACGTGACGGTGAAGCAGGCGTAGCGGCGCCCGGTTCCGGCCCTCGCTCCCGGCCTTCCGTCTCCCGCCGGCGAGCGGGGCCGCTCAGCCCTGCTGGAACAGTTCGGCGGGCAGCGGCTTGAGGAGGGTGTACAGGTCGTCGGTGATGGGGCGGTCCCAGGCTGCGATGGTGACCAGCACGTTGTCGCTGCGGTCGAACTGCACACAGGAGATCCGGCTCTCGGAGAGCCTCACCCGGCGCACGATGAGCAGGTTGTCGCCCTGCATGACGGGCACGTCCTCGGTGCCGACGACGGTGACCTCCTCGTCGTTCTCCAGCGCCAGCAGCAGCTGCGCGACCTCGAAGGGAACCGCGTCCTCGGAAACCTCGCGGGCCGGGGAGCCCTCCGGCAGATTGCCGATGATCATCGCGGGGCCGCGGCCGCCGAACAGGTCGTAGCGCAGGAAGACGCCCTGACAGGTGCCGTCAGGGGCGGGCAGCAGCCCGGCGCCCAGATTCCCGGGCCAGTCACCCGGGTCCATGGCCAGGACGTCGAAGTCGGGTCCGGCGGGAGTGGCACTGCGGCGGCGGAGGAACGACATGCCGCCATGGTACGTGCCCGGCCCCGTGCGCGGACGGCCGGGCGACCCCGCCATGCCCGCCCGCCCGGTCGGTCGGGCCTGTGGCCGGCGTGGTGCCCGGCTCCCTCCGGACTACTCCTCCGGGGGCGCCGGCGGAACCACCGCGACGGGGCTCGCCGCATGGAGCAGGACGGCCTGGGTGACGGAGCCCATCATGCGGGCCGGTGCCAGCAGGCGTCGCCGGTGGCGTCCCAGGACGACCAGATCGGCGCCCTCGGAGGCCTCGACCAGGTGCCCGGCGGCGTCCCCGGGCAGCACCCGGACCTCGGCGGTGACCTCGGGATGCCGTTCGCGGTGGGGGGCGAGGAAGCCGTCGGCGAGGACGCGGGTCTCGTGCTCGACGGCGCCCTGGTCGATCTGCGGGGCGGGCATCTCCCCCGGCAGCATCCAGGTCTGCAGGGGCCACGGATAGGCGGCGACGACCCGCACCGCGGCGCCGCGCAGGGCAGCCTCACGGAAGGCGAAGGCGAGGGTGGCCTCGTCGGGGCTGTCGACGTTCACTCCGACGACGACCCCGAAACCGGCTCCGGCGGGCTCGGTGTGTGTTCCGGCGTCCCGTCCGGGCCGGGGCACCACGACGACGGGGCATTCGGCGTCCCGGGCCGCGGCAAAGGAGTTGGAGCCGAGCAGCAGGCTGGCGAAGCCGCCGCGGCCCCGGGAGCCGAGCACCATCAACTGCGCGGTGGACCCCAGTTCGGGCAGGACGGCACCGGGAGCGCCGTCCAGGGCTGCGAAGTCGACGGCTGGAAGGCCGGTCCGTCCCTCCAGCCGGTCGCGGACCAGGCCGATGACCGGATCGTCCTCGGGGGCTGGCGGTCCGGCGGGCCCCTCGTCGGGCCGGCCCCAGAGGGCGTACTGGCGTACGCGCGCCACCCGCAGCGGAGCCTGGCGCCGGCGGGCGTCGTCGAGGGCCCACTCCAGGGCACGCAGGCTGTCGTCCGAACCGTCGACCGCCGCGACGACCGGCTGGGTGCTCATGGGGTTCCTCACTTCCGGGCCACGGCCTTCACGTTCCCGGGCCGGCCTGGCTCGGGCCCCGGCACCGGAAGGGTATCCCTGGTCATGTGTCCAGAAGATCGGCGGCGACACCTGTCCGGCGGCCCTTCCGCTCACCGGCCGACAGTCCCGTGCGCGTGCGCCGCGAAGCCGTACGCCCCGGCTCAGGTCAGGTCGAACTCCCCCTCCCGGGCTCCCGACACGAAGGCGCCCCACTCGGCCGGGGTGAAGATCAGGGAAGGGCTCTGCGGGCGGCCGCTGTTCCGCATGGCGATGAAGCCCTCCACGAAGGCGATCTGGACATCCCCCAGGCCTCGGCTGCTGGACTGCCACTGTGCGTTGCTCAGATCCAGGTCGGGCTTGTCCCAGCCGGTGAGCGGTCGTTTTTGGGTGGTGCTTTCGGCCACGTCCGTGCTCCTCCCGATTTCCGTCGTCCGCGGCCAGCCTAGCCATCGGTTCCGGCCGCCGACAGGTCATGCGAGAGGCCCCTTTCCACCGGATGGCGCGGGCGGGCCAGGAGGCCGGGGCCCGCTGCCGACCCGCCGCACGGGTGGGAGAGGACGCCGCCGGACACGTTGACGTGCAGGTCGCCGCGGAGTTCGGCGGTTCCCCACCCGGTGAACGCGAAAGCACATCCGGACGGGGTCGAGCAAGCCCTCGGGTTCCGTCCGGATGCGGCCGTGGTGCAGGTCCGGACGGGCGCGGCGCGACCGCCACCGGGAGCATCGGTCCTGCGACGACGGGCTCCGGCCACGAAGTTCGACAGCGGACTCCGGACCGTGCGGTTGAACGCACAATGACGTGTGAACGTACTGGTGGTGGCAGGCCCGTTCGCGGGCCCGATGCGCCATGCCCTCGTAGTACCGCGCGGAAGGACCCCGGGTGCAGCTCTTCACACGCTCCCGTCAGCTGTCGGACCACACCGGGAGCGGAGCGGACCCGGCCGACGGCCCGACCGGAACCACTGACCACACCACCGCCCCCGCCGACACGCCCAGGCCCTCCGAGGAGCCCCCCGACGGCCCGGCAGCCACGCGACGGGGCCGCTGGCACCGCGACCACCCTCGCGCGGCCCGTGCTGCCACCGTCGGAACGACCGTCCTGGCCGGAGCGCTGCTGCTGTTCGCACTCCTCGTACCGAATCGCGTGGAGAGGCTGTCCCTCGAGGCGTTCTTCCGCATCCCGGCCGAGGGCGTCCTGCTGGCGACGCTGCTGCTCGCGCTGCCGCCGAGGCCCCGGCGGATCGCAGCGGTGGTCTCGGGCGTCCTCCTCGGCCTGTTCACCGTCCTGAAGATGGTGGACATGGGATTCTACCAGGTACTGGCCCGGCCGTTCGACCTGGTGCTCGACTGGATCCTGTTCGACGACGCGGCCGAGTTCGTCCGGGAGTCGTTCGGCCGGGGCGGACAGATCCTCGCCGTGATCGGTGCGATCGTCCTGTTCGTCGCCCTGCTGACGCTGATGACGCTGGCGGCGGTGCGGATCACGAACCTGATGGTCCGCCACCGTGCGTCCGCCGCCCGTACCACCCTGGTCCTCGGCGTCGCATGGATCACCTGTGTCACCCTGGGCGTGCAGATCACCGGTGTCCCGCTCGCCACCAAGGGCAACGCGGAGATGCTGGCCAACCGCCTGGAGCAGGCGCGCGCGGGACTCAGGGACGCACGGGTCTTCGAGCAGCAGGCCGCCGTCGACGCATTCGCCGACACTCCGCCGGACCAGTTGTTCACCGGGCTGCGCGGCAAGGACGTCCTGTTCACCTTCATCGAGAGCTACGGCCGGGTCGCGATCGACGATCCGGCGATGGCGGAGCCGATCGGCACGGTGCTGCAGGAGGGCACCGACTCCCTGAAGGCCGCCGGTTTCGAGTCGCGCAGCGGCTGGCTCAGGTCTCCGGTGACGGGCGCGGGCAGTTGGCTCGCCCACTCCACCTTCCTGTCCGGCCTGTGGATCAAGAACCAGCAGCGCTACCGCAGCCTCACCACCAGCGACCGCATGACCCTCACCAACTACTTCCGCAAGACCGGCGACTGGCGCACCGTCGGCCTCGTACCCGGGGTGCGGCGGGCCTGGCCGGAGGGCAAGTACTTCGGCCTGGACCACATCTACGACTCCGAGCACCTCGGCTACCGGGGTCCGTACTTCAGCTGGACGCCGGTGCCCGACCAGTTCAGCATGGAGGCCTTCGAGCGTCTGGAGCACGGCAGGGAGGACCGTGAGCCGATCATGGCGGAGATCATCCTCGCCTCCAGCCACAACCCGTGGTCCCCCAACGCCCGCATGATCGACTGGGACGACCTCGGCGACGGCTCCGTGTTCCACGAGATCAAGAAGGAGGGCACCGACCCTGCGGAGGTCTGGCAGGATCCGGAGAAGGTGCGCACCGAGTACCGCAAGTCCATCGAGTACTCGCTGCGCAGCCTGACCGGGTGGATGGAGCGGTACGGCGACGAGGACACCGTCCTGGTCTTTCTCGGCGACCACCAGCCGGTGCCGACCGTCACCGCCGGCAGTACCGACAAGGACGTGCCGGTCACGATCGTCGCCCGCGACGAGAAGGTCCTGGACCGGGTGGCCGACTGGAACTGGACCGACGGCCTCAAGCCCGCGCCCGACGCCCCGACCTGGGGCATGGACGAGTTCCGCGACCGCTTCATGACCGCGTACGGGCCTCAGGGCGGCAAGGGCGACGGTGGAAACGGTGTCGGGAGCGGCGGCTCGTCCGGCCCCACCGGCTGAGCGGAGGGCTCCCGGTCCCGTCCCGCTCCCCTCCTCCCGTTCACGGCACCCTCGACGCGCGGAAGAAGTACGCACCGGATCTTGCCCCGGGCGGAGTCGGGCTGGATTACTGATGTCTGTGGGAGCGACCGAATGATCGGCCGCCCGTACCGGCTCGACCGAGACGGCGGATGCGATGAGCGAGGGGAAGTTCCTGACGGCTCAGGCGGTGGACCTGCTCGACCCGGCGGAACGGCTCGGCGTGGAGGAACTGCGGGCGCTCCAGCTGGAGCGGCTGCGGACCTCCTTGCGGCACGCCTACGACCATGTGCCTTTCTACCGGACGTCGTTCGACGCGGCAGGCGTCCACCCGGACGACTGCCGCTCCCTCGCCGACCTGTCCCGGTTCCCGTTCACCACCAAGGCGGACCTGCGGGAGAACTACCCGTACGGGATGTTCGCCGTACCGCGCGAACGGGTCCGCCGTCTGCACGCCTCCAGCGGGACCACCGGGCGTCCCACGGTCGTCGGCTGCACCGAGGACGACCTGTCCACGTGGGCGGACAGGGTGGCCCGCTCGATCCGCGCGGCGGGCGGCCGGCCCGGGGACACGGTACATGTGGCGTACGGCTACGGGCTGTTCACCGGCGGTCTGGGCGCCTACTACGGCGCCGAACGGCTCGGCTGCACAGTGATCCCTGCGTCCGGCGGCATGACGGCCCGGCAGGTGCAGCTGATCCAGGATCTGAAGCCCGCGGTGATCATGGTGACGCCGTCCTACATGCTCCTGCTCGACGAGTTCGAGCGGCAGGGCGTCAATCCGCGCGGCACGTCCCTGCGCGTGGGGATCTTCGGTGCCGAGCCCTGGCCGGAGCAGATGCGGCAGGAGATCGAGGAGCGGTTCGCCATCGACGCCGTCGCCATATGCGGACTGTCGGAGGTCATCGGGCCGGGTGTCGCGCAGGAGTGCGTGGAGACCAAGGACGGGCTGCACGTCGGGGAGGACCACTTCCTCCCGGAGGTCGTCGACCCCGTCACCGGCGAGGTGCTGCCGGAGGGCGGGGCGAACCGGTCTTCACCTCGCTCACCAAGGAGGCGATGCCGATCGTGCGGTACCGCACACGCGACCTGACCCGGCTGCTGCCGGGGACGGCGCGGGCGGCGTTCCGGCGGATGGAGAAGGTCACCGGCCGCAGCGACGACATGGTGATCCTGCGCGGGGTAAACCTCTTCCCCACCCAGGTCGAGGAGATCGCGCTGCGCACACCGGGCGTGGCGCCGCACTTCCAGCTCCGGCTCACCCGGGAGGGCCGTATGGACGCCCTCACAATGCGCGCCGAGGCCCGGCCGGACGCGGACACCGCCACCCGCGCGGCGGCGGCCCGGTCCGTCGAGACGGCCGTGAAGGACGGTATCGGGGTGTCGGTCGGGGTGGAGATCGTCGATCCGGAGACGCTGGAGCGGTCGGTGGGCAGGATCCGGCGGATCGTGGACCTGCGTCCGCGCTGAGCCATGCCGTCCCACACCGGGCCGGGCACCGCGCTCACCCGGTGAAACGGTCGCGCAGTTCCCGTTTGAGGATCTTCCCGCTGGCGTTGCGCGGCAGCTGGTCCACGAAGAACACCCTCTTCGGCGCCTTGACGGAGGAGAGCTGTTCGCGCGCGTGCGCGATCAGCTCCTCCTCCGTCGCCTCGCGCGCGTGACGACGACGGCGGTGACGGCCTCCACCCAGCGGTCGTCGGGAAGACCGATCACGGCCGCCTCGGTGACCGCCTCGGTGACCGCCTCGGTGACCGCCTCGTGCGTGTACAGCACGTCCTCGACCTGCCGTGAGGCGACCAGGACGCCGCCGGAGTCGATGACGTCCTTCACCCGGTCGACGATGGTGAAGTAGCCGTGGGCGTCCCGCGCCGCGAGGTCCCCGGAGTGGAACCAGCCGTCGCGGAAGGCCTCTGCGGTCTCCTCGGGCTTGTCCCAGTACCCCTCGCACAGCTGCGGCGACCGGTAGACGATCTCACCGGGTGTCCCGTCGGGCACGTCCTTGCCGTCCTCGTCGACCACCCGCGCGTCCACGAACAGCACGGGCCGCCCGCAGGAGTCCATGCGCCCCTTGTGCTCGTCGGGGCGAGGACGGTTGCCAGCGGGCCGATCCCGCTCTGCCCGGAGCAGTTGCAGACGGCCAGTACGGCGGGCATGGGCCGTGCTCGCCGGGTGGGACCGCACCATGGACGACGTCCGGTCCTCACCGGAGCTGCAGGTGGTCCGCGTGTGGGAGCGTTGATCCGCAGGGGTCCCGCCCGGTGGTGAGCGGTCGTCACACCGGGCGGGGCCCGGTTCGACGGCACCGCCCCGCACGCCCCATTGACACACCCCGCACCTGACAGGAACGTTTCGCCCCGCAAAGCGATCCCGAAAGATTCTTTCAGGCCGCCCGCCGCGGCCACGACACGGGAGGAACCTCCATGGTGGACGACGGGTCGAGGACGGACACAGCGGAGAGCGGCATCACACGACGTCAACTCGGGTTTCGCACCATGTCCTTGGGCGGCGCTCTGGTCTTCGCCTCCCTCCCGGCCGGTCCGGCCGCGGCCGCCCCGCCGGCATCGGCGGCCGGCGGGGCGGCGGGCGGTGGCGGGTATCCGGCTCTGCGGCACGGGTCGGCCCGGCAGGCCGGACTGCTCGCCGGCCATCTGGACCAACTCGTCACCGACGCGGAGAGGTTCCTCGACCCGTCACCCGAACACCCCTGGTACGCGGGTGCGGTGCTGCTCGCCGGGCGCGGCAACACCGTGGCCCTGCACCGGCCCATCGGCATGGCGGTGCGCTACCAGGCGTACGACGAGAAGACCGACACCGGCGTCGAGTTCCCGGCGGACCGGCAGATTCCCATGGCCGAGGACACCGTCTTCGACCTGGCCTCGGTGTCGAAGCTGTTCACCTCCATCCTCGCGGTGCAGCAGATCGAGCGGGGCGCGCTGGAACTGGAGGCGGCCGTCGCCTCGTACCTGCCGGACTTCGGCCGTGCCGGCAAGGAAGGTGTGACGATTCGTCATCTACTGACGCACACCTCGGGTTTCCGTGCCTGGATCCCGCTCCACCAGGCGCCCACGTACGAGGAGCGTGTCCGGCTCGTCCTCGACGAGACACCCGCCGGCCCGCCCGGAACGGCTTGTCTGTACTCGGACCTGAATCTGATCTCGCTCCAGCTGGTACTCGAGAAGGTCACCGGTCGCGCCCTGGACGTCCTCCTGCGGGACGAGATCACCGGCCCGCTGGGCATGGACCGCACCCGCTACAACCCGCCCGCCTCGTGGAAGCCGGGAATCGCCGCCACCGAGGACGCGCGCCTGCCCTGGTCCGGTCTCGACCGGGGGCTGGTGTGGGGCGAGGTGCACGACGAGAACGCCTACAGCCTGGAGGGGGTCGCCGGTCACGCGGGGGTGTTCTCCTGCGCCTGGGACCTGGCGGTCCTCGGTCGGACCCTGCTCAACGGCGGCGTCTACGGCCGGGCACGCATCCTGAGGCCGGAGTCGGTGGAACTGATGTTCACCGACTTCAACACCGGCTTTCCCGGGGACGAGCACGGCCTGGGCTTCGAGCTCTACCAGCACTGGTACATGGGCGCGATGGCCACCCCGCGCACGGCGGGCCACACCGGGTTCACCGGCACCTCGCTGGTGCTCGACCCGACGACCGACTCCTTCCTCGTCGTTCTGGGCAACTCGATTCATCCTGTACGCAGTTGGCGCTCCGGCTCGGCTCCCCGGGTGGCCGCCGCGAATCAGCTGGCCCGCGCGGTGCCGGTCGGGCCGGCGCCGGGGCGTGAAGGGAGAGGAGGACGGGACGGGCGGATGTCCTGGTTCTCCGGGATGGCCGGTTCGACGACGGCGACGCTCACGCTGCCCGCGCTGGACACGTCGTCCGGCGGCGCACGGCTGCGCTGTGCCCTGTGGTGGGACACCGAGCCGCACGCCGACCTCCTCACTCTGGAGGCCACGACGGACGGCGGTACGGCCTGGCAGCCGGTGCCGTTCGTCACCGAGCGCCGGGACGAGGCACCCGAGCAGCATGCGGCGGGTACCGCGACGGGCTGGTCGGGCCGGGTCTGGCACGGCCTCACCGCCGCCCTGCCCACTGCCCGGAGCCTCACCCTGCGCTGGCGGTACACGACGGACCGGCTGTATGTCGGGCGCGGAGCCTACGTGGACGGAATGCGCGTTCGGGCGGGCAGCGGCGTTCTGTTCGACGAGGTTCGTCCGGCGGACGCGGCACGGGTGCGAGCGTCGGGATGGACCCGGTCGGCCGACTGAACGACCCGCGCCCCCGGTCCGGTCGCCCCGTCAGCTCGCCTCCAGCACCGCCATCGCCGCGTTGTGTCCCGGTATCCCGCTCACCCCTCCCCCGCGCACCGCACCCGCGCCGCACAGCAGGATGTTGGCGTGCCGGGTCTCCACCCCCCAGCGGCCGGTGCCGTCCTGGGTGTGGGGCCAGGCCAGGGCGCGGTGGAAGATGTTCCCGCCGGGCAGTCCGAGGTCGCGGTCCAGGTCGAGCGGGGTCTTCGCCTCCAGGCACGGGCGTCCGTCGGCGTCGGTCGCCAGGCAGCCGGCGAGCGGTTCGGCCAGATGGGCGTCGAGCTGGGCGAGCGTCGCGGCGAGGAGTTCCTCGCGTACGGCGTCGTTGTCGTGGGCGAACAGCCGGGCCGGGGTGTGCAGGCCGAAGAGGGTGAGCGTCTGGTAGCCCTGGACTGCGAGTTCCGGACCGAGGATCGTCGGGTCGGTGAGCGAGTGGCAGTAGATCTCGGAGGGCGGAGTGGCCGGCAGTTCACCGGCGGCGGCCTGGGCGTGCGCGGCGGCCAGCTGCCCGTACCCCTCGGCGATGTGGAAGGTACCGGCGAACGCCTCGCGCGGGCCGACGGAGCTGTCGCGCAGCCTCGGCAGCCGGGTGAGCAGCATGTTCACCTTCAGCTGGGCGCCTTCGGCCGGGGCCGGGTGCGGGTCGCCGGTCAGTACGGCCAGTTCTCTCGGGGAGGCGTTCACCAGGATGTGCCGGGCGGCGGCGACGCCCTC
This sequence comes from Streptomyces sp. KMM 9044, assembly GCF_024701375.2. Classification (NCBI taxonomy): domain Bacteria; kingdom Bacillati; phylum Actinomycetota; class Actinomycetes; order Kitasatosporales; family Streptomycetaceae; genus Streptomyces; species Streptomyces sp. KMM 9044. Next base: position 7,043,159 of record NZ_CP113910.1, on the reverse strand, counting down.
GCCGTCGGCCGTGCGGTGGGTGACCTCGGCGGTGCGGCCGTCCGTGTCGACGCGTATCGCCTCGTGGCCGGTGGCGATGACGGCGCCCGCGTCGCGCGCGGCGGCGGCCAGCGCGTCGGTGAGCGCGCCCATGCCGCCGACCGGCACGTCCCAGTCGCCGGTGCCGCCGCCGATGACGTGGTAGAGGAAACAGCGGTTCTGCTCGAGCGTGGGGTCGTGGGCGTCGGCGAAGGTGCCGATGAGGGCGTCGGTGAGGACCACACCCCGTACGAGGTCGTCGGTGAAGTTCTCCTCGACGGCGACACCGATCGGTTCCTCGAACAGGGTTCGCCAGGCCTCCTCGTCGTCGACGGTGCGGCGCAGTTCCTCCCGCGTGGGCAACGGCCCGGTGAGAGTGGGGAAGACACGCTCGGCGACGCGGCCGGTCATACCGTAGAAGCGCTGCCAGGCCCGGTACTCGCGGTCGGACCCGGTGAGCCGGGCGAACGCCTCTCGGGTACGCCGCTCACCGCCGCCGACCAGCAGCCCGGTGGGCCGGCCGTCGCGTTCGGCGGGGGTGTACGAGGAGACGGTGCGGGAGCGCACCCGGAAGTCCAGCCCCAGCTCCCGGACGATCTTCCGGGGCAGCAGGCTGACCAGGTACGAGTACCGGGACAGCCAGGCATCGACACCGGCGAAGGGGCGGGTGGACACCGCCGCCCCACCCGTGTGGTCCAGCCGCTCCAGTACCAGCACGGAGCGTTTGGCCCGCGCGAGATAGGCGGCGGCGACGAGGCCGTTGTGGCCCCCTCCGACGATGACGGCGTCGTATGTCCGGGTTCCGGTTCCCTCATGTGCGGTCATGGTTCTTCGTAACACGTGAAGATCTGTGCCGACCATGCGGCGGGCAATGCCCCTGCGTGGAGACCGCACCGGTTGCCCCGGCATACCCTCCGCTCCCGTGACCGTCCGCCGCCCCTCACACTCCGCCCACCGGATCGGGCCGGACGGCCCAGCGCGGCGGGGCGGAACGGTCGCCCGCAACGGACGGGCCGGCGGGCTCCGGCCAGTACGGCACCGCGACCGGGGCCACGGCCGAAGCCTCGGTCGGCACCACCGCCGGGACCTCCCGGGCCGCCTCGACCGTCCGGCCCGCCGCCGTTACCGGCTGCAGGTGCAGGGCCGGAGCGGCCCCGCACCGCGCCGACGCGGCGGGCCAGTTCGCGTGCACTGTCGGGGCGTCTGCCGGGTTCCCTGGCCAGCAGGTCGAGGATGATCCGCTCCAGGCGCCCGGGCGGTTCGGCGCAGTGGCCGCGCGGCGGCCGGGGCGGGGTGTCACGGTGCCCGACGAGGATCGCCCACGCGTCGTCGAGGTCGAACGGCGGTACCCCGGTGGCGATCTCGTGGAGCACACAGCCGAAGGAGTACAGGTCGCTGCGCCGGTCGACGTCGGTACCGCTGATCTGCTCCGGTGACATGCAGTGCGGGGTTCCCATCGCGACGCCGGTGCCGGTCGGCCAGGAGGTGAACCCGATGTCGTGGCCGAGGCGAGCGATGCCGAAGTCGCAGATCTTCACCGTGCCGTCGGCGCGCCGCACGATGTTGGCGGGCTTCAGGTCCCGGTGCACGATGCCCTGGTCGTGGGGGTAGGCGAGAGCGGCGGCGACCTGCTCGGCGATCTCCCCCACCTCCTCGACCGGCAGCGGGTGCTGCTTGGTGTCCTCCGGGAGGCGACCGAGGTCACGGCCCTGGAGTAGTTCCATCACCAGGTACAGCGCACCGTCGTACTCACCGGAGTCGTGCACGACGGTGATCCCGCGGTGCTGCAGGGGCGCCGCCACCCGGGCCTCCCGCCGGAAGCACTCGCGCAGCACCCGGCTGAACGCACGGTCGTGCTGTGCGCTCACCGGCTTGAGGCACTTCACCGCGGCCTCTCTGCCGAGCGACTCGTCGCGTGCCCGCCACACCTCCCCATGCCGCCCCGCCCGATCGGATCGACCAGCCGGTACCGGCCGTGGATCAGCCTGCTGTCCCCCGTCGTCCGCCCTCGCAAGTGTCCAACGCGCCCTCCCCGGCCCGTCCAGTATGACGATGTCTCACCCGATTTTGTACGGTGCAGCGCACGTGTGTGACATCAGCGCGTCGAGGAAGTCAGCGTGCCGAGGAAGTCCGTACAGGCCTGCGCACAGGTCCGGCATGCCTCGGCCGTGCGTTCCGCGCCGGGGTGCCCGTCGAAGGCGTACGCGCCCTCGAGGCACACCTGCAGGCACCATTCGACCTGGACCCGTACGGTCTCCTCGTCCGCCTGGTTGCCCTCGGACAGCACGCCGCTGGTCGCGTCGCACACCTCCGCGCAGATGACGCCCTTGCGCCGCACGAGTTCCTGGGAGGTGCCGCCGCCGGGATCCACCAGGCCCGCCCGCACCGCGCAGGCCCGCGAGCACTCCGCACACGCCTGCGCACAGCCGAACCGGTCCTCGAGGTACCGGTACAGCTCCTGCTCGGATGCCGTCGTCACTCAGCGCGGGTAGCCATCACCGCGGACGGTGAAACCCGCCGTTCCCAAGTACCGGCCCGGCGGGTTCGCCGGAGGACCCGGGGGTACCCGCGGGCCATGACGAACACCGCGACGGACACCCCGTGGATGGAAGCAGCCGACCTCGCCGCGAGCCGCGGGGTCATGGGCGTCGGCCTCGTTGTGGCGGCCGTGCTGGTCGTGGGCATGCTGATCGGCTTGTTCGCGTTCGGGAGCAAACGGGTCAAGGAGGGTGACTCGCCCAGGCCACGCCCCGACGAGCAGCCCCGGATGCCCGAGGGGGGCCCGGTCCGTGAGGTCCGGGAACACCGGGAGCCCGATGAGATACCCAGAAGCGACGACCGCCTGACGCCGCACGACCTGCACGGAGGCAATTCCGGCAGCCGCCCCGGGACCTCTCAGGAACGGCCTCGCTGGGAGGAGGGCGGCAGCGGCGCGTTCGGCAGTGGTGGGCCGGGGCGCCGCTGACCACCGGCGGGCCCCGTCACCCTGCTGCCTCGAACGCCGCTGCGACCCCCGCGGTTACCGTGAACAGGGAAGTGGGAACCTTGGCAGACCTCGCACGAAGGGTTCTGCCGCTGCCCGATCACGGCCATCCGCCGATCGGCAGCCCAATAAGCCATGTGCGCGCCGTCCGCGGACGGGCTTGGGAAACTCACGGCCTACGAGGGTTCGCACGGCGACCGGCTCCCCGTGGCCGAGTTGTCGGCGGCCCGTCCGGACCAGTGGCGCACGGGTGCCGGGACCACGTCGGACGACGCGGGTGCACTGCGTCCCGAGCAGGACGCGGGCCGCCCGGGCTCCCGCCTCGCCCGCCACCGCACCGCATCCCGGCCAGCGGGGCAGACCGAGGGGCGACCGTACGCACGGAAGGCCGACCTGTCCGGCACCGCCCTGCGCCTCGCGCGCTCCGGAGCGGGCCACGGCTCCAGCGGAGAGCGCCGGCGGTGCGCGCAGGGCCGCAACTGCCACTTGGTCGCCTCGCTCTCCTACGCCGCGGGCCGCGACCAGCTCGACATCGAGGGCCTGGGAGCCACCCGTGTCGTCCAGCTGGTCGACGCAGGGCTCGTCTCCGACCTCGCCGACGTGTTCGCCCTCGGGCACGACCGGTTGCTCGGCCTGGACCGGATGAGCGAGACCAGCACCGACAACCTGCTCGCGGCGATCGCCAAGGCCAAGGAACAGCCGCTGTCGCGGGTGCTCTGCGCGCTCGGTGTCCGCGGCACCGGCCGGTCCATGTCCCGGCGTATCGCCCGGTACTTCGCCACCATGGACAACCTCCGCGCCGCCGACGCCGAAACAATGCAGCGGGTCGACGGCATCGGGCCGGAGAAGACACCCTCGGTCGTCGCCGAACTCGCCGAACTCGCCCCGCTCCTCGACAAACTCGTTGCGGCGGGCGTCAACACGACCGAACCCGGAGCCACCCCGCCCCCGGCCGCCGACGCCGTTCCCGACGGCCGGGACACGGCCGGGGCGGACCGTCCGCTGGCCGACATGACGGTGGTGGTCACCGGTGCGATGACCGGCAGCCTGGAGAAGCTCTTCCGCAACGAGATGAACGAACTCATCGAACGGGCCGGCGGTCGCTCCTCCTCCAGCGTCTCCGGGAAGACCACCCTCGTGGTCGCCGGAGAAGGAGCCGGCTCCAAGCGCGTCAACGCCGAACAGCTCGGCATCCGCGTCGCCGCCCCGGGCGAGTTCGCCACCCTGGTCGCGGCCCTCCTGGAATGACCGCCGCGGCTCCACCCGTGTCCGGGAATGGACGCGGACCCGCCCCGCGTTGCCGCGAGCATGACGAAGAATGCGCCGCGGCCCGAGGTGTTGCGATACACCGCCTTCTCGAGCACCCCCGACGGCGGAAACCCCGCGGGTGTCGTTCTGGACGCCACCGGCCTGGACGACAGCGACATGCTGGCCATCGCCGCCGGTCTCGGATACTCGGAGTCCGCGTTCCTGACCGCGCCTCCGGAGGGTCTCGGCGGCCAGGAGGGCCGGGCGTACGGCATCCGCTACTTCAGCCCCAGGGCCGAGGTGCCGTTCTGCGGGCACGCCACCGTCGCGACCGCCGTCGCACTCGCCGAGCGGACAGGCCCCGGGGAGATGGTGTTCGCGACGCGGGCGGGCGTCGTGCCGGTGGAGGTGGCCGAGGGGGGCGGGACGGTCAGGGCCACGCTCACCAGCGTCGAGCCGTACATCGAGGAGGTCGACGACGACGCTCTCGCGGAGGCACTCGCCGCGCTCCGCTGGCCGGCCACCGACCTCGACCCCGGCTTCCCGCCCCGTGTCGCCTTCGCCGGCGCCCGGCATCTCGTCCTCGCGGCGGCCACACGTGCCCGTCTCGCCGATCTCACGTACGACTTCGCGCGCCTGGAAGCCCTGATGCGCCGCTGGGACCTGACCACGGTCCAGTTGGTGTGGCGTGAGTCGGCCGCTGTCTTCCACGTCCGTGCCCCCTTCCCCGTCGGCGGCGTCGTCGAGGACCCGGCGACCGGCGCCGCGGCCGCCGCCTTCGGTGCGTACGCCCGTGAGCTGGGCCTGGTCCCCGAGGAAGCCGTCCTCACCCTGCACCAGGGCGAGGACCTGGGCCGTCCCGGCGAGCTCACGGTGACGCTGCGCGCAGGTGATCCGCGCGTCCGTGTCGGCGGCGCGGGAGCTCGCATCGGCTGAGGCGCCGGCCGTGCCGGCGGTCCCCTGCGAGTGACACGCTCCGCGGTATGGATGACCGTTTCGAGGGTTTTTCGACCAACTGGTAGCGGACGCGGCCCACGGGGGACGGATGGTGGAGGAGCCGACGGTTCCACCGCCGCCGAGGAGGCAGCCATGAGTGAAGCAATCGCCGGTGGGGGCGGTGCCGACCGGGCCCGCTCGTTCCTGCGGGCCCACGGTCTGTGCCGGGCCGACGCGGGCACGGTCCGGACGGCCGTCGGCCCTGCGCGCGACGCCGGAGGGGCCCGCAAGCCGCCCCTCCCCGCCCGGACACCACCCTCGGCACGGTGGACGCGGACGTCCTGGAGCACTTCGTCCCCGGGCGACGGCCCTCCCCACCGGCTACGCCAATGGAGTGACTGTCCTCCAGTACAGGCTCCGCACCGGGCAGGAATCAGCGCATCCGCACCGGGGCACTCGGCGGAAGCACTGGTGTGCAGGTGACCGAGAGTGAGAAGGGGTTGTGCATGCTTGAACTGCGGCCCACTGCGGCCGAACCGGTTGGGCCCGTCAACGGTCCGCTCACCGCCCTCGACGCCGTCCAGGCCGTCGAGGCGGAACTCGAGCATGTCCTCGACGAAGGGCTGTGCCGGGCCCGTGACGTGGATCCGGTCTTCGCCCGCGATGTCGCCGGCCGGGTCACCTCGTTCGTCCAGCGGGGCGGCAAGCGGCTGCGTACGGCGTTCGCGTGGTGCGGGTGGCGGGCCGCGGGCGGTTCGGGCGACGCGACGGCCGTACTGCGCACCGGCGCGGCCCTCGAACTCGTCCAGGCGTGCGCTCTCATTCACGACGACGTGATGGACGGGTCGTCGCTGCGGCGGGGCTCGCCGACGGTGCACGTGGACCTCGCCCGCATGCACCGCGCCGCACGCATGAACGGTTCGCCCGAGGCGTTCGCGACCTCCGCCGCGGTGTTGGCCGGCGATCTGGCCCTGGCCTGGGCGGACGACCTGCTCACCGAGACGGCACTCGGCTCCCCGCACGGCCCGCGGCTGTACCACGAATGGCGGGCCATGCGCGGCGAGATGGTCGCCGGTCAGTACCGGGACATCCACGCCCAGGCGTCTGGATCCTCCTGCGTCGACGAGGCCTTGAGCATCGCCACGCTCAAGAGCGCCCTGTACACGGTGGAGCGCCCGCTGACCCTGGGTGCGTCCCTGGCCGGCGCCCAGGCCCATGCCTTGGACGCGCTGCGCTCCGCCGGACGCTGTGCGGGTCTGGCCTTCCAGCTCCGCGACGACCTCCTCGGCGCCTTCGGCGACCCGGCCCTGACGGGTAAACCGGCCAGCGACGACCTGCGGACGCGCAAGCTCACCTACCTGCTCGCTGTCGGCCTGAGGCTCGCCGACGCCTCCGGTGACGAGCGGGCCGCCGAAGTACTCGCCCCCGGCACGGTCTCCCGGTCGGACGAGAGCGTGGAACGTATGCGGGTGGCACTGGAACGGACCGGGGCGCGCACCGCCGTGGAGAGAAGGATCTCGGAGCTGGCGAGGACGAGCCTGCGGCACTTCGCGAGGACCGGCGCCGGGCCCGCAGTACGGCGGGACTTCACCGCGCTGGTCGCACGGGCGTCGGGCGTCGCACTGGAGCGTGCCGGGGAGGCCGCGTGAAAACGGTACCGGGGCCGACGGATCACGTCGTCGTGGTGGGTGCCGGACTGTCCGGTCTCGCATGTGCCCTGCATCTGCTGGGCGCCGGCCGCAGGGTGACGGTCGTCGAACGGGACTTCGGGCCAGGCGGCCGGGCCGGCCGCCTGCGCCTCGGCGGCTACGAAGTGGACACCGGTCCCACGGTGCTGACCATGCCGCACCTGGCCGACGAGGCCTTCGCCGCCGTGGGTGACAGCCTCTCCCGCCACGTCGAACTGATGGCGCTCCACCCGGCTTACCGGGCGTGTTTCGCGGACGGAACGTCACTCGACGTCCACACCGACGGCGAGGCGATGGAGGCGGAGGTGCGGCGGTTCGCGGGACCGGCCGAGGCGGCGGGCTACCGCGGACTGCGGGAGTGGCTGGAGCAGTTGTACCGGGCCCAGATGCGGCGCTTCATCGACACGAACTTCGACTCGCCCTTCCGGCTTCTGCACCCGGACCTGGCCCGTCTGGCGGCGCTGGGCGGGTTCGGACGACTGGACAGGCGCATCGGCCGCTTCCTGTCCGACGAGCGTCTGCGCCGGGTCTTCTCCTTCCAGGCCCTGTACGCCGGTGTCGCGCCGGCACGGGCTCTCGCCGCCTATGCGGTGATCGCCTACATGGACACCGTGGCCGGCGTCTGGTTCCCCAGGGGCGGCATGCACGCGCTGCCTCGCGGCATGGCGGACGCGGCAGCCGGCGCGGGTGCGGCGTTCCGCTGGTCGGCCGAAGCGACCGCGCTGGAACGCTCGGCCGGGCGGGTACGTGCCGTGCGGCTGGCGTCGGGCGAGCGGATCCCGTGCGACGCGGTCGTGCTGACCTGCGAACTGCCCACTGTTCACCGGCTACTGGGACGCACCCCGCGCCGCCCGGTACGACTGCGTCACTCACCGTCCGCCGTGATCCTGCACGCCGGGACCGACCGCACCTGGCCCGGTCTCGCCCACCACACCCTCTCCTTCGGCGCAGCCTGGGAACGTACTTTCGACGAGTTGACCGTCAAGGGGCAGTTGATGAGCGACCCGTCCCTGCTGATCACCCGGCCGACGGCGCACGATCCGGACATGGCCCCGTCCGGCGGGCACCTGCACTACGTACTGGCTCCCTGCCCGAACACCGATGTCGGTCCCTCCGCCGCCGCCTGGCGGGACCTGGGGCCGCGCTACCGCGACAGCCTGGTCGCCGAGCTGGAGCGGCGGGGCCTGGACGGGTTCGCCGACAGTGTCCAGGAGGAAATGCTGGTGACCCCGCTGGACTGGGCGGCACAGGAGCATGCGGCGGGCACCCCCTTCTCGGTCTCCCACACCTTCGTCCAGACCGGCCCGTTCCGGCCACGCAATCTGGTGCGCGGTCTCGAGAACGTCGTGCTGGCCGGCTGCGGCACCACCCCCGGTGTCGGCGTGCCGACGGTGCTCATCAGCGGCAAGCTCGCCGCCGCACGCGTCACCGGCGGCCTCCGGAACCGTTACGCCGATCGCGCCCGTCCGGCGCCGCGCTCCACCCCTGCCGCCGCCCCGACTGCGGAAGGTGTCCATGACCCGTCGTGAACTGGACGCCGCCGGAATCACCGATCCCGCCCTGCGCGCCGCCTACACCGAGTGCCGGCGGCTCAACGCCCGGCACGGCAGGACCTACTTCCTGGCCACCCGCCTTCTCCCCGTGGAACGCCGTTCCGCGGTGCACGCGCTGTACGGCTTCGCCCGGTGGGCGGACGACATCGTCGACGACCTCGACGGGCCCCGGACGCCACAGGAACGTGACCGGCTGCTGCGGCGCCTGGAGAGCGACCTGGCGCACGGGCTGCGCACCGGTGGCGGGAACGAGCCCGTGGTCCGTGCCGTGGCCGACACCGCCGGCCGGTACGGTATCGAGCACGTCCTGTTCGCCGACTTCCTGGGCTCGATGCTCAGCGACCTGTACGTCACGGACTATCCGACCTACGGCCACCTGCGGGCCTACATGCACGGCTCGGCCGCGGTGATCGGGCTGCAGATGCTGCCGGTGCTGGGCACGGTCGTACCCCGGGAGGAGGCGGCGCCGCACGCGGCGGCCCTGGGGGAGGCGTTCCAGCTCACCAACTTCCTTCGGGACGTGGGAGAGGACCTGGACCGGGGCCGCGTCTACCTGCCGGCGGACCTGCTCGCCACGCACGGCGTGGACCGGCCGCTGCTGGAGTGGAGCCGCCGCACAGGGCGTCGCGACCCGCGCATCCGCGCGGCGCTCGTCGCCGCCGAGGCGATGACGCGAAAGGTGTACCGGGCGGCGGAACCGGGCATCGCCCTGCTCGACCCCCGGACGCGCCCCTGCATCCGCACCGCGTTCACGCTCTACGGCGGCATCCTCGACGCGATCGCGGATCAGGGGTACTCGGTGCTGCACCGTCGCGCGGTGGTGTCGCGGAGACGTCGTACGGCGACGGCCGCCGCAGGAGTCGTACAGATCGCCGGCGCGCGGTGGCGCATCCGTGCCTCACACGCGGTGCCCCGGGCGGGCGACGCGGCCCTCCGGAGGAAAGGACCCCTGCAGTGAGTGACCGAAGGGACCGGGCCGGCTGGACACCCCCGTTGCGGCGACGTCGCCGCTCGCACTGGGCGGCACAGACCCCGACCTGGCGGGAGGCACGCCCGGCTCTGATCGCCGACGCGCTGAAGCGGGCGTCCGCCCGTCCGTCCGGCAACTGGTTCGTCGTCGGTGCCTCCCGGGACGTGCGCGCCGCTGGCCGTCCGTACGGCAGTACGGTGGGCGGCATCGAGGTCGTGGTGTGGCGGTCGGACACGGGAGAGCTGCGCGCGGGACCGGGTGTCTGCCCGCACCTCGGCGCGCCCCTGCGGGACAGCCGGGTGGTGTGCGGCGAACTGGTGTGCCACTGGCACGGACTGTCCCTGGACGGCGGGCCGTTCGCCGGCTGGGGTCCCTACCCTGCGCACGACGACGGCGTACTGGTGTGGGTCCGCCTCGACCCGGTCGGCGGCGAAGAGCCGTCGGAGCGCCCCTTCGTGCCGGTACGGCCGGTGGCGGGCAGCGCGGTGGACGCCGTGTTCACGGCGGTCGGGCGGTGCGAACCGCAGGACGTGGTCGCCAACCGGCTCGACCCGTGGCACGGTTCGTGGTTCCATCCCTACTCGTTCGTGGACCTGACGGTGGCCCGGTCTCCACGGGGCGAGGAGGACGACGTCTTCGTCGTCGATGTCTCCTTCCGGGTGACCGGCCGTCTGGTAGTGCCGGTCCGGGCGGAGTTCACCGCTCCGGAGCCGCGCACCGTCGTCATGCACATCACCGAGGGCGAGGGGGCCACGTCCGTGGTGGAGACGCATGCCACGCCGCTGACCGGCGAGGCGGACGAGCGGCCGCGGACCGCGGTGATCGAGGCGGTCGTCGCCGCCTCGGACCGGCGGGGCTTCGCACTGGCACGGGCCGCCGCGCCCGCGCTGCGCCCGCTGATGCGCCGGACGGCCGCCCGGCTGTGGCGCGACGATCTGGCCTACGCCGAGCGACGCTGGAGGCTGCGCAGCACCGGGCGGTTCCCCGGGTGAACACGGCCGGTGGCCGACGCCCGGTGAGCCCGGGCGTCGGCCACCGCGTTCCGGCGCAGCCGCGCCCGCCGTACCGGGACGGAGCCCGTGGCTGCGGGCTCAGTTCCCGGCGAGCGCGCCGATCGCCCGCAGCGCGGGGGAACGGCCCCTGCGGGGAACCGTCCACAGCACCTGGCCCCGGACGCCCCAGTCGGCGAGAAGGGCGCCGGCCGCCAGGAAGCCGGTGGTGGCGGCGCGTTCCATCAGGGCCACCGGAAGGTCGCAGCCGATCGCGTCACCGGCCAGGGTCACCCGGGGGTGGGGTGTCACCACGGTGGGCCGCCGGGCGTGGGAGCCGAGCGGGAAGAGCGGGCAGTCGGAACGCCATTCGTGCCGGGCGTTCAGGATCCGCGCGCTCCGTGTTTCCGGGTAGACCTGGCGCAGGCTGTCGAGGAGGCGGTTTTGCACCGTGTCCGGTTTCGCGTCGGCGACGGCGTAGGCGTGCAGTTCCACCACCGAGCCGCCGGTCCGGGCGGTCCAGCGGGCGGCCTCGCCCTCGTAGCGTTCCAGGACGCTGATGTTGTCGAGGCCGTCGTACCCGCTGGTGCCGAGGAACCCGGGGCGGTCGGTGCGGACCGGCCGGTCCAGCCAGAGCCGGGAGACGAGGAAGGGCGGGGCGGTGGCGAGTGCGGCGACGTCGTCGCGCCAGGTGGGGGTGCCCAGGCCGGGTGACACCGCGACGACCTCCTTCAGCGCTCCGGGGTCGAGGGCGAGAACGGCCGCCTCGTGCAGGTCGGTACCGGTGTCGGTCCGCACCTGGACACCCCCGCCGTCGCGGGGGTGGACGCCGCGCACGGGTGCACCGGTGCGGATGTCGGCTCCGAGGCGCTGGAGGTAGTCGCCGAGCGGCTCCCACAGTGCCTGGGGAAAGGGTTCGCTCGGCACGTCGAAGAGCAGGCCCTCGGCGGAGCCGAGGAAGTAGATGTGGAACATCAGCAGCAGTTCCGCGGCGGACAGTTCGCGCGGGTCGGCGAAGAAGCTGCGCGAGAACACCTCGAACGCGAGATGGTGCGCGGCTTCGGGGAAGCGGACGCGTTCCAGGAAACGGGTCGCGCTGATCGAGTCGAAGCGTTCGTAGACCTCGGGCACGCGGACGTCGAACAGGGGCAGCGCGGCCCGTGCGTCCATGGCTCCGAGATCGCGCCAGCCGAAGGTGGGGCTGAGGGCGACGAACCCGAGGGCGCTGAACGGTGGTGTGCGCGGGACGCGGGCGAAGCTGTCGGTCAGCCCACCGCTGTGCCGCAGCGGGTAGTCGGGCAGCGGCCGGAGACGGTCGAGACCTGGATCGGTCCGCCGCAGGAGGCCACGCAGGTTGTAGTACTGGCGGAAGAAGGCGTGGAAGCCGCGGCTCATGGTCGCCTCGGACCCGTCGTCGAGGCGGGTGCGCCAGCCCGCGAGACGGCCGCCGAGCGACTCCTCCCGTTCGTAGAGGGTCACGTGGGCGCCCCGTTCGGCAAGCAGCGTGGCCGCGGCGAGACCGGCGATACCTCCCCCGGCCACGGCCACGGACGGAGCGTCGCCGGGGGCGAACCGGGCCCGGCCCGGCGCGGGCATCATGATCTCGGCCTTGCGGTCGCGCCCTCGTCGAGCCGTGCGGCGGGGGGCCGTCACCGGGCGTACTCCGCTGCCGCGGCCCGACCGTTGCGGGCCAGGAAGGTGTGCACGAGGCCGGTCTGCCATCCCGCGACGGGGGCGGCGCGCACGTCGGTGAACCCGGCGGCCGTCAGACGCGCGGTGAAGGCGGGGACGGTGTCGAAGTCGATGACGCTTCGCCACAGGTGCCGGTAGAGAGTGCCGTTGCCACTGAGCGTTCCTGCGGGAATGATCATCCCCTGACACACGGTCGTCCACAGAGCCCGGTGGGCGGCCGAGCCGCTGAGGCTGTACTCGTGGACGACGAGCCGGCCGCCCGGTCGCAGCAGGGAGCGGACGGACGTCAGGACACCGTCCGGGTCGGTGACGTTGCGAAACAGGTAGGCGGCGAAGACCGCGTCGTACGGTTCCTCCCCTTTCCCGGCCATCTCCTCGGCCGTCAGGTGCTGGAAACGCACTCGGCCCGGCCACGGTTTGGCCCGTGCGCGCCGCAGCATGCCCGACGAGGCGTCGACGGCCGTGATCCGGGCACGGGGCGCGGCCCGCAGCAGGGCCCGGGTGGAGGCACCGGTGCCGCAACCGAGGTCGAGGACGTGCAGACCGGTGCCGGCCCGGGGCAGCCGGAGCCGTCGCGCTGAACGCAGGAGGTCGGTGCGGTAGCCGGGGTTGAGGGCCGTGAGGCGGTCGTAGGTGTGCGAGGCGTGGTCGAAGGCGCGGGCCAGGTCGTGGTCGCGCAGCAGTGTCATCGGGGCCTGTCTCCGATTCGTGGGTCGGGGTGGGATCGGCGGGGCAGGAAGGGGAGTTCGACGGCGGTCCGCAGCATGGGGCCGACGGGGGAGCGCAGGCCGATGCCCCACTCCTCCCAGGGTGAGGTGGCCCCGTCCAGGAACCGCAGCAGACGTTCCGGCGGGATGCGGCGGAAGAGGCCGGTGAAGAAGCCGGGGCCGTCGATCCGGCCCGTGTCCAGGGCCCGCAGCAACACCGCGTCCATGGCGAGTGCCCGCCGTCCGTGCGGTGGGGGTGCGATCGCCCGTCCGTCGCGCAGGGCGGCGGCGATGGCCCGGCTCTGCCGCTGCACGGCGGCGAAGGTGTAGCCGGTGGCCGGGCGGGTCGCGCCGCCCGCCGTCCCGATCCGGAAGACGGCGGGCCCGGTCCGGCGGGCGAAGCGCGCGTCCGTCATGGGAATGACACCCTGTTCCGCCGACTCCACTGTGAGCGCGCCGAGCTTCAGGATGTCGCGGCTGTAGTGGGCCAGCGCCGCTTCGTAGACCTCGGTGGTCAGCGGGGTGCGGGAGAACTCGGTGTACTCGACGAGCGCCCGGTCCGGTGCCAGTGGCAGTACGTAGCCGAAGGCCAGGCCGTGGCGCGGCTGTGGCACCCGGAAGTCCATCAGGTCGGCCACCGCGGGATCGAACCGGTCCGCGTCCGTACGCACGAACCAGCCACGGAAGTGCTGCATCAGCTGTGTCCGGGCCGGTGGCAGGGTGCGCCGCGGGCGGGAGTCGAACACGTGGCGGGCGCGCAGTGTCAGCGTACGGCCGTCGGGGGTCGTGCAGCGGACCTCCGCTCCGTGGGCCGTGTCGCGTACCGTGTCTGCCGTCGCGCGCAGGACGTGCGCGCCGGGGGAACGGGCCAGCAGGAAGTGCACCAGCCGTTCGAACTCCGTGGACCGGAGCATGCGGTAGCGCAGCGGAGCCGGGTTCAGGGTGATCGGGTCGCCGTCGGCGCCGTGGACGCGCAGCCGGGGCCAGGAGGCGCTGACGGCTTCGTCGTAGTCGTCTGTGCCCTGATCCCAGTAGCACCAGGTCCGCTCGGGGGGCCGGCGCGGACCGTCCGGTGCCTCCACCAGGGTGACGGTGGTGGGGGTACCGGTCGCCGCCAGTCGGTGCGCGAGGCTGAGCCCGGACGCACCACCGCCGACGATGACCACGTCGGACGTCTCACCGGGTGCGTCAAAAGATCGGCTCACCTGGCACGCCGTTCGACGAGGAGTGCCCCGTCCGCAGCCGTGCGCAGCAGTTCGGCGTCCGCTTCCAGCGCGTCGGCGACGGCGGCGACGACCTGGCGGGGGTCGCCCCCTTCGGGCATCGGCGGGGCCGTGCCCGCTACGGACCGGTCCGCGAAGCCGGTGTCCAGATGGCCGGGCCGGATGTCCAGGACCCGGATGCCGGCGGTGCGTGCCTCGCGGCGCGCCGCGCCGAGCCAGGCGCTCAGCGCGGCTTTGGAGGCGCTGTAGTCGGCCATACCCGCCTGCGGGCGCTCCGCGACCACGCCGGTGACGGCGGCGATCGCAGACCCGGGTTTCATGACGGCGAGCGCGGCACGGAAGAAGGCGGCGGGGGCGAGGACGTTGACCGCCATCAGGTACTCCGCGATTTCGTCGCCGATCTCCTCCGCCCGGCCGAAGGCCACCGACCCGAAGGCCGTCACGACGGCGTCCAGCCCGCCCGGTTCGGCCGCTGCGCCATGAACGACGCGGGCGCAGGACGCGGGGTCGTAGGCGTCGAACAGGAAGGTCGGAGCGTCCGGGTACGCCTGGGCGGCACGGGCCAGGCGGGCCGGGTCACGGCCGGCGAGGACCGGGCGCGCTCCCCTGCCGGCCAGTTCCGCGGTGAGGGCTTGGCCGAGGACGCCGGTGGCGCCGGCCACCAGCACGCGCGCGCCGTTGAGGTTCACGTCTCGCTCCCGATCGCAGGGGCAGGTCACCAGCTCTGCTTCTCCACCGTGTGTTCCGCGAACCGGCCGCCGGTGGATGCGGCGGAAACGGCACCGCCGGCCGTCAGCCGCGCGCCGGGTCGCGGAGCACCTCCCGGGCGGCCCGCGTGCCCGAGGCCAGCGCGCCTTGCACCGAACCGGTCGCCCGGTGGTCTCCGCAGACGTACCGGCCCGGGGCGAACCGCGTGGGGCGGCTCAGCGGCCAGGGCGGCTCCATCACGGGCAACGCCCCCTCGACGGTGTACACGGCGATCTGGCGCCAGCCGCTCGTGTCCGTGCCGTACAGCTCGGCCAGGCGCCGGAGCACGGCCTCACCCGCCCCGGGCCGGTCCCCGCCCAGTACGGAGCTGGAGACCAGCACGGTGCCGGACGGCGCGTAGGTGGGAGTGACCTCGGTCAGCACACAGGTGTTCAGCACCCCGCCGGTGGCGTCCACGATCAGGGTCGGCTCGGCCAGAGGGGTGCGCGCTGCGACGTGGTAGTACGTGGTGACCGTACGGCCGTCCGGCACGGCCAGGCCCGGCAGCAGTCGGGCCGCGGCGGCGGCCTCCGTCGCCACCACGACGGTCGTGGCAGGCAGTTCACCGCCGTCCGCCAGAAGCACGCCCGAGGCGGTGACCCCGGCGACGGGCGTCTCCAGCCGGAGCACGCCCTCGGGGAGGCCGGCAGCCAGCTGGTCCGGTACGGCGCCGATGCCGTCGGCGGGCAGACAGAGCGTTCCCCTGACCATGCTCCGCCAGACCAGGTGGAAGAAGCGCGCCGAGGTCTCCATCCGGTCCTCCAGGAAGACGCCGGACAGGAACGGGCACATGATCTCGGCAACCGTCGCGGCCGACAGCCCGGCGCGGGTCAGGGCGGCGGCGGTGGAGCGGTCCGGACGGTGTTTGAGGGAGCGGGCGGGCAGGAGTGCGTCCCGCACGGTGAGCGTGGCCAGTGCCGCCAGGTCGCGGGCCGGCAGGACCCTCCCGGGCAGCAGCGACCCTGCCGCCTTCGGCCGCCGGGTCGGGTCCGCGAGGTGCACGGGCCCCGTCGAAGTGTGCGCGACGATGCCCGGGGTGAACGGCCTCAGCCACAGACTCCGCAGGTCCAGGCGTCGTCTTACCTGCGGATACGAGGTGTTGAACACCTGGAATCCCCGGTCCAGCAGGAAACCCTCGCACCGGTCCGTGCGCATCCGGCCACCCACACCGTCGGACGCCTCCAGCAGCGCCACACGCCGCCCGGCGCGGCACAGGTCCAGAGCACAGGCCAGGCCGGCGAGACCCGCTCCGACGACGACCGTGTCAGGGCTCCGACCGTGTTGAGTGGTCATGTTCTTCTTCCTTCGACGTCCTTCGATTTCCCGGACGCGAACCTCTGTACGACCGGGGTGGGGATTCGCCCTGCGGCGCGACCTGCGGCACGGAACGCGTCGTTCGCGGTGCGTCGTCCACGGGCCCCGGACGCTCACGAAGTCCACCCGAGCACATTCCGTCCGATGAGACCAGGCGCCACCGCGATCACCTACCCGACAGGCTGATCCACATCACCTGAGCACGACCGACTCCACCGCCGCGACGGCCTCCGCCAGCCCCGGCGGATGCGGCGATCCCGACACGGTCTGCCCGGCCCAGCCGGGCCCGAGTGTCAGGACCAGCGGCCTCCGGCGGGCTCCGCGCACACCCCACTCGATCGCCGCGACATGCTGGGCCAGCGGTCGGCTCGCCGTGGTCCGGGACTGCGCCCACAGCCCCACCGCGGCCGGTCCGGTCCTGCGTACTGCGGTCACGAGTGACTCGACGGGCAGCGCGCCGCCGAACATGCGCACGGGAAGGCCGCGTTCGGCCAGTGCGGCCGCCAGTACCTCCAGGGGCAGTGTGTGGTTCTCCCCGGGCACACAGGCAAGCACCGTGGTGGCACCGGACCGGGCGGCGGCCCGGGGCGGCGCGTGGCGCCGGAGAGCACCCGAGACGTGCCAGGACAGGAAGTGCTCGACCTCGACATATCTCTCCCCGGAGATCTCCCACTTGCGGCCGGCCGCCTGCAGCGTGGGCATGATCACCTCCGTCCATGCCGTGACCAGGCCGTGCTCCTCGATCACGGCCCTCAGCAGCTCGTCGAGAGCGGCGGCGTCGAGACGCAGGGCCGCGCGGGCGACCCCCCTGCACTCCTGACGCACGTCTCCCAGTCGCAGACCGGTGCCGGCCCTCCTGCCGAGGCGGGTCGCCGGCTGCGGTACGGGAAGGGCCTCCTCCTTGCGCGGGGCCGCGTCCGGACCTGCCTCGCCGAGCGCCAGGCGGGCGGCCTCGGCGGGCGGCACCCCGGTCGCCGTCAGCGCACACATCCGCTCCAGCCGTGCCAGATCCTCTGCTGTCCAGCGGCGGTGCCGGCCGCCGGTGTGTGCGGTGGGGCCGAGGCCGTAGCGGCGGTCCCACGACCGGACCGTGGTGGGTGCCACCCCGAGACGCCGCGCCACCTCGCCCGTGGTCAGCCCGCCCTCGCGCCGCACCTCTGTCTGATCGACATCGTTCCCGTTCACGCCCATACGACCACTTTACGATGCACAACCGACGCATGTTGTGTACGTCGTTTCGGCTTACGAGACTGGGCGGTAGGCGCCCGGTGGTCAGGGCACACGCCCACCGGGTCCGCTCCGCGGGCGGCCCTGCGTCCCGCACTGCTCCCACGGCAGGAGGAACGTGCCATGAGCACGAACACACGATCCACCGATGACCGCCCCCCGGCCGTGCAGAGGATCCCGCACGAGGACGAACTGGCCCGTGGTCTGCGGGCCGCCGACGCGAGCGCGTTCGCGGCCGTCTACCTGCGCTGGGGCTCACTCGTCCACACCATGGCCACCCGGTCGCTCGGCGACACCCACGAGGCCGAGGACGTCACCCAGCAGGTGTTTCTCGGCGCCTGGCGCGGACGGACCGGCTTCCGCCCGGAGCGTGGACCGCTCGGCGCCTGGCTGGTCGGCATCACACGCCGGAAGATCGTCGACGCCCTGGCAGCCAGGACGAAACGTCTCACAGTGATCGATTCGGTGGCGCACGACGCCGGTTCGCACCGCCAGGAGGTGAGTGCCCCGGACGAGGTCCTGGACCGGGTGCTCCTGGTCGACGCCCTGTCCCGCCTGCCGTACCACCAGCGCGAGGTGCTGTGCATGGCGTTCTACGAAGACCTGACCCAGGTCCAGATCTCCGAACGCACCGGAATGCCCCTGGGCACTGTGAAGAGCCACACCCGACGTGGCCTGCACCGGCTGCGCGAGGCGATGGAGCAGGGCCTCTCCGACGAGTCCGCCGCGTAGCCGCACAGGAATTCCCCGTCCCACGCATCCACGACGGCACCCGCGCACGAAACACGGACGAGATACCGCGAAACGGCGGAACCTCTCGACGAAGGGACGATCCTCATGACCTCCCGAACCCCCCTCGCTCTCGCCGCCTCGGCCGGCGCCTGCGCTCTGGCGCTCGGCGTCACCGCACCCGCCATGGCGGCCCCCTCCGCCGAAGACCCGGCCATGGTGTCGGTCTTCCACGGCGTTCCCGACCTGACCGTCGACGTCTACGCCAACGGCGAGGAACTGCTCGGCGACTTCGAGCCCGGCACCGTGACCGACCCGCAGGCCCTCGACGCGGGCACCTACGACATCCAGGTCTTCGAGGCCGGACAGGGCCCCGACGGCACCCCTGCCGTCGAGAAGGAGATCGAGGTGCCCGCCGGGGCGAACGCCACCGTGGCGGCCCATCTCTCCGCCGAAGGCGAGCCCCAGCTGACGGCGTTCGTCAACGACGTCTCGAAGGTGGACGCCGGCCAGACACGGCTGACGGTACGTCATGTCGCGGCCGCACCTGCCGTGGATGTCCGGGCGGGCGGGCAGCCGCTCTTCCAGGACCTGGAGAACCCGAAGGAGGACACCACCGTGGTCGACTCCGGCACCGTTTCGGCCGACGTCGTGCTGGCAGGCACCGACACCGTGGCGATCGGTCCGGCCGACCTGAACCTTGAGGAGGGCACGAGCAGCATCGTCTACGCCTGGGGCAGCGCCGAGGACGAGAACCTGGCACTGGCGACCCAGACGCTCAGCGGCATGGAATCGGCACCGAAGGGCGTCGACGCGGGCGGCAACGGTGCCGCCGTCGCCTCGAACTCCTCCGACCAGTGGCTGGCCTGGGCCGCCGCGGGCGGCATGGTCACACTGACCGGCGGCTTCCTGATGGCACGCCGGGCAGTGGGCCGGCGTGGGTGAGAAGGGGCGACGACTCGGCGGTCTCACGGTGACGGCCTTCGCGTTGGCGGGGGTCCTCACCCTGGCGGCCTCCCCGTCGGATCGGGCGGCTCCCCCGCCCGACTTCGGTCCTGCGGGGCCGGCCCGGGCCGCCGGGCCGGCCGAGCACCCCGGTCCCACCGCGACGGACCCGGATCCGGTTCATCGCTCCGAGCGCCCGCTTCCGCCGCCCCGGCGCGTCCTGGTCCGCGACGTGGGGCTCGACGCCCCGGTACGGCCGGTCGGTGTCACGGGGCAGGGCGCGCTGGTGATCCCCTCGGACCCCGCCGTGGCCGGGTGGTACCGCTTCGGCCCGGCGCCCGGAAGCTCCCGGGGCTCCGCCGTGCTCGTCGGACACGTGGACAGCGACTCGGGCGCCCTCGGTGAGTTCGCGGCACTCTCCGGCGTACGGCCCGGAGACCGGGTGGAGGTGCGCCGTGCCGACGCCGGACCGGCTGTCTACCGGATCGTCGCACGTACGACGGTGCCCAAGGACGACCTTCCGTCCTCCGCCTTCCGCCGGACCGGCCCCCCGGTTCTCACGCTCATCACCTGCGCGCCTCCGTTCGTCCCCGACCGGGGCGGCTACCTGGCCAACGTAATCGTCACGGCGGAGCCGGTCCGGGAATGAGCGGGTGCACGTATCCGTGTGCGGACTTTCGCCCGGCACAGGCAGGGAAACAGAAGGCGGAACGCAGGGAACAGGAGGTTGTGGTGGACCACGTCGAGCCCGCGCACCTGGTGGAACTGGCACTGGGGAACGACTTCTCGAGCGACAGCGTCAGCGCCCTGCGGCACATCGCCGTATGCATCAGGTGCAGGAAGGAACTGGGCCGGATGGCACGTGTCGTGGCCGCCGCGCGCAGCGTCGAGGAGCCGGACCTGCCGGCCACCCACCCCGAGCAGGTCTGGCAACGGATCGCGCGGGAGTTGTCCCTGGCGGGGGAGGCCGCCCCACCACCGCCTGTGGGGGCCGACCGTGCGCTTCGCGTGGTACCCACATGCGGACACAGCACCGGCACCCCCGAGGACGCCGTCGCCCGGACGGCTCGTCTCGTGCTGGGTGCTTCCGTCGTGGCCGCGGCCGTCTGGTGGCTGAGGCGGCATCGTGCGGTGAAGCGGCCCGGCAGGAACGGCTGACATCCGGCCGGCACCCCAGGAGCCTGTGATCCGGGCCGACCGGCGCCACCCCGGGGACGTCACGGCTGGCTGCGTGCCTGGTCCGCCGCCTGACTGGCGGCGCCGGTCTCCGTGGTGGCACCGCGGGTGCTGAGCTTGCCTCCACTGGACTCCAGGTGCGCGCGGACGAACCACTGGAAGAGTTCCAGTCCCCGCAACTGCCCGATGAGCATGTCCTGAGTGACCGGATCGGACGTCTCGGTGGCCTGCATGACCTCACGGTGGTCCTTGATGACGGCGGTGTACACCAGATCGAGGGCCCCGAGGTGCTCGATCGCTTCCGCCCGGCCGATCGAGTAGTCGTTCCAGGTGCGCCGGTCCACCAGTGCGCCCGGGGTGCCGTTGGGCTGTCCGCCGAGGGTGGAGATCCGCTCGGCGAGATCGTCGCTCATGGCACGGACCTTGTCGACCTGGGGGTCGATCATCTCGTGCACGGCGATGAAGTGCGGCCCCACGACGTTCCAGTGAACGTGCTTGAGCGTCAGATGGAGGTCGTTGAGGGCGTGCAGACGCGTCTGCAGCAACTCGCTGATGTGCTGGCTGTCCTGGGTGCTCATCCCGGGCACGGTGTACGAGATGTCCGCATTCTGTGACGGCACGGCGGCGCTCCTTGTCCGATTGGATGCTGAGACGACCAGACAAGCACCGATCACCACGATCTCGGCGTACGGCCGCGTCCCGCCCGTCCCATCTCACCGGTTCGGAGCAGGCCGCGCACAGGCAACGGGAGAGGAAAAGACACGCTGTGTCACCTGCCCGCGCACGGGGGCACCGAGCCGGATACACGTGCGGAAGGGGACGGCGCCGAAGCCGCGCAGACAACACGGCGGGCGCGTCGCCGCGACCGTGAGGGCACGACCAGGCAAACTCCGGCCGCCGACGGGCCGGACGAGCACGTGGAACGGCGGGCCCCGGACAGTACAGTCCGACGACGGACGTGCCCAGACGCTCCAGCGGACGCCTCCGCCCGGACGCCTCCGCCCGGACGTCAGGCGCGGCAGCGCCCAACTGGGGTACCCGTACGGTCTTCGTACGCGTGGGGAAGTGGCAGAGGCCGATCGCCCGGCCGCGCGCACCGGCGGCATCCGATGCCCTGTCCTCGGTACCCCCCGCCCCGCCCCTGCAGACCGGGCACGCGTCACTGCCGGCGGGGCCGCCCGATTCGGCGCCCGCGCGAGACCGGGCGGCAGATCCGGCTCGTGGGGACGGCCCGCGCACTGGTCACCTGCGGTGGGGCACCTGCCGCCGCCGTCGAGGCCCGGGCCCGGAAGCGGGTTCACCACATGCCGCCGGACCGACCGGTGCCGCGCCGAGGATTCCGCGCGTCCTTTCCCGGCTCAGCCGGCCAGTGGACCGGCGGCAAGGCGAAGGGTGTCCTTCTGCGCTGCGAAGGCATCGGAGTCCTGGGCGATCTCCGTCCACCAGTCGG
Source organism: Streptomyces sp. KMM 9044 (assembly GCF_024701375.2). NCBI lineage: Bacteria > Bacillati > Actinomycetota > Actinomycetes > Kitasatosporales > Streptomycetaceae > Streptomyces > Streptomyces sp. KMM 9044. Next base: position 7,021,564 of record NZ_CP113910.1, on the reverse strand, counting down.
GGCCGTCCTCGATGCAGCGCAGCATGACACCCTCGCGGATGGCCCACGGGCAGACTGTGGCCCCGCGCAGGCCCATGACTTTCAGCGCGGTGTGGCCGACCACCGCTCCGGCCAGACTCTGTGCGGCCCGGGGCGCGGTGATGCCCGGCAGTTGCGCGCGTTCGTCCACCGGGATCGCAGCGAGAACGCCGATGGCCTCGCGAAGGTCCCTGCGGTCCATGCTCCGGTGACTGAACGGGCCTTGGCGTCCCGGGGCGGCGCCACAGAGGCGTGCCAGCTGCTGGAAGGTACGGGAGGTGAGTGCGGCGGTTGTCGGGCGCTCCCACCGGATCCGGGCCGCCACGTCCCGCAGCGCATGACGGATCCTGCGGCGGAGGGCTTTCAGGTCGGCGTCGGTGGGCACGCCCTCGACGTGGAAGAACTCACGGGTCAGGCGACCTGCGCCGAGCGGGAGGGAAGCGGTGAACCCGGGTAAACGGCCTCGTCCGAAGGCCACTTCCAGTGAGCCTCCCCCGATGTCGAGAAGGACCAGCGGGCCGGCACGCCAACCCAGCCACCGGCGGGCTGCCAGGAACGTCAGTTCGGCTTCGGTCTCCCCCGCGAGTGTGCACATCGGTATGCCGGTCTCCTGCCGCACGAAGCGCAGTACCTCGGCGCGGTTGGGTGCGTTACGCACGATGGCGGTGCCGAACGCCAGGGGCTCCGCCGCCTTCCAACGCCGCGCCGTACGCCCCGCCCCGGCCACCGCCTCGGACATCTGCTCCAGTGCACTGTCACCGATGGTGCCGTCCGCCTCGGTCTGTTCGGACAGGCGCAGCTTCCACTTCGCCGTGTGCACCGGCAACGGAACGCCGCCCTCCACGTCCGCGACCACCAGACGGACCGTGTTCGACCCCGCGTCCACCACGCTGACCCTCATTGGGCGTGCCCTACCCCGTCCGGGCTGAGCGAAACGACAGGCGGTACGCCCGGTCCGCAGTGTCTCCACGGATGGCGGGAACCCCGTGCGACGTCCAGGCCGCCGAACTCACCGTTTCCGGGTGCCGACAGCGTGGGAAACAGCCGCTTACGGGTACTCGGGCCGGACGGCGGTGAATCCACTGCCCACACCGTGGAGGGACGGTTCCGTGACTCAGCATGCCGGTGACCGCGACCTGGTGGTACCTGTGGTGGCCGAGAGCCGCGGTCCGAACACCACCACCGCGGCGAACGCGTGCGGCGACGGCCTGCTCACGCCGGGGTCCGAGGGCATCAGCACCGCTCGGCCCCATCAGTGATACGTCACGTCATACGTCCTCACCCGAGCCCCGAAAGGAGTGTCCGTCATGACGACTCCTGATCCCGACCCGAGGCGAACCCCGGAGGTCGAGCCGGGCGGCAATGTGCCACCCGGTGAGACGCCACCCGCCGAAGGGGGCACCTACGGCATCTCCCATCCGGAGCCGCCCGAACTGCGCAAGGGCTGGGGAGCGGTACCCCTGGTTCTGATCATGGCCGTGGTGGCGCTGGTGGCGATCGGGCTGATCGGCATGCTGGTGGTCCTGGTCGTGTGACATCACGGCGCGCGCCGGGCGCCGGCTCTGCCGGCCGGCCGATGACCGACGCCCGATGACAGCGGAGGAACTCCTCCGCCGGGCGCCCCTCAAGTCCTCAGAGGGGGAACCAGGGTGCTCCGGCCGGATCCGTCCGTGCCAGGCACCCGTCTCGCCACCACTGCCCCCGGTGAAGTCCTTGAAGCGGTGCGGGTCTCCCTCGGCCCGGCGGTCGATGACGCCGAGCACGTCCGCGCCCTTCTCGGCCACTCCGGAGGGCTCGGCCTCCATGGCGAGCTGGACCCGGGTGTGGGTGTCGTCCAGCCGCTCGAACCTGACCGGTCCCCGCTGCCGTGTCCCGCCGTTGACGGACCGCCAGGTGATCCGGTCGTCCCGCATCTGGTCGACGGTCCCGGTGCCGAACTCGCGCCGCACCCCGCCGATGCTGGTGATCCAGCGGTTGTGCAGGTCGTCGAGCTGCCGAACCTCCTCCACACCCTCCATGAAGGTCGGGAACTCCTCGAACTGCGCCCACTGGCTGCAGGCGGTGCGGACGGGAATCCCGGCGTCCACCGCTTCCCTCACCGTGCTCGTCGTCTCCTCCCCGATGCGGTCGGTCGCCTGCACGACCGCAGATACCCGGGACCGGAGGATCAAGACCCCGACACTACGTCGTCCTGTTCTTCCTGTGGGTGGCCTTCGCGGAGGTGAGCATGGCGGCCTTCTTCGCGATTCTCATCACCAGTCGCTGCCCGAGGCCTCTCTTCGATTTCAACACCGGTGTGCTGCGGTGGAGCTGGCGAGTGGCCTATTACGCCTACGGCGCTCTGGGCACCGACCGCTATCCGCCGTTCACGCTCGCCGACGTCCCCGGCTGTCCGGCGCGCTGGGAGCTGGCGTACCCCGGGAAGCTCTCCCGCGGCCTCGTCCTGGTGAAGTGGTGGCTCCTGACCGTCCCGCACTACCTGGCCCTGGGCTTCTTCCTCGGCGGCGTCCGCGTGGGCGGGTTCAGCGGGGGCCTCATCGGGCTGCTCACCCTGTTCGCCGGCATCTCCCCGGCCGCCACCGGGCGTTGCCCGCGCGGTCTGTTCGATCTGGTGCTCGGGCTGAACCGCTGGGTACTGCGCGTGGCCGCCTACGCGGCCCTGCTCACCGACGGGTATCCCCCCTTCCGGCTCGACCAGGGCGGTCGCGAACCGTCGGAGTCGGCATGACTCCGCCCCTGCCCCTGGCCTCCGCGATGCCCGGTCTCGTGGCGTGGGCCCCGCAGGACCAGGAAACGCGCCCACCAGGACGGAAAGGTGAGCTCATATGGACATGCTCACCGGATACGCGACCGCGCGGCTCCACCCGGACGATTCGTGCGGGACAACCCGGGTGCGCTCGCCCCGTCCCGCGTGGATCTTCAGCGTCGGGATGCCGCGGCGCTGCGCGGGCCGTGGCACCGTACGGCAGCCAAGGAGCTGTCGGCAATCGGGGGAGGCCTGCCGCCGGGTCCGGGGTACCGGAGCCACAGCCTGTTCTCCGGTGCCGTCGAAGGGAACCAGCTGTCCCGTACCGGCCGCCCGCTGCTTCACCTGCTGGGCGGCCGGTTCGGCGACTTCCGGGACTGGCGTGCCGGCGACGGCTGGGCGACAGCCGTCGCCGGGGACCTCCGGACGGGCGGATGATGCCGGCACACCGTTCGAGTGAATGACGGGCGCGGGCGGCCGGGCTCGCCCGCACCAGGTGGGTACCGTCCCCGGGGCGCGCTTCGATACGGATGCCGATCGGTCCCGCTTCCACTCCCCGCCTGTCCGGTCGGTCCGCTCAGGAGCGTCTCGGCCGACCGTGACCGACAGCTCGACTGGCGCGTCGGCGTCGTTCCCGGCAGCGTGGAGATGCGCAGACAGTGACAGCTGAGTGAGGTGACCATGCAGTCCTCAGATCCGGCACCTCGGGTGGTCGTGGGCGTGGACGGATCGTCTTCGTCCTACGCGGCCCTGCGGTGGGCGGACCGTTACGCCCGTACCGTCGGCGGTGTCGTGGAGGCGGTCTATGCCTGGGACACGCCGTCCGCCATGGGCTGGAGCGGGCCGGTGAACGATCCCGAATTCGACATGCGGCAGGCCCGGGAGCGCTTCGCGGAGGAGTTGCGTACCGTCTTTCAGAGCGAGCATCCGCCGGGGCTGAGGGAACACCTCGTCGAGGGCAACCCGTCGGAGGTGCTGATCCAGGCCTCGCAAGGAGCCGAAATCCTCGTTGTGGGGCGCCGCGGCCGAGGCGGCTTCGCCCGGGCGATGCTGGGCTCGGTCAGCCAGCGCTGCTCCCAGCACGCGGCCTGCCCCGTCACCGTGGTCGGCCCGGAACAGGAGTCCGGCCGGTGATCGGCGCTCATGCCGAGCCTGCCTCCGTATCCCCGGTGGCCACCTCCACCCGGTCGGCACCACACCGGACTTCCGGCACCACCCCCGGCGCTCGCGCCAGTGTGTTCGTGACCGTGCAGTGGGACACCACCGCACGCAGAGCGGCCAGCCGCTGCGGCGGCAGGGCGGGGGCCAGGACGGTCAGGGCGAGGGAGCCGACCCGGGGCGGCCCGTCGTCGGCCATACCGAACTCCGCACGTACGGACAGGCCGTCCCGGCTCACACCGTGGCGGTCGAGATAGCGGCCCGCGCAGTGCGCCGCGCAGGAGGCGAGCGCCGCCACGAAGAGCTCCACGGGTGTGGGCGTGGTGTCCTTTCCTCCGCCGGACAGCGGTTGGTCGACGGTCAGGACGTGTCCGCGAATCCGGAGCTCGAAAGCGTCGCCCACGATCGGCACCACCGCGGCCGCTCCGGACCGGCCCCCGGGTCCAGGCTCCGCAGCAGCCGCCTGGAACAGCAGCATCCCGGCCGGGCCCCGGGCTTCCTCGGCCGTCAGCGAAACCCGGGGCTCGCCCTCGTCGCGGGGTGCGCGAGAGGTGTCCACCACGACGCGCCATGGAGGTTGGCAGTCCTCGTGGTGCGAAACCGGTGACGTCGCCCGTGCGTCCACAGCGCGTTTCCATTTTCATCCCGGCTCGTTCCACCGTGAAAACCGGGCACTTCCCAGTTCACCGCCGCACCGCCGCACCGCCGCACCGCCGCACCGCCGCACCGCCGCACCGCCCGGGATTCTGGGGCCAATAGCCCACATCAGGGTCCGAAGGTCCCCTTGAGACCCGTCGCAGCGGGAAACGATCACGGTTGCGCGCAGTGGCGGGAGGTCGCCGACCGGACCTACCGGCACGTGACCGTGCACCGTCCGGCCCCCGTCCCGATCCCCGTTCACGGCGCAGCCTGATCGGGCCGGAGTCCGGTGCACCCGACCGTCCGAGGAAGGAGGGGCGTGAGCGGCTTGGCGGTACGCAGGAAGCCCACCCCGTCGCAATGGTGCGGGGACCAGACCCGGCTCGGCCCACGGGCGGCCGAAACAACCGGACGACTCCTTTCCTGGAGGTACTGACGATGCGTACTGACGGACGCAAACCGATCGTGGTCGGTGTCGATCCCGATCCGGACAAGCGCCTGGCGCTCGCCTGGGCCGCCGACGAGGCGGACCGTCGCCACCTTCCTCTGGTGCTTGTCTACGCGCAGGGCGAGCCGGTTCCCGGATACCGGCAGGAGGGCAACCTCCCTTCCTGGGAGAAGTGGAGGGAGGAACTGCACGCCGCGGGCAGCGACGTGCTCGAGCGCGCGGTCGCCTTCGTCGGGTCGCGCCGTCCCGGTCTGGAATGCTCCACGGAGCTGGCCGAGGGGCACCCCGCCTGGGTTCTGGCCGAGCACACACACCATGCCTCGCAGGTCGTCGTCGGATCCCGGCATCTCGGTGCCACACGGCAGCTGTTCGGCTCGGCCGCGGTCGCACTGCCGCTGACCGCCCACGCGGCATGTCCGGTGGTCGTCCTGCGCGAGCCGGAGCACACCGCCCAGCAACCGCCGTACCTGGTCGTCGGCGTGGACGGCGGCCCCCACGCGGCCGCCGCCGTCGACCTCGCCTTCGAGGAGGCTTCTCTGCACGGTGCGGCTCTGCGCGCGCTGTACGTGTGGCATCCCCCGTTGCTCGGGGTCCTGGACGAGCACGCGGCGCTTCAGGAGTGCCGTCGGCTGCTGGCCGAAACGGTGGCCGGGCACACCGCCGCCCACCCCGAGGTGGAGTTGCACCACGAGGTCGTGAAGGGGCACCCGGTGGACAGGCTGACCGAGGCTTCCGCACACGCGGTCGGCCTGGTCGTGGGTACACGCGGGCGTGGCGGGTTCAGTGGCATGCTGCTGGGCTCCGTCAGCCAGGGCGTCCTCCACCATGCGCGCTGCCCGGTCCTGGTGGTCCCGCGCGAGCGGGAGCGGTAGCCGCGGCTGCTCCCGGGCCCGGCCGGCCGGGCCGCACCCTCGTGGGGCCCCTTCGCCGTGGTCCGTCACGGGCATGAGCGACTCGCCGTCCTCCTCCACCGGAGCGGTCGGCACGGCCGTCGGCTCAGCGGGCTTCTCCGAGCTCAGCCGACACCGGCGCGCCTCCACTGCGGCCATGGCCTCGGCACGGGCGCCCTGACCGCATGATTCAGCGGGTGCAGCGAGCGCGCAGAGGACGGGGACGGCCGCGATACCCGCTGCGGGAAGCGGGAAGGCCGGAGGCGCGAGCAGGCCGAGTACGAGGCCGGGAAGCACCGGCATCCCGGCTGTGAAGCGGACTTGGCGTTCCGTGCTCCAGCCGCTCCGGGGAACGTCCGGGGCGCCGGGCAGGTGGCCGGAGGCATGTTCGGCGGGCGTGCGCGCGTCGGTGACGGTGAACTCGTGGGGTCGGGTGCTCGCCTGACGGGTTCCGAGGGCGGCGGGGGTGGAAGGGCCCGTCACGGCATAGGAGATCCTTGGTGGTCTACTCCGTCCCGAACCGGGACACAGAGTACCCCTAGGGGTATTTTTCGAAGAGTGGCCGTGGAACTGGAACTGGAACTGGAACTGGAACTCGAGGGTGCGGATCTCAGGTCCGTACTGAACCGCCTGCGCCGTACACAGGGGCAGATCTCCGGTGTGATCCGGATGATCGAGGAGGGCCGCGACTGCGAGGACGCCATCCCCCAGCTCGCCGCCGCCTCCCGCGCACTCGACCGGGCCGGTTTCACGATCATCGCGACCGGTCTGCAGCAGTGCGTGACCGGCATCGAGTCCGGCCGCAGGAGCTGCGAGGACAGCGAGCAGATGCGCGCCCGGCTGGAGAAACTGTTCCTGTCCCTTGCCTAGGCCCCGCCTGGACCGTGCGCCGCGCCACCGCGTGCCGCATCCGCAGGCCGAGGAGGCCCACCAGCACCGGGTAGGGCGAGGAAGCCACCGTCCCTCTCAGGCCTGCCGCACCGCGACGACATCGTGCGGTTGACCGCCGAGCACGATCTTGAGGGCACCGGTCTCGGCGGCGTTGCCGAAGACGCCGTAGGCCTCCTCCATGTGGTCCAGCGGGAAGGTGTGAGTGACCAGCCGTGACGCCGGCAGTCGGCCGGCGGACGCCATCCGCAGCAGGGTCGGTGTGGAGTGGGTGTCGACGAGACCTGTGGTGATGGTCACGTTCTTGATCCACAGGTCTTCCAGGTGCAGGGTCGCGGGCCTGCCGTGCACACCGACATTGGCCACGTGCCCGCCGGGCCGCACCATACGCGTGCACTGTTCGAACGTCTCCGGCACGCCGACCGCCTCGATGACGACATCTGCGCCGGGCCCTTCGGTGAGGTCGGCGACCAGCTGCTCGGGGTCCTCGCGGGCGTCGGCCACCACGTCCGCGCCCAGGCTCCTCGCGACTTCGAGCCGGGACGCGGTGACGTCCACGGCGATGATCCGCTCGGGCGTGAGGAAACAGGCCATCGCTACGGCCGCCAGCCCGATGGGGCCGGCCCCGACGACCACCACAGTGTCCCCCGGCCGCACCTTCCCGTTGAGGACGCCCACTTCATAGGCGGTGGGGAAGATGTCCGCCAGCAGCACGCCGTCCTGACTGGTCACCGCACTGGGCAGCGGATGCACGGACAGGTCGGCGTACGGGACGCGGACGTATTCGGCCTGGGTGCCGTCGACCAGGTGACCGAGAATCCAGCCTCCGCCTCCACGGCACTGGCCGTACACACCGTCCCGGCAGTAGCGGCACCGCCCGCAGGCGCTGATGCAGGAGACCAGCACCCGGTCTCCGGGACGCACCGTGCGCACGTCACCGCCCACCTCGACGATCTCGCCGACCGCCTCATGCCCCAGTACGGTGCCGGGCCGCACCTCGGGCACGTCGCCCTTGAGGATGTGCAGGTCCGTCCCGCAGATGGTCACGGCGTCGACGCGGACGATCACGTCGGTGGACTCCTTGATGCCCGGGTCCGGGACCTCCTCCCACAAGGCCTGTCCGGGACCGTGGAAAACGTAGCCTTTCATACCACCCTCCGCTCTCTGCAGGGCTCCGGCACGATGCCGGAATCTCCCCGTACATCCAGCTTGTCCGACAGCGCGAAGGACCGCCTGGGCCGGTCGATCGACCCGTCAACGGCATCCGAGCGGGGCACGGGACCCGGTCCGCGTCTTCGCCCTCCCTCGTCACGTCCGGGCAGTCCACCGCGGCGACGCGGTGGGTCCGGGGAGCGAGGCGCAGTGCGGCCTGCGCCGGTGGGCGGGGCGCGAGCGTCACCGGCGGCGGCATCCGGGCGGAACACCACCGCGGTGTCGGCGGTGCGTGGGTCCCCTGGACCGGAGAGGTGAGAAGAGGAACGGGGGGATCAGGGGGACGGCTGCCGGGACGGCGCCTTCGCCTCGCGGTGCAGCATGACTTTGAGTGCTCCGGTGTCGGGGCCGTGGGAAAAGACCTCGTACGCCTCCTCCATCCGGTCGAGGCCGAAGGTGTGGGTGATGAGCGGGGAGACCGAGATGCGTCCGAAGGTCACGAGGTCGAGCAGCCATGGTGTGGAGAACGTGTCGACCTGGCCCGTGCTGATCGTCAGGTCCTTACTCCACAGAGCCTCCAGATGCAGCGTGACCGGGCTGCCGGGCATGCCGATGTTGGCGATGTGTCCTCCCGCGCGCACGACGCGTGTGGACAGGACGAAGCTCTCCGGATCTCCGGCAGCCTCGATGACCACGTCGGCCCCGGGTCCCTCGGACAGATCGGCGATCAGCCGCCCGGGCAGTTCAGCGGCGTCGGCACCCAGGCGTGCGGCGGCTTCCAGCCGGGAGGAGGACAGGTCCACCGCGATGATCCGGCGAGGCGAGTAGAGGCGGGCGACGACGACCGCGGCGAGCCCTACGGGACCCGCGCCCACCACGACGACGGTGTCCCCCGGGCCCACGTGTCCGTTGCGCACTCCGACCTCGTAGACGGTGGGGAGGAGCTCGGCGAGCAGGACCGCGTCACCCAGGGGAAGGGAGGAGGGCCGGCGGTGCGTGGAGGAGTCGGCGAAGGGAACACGGACGAAGTCGGCCTGCGTCCCGTTGATCATGTTTCCCAGGATCCATCCGCCGCCGCCGTGGCACTGTCCGTACATGCTGGCGCGGCACATCGGACAGCGGCCGCAGGCCGAGACGGACGACACGATCACCTGCTGTCCGGGCCGCCGGTTGTGCACCCCGCGGCCGACTTCCACCACTTCGCCGACGGCCTCGTGGCCGAGGATCTTCCCTGGTTCGACCTCGGGGAGGTCTCCCCGCTGAATGTGCAGATCACTTCCGCAGATGGTGGTCGCGTCGACGCGTACGATCGCGTCGTTGTCCTCCTCGATCGTGGGATCCTGGACCGTGTCCCAAGAGGTCTGTGCAGGACCGTGATAGACGAGTCCTCGCATCGCTGCTCACTCCCTCACTGCCTCACTCCACTGTCGCCTTCGAAGGGCTCGCGGGCAACGCGGAAAGCCGGGCCGCCCCGTGTCCCGTCAGTCCGGCAGCATGTAGGGGCGCCGGAAGACCGGGGTCTGGCCGGTGTCCCACGGACGTACGGCTGCCAACGCCTGGACGACCGCGGTCTCCAGGGGGCCACTGGTGTCGACCGTGACGGCCTCGGGCCACGGTGCTTCCTCGGCCGCCATGGCGGTGGCAACGGCGAGGTCGGCATCGGATGCCGACGCGCCGGGGGTGCGGGAGTCGATGCGGGCCGCTGACACGTCGCCGGGCACCCTGCAGTACAGGGCCACCAGGTCTGCGCTGGTGCGTTCGGCCACGCGCAGGGCGGCTTCGCGCTGTCCCGCGTCCGACCAGGTGGCGTCCAGGACGACGGACTCGCCCGACGACAGCAGGGTGGACGCACGGTCGAGCAGGGCGGCGTAGGTCCTCGCGGTCCACTCCGGTGTGTACAGCCCCTCGCCGTAGTCGGCCGCCGCGGACTGTTCGGCCGGGATGCCCGCCAGTTCCTTGCGCAGGCGGTCGCTGCTGAGCAGTGTCCCCCCCAGACGGTCGGCCAGGGCTCCGGCGAGCGTGGATTTCCCGCTGCCCGGAAGTCCCCCGACAAGTGTCAGACCGACGGCGGAGGCGCGCAGATGGCGCAGTGTCCCCGTGACCAGTCGCCGGGCCGTCGCCTCGGCGGCGGGTACGCCCTGGCGTGCCTGGATCAGGGAGACCTTGGCGCGGACGAACGCGCGGTAGGCGACGTAGTGGTGCCACAGGGACGGGGTCACCGGGTCGCCGGAGTACTCGCTGTACTGAGCGAGAAAGTATGCCGCGGCGTTCGGGGCGCCGAGTTGTTCCAGGTCCATGGCGAGGAAGGCGGCGTCGTCGAGGCCGTCGAGGTGGCGAAGGTGGTCGTCGAATTCCAGGCAGTCCAGGATGCGGGGGCCGTCGTCGAAGCAGAAGACGTCCTCGGCGCGCAGATCGCCGTGTCCGTCGACGATCCGTCCTTGCGCAACGCGCGTGTCGAACAGACGCTCGCGGCCGGCGAGATAGCGGCGCACCAGCCGTTCGACCTCGTCCACGCCGTCGGGGAGGGCGAGATCGCCGGCCAGGGCGTGGACCTGTGCGAAGCTCGCTTCCCACCGGGAGGACAACGCGTCCCGGGTCCCCTGCTCGTCCACGTCCGGGCTGCGGGGCGCGTCCGTGTGGTGCGCGGCAAGCTGCCGGGCCACGGACCGGAGGATGTCGTCGAGGACGGCCCCCGCGCGTACCAGCCGGGACAGGCGGCGGTCCGCCGGCATGCGGCGCATCACGACCATCGGTTCGGGGGTTTCCGTCTGCGGGCTGCGGATCTCTCCCAGGCCCAGGTAGACGTCCGCGGCGAAGCGACGGTTGAGAGCAACCTCGCGTTCGCAGGCGGTCCGGCGGGCCTCCACGGTGGTGTAGTCCAGGAACTTCAGATCGACCGGTTTCTTGATCTTGTAGGCGTGAACACCGACGAGGAACACGATCGCGGTGTGGGTCTCATGCATCTCTGCGAGCGGGGGCGATGCGGTGTCGCCCGCCTCACTCATGGGGGACGACCGTGACAGGGCAGCGTGCTCGGTGGATGGCGGCCCTGCCGCCGGCGGCAGGACTCTCGGGTGAGCCGCCGGGGTTGACGGTGATCGCTGGCTCCATGGCGCGTGCCTCCATCTCGTAAAAAGCGGGGATGGCGGTGAAGGAGTTCACCTGCCCGAAAGCGCCGGCCCACCGCGCACGGCTCTTCTGCTCAGTCGAGGAGTACCCCATACCCTCCTGCGGCGCATGCGGAACCGTGGGGCGGAACTCGGACGGACGGAACGCCGGTGCGAGAGGAGACATGAACGGTGACGATTCCCCTGGTGGTCGGCGTCGACGGGGCAGAGGCCGGCCTGGAGGCGGTGGACTGGGCTGTGGCCGAGGCGGCCCGGCACACGGTCCCCCTCCATCTGGTGCACGCGGCGGCGCCGGAGCAGGAGGCATCCGACGTGATCAACGCTGCCTCGGAGCGTGCCGGGAAGGATGCTCCCGCGGTGCGGCTCTCGAGCGAGGTACTGCATGAGGACGCCGCCTCCGCCCTGGTCGGCGAGGGGCACAACGCGTTCGCACTGGTGCTCGACTCCAGAGGGCTGGGCGACCTTGCCGAGCTGCTCCTGGGGGCGGTCAGTCTGGCCGTGGCAGCGCGGGCCGGCTGTCCGGTCGTGGTGGTGCGGGGCTCGGCGGAACACCGGGAAGGCCGGTTCGGGAGCGTCGTCGTGGGTGTCGAGGACGGCGAGGGAAGCGATACCGCTGTGGGGTTCGCGGTCCGCGAGGCCCACGCACAGCGCTGTGGGCTGGTGGAGGTACACGCCTGGAGCGCACCGATCGGTACTCCCCCCGGAACCTCCGCCCGGTGCGTGGTACGCCCTCGAGCCGGTGCGTGGTACGCCCTCGAGGCCCACCGGCGCCCGCCGGCGCAGGTGCTCGGCGACGCCCTGCGGGGTCCTGCGGAGCAGTACCGGGGCACCTCTGTGAGCCGCCGGGTGGTCGAGGGACCGGCACGGCATGCGCTGTTGGCGGCCGCGCCGGGAGCGGACCTGCTCGTCGTGGGGGCCGGGAAACGGCATGGGCACTCCGGCCTGCAACCCGGTCTGATCAACCACGCCGTGTTGCATCACGCGCCGTGTCCGGTTGTGGTCGTGCCGCAGATATGACAGCGCACCCCGGGCACCACGCCCACGGGGCCGGCCGCTCAAGGCTCGAAGGGCTGTCCCACCGGGGACGGCCGGCCCCTTGGCCGAGGTCTTCGGTGTCCGGCGGCGGCCGGAGAAGCGGCCGGCACTCGCGTCGGGGTCTCGGCCGACGTGCCGTGTGGGGAGTCCGCGTACAAGATGGTGCATACGACGGTCGGCCGGTGATGGGACTCTCCCGGCGAAGGTGACGGCAGGCCACTGCTGGAGACGCCGATACGGAACGGACAGCGCACCGGTGGGGGGGTCCGTCCTCGGCGAGCGCAGAAAGAGATGTGCTGTCGGCCGCCCGGCGGATCCGGAGCCCCGTCGCGTCCCGGGCGCCGCTCTCCGGTCCGCACCGAGCCGAGGAGGCCAGCGATGCCGCACACCGCGGGATGGAAGGCCCGTCTCCACCTCTTCGAGGACGAGGGAACGACGAAGGCACGCGCGGTGGTCGATACCGGAAGCACGGTGCTTACCGGCCACGGGGCCGCGCACCGTAATCCGGCGGACCTGGAGATGCCGGAGATCGGCGACGAACTGGCAGTGGGCCGGGCCACGGAGGACCTCGGCCGGCAGCCGGTGGACGCCGCCGGGCGCGACATCGAGGGCATGGGCGCATCGGGGCCGGTCTCCCGTCCGGTTTCCGGCTGGCTCATGTGACCGACGGGGTGAAGCGGCCGGGGCGCCTCGCGGGGAGGCAGGGCAACGGGGTTCTCACGGTGCGTGTCCCGGAGGCAGGGCAGCCCGAGCCGCCGAACTGCACGCGTGGCACGTTGGACATGGCAACACTCTGAGCAAAGGGCGGCAATCATGCGAGCTCACCTCGGCGACCACCTCGTCATCGAAAGCCCGGCGACCGGCGTCACCAGGCGCGACGGCGAGATCATCGGGCTCCACCACAAGGACGGAACGCCCCCGTACGATGTGCGCTGGTCGGACACACAGGCGGTGGCACTCGTGTTTCCCGGGCCCGACGCGCACATCCTGCATCCGGGACACGAGCCCGCGACCGTCCAGGAACCGCACACGTCTCGGGAACCGTCCCGTGGGCCGGGCGCGGCCGGGACGGGTGCCGGCTCCGGTGCGCCCCCGCCGGCCGGCGCACCCCACTCCAGTGACCTCGGCCGGCGGGTGGCCACCGAACGCGCGCGCCAGGGTCTGACCAGGTCCGAGACGGCCCGCCGCGCCAGGATGGCGCCCGAGTACCTCGCGTACCTCGAGGAACACCAGGCCGATCCGAGCCTGGCGACGCTCGTCAACCTGGCCTCGGCACTGAACACCACGGTCCACGCCCTGCGCGGCGGCGGCACCGACATGCCACCGGGCCGGGGAATGGCGCTCGCCCATCCCCGGCTCCTGGACCTCGGCCCCGAGGAATGCCGCACCCTGCTGTCCACGCACGGGGTGGGGCGCGTCGCGGTGTCGACCGTGGACGGCCCGGCGGTCGTCCCGGTGAACTACGACGTCGTCGACGACGCGATCGTTTTCCGGACCTCCCCCGGCTCCGTCCCCGCGGCGGCCGTGGGATCGGACACCGCCTTCGAGGTCGACCACATGGACGAGGCCATGAGCCAGGGCTGGAGCGTGCTCGCCGTCGGCCCCGCGCGGCTGGTCACGGACCCCGGCAGCATACGGCGGCTGGACGAAAACGCCCACACCGCTCCGTGGGCCGGGGACGAACGCGAGATGTGGGTGTCGATCCGGCCCACCAGTCTGACCGGACACCGCATCACTCCGGCCGGCCGGTGAGCGGCACCTTCGCCCGGATCGTGTTCCGCCGACCGGGCCCGCGAGCCCGGCCCCACCCCGATCCGAACCACAGGACCCGGCGAAGGAAGACCCCGGTGAACCAACGACCCGAACCGGAACCGCTGTCCGACGAGCGTGTGGCCGCCCTGGTCCGCGACGCCGCTGCGGCGCCGTCGATGCACAACGTCCAGCCGTGGCGCTTCCGCTACGTCCGGGGCAGCCGCACCCTCCACCTGCGAGCGGATCCCGGCCGCGTCCTGTCGCACGCCGACCCGGACAGCCGCGCCCTGCACCTGGGCTGCGGCGCCGCTCTGCTGAACCTGCGGGTCGCGGCGGTCCACGAGGGCCTGCACCCGGCGATTCGCCTGCTGCCCGACCCGGCCGACTCCGCGCTGCTCGCCTCGGCGCGGCTGACCGGACTCGGGAGCGGTGAAAACGACCTCGCCCCCCTGTATCCGGCGATTCCCCAAAGGCACAGCAGCCGCTTCCCGTTCGACGGGACGGAGATACCCCAGGAGGTGCGCGCGGCCCTCGTCGGCGCCGCACGCCATGAGGGAGCGATGCTGGCCTTCTCGTCCTCGTGGCACCTCGACGAGGTGCTGCGGCTGCTCGAGGAGGCCGAGGCACGCAACCTCTCCGACCGCGGCAGCGACGAGGACCTGGCGCGATGGACCCGCATCGACGCCCCGTCCGAGGAGAAGGTCTCGGACGGGGTGCCCGGCTACGCCTTCGGACCACGCAAACGGGGCGGCAAGGCCCCCATGCGCGACTTCGCCGGGCACAGGCCGGTGGCGGGCCGTGGCAGCGCCGAGTTCGAACGGACGCCGCAGCTGGCCGTCCTCAGCACGTTCCGTGACGGCCCCGAGGACTGGCTGCGCGCCGGGCAGGCCATGGAGCGCGTCCTGCTGCTGGCCACTCTGGAAGGCCTGTCCAGTTCCTTCGCCACCCAGGCCCTCGAGTGGGGCGACCTGCGCTGGCCCCTGCGCGACCCCGTGTCGGGCGCAGGCCACACACAGATCGTGCTGCGCCTCGGATACGGCCCCACAGGCCCCGCCACACCACGCCGACCGGTGCCGGACGTACTCGACATCCAGCCTTGACGCGCCTTCGAGCCGGCTCTCTGCGAACCGCCGGGCCTGTTCGCCGGCCTCGGTGGTGGTACGCCTCAGGATCAGGAAGACCTCCGGCAGGTCGCTGAGGCTGCGGCGGTTCGCGGGCAGTGTGACCGTACTGGCAGGGGATCTGCCATCGCCCGCACAGGAGGGAAGGTGAGGGACATCATGGAGCCCCCGCTTGTCGCAGGCGTCGACGGATCGGACTGCAGCCTTCAGGCAGTGGACTGGGCGGTGGACTGGGCGGTGGACGAAGCGGCACGCCTCGGCGTGCCCGTGCGCCTCGTCCACGCCTCCTTGTGGGAACGCTACGAAGGAGCCCGCCCCTCCCTCAGGACCGATCGCCCCGCCGAACAGGTCATGGCGCAGCACATCATCGCCTCGAGCCTGGAACGTGCCCGGCTGCGCAATCCCGAGGTGAAGGTGTCGGGCGACGTGCTGCCCGACGATGCCGTGTCCGCGCTACTGCAGGCGGGGCGCGAGGCATCAGCCCTGGTCACCGGCTCACGCGGGAGAGGCGAGGTGGCCGGGCTGCTGCTGGGCTCGGTCAGCCTCACGGTGGCTGCCCGCGCGTTGTGTCCGGTCCTCGTCGTCCGCGGCTCGGAGCGCAGCCGGCAGGGCCTCTTCGGTCGGGTGGTGATCGGGGTCGGCACGAGGTCTCTTGTGGTCTCCACGGCAGCCGCCAGGGCTTTCTCTCCTTCCACCCGCAGTGTCTCGTGGTGGGGCTGGACATCCACGTGACGCGTGTCGTGCAGGGGCGGTACGGACAGCAGAAGACGCACGGCGCCCCCCGTCGAGGCGGCCGGGGTGGCCTACGCAAGAGCCGGACGGGACGAGTCCTTCGGATCCGCTCCGACAAGGATCTCGTTGCACACACCTGCTACCGCCATGGTTCCTCCTGGTCCGGCTCACCCGGCCAGGGCACGATTTCGACCGGACACCGGGCGTGGTGCAGAGCAGCGTGTCCCAGACGGCCGAGGGCCGGCCCCGAGCCCATGCCCCGGCGTCGGGCCCCCATCACCAGCAGATCGGCGCGAGCGGACACGTCCATGAGCGTGGCGGCGGTCGCGGTGCCCGCGCCGGCATCGGAGGTGACCTTGAGGGCGGGGTGGCTTCGGCGGACCACGGCAGCGAGGGCATCGGTCCTGGCCCGTGCCTGCGCCGTGATGTCGCCCGGGCCGTCGAGCGTGGTGACCAGGTTCCCGATGTGGGACAGGGGGTTCCACACGTTGATCAGATGCAGTGTTCCCTTGCGCAGCTCCGCCTCGGCTGCCGCCCGCCGCACCCAGTCGGCGTCCGTCTCGTCCCGAACGGCGGCAGCCACGACTCCCGTCTCGAGCCGGTCTGCCCGGCCTCGTACGACGACCACCGGGACGGAGGAGTGCGCGGCAACAGCCAGACTCACGGAGCCGAGCAACAGAGCGGGGAAGCCCCCCAGGCCTCTGCTGCCGACGACGACGGTCGCATCGGGTGCGGCCGCTTCCTGCAGAGCCGCCACCGCGTTCTTGTCGCTCAACTCGCGCTCCACCGGCAGCCTCGGGAAGTGCCCGTGAACCGCCTCCTGTGCCCCGGCCAGATACGCGCCCCCCGCTTCTCGCAGGCGCTCGGTCGTCTCGAACGCGGCGAAGCGGCCGAGCCGGTCCAGATCCGCCCCGAAGACAAGCCTCAGTTGCTGTCCTCGTCTGGCGGCCTCGCCCGCCGCCCACAGGACCGCCGCCCGCGACGACGCGGAGCCGTCGACGCCTGCGACAACCGCTCCGAGTGCGTTGCCGTGCCGGCTTGTGGAAGTCATGACTCCTCCTGGGGGCGCTCGTGCGGTGCCTGCCACGCTGTTCCCCGCGGTCGCCTGGGGGAACAGGGCCTCGTACTCACCATCTTGGTGTTCATGGGGTGCGTCGGCACCTTTGTCCCCGATGGGCTCCCTCGGTTGCGCGCCGTTCGAGGCGACGCCGCCGTCCGCCCGGGGAGCGCCGGCCCGTCGTCTGTTCCGTCTGCGCTCAGGGCGGCGACGGGGCAGGCGTTCCGCCGGGCGGAACCGTCGAGGGTTCCTGCCCGGGCCGCGGGGCCGCTCTGCGGGAACTATCCCTTCTCGTACGGATTTTCGGGCTGCTCGACGTGCCTGACATCGGTGGCGGCGAGCACGGGCGGCCACGCCTCGTCGGAGCCGAGCCTGCCCTCCGGCACCCAGGTGCCGGTGACGGACACCCAGCTGTCGACGGCAGGGGCGCCGGCCTCACGTATCTCGATCCTGTCCGACCGTGCGTCGGCGGCGCAGCAGGAGATGAGGAGCCGGGTCAGGTACCAGGTGCCCTCGTCGTCCTGGGTGACGAACCCGGTCATCCGGATCGTGCGGTTCTTCATCGTCCGGCCACTGTCGTAAAGGGCACGGGAGGTGAACTCGCCGAGAGCGAGGTCGACCGGGTCGCCCCCGGGCAGGGCGGGGAACGTACCGATGCCCTGAGCGGCGTATGTGGCCTTCTCCCGCTCGGCGCTGTACGAACCGAGGGCGGGCGGCGGGAAGAGCAGCAGGGACAGCGCCGGGACGACGAGCAGCCAGGCGACGCGGGGACCGCGGCTGTGGTCGTGCCCGTCCGCGTGCTCACGCCGGTCTTCGTCGCGGGTTTCCCCGCCCGCGACGACCGCACCGACGATGCCCAGCATCAGCAGCAGCACGCCCGACGCGATCAGGTACGGCCGCAGCCCTTGCTGCACGTACCGCAGGTACAGCTCGCTGAACAGCGAGCTGCGCAGCACCGCGCCTCCGCACAGGACCAGAACCAGCGCCGGACCGTAGCGCCTCACAGCAGCCACCACCCCACGAGCACACTGCTCACTACCGCGACGACCCATGTGGCCGCCGAGAACCGCACCGCGAAGTCCCGCCCGAAAGTACCCGCCTGCAACGCCAGCAGTTTCAGGTCCACCATCGGCCCGACGACCATGAACGCCAGCCGCGCCGTCGGCGAGAACCCGCTCAGCGAAGCGGCCACGAACGCGTCGGCCTCGCTGCACACGCACAGGACCACCGCCAGGACGGCCAGCAGCAGCACCGCCAGCCACTCCGACCCGGTGAAGACGTCCAGCACCGACAGGGGTACGGCGATGTTGAACGTCGCCGCAGCCGCCGCCCCGACGACCAGGAAGCCGCCCGCGTGCAGAAAATCGTGCTGCAGCCCGGCCCGGAAATCCTGCCACCGGGACCCGGACACCCCGGTCGTCGTACGTGTCTTGGCCAGTCGCAGCCACTCCTCCCGCCCGAACCGCGCCCACAGCCAGCCCATGACGACGGCGGTGGCGAGCGACGCGACGAACCGTGCCGGCACCATGCCCGGGCTGCCGGGGAAGGCGATGGAGGTGGAGACCAGCACCACCGGGTTGATGGCGGGCGCCGACAGGAGAAAGGCGAGCGCGGCCGCCGGAGCCACCCCGCGCCGCATCAGGCTCCCGGCCACCGGCACGGACGCGCACTCGCACCCTGGCAGTACGACACCGGCGGCGCCCGCGACGGGAACGGCGAGCGCCGGATTGCGCGGCAGCAGCCGGCTGAGAACCCGCTCGGACACGAAGGCCCCGATGGCCGCCGAGACCAGCGTGCCGAGCAGCAGGAAGGGGATCCCCTGTACGACGACCGCTGTGAACACCGTCCACCAGGCGGCCACCGGCGGGGTGTAGAGATCGATGACGAGCATCGGCCCGAGAACCGGGACGACCGTGGCGATCACGATGAGCGCACCACCGCCCACCACCACGTACACGAGGGTGCGCACGACCAGACGCACCACATCAGCAGCCGAGCCCCGCCGGCTCTCCACGTATTCCTGCTTCTCCACGCTTCTGTTCCCCGCCCTCGGCGTCGTCCCGTCCCGGGCAGCCCGGTGCGTCGGGGCACGGGAGACCGGCGGCTCCGTTGGTGACGTGCATCGGGGAAGCCCGAGAGCCGCTCCGCCGCCGGGTGTCACATCCCGATACATGGATCAACGCTCAGATGAGTATAGATGTCGTTTTCATTCACGCCGGGCGCACGGCTCGCGGTGACGACTGCCCACTGTGCTTCCCTACGGCAACGGGGATCGTGGTGACGGGCGGGCCGACGGCGCGTCCGACTCGTGGCGCCCGCTGGGCCTCACGGCTGGAATCGGTGTCCGCCCCCGCGCGGCCCCCTCCGCATTCCCCGCCTGCCCCCTCCCGCGCACCAGGCCCTCCCGGGGACGGCTCGGGGGCGTACCCGATCAGCGAGAGCCCGGGTCCGGTCCGTACGCGCCGTCGGCCCCACGGAGCCGTCGCCGTTCACCTCCTGGCGAGCGGCACCAGACGGAGTGCGAAGCGCCTCGGGTGAGCGTTTTCCGGTCCCGGACGCCCCGAGGCACCGCCCGACGCGGCAACGCCACCGAAGCCCTCCAGGATCAGTCCGTGGAGAACGGACTCCAGGCGAGGAAAGCCCGAGTCAACCCTCGCGGGCGGCCGGGTCATGAGCTCCGGCAGGCCGGAAGCTACGCGGAGACGCCTGGCACCGCGGACTCACGCGAAACCGGGCCGACAGCCCCGGAGCCGGGCTCACCGTCCTCGGCGACGGCCCGCAACGCCTCGGCGGTGCGGTCGATGCGCCGGGCCAGGAGATCGGCGGCCAGGCCGGCATCCCTGTCGGCCGCGGCCCTGCGGATCTCCTCATGCTCACGAGCAACGTTTCGCCCGTAGTCGTGCCCCACAGGGTGCGCCCAGTGCCGGTAAATGGCCGCCGCGTCCCGGAGCGTCGTCGCCGCGGAGAGCAGTTGCTCGTTGCCACAGCCGTCGAGCAGCGCCTGGTGGAAGCGCTCGTGGACGTCGAACCATTCCCCGTTGGTGCCGCCCTCGACCATGACCGGGGTCGCGGCCGGGTGGTGGGCGGCGACCGCCTGCGCCTCCCCCTCGATGCCTCCACCACGCACGAACCAGCCGGAGCACCGTCGGCCCGATCTCGGTCCGCGCCTCGGTCAGCTCGTTGAGGCGCTTCAAAAGCAGGGTCATGACACTGAAGCCCTGCTGCGGCGTGGCGACCACCAGTCCCTGGCCGGACAGCCTGGTGGGAGCTTCCCGTACGACGGACTGGCTCACCGAGAACCGTCGCACCAGCTCCACCAGCCTCAGCCGCTGCCCCGGAGAGAATCCGGTCCTTGTCCACGCCGTAACCACGGGCACGCTTCCCTCGATGTGCCAGGGCGGACGCCGACACGATGGTGCAAGGCCGGGGAAAACCGGCCTGACGGGTACGGCCAAGGCCGAGCAGGCCCCACGCCGGATCACGCCCCGAAGAAGTCGTCGCCCACTTACACCGAACGCTCCGGATGCCACCTCACGTGACCTTCGTGGCCGCAAGGTCGATATTGTTTTCATAGGGCTTCCACCGACTCGCAGCCGACCCGCCACAAATAACTGACACAGCGTCACCAAAGTCGGCACCAGTGCCGCCGGAACCCGCTCACGACCGGCACGGAGTGCTACGGACCACCACGGTCGCGAACAGTCCACGTCTACCCTGACCAGCAAAGACACAAGTCAAGAACCCACCTGCCAAGCCCTCCAGGAGGTACCCGTGAAGATGCTCATCAACGTGCCGGAGACCGTAGTCGCTGATGCCTTGAAGGGGATGGCTGCGGCGCATCCCGAGCTTGCGGTGGATGTGGAGAACCGGGTGATCGTCCGGCGGGACGCTCCCGTGGCCGGGAAGGTGGGTCTGGTCTCCGGCGGAGGTTCCGGACACGAGCCGCTGCACGGCGGGTTCGTGGGGCCCGGGATGCTCTCGGCGGCCTGCCCCGGAGAGGTCTTCACCTCTCCCGTACCCGACCAGATGGTACGGGCGGCGACTGCCGTGGACAGCGGCGCCGGGGTGCTGTTCGTCGTGAAGAACTACACCGGTGACGTGCTCAACTTCGATATGGCCGCCGAGCTGGCCGAGGACGAGGGCATCCAGGTCGCGAAGGTACTGGTCGACGACGATGTCGCGGTGACCGACAGTCTCTACACCGCGGGCCGGCGCGGCACCGGTGCGACGTTGTTCGTGGAGAAGATCGCGGGCGCGGCGGCCGATGAGGGGCAGCCGCTGGAGCGGGTGGAGGCTCTCGCCCGGCAGGTCAATGAGAACTCCCGCAGTTTCGGCGTGGCCCTGACCGCTGTCACCACACCCGCCAAGGGCAGCCCCACCTTCGATCTGCCGGCGGGCGAGCTGGAGCTGGGCATCGGCATCCACGGCGAACCGGGCCGGGAACGACGGCCGATGATGACCTCGGGCGAGATCGCCGAGGCCGCCGTCGATGCGATCCTCCACGACCTCACACCGCGCAATCCGGTCCTGGTCCTGGTCAACGGCATGGGCGCGACCCCGCTGCTGGAGCTGTACGGCTTCAACGCCGAGGTGCAGCGGGTGCTCGGCGAGCGCGGTGTCCCCGTCGTACGGGTACTCGTGGGCAACTACGTGACGTCGCTCGACATGGCGGGGGCCTCGGTCACCCTGTGCCAGGTCGACGAGGAGACACTGCGGCTGTGGGACGCGCCGGTGAAGACCCCGGGACTGCGCTGGGGCATGTGAGGAACGCCGGACAGAGGATTCACAGTTCCCCGTACGCGAGGAGTTCCAGTGCTCGATGCCGACTTTTTCCGCCGGTGGATGGCGGTGACCGCCGCCTCCGTCGACCGTGAGGCGGAGCGGCTCACCGCTCTCGACTCGCCCATCGGTGACGCCGACCACGGCAGCAACCTCCAGCGCGGGTTCAGTGCGGTGCGGGCCGCGCTGGACAAGGAGCCGCCCGCGACGCCCGGCGCCGTGCTCACCCAGGCCGGACGGCTGCTGATCTCGACGGTGGGCGGCGCCTCCGGACCCTTGTACGGGACGCTGCTGCGCCGCACCGGCAAGGCACTCGGCGACGCCACCGAGGTGAGCAGGCAGCAGCTGGCCGAGGCACTGGGCACCGGGGTGGACGCGGTGCGGCAGCTCGGAGGCGCGGCCCCGGGCGACAAGACGATGATCGACGCGCTGATGCCCGCGGTGGACGCGCTCGGCGACTCCTTCGCCGCGGCGCGGGCCGCCGCCGAGGAGGGTGCGGTGGCCACGACGCCGCTGCGGGCCCGCAAGGGCCGGGCCAGTTACCTGGGCGAGCGGAGCGTCGGACACCAGGATCCCGGGGCCGCCTCGTCGGCCCTGCTGATCGCGGGCCTCGCCGACGCCTCCGAGGCCGTCGAAGCCGGGGGACTCTCCGGTGAGTGACGGCGGGAAACTGGTGGGCATCGTCCTGGTGTCGCACAGTGCTCAGGTGGCGGCGTCGGTGGCCGAGATGGCCAAGGACCTGGCGGGCGCCGGCAGGGCGGTGCCCGTGGCCCCCGCGGGCGGCACGCAGGACGGAGGTCTCGGTACGAGCGCCGACCTCGTCGCCGCCGCGGCCTCGTCCGTCGACCGCGGCGCCGGGGTCGCCGTCCTGGCCGACCTCGGCAGCGCGGTGCTCACCGTGAAGGCGCTGCTCACCGAGGTCGACGAACTGCCGAAGGACACCCGGCTGGTGGACGCGCCCTTCGTGGAGGGCGCGGTCGCCGCGGTGGTCACAGCCTCGACGGGAGCGGACCTCGCGGCGGTGGCGGCCTCGGCGGAGGAGGCGTACACCTACCGGAAGACCTGACGAGCACGGGTGTGGCCGAAAGGAACGGGCGGGTGGTCCGGCTCAGCCGCCGTCCACGAATCGCTGGGCCAGTTCCTCCCCGGCCGCCACCGCGGCCTTCCGGTCCTCGATGGGAGTCACCCGGCTGTCCTTGAACACGATGTAGGTGACACCGGAGGGTGTGCCGCCGCTCCGCGGGTCGGGATCGATACCGAGCGCCTCGGCGGTCGCGTAGGACGCCTCACCGATGATGCCGGCGGGGCCGGTGTCGCCGACCACCGCGTACTGCACCTGGTCGCCGTACACGACGGCCACCACCGAGCCGCCGCGGACACCGTGCGCCCGGTAGTCCCAGAGCGCGCTCGGCACCGGCACCACCACGAAGGGGAGGGTCGCGGAGTTCAGCGGACGGCCGTCGGACTGCGCGAACGCCGTGGAGGCGGAGAAGTACGGGTCGGTGGCCGAGCTGCAGCGGGTGCTGGGCTGTCCGTCGCAGTCGATGTCCATGTCGGCCTTCCAGAACACGGCCTCGTCGGTGCCGCACACCGGGATGGTGGCGGGGGCACCCTGGTCGCTCCGGTACTTGCCTCGGGAGACGGGGGTGCAGTCACGCACCTCGGCCAGGAGGTCGGCGGCGTCGACGGAGCCCCCCTGTTGCGCGGCCGGCGATTCCGAGCGGACCTGCGACGAGGTGCTGTGGAGCATCGTGGGGGTGAGCACGGCGACGCCGGCCACGGCCAGTGCGAGCGACTGGACAGGTATCACGGTTGACGGGCCTCTCGTAGGGGACACGGACGGGCACTCCGCCCCGGCCCAATCTCGTGCCGGACCCCTGGCGCGGCCACCTCAGCAGGGCCGTACGGTGCATGTCCGGGCGGTGGGCCGGGCGCTCGAGCCGGCGCCGGTGTCCGTACGCGGCGGGGGTGTCGCCGGATCCACGGCACCACCCTCTTGATGTGGTCACGTCATACACGTCACCATGAGTCCGGTCCATTGGTCCGGACCATTCCCGTGCGTCGTCGGGAGGCGGAGGCGTGCGAAGCGTTCCTGCTGCCGTTGCCGTGCCCCCGCACCGCCCTCTCCCGCCGCGCGGCGGTGCGCTCCGCTCGTCCCTCCCGCTCCGCGGCGCGCTCACTCCGGTCCTTCTCCTCCTCGTCTCCTGCGGGGGCGGGTCCGGAGCCGGCAACGGGGACGGCGGGCAGCCGCCCGGAGCACCGGCGGGGGTCACGGCCGAGGCCGGCAGCGCCACCCGTGTGCATGTCATGTGGGACACCGTCGCAGCCGCGAGCGCGCGGGTGCCCCGGTACGAGGCGCACCGGGGCACCACAAAGGTCAAAAGGTGCCCGGTTCCAGGCACATGGCGGATGTCACCAGGCTTCAACCCTCCACCACGTACTCCTTCACCGTTCGGGCGCGGGACGCGGAAGGGCGGCTCGGGCCGCGCAGCCGGGAGGTACGGGCGACGACGCCGGCCGACCGGTCCGCGCCCAGCCGTCCCTCGGACCTCGACTCTGCTGCCCAATTGCGGAGAGTGACGCCGGCCTGTCGACGGGACGCATGGAACGGGTCTCGCGAGGAAGCGGTCCAGCCCCGGCCGGCCCCTCTCGGATGCGGTGCGTGACCATCCCTCGAACGGAGCAGCAGAGTCGACCTCGACTCTGCTGCGCAATTACCCGGCGTGATGACGCCGTGCCGATACGGCCTTCAGAGCGCGTCGCAGATGCAGGCAGGCCGGGCGCGGCCGAGCCCTGAAAGCACGGCACGTGATCGCTCGCCGAATGGAGCAGCAGAGTCGACCTCCGCGGCAAAGCGGTCGGCAACAGGGCGGCCCAGCTGTCCTGGTCCGCCTCGACGGACGACCGGGGAGTCCTGTCGTACGACGTGCACCAGGGAGAAACGAAGATCCACAGTGCCGGCGGGAGCCAGACGGCCTCCGTGGTGACGGGGCTTGGGCCGGGCACCCGCTACTTCTTCACGGTCCGGGCGCGGGACGCGGCCGACAACCTGTCTCCCGCCGGTTCTCCCCTCCGCCTGACCACACCGGGCAGCGACGACGGCCGCGCCGCGGCACCCACCGGTTTCCGCGCCGCGGGCCACCGGGCCGAGGGTGCCTACCACATCGACCTCAGCTGGGTGCCGCCGCGTGCGGACGGGGTGATCGCGGAGTACCAGGTGCCACTGGACGGCCGCCCGGCCGCCTCCGTCGTCCACGGGGGCAGGCACCGCGCGACCGGGCGACGTACAGCTTCTACGCGGGACGGGAGGCGGAGGTCAGCCATCGGATACGGATCCGGGCCAGGCTGCCGGACGGAACCTGGGGCGGATTCTCCGCGGAGCGCACGGTGACGACGGGCCCGAGGCGCTGAGCCGAGACGAACGGACCGGGCCGGGCCGAGGGACGGGTTCGACCGGATGACGGGCGTCGTCACCTGCCCGGCGGCGGCCGGAATGCGCCGCGGGCCGGGTGCGCATTGGCTGGGCCCGTGGCAGCACGGGCGCTCCCCGACCCTCGGCGGCGCAAGGGATGTACCGCCGGCCGTGCCGCCGGAAGGCAGTTCACATGCGCTACTCGAAGTCCCTGGCTCGTTCCGCTCTGACCTTCGCAGCCGCCGCCGCGCTGCCCCTGGCACTGGCCGGGCCGGCCGCCTCGGGTCCCGGCATCTCCGTGAGTACGACCGGTTCGACCGTCTCCGTGACGACCACCGCGTGCGCCCAGCTCAACGGCAGCTGGGGCACCGCCTCCCTGCTCGACAGCAACCAGTCGAATTTCTCCGAGGGCCGTCAGGTCGCCCTGTCGGGGACCGGCGCGGGGCAGTCCGCCGCATGGTCGGACGTCGGCTCGGGCACCCACACGGTGATCGTGATGTGCTCGAACGGGACGACCGCGGGCACCCAGTCCATCGTCGTCTCTCCCGGCGCCACTCCCACCCCCGGCCCTTCGGTCACCGCCTCGCCCTCGCCCTCCCTCGGAGTGATGGGCGGCATCGGAGGGAGCTCCACGGACTACGGAACGGTGACGCTGGTGGCGGGCGGCGCGCTCGTCGGTACCGGTCTCGTCGCCACGGCCTGGTACCTGCGCCGACGCAACAAACCGAACCGTTTCTGAGACGGCGCCGGTCGCCATCACGTCCGACGCGCTCCGGCCGGGCGGCCGGCGTCACGCCCGTCCGGAGCCCGGACCGTCCGGCTCCGCACGCCGGGAGCCGGACGGTTTTGCATGCGCGGGGCCCTGCGGTTCGGTCCCCTCGGCGTCCGCCGGCCGCGCGTTCGCCGTGATCTTCGCACTGTCCGCGTTCACCGCGTTCTGCGCGTTCTGCGCGTTCTGCGCGTTCTGCGCGTTCTGCGCGTTCTGCGCGTTCTGCGCGTTCTGCGCGAACTCGGGGATCTCCGCGAACTCCGCGAGCGCGTGCCCGAGCCACCCGGTCCAGAAGGTCTCCAGGTCGATGCCGGCCCGGAGCACCAGGTGCCGGAGCCGGTCGTCCGGGGCGTCCCTGCCGGACGGGAAGTCCCGTCGTTCGATTTCCTGGTACTCCGCCAACTGCCTTTCGTGCAGATCCAGATGGCGGCGGAGATCGGCCTCGAGGCCCTCGGCGCCGACCACCGCCGCCGCCCTCAGCCGCAGCAGCAGCGCGTCGCGCATCGGCTTGGGGTCCTGCGACGTGGAGGCCCAGCGGGCCAGTTCGACGCGGCCCGCGGGCAGGACCTCGTAGGCCTTCTTCTGTCCGCGGGCGGGCTGTCCGGCGGACAGGGCCCGGATCAGGCTCTCGGCCTCCAGTTTCCCCAGTTCACGGTAGATCTGCTGATGCGTCGCAGACCAGAAGTAGCCGATCGACTTGTCGAAGCGACGGGTCAGCTCCAGCCCCGACGACGGCTTCTCGAGCAGGGCGGTGAGGATCGCGTGCGGGAGTGACATGATCCCATCCTAGGGACGGCCCGAGGCCGGCTCAGAGAGCCGCCGCCAGCTCCGTTCCCTGCTTGATGGCCCGCTTGGCGTCCAGCTCGGCGGCCACGTCGGCGCCGCCGATCAGATGGACGGGACGGCCGGCGGCGACCAGTTCCTCGTACAGGTCGCGGCGCGGTTCCTGGCCGGTGCACAGGACGATCGTGTCCACCTCCAGGACGGTGCTCTCGCCGTCGACGGTGACGTGCAGTCCCGCGTCGTCGATACAGTCGTAGCGCACGCCGGAGACCATGGTGACGCCGCGGTGCCTCAGTTCGGCGCGGTGGATCCAGCCGGTGGTCTTGCCCAGGCCCGCGCCGACCTTGGAGGTCTTGCGCTGGAGCAGGTGGACGGTGCGCGGCGGGGCGGGCCGCTCGGGCACGGCGAGGCCGCCGGGCGTGCGGTGGTCCATGTCGACGCCCCACTGGCGGAAGTACGTCTCGGGGTTCTCGTGCGCCTTGTCACCGCCGTCGGTGAGGAACTCGGCGACGTCGAAGCCGATGCCGCCCGCACCGAGGACGGCGACCCGGTCGCCGACGGGGGCGCCGTCGCGCAGGACGTCGAGGTAGCCGAGCACGCTCGGGTGGTCGACGCCGGGGAGGTCGGGGACGCGCGGGATGACGCCGGTGGCGACGACGACCTCGTCGTGGCCTGCCACGTCGCCGGCCGTGACCCGGGTGTCCAGGCGTACGCCGACGGCCAGTTCGGCGAGCCTGGTGCGGTAGTAGCGCAGGGTCTCGTCGAACTCCTGCTTGCCGGGGACCTTGCGGGCGACGTTGAGCTGACCGCCGACCTCGCTCGCGGCGTCGAAGAGGGTGACGTCGTGGCCGCGTTCGGCGGCGCTGACGGCACACGCGAGGCCGGCCGGTCCGGCGCCGACGACTGCGACGCGCTTGCGGCGCCTGGTCGGGGACAGCACCAACTCGGTCTCGTGGCAGGCGCGCGGATTGACCAGGCAGGAAGTGATCTGGAGGTTGAAGGTGTGGTCCAGGCAGGCCTGGTTGCAGCCGATGCAGGTGTTGATCGCCTCGGGCCGGCCGTCCGCAGCCTTGGCCACGAAGTCGGGATCGGCGAGCATCGGGCGGGCCATCGACACCATGTCGGCGTACCCCTCGGTGAGCAACTGCTCGGCGAGTTCGGGGGTGTTGATCCGGTTGGTGGTGACGAGCGGGACCGAGACCTCGCCCATCAGCCGCTTGGTCACCCAGGTGTAGGCACCGCGCGGTACGGAGGTGGCGATGGTGGGGATGCGGGCCTCGTGCCAGCCGATGCCCGTGTTGATGATCGTGGCACCGGCCGCCTCGACGGCCCTGGCCAGCGTGATCACCTCGTCCAGGGTCGAGCCGCCGGGGACGAGGTCCAGCATGGAGAGCCGGTAGATGAGGATGAAGTCCTCGCCGACTGCCTCGCGCACCCGGCGGACGACCTCGAGGGGGAAGCGCGTCCGGTTCTCGTACGAGCCGCCCCAGCGGTCGGTGCGGTGGTTGGTCTGCGCGGCGATGAACTCGTTGATCAGGTAGCCCTCGGAGCCCATGATCTCAACTCCGTCGTAACCGGCCTGCCGGGCGAGGCGGGCGGTCTGGGCGTAGTCGTCGATGGTGCGCTCGATGTCCGCGTCGGTCAGTTCGCGGGGTGTGAACGGACTGATCGGCGCCTTGAGGGGGCTGGGGGCGACCAGGTCCCGGTGGTAGGCGTACCGGCCGACGTGCAGGATCTGCAGAGCGATGCGTCCGCCCTCGCGGTGCACGGCCTCGGTGATGACTCGATGCCGTTCCGCCTCCCCGTCCGTGGTGAGCTTCGCGCCGCCCTCACCGACCCGCCCCTCGTCATTGGGCGCGATGCCTCCGGTGACGATGAGGCCGACACCGCCGCGGGCGCGGGCTGCGTAGAACTCTGCCAGGCGTGTGAAGCCGTTCTCGGCCTCCTCCAGGCCTACGTGCATGGAGCCCATGAGAACCCGGTTGGGCAGAGTGGTGAAGCCCAGGTCGAGGGGGGTCAGCAGGTGCGGGTAACGGCTCATCGGGCCCTCCGTGCGCGGTGTGGTCCCTCTGTTGTAGAGGACGCGCACCCGCTTGTGCAACTAGTTGCACAAGCGGGTGGAGGGCACACCGGCCCGGCGGCGGTCACCGGCTTTCGAGGCGGACGTGCAACTCCTCCTCCTGGTCGCCGGAGACCGTGCTCAGATCGTGCACCGTGAACAGGTCGTCCAGGGTGGCGCGGAACCGGTCGATCGCCCAGTAGCCGCCGTGCACGTCGGCGTCGACCGAGGACGCCAGCCGCACCGGGCCGCCCGGGCGGGCGCCGCCCTCGTGCGGGTCGGCGACGTCGAACGTGCCGAGCCACACCGTCGGACGGGTGTCGGAGAACTCCTCCGGTATGTCGTCGGAGCGCCGGTCGGACGTGAAGTACGCACCCAGTGCGTCGAACACGATCTGTACGTCGTGCCTGTCGCACCCGCTGAGCTCGACCGAGACGGATTCCGGGTGCGGCCGTTCGCTGCCCATGGTGATCGCTCCTCTCCTCGCCACGCCTTGCCAGGCCGTGTCATGCCTTGGCAAGGGGCGTTCCCGGCTTTCTCCCGGCAAAACACCTTGTGCGCGGAGGTACCTCCGCGCACGACCGGCGTGCCCGCGCGATCGCGGGGCACCCGGCGGAGGGAGGAAGGACGGTGGAGAAGACAGCGCAAGAGGCGGAAGATCACCCCCACGCGCGGTAGAACAGGTGATGTCGGCACCGTCACGACGCGCTGCGGAGATCGGCGAAGGCGGGGCGTGCGATGAGTTCATCCGGGTCACCCCTGGTCGAGGGCGACGGAGACGGAGCGGTCCCCGGACCTGTCCGTCCCAGTGGGCTGCTCGACGTGCTGCGCGTGGCCTCGGTGGTGCTGGACCCCGAGGGCCGGATCGTGCTGTGGAGCCCTCAGGCCGAGGAACTGTTCGGGTACGGCGCCGAGGAGGCACTGGGTCGGTACGCCGCCCGGATCATGGTGCACGAGCGGTATCTGGATCTGGTCGTCAAGCTGTTCTCCGACGTCATGCAGACCGGGCGGAGCTGGGCCGGGGCGTTTCCCATCCGGCGCAAGGACGGCAGCACCCGGCTCGTGGAGTTCCGCAACGTGCGGCTGACCGACGACCAGGGTGCCGTCTACGCCCTCGGTCTCGCGGTCGACCAGGCAACCGTGCGCCGGATGGAGCAGGACGTGGCGCTGTCCACCCGGATCGTCGCCCAGTCCCCGATCGGGCTGGCTGTCCTGGACACCGACCTGCGCTACGTCTCGGTCAACCCGGCACTCGAACGGCTCAACGGCGTCCCGGTCGAGGAACACCTGGGCCGCACGGTCCCCGAGGTACTGCCGCAGCTGGACACCGGCACCGTCGAGGCCACCGCGAGGCAGGTCCTGGAGACGGGGGAGCCGGTCGTCGACCAGTTCATGATCGGCCGGACCCCGGCCGATCCCGACGAGGACCACGCCTGGTCCGCTTCCCTGTTCCGGCTGGAGAACGCGCTCGGCTCGGTGCTGGGCGTGGCCCTGTCGGTGGTGGACGTCACCGAGCAGCACCGGGCGGGCCTCGAGGCCGAGCGGGCCCGGCGCCGGCTCGCCGTCGTCGCCGACGCCTCGGCGCGGATCGGCACCACGCTCGACCTGGAGCGCACGGCGCGTGAGCTGGCCGAGGTGGCCGTACCGGAGCTGGCCGACGTGGCCGCCGTGGCCCTGCTGGACACGGTGGTCCTGGGCCGCCGCAGCGCCCTCGGTCCGGCCGAGTCGGCGGTGATCCGGGCACTGGCGGTAGAGGGCACGGGAGTCGGCTCGGGGGACGCCCTGCAAGCGGCCGACCAGCCGGGCGAGGTGGCCCGCTACGCCCCGGACCGGTTCGTCGCCGAGTGCGTACGCACCGCCCTGCCCGTGCTGGTGCCGCAGGTCAAGGATGAGGACCTGACCCGTATAGCCCGTTCCCCCCAGGCGGCCGAACTGCTGGGCCGGGCGGGTGTGCACTCGTATCTGGCCGTGCCGCTGATCGCGCACGGCGAGGTACTGGGCGCGCTCGACCTCAAGCGCGCCGGCAACCCGCTGCCGTTCGGCGAGGACGATCTGCTGCTGGCCCGGGAGCTGGCCGCCCGCGCGGCGGTGCAGATCGACAACGCCCGCTGGTACCAGAGCGCCCGCGACGCCGCACTCACCCTGCAGCGCAGCCTGCTGCCGAGCCACCCGCCCGTGACGGGCGGGCTCGAGGTCGCCTCCCGCTACCAGCCGGCGGGTGCCACCAGCGAGGTGGGCGGCGACTGGTTCGACGTGATCCCGCTGGACGGCGGCAGGAAGGCCCTCGTCGTGGGGGACGTGATGGGCAGCGGCATCCCGGCGGCGGCCACCATGGGGCGGCTGCGCACGGCGACGCATACGCTGGCCTCACTCGGTCTCGATCCCGCGGTGCTCCTGGAGCATCTCGACCGGATCACCGGCGATCTCGAAGACGCCATCGCCACCTGCGTCTACGTGGTCCACGACCCCCGTGAGCGGCAGTGCCTGATCGCCAACGCCGGGCATCTGCCGCCGGTGCGGGTCCGGGCCGGCGGTACCCCGGAACTGCTCGACCTGCCGACCGGGGTGCCGCTGGGGGTGGGCGGCGTCAAGTTCTCCACCACTGTCGTGGAACTCGAGCCCGGCGACCAGCTGGTTCTCTACACCGACGGTCTGGTCGAGACCCGGCACCACCCGCTGGACGAGCGCCTCGACCGCCTGCTCACGCTGCTGCGCGGCCGGCCCGACCACTCCCTCGAGGAGATGTGCGACCTGCTGCTGCGCACCCTGCACGAGCCCGACAACTTCGACGACGTGGCCCTGCTCATCGCCCGTGCCACCCTGCCCGGCGGTCCGGTCTCCCCCGGCCGTTCCGCCGCATCGGGCGGAGCTACGGTCTGACGCCGATCACGACATGGGCGTGCTCCTCCTCCGAGACGGCCAGACGGGTCCGCAGTCCGGCACCGGTGAAGGCGGCGACGGCAGCGGGGGCCTGGCGGCGACCGGTCTCCACCAGGAGGCAGCCGCCGGGTGCCAGCCACTCGGGGGCCCCGGCGGCCACCCGGCGCAGCACGTCGAGCCCGTCCGCACCGCCGTCGAGCGCGACGCGCGGCTCGTGGTCACGGGCCTCCGGGGGCAGCAGGCCGATCTCGTCGCTGGGTACGTAGGGCACATTGGCCGCGAGGATGTCGACCCGGCCGCGCACCGTGCCGGGCAGCGCGTCGAACAGGTCTCCGGCGTGCACCAGGCCGCCGAGGTCCGCGACATTGCGGCGGGCGCAGCGCACGGCTGCCGGATCGATGTCGGCGACGTGCAACTCGACCGTGCCGAGTCCGTCGGCCAGGGCGACGCCGACGGCACCCGAACCGCAGCACAGGTCCACGACGACGGACGCGTCGGGTGCCTGCGCGAGGGCCTGCGCCACGAGGAACTCGGTGCGGCGTCGGGGGACGAAGACCCCGGGGGCCACCGTGATCCGCAGGCCGCTGAACTCGGCCCAGCCGACGACGAGTTCGAGGGGCAGTCCGCGGACCCTGCGCTCGACCATCCCGGTCGCGTGGGCCGGGGTGGACGCGGCGGCGAAGATCAGTTCGGCCTCGGCCTCGGCGAAGACACAGCCCGCGGCGCGCAGCGCGGCCACGACGGAGCCCGGTGCGGCGGGCGGGGACGGAGCGACGGGAGAGGAAGAGACCGAGGAGGAAGCCCACGAGGAGCGGGAAGAACGGGACGGCATGGCGGCAGGAGCCTTTCGAGAGCCGAAGGATGCTCCCGCGGTCACCTACTGGGAGCGATCCGTGTCACTTCGTGGTGAGAGCACCCGACCTGACAGAGCGGTAATGGGTCTCACCCCCTGGCCGTCGACGACTGGGACCATCCGCAGCCGGACCGCAACAGTACCCGACGGCATCACCGGCCGTCCGGCACATCTCCTGTGGTCGGCGAGCCCACGGGGCGGGCGGTCCGCAGGAGGGCGGGAGGGCGGACAGAACCGGTGCGTGCCGGTGTTCCCGGACACCCCTTACGGTTGAGTCCAAAACCACCTGAGCACCACTAGCAACGGAATCGCCGATCACGTGAGCATCACCCGCGGCTTCACCGGCCGCCCCCGCGTGCACAATCCCGGCCTGCCGCCCGGTCAGTACGACGCGGGCGACGAATGGCCCGTCCTGTCCGCCGAGGTCACGCCCGACCTCGCGCCCGCCGACTGGGCGCTGCGGATCGACGGGCTGGTGGCAGAGCCCCGCACCTGGAACTGGGAGCAGGCCCACGCCCTGCCGGCCTCGGTGTACGAGGGCGCGATCCACTGTGTGACGGGCTGGTCGAAGTTCGGGGTGCGGTTCGGGGGCGTCTCCCTGGACGCCTTCTGGGAGGTGGCCCGGCCCCATGGGGCCGCCACACATGTGGTCGCCTACGCGCACACCGGCTACACGGCCAACCTGCCGCTCGCGGACCTGACCGGCGGGCGGGCCTGGATCGCCTGTGCGTACGACGGCCGGCCACTCGCACCGGAGCACGGCGGCCCGGCCCGGCTGATCGTGCCGCATCTGTACTTCTGGAAGAGCGTCAAGTGGATCGCGGGCCTGCGGCTCCTCGACCACGACGAGCCGGGGTTCTGGGAGGGCAACGGCTACCATGCGCGTGGCAATCCCTGGGAGGAACAGCGGTACTCCGGTGACTGAGATGGCTGGAGTGGTTGAAGTGGCTGAGGCGGCCGAAGGGACTGCGGTGGCGGGGTGTGCGGCGCAGCCGCAGGGGGCACGGAGCCGGAGGGCGGAGGCCTCACCGGCGCCGTTCGCCCCTCCGACACGGTTCGCCGTGCCCGGGCGCATCGGGGTGAGCAAGCAGACGGCCTCGGTGTGGCGGACTGCGACACTGACCGGCATCCGTCGCGAGACCCCGCGCGCCGCGACCTTCCGCTTCGCCGTGCCGGGATGGCCGGGGCATGTGCCCGGTCAGCATCTGCTGCTGCGGCTGACCGCCGAGGACGGCTATGTGGCCCAGCGCCACTACTCGATCGCGTCCGCGCCGGACGACTCCGGGCACGTCGAGCTGACCCTGGACCATGTGGCGGGCGGCGAGGTGTCGGGCTGGTTCCACTCGGTGGCCCGGCCCGGCGACCGGGTCGAGGTGCGTGGTCCGCTGAGTGGCTTCTTCGCCTGGCCGGGCGACCGGCCCGCACTCCTGGTGGGTGCCGGCTCGGGCGTCGTCCCGCTGATGTCGATGGTGCGGCACCACAGGGCCCGGAGCCTGTCGCTGCCCCTGCGACTGCTGGTGTCGGCGCGCAGCCCCGAGGAGCTGATCTACAAGGGTGAGTTCGGCGCGGAGACCCTGCCGGTGTTCACCCGCAGCGCGCCACAGGACGTGGCCGTGGGACGTATGGCGGCCGCACATGTGGCGCCGATCCTGGCCGAAGCACCTCCGGGTGGGTGGGAGGCCTATGTGTGCGGCTCCAACTCCTTTGCCGAGCATGCCTCCAGGCTGCTCGTCGCGGCCGGACAGCCCGTGGACCGGATCCGTATCGAGCGCTTCGGCTGACCCGCGCCGGGAGGGGCGGAGCCGGGGCAGGCCGGCCCGGCTGCCGTTCCGCACCCGTCGACAGCAAACGCTTTCCACGCCCTTTACCTGCGCCTCTCTGTTCTTGTATATACATGAACAGAGTCCGGCGAAGGGTCTGGCGGGCGCTACGACGGCCCGCGTACGGTGTGATCGCTCCGTACGGTCCCGGCACAAAGGCGGTTCCTCATGCCCCTGTTCGATCTTCCCCTCGACGAACTGCGCGCCTACCGCAGCGTGTCCACGGCACCGGACGACTTCGACGCGTTCTGGAACAGGACGCTCACGGAGGCTCGCGAGCACGATCTGGACGCCCGCTTCGAGCCGGTCGACACGGGCCTGGCCACGGTGCGGGTCTTCGACGTGACCTTCGCCGGATTCGGGGGCCACCCGGTCAAGGGCTGGCTGACATTGCCGGCCGGGGCCGGGGCCCCGCTGCCGCTGGTCGTGCAGTTCATCGGTTACGGCGGTGGCCGCGGGCTGCCCCACGAGCATCTGCTGTGGGCCTCGACGGGCCGGGCCCACTTCGTGATGGACACCCGCGGCCAGGGCAGCGCCTGGGGCGGCGGTGGCGGCACGGCGGACCCGGAGGGCGGCGCACCCGCGTACCCCGGGTTCATGACACGCGGCATCGACGCGCCCGAGAACTACTACTACCGCCGGGTGTTCACGGACGCGGTACGCGCGGTGGAGGCGGCCCGCTCCCACCCCCTGACCGATGCGGCACGCACTGCGGTTCTCGGCTCGAGCCAGGGAGGCGGCATCACCCTCGCGGTGGGCGGGCTGGTCCCGGACCTGACGGCGGTGGCCCCGGACGTGCCGTTCCTGTGCGACTTCCCGCGGGCGACGACGCTCACCGACCGGCATCCGTACCGGGAGATAGGCCTCTACCTGAGGACGCACCGGGGCCGTACCGACGACGCCCTGCGCACCCTGTCCTACTTCGACGGCGTGCACTTCGCCGCCCGCGGCTCGGCGCCCGCGCTGTTCTCGACGGGACTCGAGGACCAGACCTGCCCGCCTTCGACGGTCTTCGCGGCGTTCAACGCCTGGAGGCACGACGACAAGTCGATCGAGGTGTACGACTTCAACGACCACGAGGGTGGCGGCCCCTTCCAGGAGGCGGCCCAACTCCGGTGGATGCGCTCGCACCTCTGAAGCGCCGAACCGCGGACTTTCGGACAGGACGGGCGGGCGGGCTCCCGCGATTGGTCCGACTCCCGGAGAATGGACTCGGCCGCCGCCGCACCGCACGCACGTCCCCGCACGACACCGTGCGGGGACGTCGCCCCGGTCCTGTTTCGGCCGAACTTCCGGACCACCCTTCCCTGGTGGTTTAGACCAATGATGGACGTGGTGGCACAACGAACCCACGCCGTCGCGGAACGTCACCAACAGGAGGTGCGGCATGGCCCGCACCACCCCGCACGATCCTCCACAAACCTCGCCACCCACCACACCGCGCAGCGTTCCACACGGCCCTCCGCACTTCGGTGACGAACCGCTCTACCGGCGGATCGCGACGGAGCTGCTCGGCGAGCTGCGCGACGGAGCCATTCCACCCGGCGAACATCTCCCGGGCGAGGGGCAGTTGGCCGATCGCTTCGGGGTGAGCCGGGAGACCGTACGGCAGGCGCTGGAGGTGCTGCGCCGCGACGGTCTGGTCGCCACCGACCGGCGGGGCAGCCATGCCGCCCTGCAGGGGCTGCCGGTGGAGACGGCCGCCTCGCTCACCTTCCCGGTCGGCGCGCAGTACGCCGGCCGGGGCGCGACGGCACGGGCCACTGTGTCCCGGGAGGCTCCGCCGCCCGGGCACGCCGAGGCGCTGGCTCCGGCACCCTCCCGGCCGATGCTGGTGCACCGCTACTGGTCCGCGTCGGCCGACGGGCGCGAACTGCGTACGGCGGTGAGCTCGTTCTCCGCCGTCGCGCTCTCGGAGGTCGAGGAGCTGGCCCGCTGCCGCGACCGCGCCGACGGCGCCACCGCCGCGGAGTTGCGGCGCGCCTACGACTGGCTGCGCAGGGCCGGTCTGACGCTGCACCACCGCGACACGATCACCAGGATCGCGGGCACACCGTCCGTACGGGTCACCCGGCGGGGGCACGACCAGTACGCCCGGCCGCTGGAGATCACTGAGCTGATCGTGGACGCCCAACAGGACTCACTCGTCTACGGGTTCACCCTGCCCGCAGCGGTCTGACCGGCACGGCGGACGACGAGGGCCTGCTCGGCGGATCAAGCCGGAGGCAACCGGCAGTGCCTGTTCCGCTGGGGTGAGCGGGGTCCGGTGCGTGCGGCTGCAAGGTGGAGGAGTGCGTCGACGCGCTGGGACGCCCCTGCTCGAAGAGCTTGGAGGAGTGCGTGCCGGAACCCCGCGTCTCCGCCGGGATCCGCCGGGATCCGCCGGGATCCGCCGGGATCCGCCGGGATCCGCCGGACAGACTACTGGCCGGCCCGCCGCTCCTCGGGTCGCTCGGCGACGACCAGACGGACGCGCGGACTGCCGTCCGGCCGCTGCCCGAACTCGGACAGCGGGTGGAGCTCGACCCGGAACCCGGCCCGGTCCAGCTCGCGCTGGAGATCATCGAAGCGGAGGGCGCGGTAGTACATGACGAACGGCGGGCGCCACACCGCGTTACGCACCCGCATCGCCGCGTCGAAGCCCAACAGCGCCCCGTACGCGAGGGAACCCGGCCGGGGCGGGGCGGCCACCGGGAAGGCGAACCGTCCGCCCGGCTGCAGTACACGGTGGACCTGGGCGAACAGCCCCGGCAGCTCAACCGGCAGGAAGTGGCCGAACGCCCCGAAACTCACCACCAGATCGAAGACCGGCCCGAACGGCAGCGTCCGTGCGTCCGCCCGCACCCATCCGGTCGTCGGCCCTCCGGGCCGGCTCCGCTCGCGCGCGACGCCGAGCATGCCCGCGCTGAAGTCGACGCCGGTGACACGCCGGCGGCACACCCATGCCAGCACGTCCATGCCCGCCCCGGTGCCGCAGCACAGATCGAGCCCGGAGTCGAACGGCCCCAGCCTCCGCAGTGCCTCGGCGGTGGCGTCGAGCACCGGGGCGGGCGTGCGGAAGGGGGTGTGGTCGAATTTCGGCGCGAGGAGGTCGTATCCACGTTCCACGGACGACAGCGCCTGGACGGCGAGTTCACTCAGGCGGGGGCCTTCTGGGCTGAACATCGGATCAGCCTAGCCCTGGGATCCGCCCGGAAGGCTAACCTCGTCCGCACTGTGCGATCCGCCGACTGTGAGGAGTTGTGATGCGGGCATTCCGTGAGGCCGTGGAGGCGCACGACATGGACGCCGCCGAAGCGCTGCTGGCCGAGGATGTCGTCTTCTCCAGCCCGGTCGTCTTCAAGCCGTACACCGGCAGGCCGGTCACCGCGGCGATCCTGCACGCTGTGGCGGAGGTCTTCGAGGACTTCCGTTATGTGCGGGAGGTCAATGACGCGAACGGCCGTGACCACGTACTCGTGTTCACCGCTCGGGTGGGCGACCGCGCGGTCGAGGGCTGCGACATCGTCCATGTCGACGACCACGGCCGCATCGACCGACTCACCGTGATGGTCCGTCCCTTGTCGGGTGCGCAGGCGCTCCAGGCGGCCATGGCCGCGAAGTTCGACCAGATCGCGCGGGCCGCGCAGGACCGCTCGGCCTGAACAGCTGCGTCCGAACCGCTCCGCCCGGGACTCTCGTTCCGAACCGCTCCCCCGTCCCCGCCCGAGGGCCCGCCGGTCGCTTCCGGCGGGCCCTCTTCCGGCTTCACCCCTTCGCACATATACACCCCAGTGGTACGGTGCGGTCAGCACTCTTTTCGCGCCCTCATTCAGGCGTCGGTGCCAGTTCTTCCTCAGATTCTCATCGGTTCGCCGTTCCGCCCGTCGTTCCGGGCCGGCCGTCCGGCATTTCCACACCACCTCGTGAGCAGGGTTCACCGCCATGGCCGAGGTGCTGTTCCCACTGCCCCGAGTGCTGCATGCGTCCTCCTGCGCGGTTCTCCCCTTCCCCGCACGTGTCACCTCCCCCAGTCGTCCACGAAAGGACCGTCCCCGTGACCACCGCACTCGACCGCCCCACCGTCCAGCAACAGCCCAGGCCCGTCAGCGGCGTCCTCGACATCGACCCGGCCGGGAAGGGGCACCTGCGGGCCGGCACCTGTCTGCCCTCCCCCTCCGACCCCGCCGTCCCTCTCTCCCCCCCCCCGCCGCACTCCGCCGCACTCCGCCGCACTCCGCCGGTACGGCCTGCGCAAGGGCGACCTGGTCGAGGGCCTGCGCAGCGACCGGTACGGCCTGACCGAGGTCACCCGGATCAACGGCCGGACCCTCGAAGCGCAGCACGACCGGCCCCGCTTCGGGGAGCTGACGCCGCTTCACCCGCAGGAGCGGCTGCGTCTGGAGCACCCCGCGTCCGGGCTGGCCGGGCGCGTCGTCGATCTGCTCGCCCCTGTCGGAAAGGGGCAGCGGGGCCTGCTCGTGGCCCCGCCGAAGACCGGCAAGACCGTACTGATCCAGCAGCTCGCGGCGGCCGTCGCGGGAAACCACCCCGAGTGCCGCCTGATGGTGGTGCTGCTCGACGAACGCCCCGAGGAGGTCACCGACATACGGCGCTCGGTGCACGGCGAGGTGTACGCCTCGGCCTTCGACCGGCCCGCCAAGCAGCACATCGCCCTGGCCCGGCTGGTGATCGAGCGGGCCAAGCGGCTGGTCGAGGCGGGCGAGGACGTCGTCGTCCTGCTCGACTCGCTGACCCGGCTCTGCCGCGCGTACAACAACGCCGCCGCCTCCGGTGGCCGCACCATGAGCGGCGGGGTCGACGCCACGGCGCGGATCGGACCGAAGCGGTTCTTCGGTGCCGCGCGCGGGGCCGAAGAGGGCGGTTCACTCACGATCCTCGCCTCGGCCCTGGTGGAGACCGGTTCCCGCGCCGACGAATTCTACTTCGAGGAGCTCAAGGGAACCGGCAACATGGAGCTCCGGCTGAGCCGTGAAGCGGCGTCCCGCCGGCTGTTCCCGGCCGTCGACATCGTCGCGTCCGACACCCGCCACGAGGAACTGCTGCTCACGCCGGCGGAGTTGACGGCCGCCCGCGGTCTGCGCAGGGTGCTGCAGTCCCGGGACGGGCAGTCCGGCCTGGAGACACTGCTGGAGCGGGTGCACGAGGCCCCCGACAACGCGGCCTTCCTCCGGCGTGTCCAGCCCACCCTGCCTGGCAGCTGACGCCCCGGGCGGCCGGCTGTTCCCGGCACCCGGCCGTTTCGGCCGCCGTACCTCCCGGCCGCGGGCAGTCGTTGCCGTCGTACCGCCGTGCGGCATCCGAGTGCTTGCGGAGGGCCTCCGGCCCGGTCATCGCGGCCGTCCGGGATCTCCTTCCTACGTTTGCGGTATGACTGTCGGTTTTGCTTCGCGGGCGGCCGTATCCACCTGTGCCCTCTGCACAGCGGGCCTGCTGGCGTTCGCCCCCGCCACGGCGAATGCCGGTACGCGCGCGGACCCCGCGCCGTCGCCCGGCTCCGGAGCACGGATGGCCGCGGGACCGCGGGCCACGCCCGCGGCGGCACCTGATGCGCTGCTGTACCGCTCCGGCACCCAGGTCCGCCCGCGCGCCGGGGCGCCCGAGCTCCCGGAGCTGTCCGCCCGGTCGTGGCTGGTGGCCGACGCCGGCTCCGGTGCGGTGCTCGCCGCGCACGACGCGCACCGCAGGCTGCCGCCCGCCAGCACCATCAAGACCCTGTTCGCACTCACCCTGCTGCCCGTCCTGCCCGCCGGTATCCGGCACACCGTCAGCGAGGAGGAACTGACGGACGTCGGCCCCGGCAGCAGCCGTGTCGGGGTCGCCGAGAACCTCACCTACCGGATCTCCGACCTGTGGAACGGGGTCTTCCTCAGCTCCGGCAACGACGCCGTGCGCGTGCTGGCCTCGCTCAACGGCGGCTGGAAGGCCACCGCCGAACGGATGCAGGACAAGGCCCACGCCCTCGGCGCCCACGACACACGGGTGAAGTCGCCCGACGGCTACGACGCCCCGGGCCAGGTGTCGTCGGCGTTCGACCTGGCGGTGTTCGGCCGAGCCGGCCTGCAGAACCCCGACTTCGTCCGGTACTGCTCCCGCGAGGAGGCCGTGTTCCCGGGCCGCGACGACGGGTCGTACGCAATCCGCAACACCAACCGGTTGCTCACCGGCTCGGACGGGGTGGAACGGTACCCGGGGATCGTCGGGATCAAGAACGGCTACACCAGCGGCGCCGGCCACACCCTCGTGTCGGCGGCCCGCCGGGACGGACGCACTCTCGTGGTGACGGTGCTGAACCCCCGACGGGGTGGTGCGCACGCCGTGTACGAGGAGGCCCGCACGCTGCTGGACTGGGGGTTCGAGGCGTCGGACGAGGTCGATGCAGTGGGGTCGTTGGACGCCCTGCAGGTCGTGTCGCTGCCGG
The DNA here is from genome assembly GCF_024701375.2 of Streptomyces sp. KMM 9044. NCBI lineage: Bacteria > Bacillati > Actinomycetota > Actinomycetes > Kitasatosporales > Streptomycetaceae > Streptomyces > Streptomyces sp. KMM 9044. Next base: position 6,981,024 of record NZ_CP113910.1, on the reverse strand, counting down.
GGCCCGAGGCACAGCCCACGGCCGCCCCGGCCCTCACCACGGTTCCGGCGGCACGGGACGACGGGTCCGAGCGGACGGTGGTGTGGACCGTGGCGGGCACGGCACTGCTGGGCGCGGTGGGCACGGGCCTGTTCCTGCGGCTCAGGTGGGGCCCGGTGGTACAGGACTGACCGGCCGCACCGCACCGCACCACCCCGCACCGCACCGCACCGCGCTCATCACGCCGCCCATCACGCCGCTCGGCACTCCGAAAGGCCGTCAGCCTCGTGCGGCGGTCCCGGACAGCGGCTCCAACGCCGGTACCGGGCAAAAACCGCCGTCCGGCAGGCCGCCGCCGAGCAGCGGTTCGCCGGCGCGGTGAGCACGGCCTGGTCACCCCCTGCGCGGGAGAGGGCGGCCGCGGTCACCGGCACGCGGGCCCGGTCGGCTCCGTCGGAGATCTTCACGGCGACGGCGCTGCCGTCGGGCAGGGCCCGGATGTCGCCCCCGACCTGCTGGTCTGGTCGCGCCGTCAGGCGATCCGGGCACAGAGCCCCGCACGATTCGCGGGCAAGCACCAGGCCGCCCTGTTCCCCCCTGCTGACCCTGGAGGGTCTCAACCTGAGTCTCAGCAGCTTCAAGGCCCTGCGTGGCCCTGCGGTGAAGCGGCCGGTGCTGGAGAGGACCCTGCTCGTCGCCCACTTCGCCGTGTACTTCGGCGGCCTGTTCGCGGTGCTCTCCCCCCGGCAGGGCGCTCGCCTTCGCCGCCGTCCACCAAGGTCCGTTCGGAATCTACCTCGGCTCCGTGTTCGCCCCCAACCACAAGGACCTGCCGATGGCCGAGGAGGCCGAGGAGGGGGAGGAGGGGGAGGAGGGGGAGCGGCTGGACTTCCTGCGCCGTCAGGTCCTCACCTCCCGCAACGTCACGGGCGGTGTGTTCGTCGACGTCTTCATGGGCGGGCTGAACCACCAGATCGAGCATCATCTCTTTCCCAGCGTGCCCACCCCCGCTCTCGGCCGGGCCCAGGTCATCACCGAGCGGTACTGCGCCGAGCTGGGCATCCCGTACTGCCGGACGGGGCTGTTCCCCTCGTATGTCACGGCGCTGCGCCATCTCAGGAACGTGGGGGAACCACTGCGCGAGGCCCGCTGCCGGAAGGCGGCCCGCCTTCCGGCGGAAGGGCGGGCAAGGGCGGGCGGCCCACTACGCCCACAGCGCGTCGGCCAGGGCCGCGCCCGCGAACGCCGCGCCCAGGCCGACCGCGACGCTCGCCACGACGTTCACGGCGGCATAACGGGCGGCCCCCGCCTCGGTGAGGCGGAGCGTCTCGTAGGAGAAGGTGGAGTACGTGGTCAGGGCACCGCACAGACCGGTTCCCAGCAGCAGCTGGAGTCGCGGGCCCGAGGCGCCCGCGGCCACCGCGCCGGTGAGCAGGCCGAGCATCAGGCAGCCGGCGACGTTCACCGTGAAGGTCCCCCAGGGGAAGACCGAGTCGTGCCGGGACTGCACCGCACGGTCGGTGAGATAACGCAGCGGCGCCCCGACCATGGCGCCCAGTACGACCAGCAGCCAGGTCACGGACCCTCGCCCTCCGGCCCGGATGTGTGGGCACGACGGTCGCCGTCCGGGTAGCGGACGACCTCGCAGGTCTCGAGGGTCACCAGACCTTCGGTGACGAGCGCGTCCAGCTCCGGCAGGAAGGCGCGCACACGCTCCTCGGTGTCGACGACCACGACCGCCACCGGCAGGTCCTCGCTCAGGGAGAGCAACCGGGAAGTGTGGACGAGCGAGGAGGCACCGAAGCCCTCGACACCGCGAAAGGCACTGGCTCCCGCCAGTCCTGCCGCGTGGGCACGGTGGACGATCTCCGAGTAGAGGGGCCGGTGGTGCCAGGTGTCGCTCTCCCCGATGAACACGGTCAGGCGCAGGGCGCTGCCGGTCAGCCGTGTCATGACTGCCTCCTCTTCAGAACGCGGCGGGCCGCGGACGCGGCCGCCCACACGGCGGCCAGCGCCGCGAGCGGGGTGACGGCCAGGTAGACGAGGGCGAGACCCCCGCTGCCGCCGTCGAACAGGTTCCGGCCGTCGACGGCATAGGCCGAGAAGGTGGTGAAACCCCCGAGGACACCGGTGCCGAAGAACGGGCGGACGAGGGGGTGGGCGGCGCGGACCTCCGTGACGATCACCAGGAAGACGCCGATCACGGCGCAGCCTGTGATGTTGACCCCCAGGGTCGTCCACGGGAAGCCGTCCGCCGGTGTCGGCCACCACAGGGAGGCGGTGTGGCGGCCGGCGGCGCCCGCTCCCCCGCCAACCGCGACCACGGCGACGACGGGAGCGTGCGCGCGCAGGAGGGGGCGTGCACGGTGGGCTTGGGCGGGTGGGTGCGGGGGTGGCACGGGCCTATGTCTCCTACTCGTCGAGCGGCCCGGACGTACGGGCGCGCGTCTGCAACAAGTAGGGACCGTTGGCGGCGGTGCCGCGGTTCGGTTACGGCGGGCCCCACCGCCGCGCCGCAGGACGTACTCACGGCCGAGAACCAGTCTAACGCCCGCGGCCACGGGAGCCCACGGACGTGTATGCCGTCAGCCGTATGCGCTACCAGCCCTTTTCGAGCATCCGCGCGACCTCGGCGATCCGCACCTCGTCGCACCGGTAGTACGGACGCCCGGCGGCGGCGGTGCGCAGCAGGCCGACGGCCGCGAGCAGCCGGAGGTGGGTGAGGGCGACCGGGTGGGTCATGCCGAACCGGCCGGCGACGGCCTCCGCGGTGGCGCCGTGTTCGGCGCGGCCGGGTTCCCCCGGCCAGGCCAGGATGTGCAGCCGTGTCCCGTCGTCGGGAGTCCTGATCATGTTGTCCGCCTCCGCCCCGGCGTCCTCTCCGGGCGCTTTTACCGTCCCGCGGCCGACGCCTTCGTGTCAGGCTCTCCGGCGCGTTGTCCCGGAGAGCCGAACCACCCCGTGAGAAAGACGGCTGAAGAGCACAGGGACTCCACGGCGCACCAGTGCGGGGCCCGGCCGCACACGTCCCGTCGGTGCACGGCCGGGCCCCGGAGTACGTCAGGAGCTCACACGCTCACCGGTGGCCGAACCACGACATCGCGGGCAGCGCCCGGTCGTCGTAGCCGAACAGCGCCTGGTTGTCCCAGCCGTTGCCGGAGGCCGGGCCGGCCGGGTCCCAGCCGTTGCCGGTGCGGGCGGTCCAGGTGGCCGCCCAGTAGAAGATCCCGAGGCCGCGCCCGTTCGGAACGGCCTCCACGATGCTCGCCACGTCGTTCGTCCACCGGGTGTCCGCTGATGAAGGTGTACCAGGACGCCTTCGGCAACGGCGACATCCACTCGGCCGCCGCGCAGGCCGCCCTTCAGCGGCTACGCGCTGGCGGTCTACCGCTTCCGGGGCCGCGAGACGCTGTTCAACGTGCTGCTCGCGGGTGTGCTGCTGCCGCCGGCGATCCTCGCCGTCCCGCAGTACCTGCTGCTCGCCCAGGTGGACCTCACGGACTCCTACCCGTCCGTGCTGCTGCCGCAGATCCTCTCCCCCCGTGCGGCGTCTACCTCGCGCGGATCTACGCCGCGGCGTCGGTGCCGTCGGACGTGGTGGAGGCCGGGCGGATGGACGGGGCCGGCGAATGGCGCATCTTCACCCGGGTCGCGCTTCCGGTGATGCTGCCCGGACTGGTGACGGTGTTCCTGCTCCAGTTCGTCGCGATCTGGAACAACTTCCCGCTGCCGTACATCATGCTCAGCGACAACAAGAAGTTCCCCATCACGCTCGGTCTGCACACGCTCCTCGAACAGGGCTCCAACACCCCGGCGTTGTACACCCTGGTGATCACGGGTGCGTTCCCCGCGGTGTTCCCTCTGGCCGCGCTCTTCCCGGTCATCCAGCGGTTCTGGAGCCTGAATCTGCTGTCCGGAGCCGTAAAGTCATGCCCCTGAGCAACACGGGGGGGCAGGCGCAGGCCGCCGACGATCCATGACGTGGCGCGCGAGGCCGGTGTCTCGCGCGTGCTCAGCGGCGGCCACTACGTCAGCCCGTCCGCGGCGGAAGCGGTCAGCACCGCGATCCGCAGGACGGGTTACGTGGTGAACCGGCACGCCCGCTCGCTGATCACCGGCCGCTCCGACTCGGTGGGCTTCCTGCTGACGGATCCTCAGGAGCGGTTCTCCGAGGATCCCGACTTCAATGCTCTGCTGCGTGGTTGCACGCAGGCACTGGGCGCGCACGACATTCCGCTGCTGTTGATGATCGCCGGCACGCAGGCCGAACGGCGGCGCATAGTGCGGTGCATCACCGCCGGGCATGTCGACGGGGTGCTGCTGGTCTCCAGTCACTCGGGCGATCCGGTGGCCGAGGAGCTGCGGGCCGCGGGCGTCCCGCTGGTCGCGTGCGGCAAGCCGACCGGACTGGGTGCCAAGGTGAGCCACGTGGCCGCGGACGACCGGGACGGCGCCCGTGACATGGTGCGCCATCTGCTGTCGCTCGGCCGGCGCAGGGGGGGCATGGTGACCGGCCCGCTCGACACCCCGGGCGGCGTGGAGCGCCTCGCCGGGTACAAGGAGGTGCTCGCCGAGGCCTGCATCGGGAGCGACGAGCGGCTCCTCGTCTCCGGCGACTACAGCAGGGCCAGCGGCGAGGCGGGCGCGGAGCGGCTGCCGGCCGGGGCGCCCGACATGGACGACGTGTTCGTCGCCTCGGCCCTGATGGCGCCGCAGGGCGTGCTGACGGCGCTGCACCGCGCGGGGCGGCGGGTACCGGAGGACGTGGCGGTCGGCGGCTTCGACGACTCCCAGGCCGCGGTCTCCACCAGTCCCGGCCTGACCACGATCCGGCAGCCGTGGGACCGCATCGGCTCCGAGAGGGTACGGGTTCTGCTGGCCCAGGTCGGCGGTGAGGACCCGGCAACGGTGATCCTCCCGACGGAACTGGTGAAGCGCGGGTCGGCCTAGGAACACGCGCCGGGCCCGGGCACGACGCGCACCATCCCCTCATTAGTTGAATATCGAACAAATGTTACTGTTCAACCATGACAGCGGACACGGTCGGCGTCCGGCTCGAGGAGCGGTGGCGGGAGATCCTGGCGGTGCACGCCCGCACCCTCGGCGAGATCGATCGTGCGCTGCATCCGCACGGTCTCGGCGCATCCGACTTCGAGGTGCTCGACCTGCTCGCGACCGCGTCGCCCCGGGAGGGCGAGCAGTGCAGGGTGCAGAATCTGGGCGGGCGGGTCCACCTCAGCCAGAGTGCACTGTCGCGCCTCATCGCCCGGCTGGAGAAGGACGGCCTGGTCGCCCGCAGCATCTGCGCGGAGGACCGGCGGGGCGTCTACGTCACGCTCACCGGCAAGGGCCGCGCCCTGCACGCCGGGGTACTGCCGCTCCAGCGCGCGGCCCTGGCACGCGCGCTCGGCGAGTGGCCCGCCGCACCGGACGGCCGCGGCATGCCCGGCGGCGCGCCTAGGGACGGGCAAGCAGGGTGCGCACCCCCTCGGACGTCAGTGTGAGGCGGTGCTCCGAGCTGCCGTCGATGGTGAGGGACAGCTCGTCGGCCGGCCATTGCGCGGCCAGCGCACCGAGCGGCACCAGCCGGTAGCGGGAGACGAAGGGCAGCAGCCCCGACATCTCCAGTTCCGAGGTGAACACCGGCACCACCTGGATGCCGTCCGGCTGCTCCATCACGGGCAGCGCGACCGCGCCGGGCTCGGCGGCCTCGTCGCCCGCGTCGTCGGGCACGGGGATGAGTACGTCACTGTGGGCGAGTGCGTCCAGTGCCGCCGCGTCCTGGGTGTTCTCGGCGAGAGTGTTCAGGGCCCGCTGGGCGGACGTGGGGGCGTTGTTCTCGTGCGCGGGTGTCTCCATGGCAGTTTCCCTCGTAACGGCGGTCGTACGGACCCGTCCCGGACGGAACCGGCGGATCGGCGGATCGGCAGATCAGCGGTCGGGCCGGGATCCGCTCCGGGATCCGCTCCGGGCGCGGTCCTGCACGCGTACCCGATCGCGCGGGCCGCAATCCTGACGGGCACCCGGAGGGCGGGCACCCCCTCAGAACCCCCTGATCGGCACGGTTATCATATGAGCGACGCCTAGCTCGAAAGATAATCCTGTGACTGTCAACGAAGACTCGTTCACCAACTGGAAACACCGCGAGGAAATCGCGGAGTCGATGATCCCGGTCATCGGGAAGCTCCACCGCGAGCGCGACGTCACCGTCCTGCTGCACAGCCGCTCCTTGGTGAACAAGTCGGTGGTCTCGATCCTCAAGACCCACCGCTTCGCCCGTCAGATCTCGGGCCAGGAGCTGTCGGTCACCGAGACGCTGCCGTTCCTCCGGGCGCTCACCGCACTCGACCTCGGCCCGTCCCAGATCGACCTCGGTCTGCTCGCCGCGACCTACCGCACCGACAACCGCGGACTGTCGGTGGAGGAGTTCACCGCCGAGGCCGTGGCGGGCGCCACCGGTGCCCACAAGATCGACCGGCGCGAGCCGCGCGACGTCGTCCTCTACGGCTTCGGCCGTATCGGCCGGCTCCTCGCCCGCCTGCTCATCGAGAAGTCCGGCTCCGGCAACGGCCTGCGGCTGCGCGCCATCGTGGTCCGCCGGGGCGGCGAGCAGGACATCGTCAAGCGCGCCTCCCTGCTGCGCCGCGACTCCGTGCACGGGCAGTTCCAGGGCACGATCACCGTGGACGAGGCGAGCAGTACGATCGTCGCCAACGGCAACACCGTCAAGGTGATCTACGCCGACGACCCGTCACAGCTGGACTACACGGCGTACGGCATCAAGAACGCCATCCTCATCGACAACACCGGCACGTGGCGCGACCGCGAGGGCCTCTCGCTGCACCTGCGGCCCGGCGTCGACAAGGTGGTGCTGACCGCGCCCGGCAAGGGTGACGTGCCCAACATCGTGCACGGCGTGAACCACGACACCCTCAAGCCCGACGAGCAGATCATCTCCTGCGCGTCCTGCACCACCAACGCGATCGTCCCGCCACTCAAGGCGATGGCGGACGAATACGGCGTACTGCGTGGCCACGTGGAGACCGTCCACTCGTTCACCAACGACCAGAACCTGCTGGACAACTACCACAAGTCCGAGCGCCGCGGCCGCTCCGCGCCGCTGAACATGGTGATCACCGAGACGGGTGCCGCCTCCGCCGTCGCCAAGGCACTGCCCGACCTCGACGCGACGATCACCGGCAGCTCGATCCGGGTCCCGGTGCCGGACGTCTCCATCGCGATCCTCAACCTGCGACTGGGCCGCGAGGCCGGCCGCGGCGAGGTGCTCGAGTACCTCCGCGAGGTGTCGCTCACCTCACCGCTGAAGCGTCAGATCGACTTCATCAGCGCCCCCGACGCGGTCTCCAGCGACTTCATCGGCTCGCGGCACGCCTCGATCGTCGACGCCGGAGCCCTCAAGGTCGAAGGCGACAACGCGATCCTGTACCTCTGGTACGACAACGAGTTCGGTTACTCCTGCCAGGTCGTCCGGGTCGTCCAGTACGTCTCCGGGGTGGAGTACCCGACCTTCCCGGCGTCGGCCCAGGCTTCCTGACCGCCAGGCACGGACACGGGCAGGCAGGCAGGACATACCGCCGGAAGGTACGCGGAGGATACGGCGGGGCGGGCCGGCGAGCAGTCGGCCCGCCCCGCCGCTCCGCGCCGGCCCCCTCAACTACCCATAGGTAAGGGCATGTTCAGGCCCCAGGCGACGATGTGGTGGCGAAACCGCGTTACGTCGAGGTCCGGATCGGTAACGATCGGCTCGTATCGGTTGCCCAGCCCGGCACAGTTCCTAGTCTGCGAACATGGCGCTTTTCAGTAGTCGTACCGGTAAACGTCCCCGTATTGTCCCCGCTCTCGACGACGACGCACTCGCGCGCGTCCTCCGGCAGGTGAGCAAGCGCGGTGGAGGTGTCAAGTCGACAGAGGTGACTCTCGTCGCGGGGTTCCTTGAGGAGACCGGGGACAACTGGGACCGGCGCAGCCATCGGGTGTCCGTGCTGGCCGGGGAGACGGCCGAATCGGGATCCGACCTGGCCTCGGCCTGGCTGACCAGGTCGCCGAAGGATCCCGACGCGCTGGTGTTCCACTCGTGGGTCGGCCTGATGCACGGCCTGCGGGACAGACACCTGGAGGACGCGGGGCAGTTGGTGACCCAGTGCCACCGGGCCGCGGAGCTGAGTCCGGCGGATCCGCTGCCCTGGGTGGTCCTGCTCGGCATGGCCCGCATCGAGCGGTATCCGCAGAGCGAGGTCAACGCCATCTGGCGGGAGGCCACCGGACGCGACCGCTGGCACCGCGAGGCCTATCTGCAGATGCTCGCCCATCTGTCGCCGGAGGAAGGGGGTTCGAGTGCGGCCGTCCTGGACTTCATCGATGTGGTGCGCGCCCGGATACCGGCCAACGCGCCGTGCGCCGCGATCGAACTGACCGCGGCCGTCCGGCAGTACCAGGGACTGGTGGCGCAGGGCGGTGTCCGGGCCATGACGGCCGACCAGCTGTGGAACGGCGGGCAGATCGCGGCCTCGCTCGAGCAGGCCGCATCCCTCTGGGCGAAGCCGGGATTCTTCCAGCACGCGGCGGCCCAGGCGGACCTGAACGTCCTGGCGTACGCGCTGTGCGCGGCCGGCCGGGCCGTCGACGCGCACCATGTCTTCGAGGCGCTCCAGGGCACGGTGACCCCGTGGCCGTGGGACGACGACGGACCCGCGGTCCAGCGGTTCGAACAGCACAAGGCCAAGGCGGAGCGGGGACGGCAGGGCGGCGTCAGAGGGGCCTGACGCCGCCTCACCGCGCGCACCGTCAGTCCTGTTCCCGGGCCAGGATGTCCGTGACGGCCTTCCGCAACGCCGCCGCGGGGTCCACCGCCGCCCCTTCGGAGCGCCACGCCACGAATCCGTCGGGGCGGACCAGGACCGCGCCGTCCCCGGTGACGCCGTGGGCCTGGGCCCAGTCCACTCCGTCGTCCGGCGTCAGGTCCGCGGCGGGGCCGGTACCGATCCGGTAGGCGCCGAGCGGCACCTGCAGCTGCTGTGCCGTTCGTGCCGCCGCGGTGTGCCAGGCGCCGTCGCCCGACTCGCCGGTCAGCAGCACCAGGGACCGCTCGTACAGGTCGAGGGTGGAGATGCGGACGCCGTCGCGGTCCAGCCACAGGTGGGGGGCCCGGGTGCCCGGCTCTCCCGTCAGCTGCAGCCCCTCCGGGACGACCGGCGCCGCCGGGTCGCCGCCGACGACCGCGCCCTGCGGATAGCGGTAGCCCAGCGCCACGTTGAGGATTCCGCCCTTGGGGCCCTTGCTGCCGGCGCCCGCCGCGGGCGTGTAGCCGGGGTGACTGTGCTCGGCCGAGCGGTTCGAGGCACGGGCGCTGGTCGCCTCCGCGACCGGCCGGCGCTCGGCCTCGTAGGACTCCAGCAGTCGGGGGCCCGCCCAGCCGGCATGGACGGCGGCCAGCTTCCAGGCGAGGTTGTGCGCGTCCTGGATGCCGGTGTTGGAGCCGAACGCCCCGGTGGGCGACATCTCGTGGGCCGAGTCGCCGGCGAGGAAGACTCGGCGGTCGGTGTACCGGTCGGCGACCCGCTCGGCAGCGTGCCAGGCGGCCCGGCCGGTGATCTTGACGTCGAGGCCGGGCACGCCGACCGCCCGCCGGATGTGGGCGACGCACCGCTCGTCGGTGAACTCCTCGAGTGTTTCGCCGTCCTCGGGGTGCCAGGGTGCGTGGAACACCCAGTTCTCGGTGTTGTCGACGGGCAGCAGTGCCCCGTCGGCCTCCGGGTTCGTCAGGTAGCAGACGATGAACCGCCGGTCGCCGACGACACCTGCGAGGTCGCGGGAGGAGAAGGTGACGCTCACGTTGTGGAACAGGTCGCCCGGACCGCTCTGCCTGATGCCGAGCCGCTCCCGCACGGGGCTGCGCGGGCCGTCCGCGGCGACCAGGTAGTCCGCGCGGACGGTGGTGGGCTCGCCGGTCTCCCGGCTCTTGACCTGGGCCGCCACCCCGTCGTCGTCCTGCTCGAACGACATCAGCTCGGTCGCGAAGCGCAGATCGCCGCCGAGTTCACGGGCGTGGGCCAGCAGCACCGGTTCGAGGTCGTTCTGGCTGCACTGGCACCACCCGGCGGGGCTGAACCGGGCCAGCCCGCCTCCGGGGTCGATCTCCTTGAACAACCACTCGCCGTCGCCGTCCGCCAGGCTCGGCGTCTGCATGATGCCGTGGTTGTCCGCGAGGACCGACGCGACCTCCCTGATCCGCTGCTCCACTCCGGCCACCCGGAACAGCTCCATGGTGCGCACATTGTTGCCTCGCCCGCGCGGGTGGACCGACGTGCCCGTGTGACGTTCGACGAGCATGTGCGGCACGCCCAGACGCCCCAGGAACACGGACATGGACAGACCCACGAGGGAGCCGCCGACGATGAGAACGGGGGTCCGGTGGCCGGTCTCGCCGGCCTCTTGCAATCGGTTCATTGAAGTTCCTCCAGCGTCGCCCTCGACGGGCGAGGGAACAGGACGCCGCATCCATGCCCGTTACGGACCGATTCGCGTCCCGGCGGCACCCGGTTGGCGCGTGGTTCACCCACCTGCTCCGTGTGTCTCGCGCACATCGCGGGGCGCGTCAATGATCGGTTCAGGGCGAGCCCTGCCGTTTCGGCGACGAGGCCGTTTCCGACCTCCACTGAAGAGCCTTTCGTGAAGAAGAGGAGAGGTGCGCCGGATGACCACGACGGAACGCACGACCGGACCCATGGCGGGACGCATAGCGCAGTCGGCGTTCGACGGATCCAGGCTGCGGGTGATTCTGCTGCTCGACCTGTACGACGGGGCGCAGGAGCAGTTCCTCGAGGCTTACGAACACATGAGCAGCAAGGTCGCTTCCATTCCCGGGCACATCCAGGACCAGCTCTGCCAGTCGATCGAGAACCCCTCGCAGTGGCTCATCACCAGCGAGTGGGAGAGCGCACTCCCTTTCCTCGCCTGGGTGAACAGCGAGGAGCACATCGAGATCGTCCGCCCGATGCACAGCTGTGTCCGCGACACCCGCTCCGTGCGCTACAGCGTCCTGCGCGAGACGGAGCCGCGCCCCGGGGCGAAGACGCGGTCCGGTCTGCAGGCGCAGGTCCGTGTGGGCGCCGGGGTGGCCCGCCACGCGCTCACTTTCACCGTCAAGCCGGGCAGCGAGTCCAAGGTCGCGGAGCACCTGGCCGGGTACACGTCTCCCAAGGCCCTGCTGGAAACGGACACGAGACTGCGTCGCACCTCCGTGTTCATGCACGGCAACCGCGTGGTGCGGTGCATGGAGGTCGAGGGGGACCTGGCCGCAGCGCTGCGCCACGTGGCCGCCCGGCCCGAGATCCGGGCAGTCGAAACGGCCATAGACCCCCACCTGGAGCAGGAGCGGGATCTGTCCGATCCCGGCTCGGCGCGGGTGTTCTTCACCCGGGCCGCGCTCCCCTCCGTGCACCACGTCCGCGCGGACGGCCCCGAGCCCGCCGGTCTGCGGCGGCACGCGCTGTACTACCCGGCCGTCCAGGGCCGGGGCATGGAGCTGGCCCGGTTCCTCGCCCATCAGGACCAGGCCGCGGCCTGCGACCCGGACAGCCGCGTCTTCACGAGCACCGTCTTCCAGCGCGACGACATCGTGGTCCGCATGGTCGACGTCACCGGCGACCTCGACCGCGACCCCGAATGGGCCCTGGGCGTCAAGGGTGCGGGGAGGGCGGCGGAGCTGGAGCGGCTCCTGGACGGCGCTGCGGTCGGCGTCGACGTCCCGCTGAACTCGGAGCGCAATCTCAACCGGCTGCTGTCGCACGCCGACATGCTGCCCGTCACCGACCGCAGCGCAGCGGATTCCTGACGGCAAAACGTGGTGACGTCCGCGGCCGGCCGCCCGGGCGCCCCCCCGCCCCACCCGGAGGTACCAACCATGTCCAAGCAGCATCCACGCATCGTGGACCTGAGCGAGACGGAACCCAACAGAAGGCGCGGAGGCGACCTCAGGACCCTCCTCACCCCGGCCACGGTGGGTTCCACCAGCGGCTTCATGGGTCTGGCCGTCATCCAGCCCGGTGAGCGCATCGGCGAGCACTACCACCCGTACTCCGAGGAGTTCGTGTACGTCGTCAGCGGCGCGCTCGAAGTCGATTTGGACGGGGAGCCGTTCGCGCTGCGGGCCGAGCAGGGTCTGATGATCCCGATCGACATGCGGCACCGCTTCCGCAACGTCTCCGACGCCGAGGCCCGCATGGTCTTCCACCTGGGCCCGCTGGCCCCGCATCCGAGCCTCGGGCACGTCGACACCGAGGAGAACGCCGGCTCCGAGGCCGGCCCCCAGCTGACCGTGGGCGGGCCGGTCGCGTCCGGGACCGGACAGGGCCGGCCGGCCGGGCGCAGTGAGGCTATAAAGTGACCCGCCGGGTGGCCGTCACCGGTATCGGGGTGGTCGCTCCCGGCGGCACCGGGGCGACGGCGTTCTGGGACCTTCTGGCGGCCGGTCGCACCGCGACCCGCGGCATCACCCTGTTCGACCCGAGCGGCCTGCGCTCGCGGATAGCCGCCGAGTGCGACTTCGACCCGTTCGACCACGGACTCGATCCGGATCTGTGCCAGCACGCCGACCGGTACATCCAGTTCGCCGTGGTCGCCGCCGGGGAGGCGGTCCGCGACTCCGGGCTCGACCAGGCCGGCGACGACCCGTGGCGCACCGCGGTGTCGCTGGGCAGCGCGGTCGGCGGCACCACCCGGCTGGAGCACGACTACGTCCAGGTCAGCGAGCACGGCACCCGCTGGAACGTGGACCACCGGGCGGCCGACCCCAAGCTGCACCTGGCGTTCCAGCCGAGCACGCTCGCCTCGGTCGTCGCCGAGCGGTTCGGCGCGCGGGGCCCGGTGCAGACCGTCTCCACGGGCTGCACCTCCGGGCTCGACGCGGTCGGATACGGCTTCCACACCATCGCCGAGGGCCGGGCCGACGTCTGCATCGCCGGGGCCTCCGACTCTCCGATCTCGCCGATCACGATGGCGTGCTTCGACGCCATCAAGGCGACGTCGCCGAACAACGACGACCCGGAGCACGCCTCCCGCCCCTTCGACGCGCACCGCGACGGGTTCGTGATGGGCGAGGGCGCGGCTGTCCTGGTCCTCGAGGAGTACGAGCACGCGCGGGCCCGTGGCGCGCGGATCCACTGCGAGATCGGCGGTTACGCCACGTACGGCAACGCCTACCACATGACCGGTCTGACCACCGAGGGCCTGGAGATGGCGCGGGCCATCAACAGCACCCTCGACCAGGCCCGTATCGATCCCACACTGATCGACTACGTCAACGCGCACGGCTCCGGCACCCGGCAGAACGACCGGCATGAGACGGCCGCGGTGAAGCGGTCCCTCGGGGCCCACGCCTACGACACGCCCATGAGCTCCATCAAGTCGATGGTGGGGCACTCGCTGGGCGCGATCGGCGCGATCGAGGTGGTGGCCTGCGTGCTCGCCCTGCGGCACCAGGCCGTACCGCCGACGGCGAACTACGAGACCCCCGACCCCGAGTGCGACCTGGACTACGTGCCGCGCACCGCCCGCCCCCGGAAGCTGAGGAACGTGCTCTCCGTCGGCAGCGGCTTCGGCGGCTTCCAGTCCGCGGTACTGCTGACCGGGCCGGGTGGGAGGACACCATGAGCAGCACTCGGCAACCCCGCCGCGCGGCCGTCACCGGCATCGGTGTGATCGCACCCAACGGGCAGCGGACCGACGCCTACTGGAAGTCCGTCAGTGAAGGCATCGGCGTGCTGGACCGCATCACCCGTGAGGGCTGCGGGCACCTGCCGCTGCGGGTGGCGGGCGAGGTCCGCTCCTTCGACGCGGCGGCCCTCATCGAGGACCGGTTCCTGGTCCAGACCGACCGGTTCAGTCATTTCGCGATGGCGGCTGCCGCCCTCGCCCTCGACGACGCCGGGCTCGGCAGCGGTGATCCCGCGGAGCCGTTCTCCGTCGGCGTGGTCACCGCGGCCGGCTCCGGCGGCGGTGAGTTCGGGCAGCGTGAGCTGCAGAAGCTGTGGGGGCAGGGCCCCCGGTTCGTCGGCCCGTACCAGTCCATCGCCTGGTTCTACGCCGCGAGCACCGGACAGATCTCCATCCGCAGCGGTTTCAAGGGCCCGTGCGGTGTGGTGGCGAGCGACGAGGCCGGTGGTCTCGACTCCCTCGCACACGCCGCCGGTGCGGTCCGGCGCGGCACCGACACGATGGTCGTCGGGGCCGCGGAGGCCCCGCTGGCCCCGTACTCGATGGTCTGCCAGCTCGGCTACCCCGAGATCAGCGCCGTCGAGGACCCGGACCTCGCCTACCGCCCCTTCACCGCGAAGGCCTGCGGGTTCGTGCCCGCCGAGGGCGGTGCGCTGCTCGTCGTCGAGGACGAGAAACGGGCCCGCGAGCGGGGGGTACCGGTGCGGGCCACCCTCGCCGGCCATGCCGCCACCTTCACCGGCGCCTCTCGGTGGGAGGAGTCGCGGGAGGGTCTGGCCCGCGCGATCCGCGGCGCCCTCGACGAGGCGGGCGCCGCGCCGGAGGACATCGACGTGGTGTTCGCCGACGCGATGGGCGTACCGGAGGCGGACCGCGCCGAGGCGCTGGCGATCGCCGACGCGCTGGGCGCGCACGGCAGGCGGGTACCCGTCACTGCGCCGAAGACCGGTTTCGGACGGGCCCACTGCGCGGCGCCCGTGCTGGACACGGTGGCCGCGGTGCTCGCCATGGAACACGACCAGGTGCCGCCCACGCCCAACGTGTTCGACATCTGCCACGACCTCGACCTGGTGATGGCGCGTGCTCGGCCCGCCGAGCTGCGCACGGCCCTCGTCCTCAGCAGGGGACTCATGGGCTCCAACGCGGCGCTGGTCGTGCGCCGCGGCGGCGAATCCGCCCGGTAGGTCCGGGCGCGGAAGGAGCAGACACACATGATCACCGCTGAAGTGACCGTCGACGAACTGGCCGTCCTGATGAAAAAGGCCGCCGGCATCACCGTCGACCCGCAGGAGCTGAAGCAGGCCGCGGAGTCCCCCTTCGACAGTTTCGGCCTCGACTCGCTCGGCCTGCTCGGCATCGTCGGTGAGCTGGAGAACCGTTACGGCCTCTCCTTTCCTCCCGACTCGGAGCGCTGCAGGTCGCCCCGGGAGTTTCTGGACCTCGTCAACAGCACCCTCAAGGCTGGAGCCTGAAAGTGGCAGGACACACCGAGAACAGCATCACCGTCGACGCTCCCTTCGACCTCGTCTGGGAGATGACCAACGACCTCGAGAACTGGCCGGACCTGTTCAGCGAGTATGCGTCGGTCGAGGTGCTCTCCCGCGAGGGCGACACCACGACGTTCCGGCTGACCATGCACCCGGACGACAACGGGAAGGTGTGGAGCTGGGTCTCCGAGCGCACCCCCGACCGGGCCCGCCGGACCGTGCGCGCCCGCCGTGTCGAGACGGGCCCGTTCGCCCACATGAACATCCTGTGGGAGTACGAGCAGCTGCCGGACGGCGTCCGGATGAACTGGACGCAGGACTTCGCGATGAAACCCGACGCACCGGTCGACGACGCCTGGATGACGGACAACATCAACCGCAACTCTCGTACGCAGATGGCGCTCATCCGGGACCGGATCGAGCAGGCCTCCGACGAGCGCAGGAACACCGCGTCCGTCACCTCCCGCTGACCGCCGACCGATCCGGAAAGGACCGTCGATGCACCACGCACTCATCGTGGCCCGTATGGCGCCCGGCTCGGCGTCACAGATCGCCGATGTGTTCGCCGCCTCCGACCGGGGTGAACTGCCTGGCCTGATCGGGGTGAGCGGACGCCGGCTCTTCCAGTTCGGCGACGACGTGTATCTGCACCTCATCGAGTCCGAGCGGGACCCGGCGCCCGCCATCGCGAAGGTGGCCGGACACCCCGAGTTCCGCGGCATCAGCGAACAGCTGGAGGCGTACGTCAGCCCGTACAACCCCCGGACCTGGCGCAGCCCCAAGGACGCCATGGCGCAGTGCTTCTACCACTGGGAGCGCGGCGCCGGCTCCTGAGCGGCCGGCCCGGAACGCCCCGAGGCCGCTGGTCCCGTGCGTGTCGCGGGACCGGCGGCCTCGGGGCTGGACCCGGCCGGTGCGGTACGGATCAGCCGGGGACGGTGCACTCGAAGGCGTGCGGGCAGGCGTTGACCGGCCGGACCTCGCCGATGACCAGGCCCGCCTCGGTCAGCCGGCCGGTCATGCTCTGCCGGGTGTGCTTGGCACCGCCGACGGTGAGGAGCAGCAGGTCCATGGCCGTGGTGAACCGCATCGGCGGGGTGTCGTCGACGAGGTTGTCGATGACGACGGCGCGCGCTCCGGGCCGCGCGGATGCCGGCCAGGACCCGGCGGGTGCTGTCGTCGTGCCCGCTCCAGAACGTTCTTGATGAGGCAGAGGTCCGCCCGTACGGGGACGTCCTGGCGGCGGTCCCCGGCGATGAGCCGGGCCCGGCCGGCCGGCGCGCCGTCCTCCCACAGCCGGGGGCCGGCGCCATCCGTCGCCTCGCTTCTTCTGTTGTGCCGTGGCGAGGGAGGGCGGGAGCTGGGGGCGGGGTGGTGAGGGACGGGTCGGTGGTGCGGCGGGGAGTTCAGCACAGTCCGGCGGGCTCAAAGAGCGTGCAGGTGTTGCCGGTGACCGGGGTGTCGCGGACGGTGTTGCGCTCGTTGGCCGCGCCCACGAAGTTCTTGAAGGCCACGACACCGCCGGACAGCGGGAAGGTGCCCTTGTTGTTCTCGGCCCGCTTCCAGGCCACGAGGGTGTCCTCGGCGCGCGCGACGGCCCGGCGGCCGGCCTCGGGCAGGGCCCGGCCGTCGAGCCGGACGACGCCGGCGGATGGCGTGAGGACGCCGGCCAGCAGGCGCAGCAGTGTCGACTTGCCGGAGCCGTATTGGTCTCCAGGAAACGGATCTTCGCCTCGGCGGTTTCCGCGGTCCGGGACCTGCGGGTGAGGTCGCCGAGGACGATGACGTCGGGGCCGCGGTCGGCGACGGTCTCCCGGTTGATCTGCGGCCACTCGTCGTGGGTGTCGGAGAAGGCCGTTCTCGGCACCGGTCGCGCGGGTGATGGCACCGGGGGCGCCGCAGCAGCCTGCCAGGTAGGGCGACTGCGAGTTGGCGAGCCGGTACATGAGGGAGGTGCCGGAAGCGTCCAGGCCGTCGGTGGCCTTGCGTACCCGCTCCTTCAGTTCCGCGACCAGCTTGTCACCGTGTTCCTCGATGCCGAACACGCACGCAGGGTCGCGTATTTCGGCGTAGACGGTGTCGAGGGCGAGCGGCTCACTGCGGGAGCCGTCACCACCGCTGTCGTTGCCCTTTCCGGCGGCGCAGTCGGCTGGTGAGACATACGTGGGTACGCCCAGTTCCCCGAACTGCTCACGGGTGGCGACGCCGCCTCTGCCGAGTGTGGAGACGAAGGAGGCGGTGACGAAGTCGGGTTCGGTTCCAGCATCTTCTCGAAGGACGGACCGTTGTCCGCCAGGCGGGGCACCGACGCGTCGGCCTTCTCGAGGTCCTTCATCACCGGGTCGGTCCAGGTGGCGGTGCCGGCCATGCGTTCGGCGAGGCCGGGGGCGAGCAGGATCTCGGTGGTGCCCTGGTTGAGGGAGAGGACCCGTTGGTGTACGGACTTCACTGTGACCTGGTGTCCGCAGTTGTCGAGGGCGAGCGGGTGGACGGACGCGGCGGGCTTGTCCGGGCCCTTGCCGGCGCCGTCGTCTCCGGGGTCACCATCACAGGCGGTGAGCAGCAGGGCGGGAGCGATGAGAAGGGCTTGCGGCACGGCAGCGGGGAGAGCACGGGGCACGGGGACGCCTTGCCTGTCGGGACTCGCACGCGGAGCCTGGCCTGCGGAGGACCCCGCCGCCCATGGCGGCCTGGTGCCAGCAGGTCTTCGGACTCGGGTTCGCCCGGACGGAGCGCCTTCCCGGGGCAGTGCGCGTCGTTCTTCCGGCCGGCCGCCCCAGTGGCGTCATGAATGCTCCGCCCGTCCCCCCTCACCGCTGCGCGTCAGTTCCGGATTTCCACCGGATTCCCTGGCCTCGGATGTGGCACGACTGGCTCGGAAGCGTACCAAGATCGGCCGGGCGGCCTGGACGGAGCGTATGGGGTTGCCCTGTCCGGTGCCGTCGGTGGCGGACCGGTCGGACATGGGACTGCTCAGAGGGTTCGGACGCGTACGCTGCAGCTGTCCTCACGGGTGGACGGACGCCTCCCGCCGAGCCGCGCCGGTGTGGACACCGGCATTCTGGCCCCGAACGGACCGCGACCTGCGTCGGCGCCGGCCACGGCGCGTTCCGTGCAGGCCGTCGCGGGGAGCACCCGTGCGACGGCCTGCCGTGCGCGTTCCCCTTCGGCGCGCGGCCCCCGGAGGGTCAACGGCGGCGCAGCGAGGGGTCGAGCAGCGCGGGCGGGGTGTCGTTCTTCTCGTGCGCGGCCAGGTCGGTGCCGGGGGTGACCACGGCGTCGATCGCGTCCAGCACGTCGGCGGGGAGCACGGTGCCGACGGCGGCAAGTTGCGAGCGCAGGTGGTCCAGTGTGCGAGGGCCGATCAGCGCGCTGGTCACAGCGGGGTGCGCGGTCACGAATCCGAGCGCCAGCTGAATCATGGTCAGGCCGGCCTCATCGGCGATCCTGGCGAGTCGCTCGACGGCGTCGAGCCTGGCCCGGTTGGAGGGGACGGCGGTGTCGAAGCGCTGCGGCATGAACGTGGAGCGGTTGGTGGTGACGTCCCGGCCCTCGCGGACCACACCCGAGAGCCAGCCGGAGGCCAACGGGCTCCACACCAGTACGCCGAGGCCGTACTCCTCGGTCACGGGCAGCACGTGGGTCTCGATCCCGCGCTGCAGGATCGAGTAACTGGGCTGTTCGGTGACGTAGCGGCTCAGGCGATGGTCACGGGCGGCCCACTGGGCCTGCACGATCCGGTGCGCCGGGAAGGTCGAGGAGCCGAAGTAGCGGATCTTTCCGGCGCGCTGCAGATCGGTCAGCGCCGACAGGGTCTCCTCGTCACTGGTGTGCGGGTCCCATCGGTGGATCTGGTAGAGGTCGACGTGGTCGACGCCGAGGCGGCGCAGGCTGTCCTCAAGGGCGGTGACCAGCCAGCGGCGCGAACTGCCCTGATGATTTCGCTCGTCCCCCATGGGCATCGTCGCCTTCGTGGCCAGCACGATGTCGTCACGACGCCCGGCGACGGCCCTGCCCACCATCTCCTCCGACTCGCCGCCGCTGTACGCGTCGGCGGTGTCGACGAGATTGATCCCTGCCTCCAGGGCGGCGTCGACGACGGCGGTGACCTCGTCCTGAGTGGTGCGTCCGATCCTGCCGAAGTTCATCGCGCCGAGCGCGAGGGAGCTGACCTGCACGCCGGTGCGGCCCAAGGTGCGGTATTGCATGGCCGTGTTCCTCCATAGGGAGTGGGGTGTTGTGGTAGGGCGCGGCGTGGCCTGGTTGCCGGACGTCCACTCCGACACCACGAAAAAGCGGAACGCCGCTCCGGAAATAATACGGAGCAGCGTTCCGCTTTACAAGTGCGACAGTGGTACGGCGACCGCGGCCGAAAGGACGGCAGCCGCCGTCTTCGTCACGGCGGGTACGGACGCGCCGGTGCGCCGTCGCGGCCGGGGCCGGTGGTGCGCTCCCGCACCGGATCGGCCGTCCGGCGGCGGTGGAGAACCGTCACGTGTCCTTGAGGGCGACCGCGAGGTCGGCCAAGTGGGCCCACACCGGACCGAGGGTGAGCAGCCCGTTGCTCGCGCCGGCCAGTTCGCCGGCCGCCGGGGCGAGCGCGGACAACGCCGCCGCGGAGAGTTTCAACGCAACCCTGAAAAGAGAGACCCTCCAGGGAAAGAAACGCTGGTCAGGGTCGCGTGAGGTCCGCCTCGCAGTGTTCCGGTGGGTCACCCGCTACAACACGCGACGCAGGCACTCGGGCCTTGGATACGTCAGTCCGATCGCCTTCGAACAGCGATCGGTTACGCTGACCTCTGCCGCATGGCAAACGGTGTCCACGCTTCGGGGGAAGCCCCCCCCGGTGTCGCCCCCCCTTGGCTGGACACCGTGCCGGGCCCGCCCACACTTCTGACGGGCCCGGCACGGTTCATCCTCTTCTCAAGTCGTCACGTGACCGTACGTGTCTCCTGGTCGGCCACGGCCGGACCTTCCATGATCACGTCGGAGGACCGGCTGCCCCGGTCCATCAGACCCCCCGTGAAGGCCAGACCGAGGCCTGCCAGGGCAAGAGCCGCACCGGCCAGGCTGGGCGCGGCCCAGCCCCAGCCCGCCGAGATGACCAGACCGCCGATCCAGGCCCCACCCGCGTTGGCCAGGTTGAACGCGGAGTGGTTGGAGGCCGCCGCCATCGTCGGGGCGTTCTTGGCCTTGGCCATGAGCAGCATCTGGACGGGCGTGGTGATGAGAGAGCCCATCGCGCCGATGACGGTGATCGTCAACAGGGCGGGCACGACACTGTGCACGGTGAAGTAGAACGTCACCAGTGCCGCGGCGAGCAGCGCCAGGCCCGCATACAGCGTCGGCCGCAGGGCACGGTCCGTGAGCGGACCCGCGATCAGCGTGCCGAGCGTCATGCCGACGCCGTAGAGCGCTAGGACCAGAGTGGTCGAGGAGTCCGATATTCCCGTCAGATTCGTCAGCATGGGCACCAAGTAGCTGTAGACGGCGAAGAATCCGCCGAACCCGACCACGGCGACGGCCATGCCGATCGCGACCTGCCTGTTGCCCATGGCCCGCAGCTCGGTCCGGATGCCGGACTGCCTGCCACGTGGCTGGTGGGGGACGAAGCAGGCCAGCATGACGAGGGCGACGAGTCCGATGGCGGTGACCGCCCAGTAGGCGGCCCGCCAGCCCAACTGCTGCCCAAGGGCCGTGCTGGCCGGGACTCCGACGATGTTGGCGACGGTGAGACCGAGGAACACCCTTGAGACGGCACGCGCCGCGCGCCCCGGGGCGACCAGTCGTGAGGCGACGACGGCTCCCACACCGAACAGCGCTCCGTGCGGCAGACCCGCCAGGAACCGTGCGGCGAAGAGCAGACCGAAGTCGGGAGCGAGCGCGGACGCCGCATTGCCGACCACGAACAGTCCCGACAGGAGAAGCAGCAGTCGCTTGTGGGGCATGCGCGCACCGATGCCCGTCAGCAGGGGTGCGCCGACGACGACACCGAGCGCGTAGGCGGAGACGAGGTTGCCGGCGTGCGGCACGGACACGTCGATCCCCTCGGCGATCTGGGGCAGCAGCCCCATCGTGGCGAACTCGGTCGTGCCGATGGCGAACGCGACGACAGCCAGGGCCAGCAGAGCCAGCGGCATGGTGCGGAACAACCTTTCGAAGGCAGCGGTGCAGGAGCGGGGGCGGGGGCGACGTCGGCCCCTGGGCCCAGAGCCCAGAAGTCTCTCGGCCCGTGGCGGTCGTGGTGAGTTCGAGCTGCGCGCCTGGGTGACGGCGTCGTGGGAACTCCCTCGGACCGAGGGTCATTCAAATAATCGATTGGTCATATATTGACATGTGGCAACGGTGGCAACGTTGTCCAGGTCATACACCGCCTCGCACATGTTGCCGCCGCCCCGGCGGACGGCGGCAACTGTACGGAGGTCAGGGCCGAGCGCTGTTCCCCGTCACCGCACGGTGGGCTCGTACGTCCAGCGCAGCAGGGCACCGAGACCGCCCACCGGGATGTCGGCGTCGGCCCTCGCACCTTCGGCTGCCTCGAAAACCTCGGGGGCATCGGAAACATTCCGAGGATCCAGCGGCGGAACAACCAGCACGTCGGCGGTCGTGGCGGCGGCCGACCTCAGCAGCGCGTCGTCCGCGCGGGCGGAGGCGGGGTCGCTCTCGCCGAGGGTCTGCGCATCGGTCCGGCGCACCGCCACCTGATCGGGCTCCGCACCCACCCACGTCTCACGGCCCAGATCCGGTCCGTCGGGCCGGATCAGCAGGGTGTCGATACGGTGCTCGCGTGCCGCCTCCACCACGGCCGGGACACCCTCGACGGCGTCCGTGGGCCGATCGGTGCCCACCCGTCCGGCGCGGAAGCGTTCCAGCGCCTCCTCCACGCGACGGCGGGTGTACTGGCTCCGGGCCTGCTCGATGGCCTGCTCGAGTGCAGGTGAGGACGAACCGGCGGCGCGGCCTCCGTGCTCGGTCTCCACCGTCACCTCGCGGACGGCGTCGGGGAGCCTGTCGTGCACCGCCGGCCGTTCGCGGGGATCACCGACCAGCACCATCAGATCGGCGCCGGACTCTTCGTACACTCCGGTCAGTGCCCGTGCGATCTCGTCGGCGTTGTGCTCCCAGGTGTTCTCGACCTTGAGCCGGAAGTGCCGCTCGGACCAGTCCGCCGTGGACGTGCGGTGCATCGGCCACTGCCGGCCCTCCACCTGCCCGGCGTCCTGCGGGCGCCCGGTCACCCCGCGCACCTCGAAGTCCGCGCCGGCCCGGTCGACGTACGCCACGAGGCACACGGGGTCCTGGCCGGCCAGTTCCAGCAGGGGGGTCAGGCGCGGCAGAGGGGCCCAGGCCACGATGTCCCGCTGCGGGGGCCGGGAGAGACGATGTCCGAGCACGACCTCGCCTCCAGTGGCGAAGACGACCCGGCCCGCCGGGTCCTTCGCGGGGCTCAGGCCCATCAGGTCGTCGTGGACCGCCTGCGTGGTCGCCTGGTCAGCACCGTTCTCCTCCAGCGTCCGGCAGGCTTCCCGTACGGACAGCTCGCGCCGCTTGGCACCCGCCTCGTCGTTCTCGCCGGGGCCGAAGTAGACCGTCGCCCAGGGGCCGGGACGGTCGAAAAGCGGCTCAAGGAATGACAACTGCATGGTTCCTCCACATACGTCCCAGCGATTCCGGGACCGAGTGCCCGAACGCCGTCGGAGGACACCCACCGTTGTGCGCATTTCCCCGACCAAGCCCGACGGCTCCGTCCGGCGGAGCGCTCCCGCCGCGCCCCGTGCCACGGCCCCCGTCGTCGGCAGGCCCCCTTCCCCGGCATGCCCCCGAAGGGCTCGACGAGCTCCACTCACGTCTGGCCGCCACCCGCTGGCCGGACGGACTGCCCGGTGTCGGATGGAGCCGCGGCGATCCGTCGGCCCACCTCAAGGGTCTCGAGACAGAGCGCTGCGACGGCCCAGAACGTGGTCCGCCAGCCGAGAAGTGTGCCGAGTACGGCTCCCCGTTATCTTTTTCGCGGTCCTGCAAGAGGGCCGCTGGCCTCCGGGCCCGGCATGACGGTGTCCCCCTGTCGAAGGCATGACCTGGGGGGTGGTGTCACCGGGCCCGGGGGGGTTCGTCGGAGACGCTGATCAGAGGTCCGGCCACCGCCCGGTCCGGCGCAATGCCGGACAGCTCGCGGGCGGCAGGTCTGCATAACGTGGATGCGCGAGCACGACACCCGAGCCGAGGCCGGCACCGTCGACACCGCTGGAGGGGCAGCATGTTCGAGATCGACAACGTCGGCGTGTTCCTGGGCCTGGACGTGGGCAAGTCCACCCACCACGGCCACGGACTGACCCCCGCGGGCAAGAAGGTCTTCGACAAGCCGCTGCCCGACAGCGAACCCAGGCTGCGGGCCGTTTTCGACAAGCTGACCGCGAAGTTCGGCACCGTTCTGGTGATCGTGGACCAGCCCGCCTCTATCGGGGCCCTGCCGCTGACGGTCGCCCGCGACGCGGGCTGCCGTGTCGCCTACCTGCCCGGCTTGGCGATGCGGCGGATCGCCGACCTCTACCCCGGCGAGGCCAAGACCGACGCCAAGGACGCCGCGGTGATCGCGGACACCGCCCGCACCATGCCGCACACCCTGCGGTCCCTGGAGCTGACCGACGAGATCACCGCCGAACTCACGGTCCTCGGCGGCTTCGACCAGGACGTCGCCGCCGAGGCCACCCGCACGTCCAACCGGATACGCGGCCTGCTCACCCAGTTCCACCCCAGCCTGGAACGCGTCCTGGGCCCCGCCTCGACCACCAGGCCGTCACCTGGCTCCTGGAACGCTACGGCTCCCCCGGCCGCCCTGCGCAGGGCCGGTCGCCGCAGGCTCTCGGAGAAGGCTCCTCGAACTGCCCGGCGCGGAGCGGTGAGGCGTGACCGGACCTCGATCCGTACACGGTGGTGGGCGCCTCCCCAGGATCGGCGGGCCCGCGACAAGCAGGAAGGGAAAGGAGCGATCGAGGGGCGCCACCGTGGCACACAGCAGGCGCGACCTGGATTCCGCGTCCCCCCTTTTCCGCGCGGGCACCGGTGCCGCGTCTCCGGGCCGCCGCGGAGAGCCTCTGCGGCGGCCCGGACGCCGACAGCGTTCCAGGTGCCCCGGGCGGTTACGGCACCGGCTGGAAGGCGTGCCCCGGCCGGCATGGGGACCAGCACCAGAACCGGCACTGAGGCGAGAGCGGCCCCCCGGGGTGGGCGATGTGCCATCGGGCGGTGCGGCCGGGATCGCGGCGACGCCGCCGCGGCCGGGATCAGAGCGAAGCTCCTTCTCCCGCCGCCCCCGCACGCGCCCCCTCCCGGGGTTCCAGCCGCACCACGATCCCCTTCGACGTCGGTGTGTTGCTCAGGTCCGCCACGCTGTCCAGCGGCACCAGCACATTGGTCTCCGGGTAGTAGGCCGCCGCACAGCCCCGTGAGGTCGGGTAGCCGACCACCCGGAAGTTCTCCGCCCGGCGTTCGGCACCGTCCTTCCAGACACCGACCAGATCAACCGGCTCCCCCTCTCCCAGGCCGAGTTCACGCATGTCGTACCAGTTGACCAAGACGACGCGGCGGGATCCGTGGATACCGCGGTAACGGTCGTCGTCCGTGTACGGAACGGTGTTCCACTGGTCGTGGGAGCGCAGGCTCTGCAGGATCAGATGGCCGGGCGGGGCAGTCAGGGCCTCGAAGTCGTTGCGGCTGAAGAGGGCCTTGCCGACGGGCGTGGAGAAGACGCCCTCGTTGACCGGGTTGGGCAGGCCGAAGCCGCCGGGACGGCGGACGCGTGTGTTGAAGTCCTCGAAGCCGGGGACGACACGGGAGATGTGGTCGCGGACGCAGTCGTAGTCGGTCTCGAAGCGTTCCCAGCGGACGGAGGGCTTGTCGCCGAGGGTACGGCGGCCCAGGCGGCTGAGGATGGCGACCTCGCTGAGGAGGTGCTTGGAGGCTGGTTCGAGGACGCCGCGGGAGGCGTGGATCCGGCTCATGGAGTCCTCGACGGTGACGAACTGCTCGCCGGTGGCCTGCGCGTCCCGCTCGGTGCGGCCGAGGGTGGGCAGGATCAGGGCGGTCTCGCCGCACACGACGTGGGAGCGGTTGAGCTTGGTGGAGATGTGCGCGGTCAGCCGGCAGTTGCGCATGGCGGCCTCGCTGACCTCGCTGTCCGGAACGGCACGGACGAAGTTCCCGCCCAGGCCGAGGAAGACGGTGGCACGGCCGTCGCGCATGGCCCGGATGGAGTTGACGGAGTCCCAGCCGTGCTCGCGGGGCGGCTCGAAGTGGAACTCACGGGCGAGTGCGTCGAGGAAGTGGTCCGGCATCCGCTCCCAGATGCCCATGGTCCGGTCACCCTGCACATTGCTGTGACCTCGCACGGGGCAGGCACCGGCACCGGGCCGGCCGATGTTGCCGCGCAACAGCAGGAAGTTGACCACCTCGCGGATGGTGGGCACACCGTGCTTGTGCTGGGTCAGGCCCATCGCCCAGCAGACGATCACGCGCTTGCTCTCGAGGACCATGTCACGCACTTCCTCGATCCGGGCGCGGGTCAGACCGGTGGCCTTCTCTGCCTCGGGCCAGGAGACGGTGGCGCGCAGGTGCCGGGTGAACTCCTCGAAACCCTCAGTCTGGGCGTTGATGAAGTCCCGGTCGAGGACGGTGCCGGGCGCGGCCTCCTCCGCCTCCAGGAGCAGGAGGTTGAGCGCCTGGAACAGGGCCAGGTCTCCGCCGATCCTGATATGGAGGAAGCGGTCGGCGATCTGCGTGCCGCGACCGATGATGCCGCGGGGCCGCTGGGGCTGCTTGAAGCGGACCAGGCCCGTCTCGGGCAGCGGGTTGACGGCGACGATCCTGCCTCCGCGGCGCTTGCAGTTCTCCAGCGCGGACAGCATCCGGGGATGGTTGGTGCCCGGGTTCTGGCCGACGACCAGGATGAGGTCGGCGTGGTAGATGTCGCGCAGCGACACGTCGCCCTTGCCGATGCCGAGGGTCTCGTTGAGCGCGGCGCCACTGGATTCGTGGCACATGTTGGAGCAGTCCGGCAGGTTGTTGGTGCCGAACGCGCGGGCGAAGAGCTGCAGGACGAACGCGGCCTCGTTGCTGGCGCGGCCGGAGGTGTAGAAGACCGCCTCGTTCGGGGAGTCCAGCGCCTTCAGCTCGTCGGCGAGCAGGTCGAGGGCCGTGCTCCAGCTGATGGGCTCGTAGTGGTCGGAGCCGGGCCGCTTGACCACGGGCCGGGTGAGGCGGCCCTGCTGGTTGAGCCACCGGTCGGACTTCCCGGCCAGCTCGCTGATCGGGTACCGGCGGAAGAAATCAGCCGTGATACGGCGTGAGGTGGCCTCATCGTTGGTGTGCTTGGCGCCGTTCTCACAGTACTCGTTCATGGGGCGGTGCCCCGGTTCGGGCTCGGGCCACGCGCAGCCGGGGCAGTCGAAGCCGCTGACCTGGTTGAGGTTCAACAGCGTGAGCCCCGTACGCCGGACCGACGTCTGGCCCAGGGAGTACTTCATCGCGTTGTACACCGCTGGTACGCCCGCGGCCCAGGTGTGGGGCGGGGTGACCTCAAGGCGGTCGTCGGCCGGTTCCTCGCTCGGCGGCTTCTGCAACGTGTCTCTCCTCGCTCCGTGTCCTGCGTCCCCCCGACGCCCCTACGGCCCCGTGGCCGCTCTGCCGGGTACGGGACCGGCCGGCCCTTTGGTCCGGCCCGCCCATCGCCCGGCCGGTCAGCCGGTCGGCCAGGTCGGCACGTGGGGACGGCTCCGGCCCTCGGTGGGCTGGACGTGGCCCCTGCTGATCTCGCCGCGCCAGGCGCCGGTCTCGCGGCCCTGTCCCTCGGTGAACTCCTTGAAGGACGTCAGAGCGGTGTGGACCACACGGCGGGCGAGGCCGGGAGCAGCCGCCGTCCGCTTCAGGAGTCCCCGGGACCGCAGGTCGACGCGCAGGGTCACCCGGCAGCGGCCGGTGCCGAGTTCTTCGAAGGTCGCCGTGCCGGCGTGCCGGGGCTTGTCGAGGACGTTCCAGCGGACCAGCCGGTCCGGGACCTGTTCCACGATCTCCGCGTCGTACTCGTACGTCCTCGGGCCGAACCGGGTCACCCAGTGGGTCATCACCGCCTGGATCTGGTCGACGCGTTTGACGCCGTCCACGAAGCGGGGGAACGTCTCGAACTGCGTCCACTGGTTGTACGCCACATGAACCGGGACGTCGATGTCGATCGACTCTTCGATGGTGCTCATGGACCTCAGTACCTTGCCCGTCTCCTCGCCGTCACCGGTGGTCGCGCAGCACGCCACCGGGCACTCACCCACGCTCGCACCATCGAGTCTCCGGGAAGCACCGTCTTATGCCGACCGGTGGTCGGGCATACGGGTGACCGGCGCACACAGGTGCCGGATGCGGTCTCCCCGGTTTCCGTGTCGCCGGGGCGCTGTCCGGGGAGGCCCGTGTGCTGCCCATCACCTCCGGGCAGTCCAGTACGGGTTTCACCGCAGGCGGGCCCGCCAGGCCGCCCGCCGTGGCCCCGGGGAGGGACGCCGCCGCGCCGCTCGCGGTACTCGCACCCAGAAGCGAAGCGAGTATCGCCGCAGCCGCCGCGCAGGCTACAGCGGCCGGTCTCGTTCGGCCGGGAGACCGGCAGACCGGGCAGACCGCGGACGAGGGGCGAACGCACGGGTTACCCCTTTCGGTGGGGGCGCGGCTCGGACCACAGCGCCCCCGAGCGGGCGGCTCGGCACAAGTTGAAAGTATCGTCAACAACTCCGACGGCAGTTCAGGGAAGGGTCGCCGTTCGGGCGGGCCGGCGGTCCCGAGTTCACCGCGTTCGCGCTTTCCTCCAGGCCGCCGCCGGAGACCGCACCGCTCTGCGGCGAGCCTCACCGCCTTCACGTCGAGTGGGAGTTCCGCACCATGGCAAGAGTCACGCCTCCGGACCGACAGGCACCGGCGTCGACGTCCGAGGGACGTTACTCCCCCGGCCTGGCGAACGAAGCAGACCCGGGGGATCCAGGCGCCCACCTGGGCGAGGTCGTGGGCGGCCTCGAAGAGCGCGGACAGCTCGGCCTCCCGGCGGCGCCGTCCCTCCAGGCCGGAGCGGACGCGCAGGGCGAGCCGCCGGGCCTGTTCGAGGGCGGTGATCCGCTCGGTGGGCAGTCCCTCGGCACGGGCCAGGAGCACCGGCTGCTCGTAGGCCTCGGCGGACGCGCCCCGGGCCAGGAGCTCCAGGAACGGCGTCTCGGTGCTGCCCTGTGCGGAACCGGCGGGTACCGGCGGGTACCGGCGGGTACCGGCGGGTACCGGCGGGTACCGGACGGTCGTGATCGAAACGATCGTGCGCGAGACCGTCGTGCGGTTCGTGCGCGGTACGGCCGTCGGGGCGCGTCCGGCCGGACACCCCGGTACCGGGGCCCGGGCGCTCGGCGGACTGCACGTGATCGCGGGACGTGGTCACGGGATTCCTCATCCCGCGGCCGCCCCGTCAGGCCTGTGGACAACTCGGCGGGCAGGGAGCCGTGGGCCTGTCTGCACAGCATGGCCGAGCGGGCACCGGGACATCCGGCGTGGGTTTTGGGTGAGGGCGTGACTCTGTTGCTCAATTGCGGAGAGTGACGCCGGCCTGTCGACGGGGCGCGTGGAACGGGCCTCGCGAGGAGGCGGTCCGGCCCCTCTCGGATGCGGTGCGTGACCATCCCTCGAATTGAGCAGCAGAGTCGGGCGTCGGCGTGGGGCACCACGGCCGGCTCAGGGATCTTCTCTCACGTCATTCGCACCGCCTGGTCGGTCGTGGCTCAGTGCGCGGACCAGCCGCCGTCCATGAGCTCGAGCACGTGCGGCTCGACGCTGCCTTTGAGGTCCCCGGCCTGAGCGTCCAGCGCCTCCAGGCCGGCGGCGTCCCGGTCGACGGCTCTCACCTTGGCGCCGGTGACGAGGGCGGTACGGCCACCGAGGTCGAGCAGAGGGGCCTGGGGGGTGGCGAGGGCGTGGGGCGCGGTCATGTCCTGCCCCTAGACAGCGCCCCTGCTCCGCCCCATGTGATGGTGCCCCACAGTTCAGCCAGAAGTAGCGGGGTCGAACCATGTGGGTGCGTCAGCCATGGCTTGCTTGATCCGGAAGCGCCCGAACTCATTCAGCTCCGGCAGCGCGTCCACGGCGAACCAGGCGACGTCCAGAGATTCGTCGTCGTTGACCCGGGCCTCACCGCCGACGGCACGGCAGCGGAAGGTGATGTCCATGTACTGGCAGATGTCGCCGTTGTCGTACGTCACCGGGTTCAGTGCCTGGACCATCACGACCCGCTCGACGACACAGCGCACCGCGGTCTCCTCCTCGACCTCGCGCACCGCGCAGGCAGCGGGCTGCTCCCCCGGGTCGGGGATGCCGCCGATCACCGACCACTTACGGGTGTCGGACCGGCGGTTCAGCAGCACTCTGCCCTCGTCGTCGAAGACGAGGGCGGTGACCCCGGGAAGCCAGAGCAGTTGGTGACCGGCCAAGGCGCGCAGGGTGCTGATGAAGTCAGGAGTAGCCATGCCTCCGACCCTAGCGGGCAGATCGGGCCGCCCCACGACGCTTCAGGAGGCGTGCGCCGCACGTACGACTGGGCGTCACCGGCGCGCCCGCCCGCGCACACCGGAGCCGAGGGCCCACCCCAGGCCGCCCACGGCGACCAGGACGAGGGCGATCTCGGGGAGGATGCCGAGGCGGGTGGCGGGCGTCAGCGAGGAACGCAGCGGCACATCCTGCACCAGGGAGTCGGCCACGAACATGCCGGTCCTCCGGCTGACCTTCCCGTCCGGCATGATGATCGCGCTGACGCCGCTGGTCACCGGGACGGTGACGGTGCGGCTGTGCTCGACGGCGCGGACCCTGGACATGGCGAGCTGCTGGTAGGTCATCTCGCTGCGGCCGAAGGTCGCGTTGTTGCTGGGGACGGAGATCAGCCGGGCACCGTCGGTCACCGTGTCGCGCACCGCCCAGTCGAAGGCCGCCTCGTAACAGGTGACGAGTCCGACGCCGGTGCCGGCCATGGTGAACACTCCCGGTTCGGTGCCTCGGCTGAAGTCCTGGCGGACCATCGACGTCCACTCGTCGTTGATCGCCCCGACCAGGGAGCGCAGTGGGAGGTACTCGCCGAAGGGCTGGATCTGCCGCTTGTCGTAGATGTCGACGGGGCCCTTGTCCGGGTCCCAGAGAACCTGCTCGTTGAGCAGGTTGCCGTCCTTGCCCACCACGGCGCCGACCGAGATCGGGGCGCCGATCGCCTGCGCCGCGCGGTCGATGACGGCACGCGCGTCGGCGTTGGCGAAGGGGTCGATGTCGGAGGAGTTCTCCGGCCACAGCACGATGTCGGGCCGCTCGGCCTCACCCGCGTCGACGGCGGCGGCCAGGCGCTCCGTCTCGCGCGCGTGGTAGTCGAGGACGGCACGCCGCTGGGAGTTGAAGTCGAGCCCCAGGCGCGGCACGTTGCCCTGGACGACCGCGACGGTCGCCGTGCCGTCCTCGGCCGTGTCGCTCACCAGTGGCCGGGCGGCGGCCGCGGCCACGAGGGGGGCCGCCACGCTCAGCGCGCCGACGGCCGCCGCGACGCGGCGCACGGTTGTGGTAGGGCGGGTGTCCAGGACCACGCGCACGATCTCGTACAGGCCGAAGCCGCACAGGACGACCGCGAAGCCGAGCACGGGAGTGCCGCCCAGCGCGGCGAGCGGCAGGAACACTCCGTCCGCCTGCCCGAACGCGATCCTGCCCCAGGGAAACCCGCTGAACGGCACGCGCGCGCGTGCCGCCTCCCCGGCGGTCCAGAGCGCGGCGGCCCACACCGGCGACCCGGGCAGCTTCGAGACCGCGGCGACACCGGCACCGACCAGTGCGACGAAGGCCGCCTCGATCACGGCGAGGGCGATCCACGGGCCCGGGCCGACCTCGACACCGGTCCACACCAACAGCGGCAGCAGAAAGCCCAGGCCGAAGAGGTAACCGATGCCGAGCCCCGCCTTCCAGCTCCGCCCGCGCAGCAGCCCGCCGAAGACGGCGAAGGCGGGCAGCGCCAGCCACCACAGGGTGCGCGGCGGGAAGCTGACGTAGAGGAGCAGCCCGGAGAGTGCTGCCGCTGCGAACGGAACGAGGCGCACGAGCCGCCGGCGCCACGCACCGGGCGCGGTCTGCGGGGGCATCGGGTCCGACTCGCCGACGGAGGTTGCGGTGACGGTCACTCCGCGAGTCTACGGCGACCGGTCCGGGCACCGACCGTGCCGCCGCCGGGGTGACGGGACTGACCTGGGCGGTCGCCGGGAACGCCGGGTCGGCCGACGCGCTGGAGGGCCGGCCCCGCACCGGGTGGAGCTGTGGCGGGACGCGCCCGGGATGGTGCGTCATGACGTGGGTCCGGGGGTGGGGGCCGGGCGCTCCGGAAAACTGGGCACGGCGGCCGGCCGGACCGTGCCATCCGACGGCAGGCCCCGCCCGCCCCGTTCCACCCGGCGGCCGAACAGGGCGTCGTCGGGGTGGCACTGTCGGCGTTGGCCTTCGGCTGTGCGTGCTGTGGCGCAGTCCGCGTGCCACGCCCGTGGTGCTCTCGGCGGGTGCGGCGCCGACGACCGCCGCGGTGGGCGACGCGCCTAGTTTCACCGCGGTCCCGGTGGGTGCGGACCTGCTCGCGGGACTCGCGACGCCCGTCCACCCGCCTCCGGTACGCGGGGCCCGGCCCGCTTCGTGACCGTCCCCGGCGTGGCAGCTCAGCCCGTCGGGCCCGGCCGGTGCGGGTGGAGACGGTCACGGATGACGGCCACCGCCGCCTCCGCGTCGTCCACGGTGATCGTGAGGGTGTGTCCGTCCCACAGACTCAGGGCGATGCCCTCACCACGGCGCACGACGACCGCGGTGCCCTTCTCGGGCCGCCAGCGGTAGCCCCAGCCGCCCCAGTGCCGGGGGGTGACGTGCGGGACGAACGCGGCTCCGGCGACGTGCGACAGCGGGATGCGGCGGCGCGGCACCCCGATGTGGCCGCAGCGCACTTCCACGTTGTCCTCGTCGACACGCAGCACGACGTGCACGAAGGCGAGGGTGCCGAACAGGACCAGTAGTCCGGCCGCGATGCATCCGACGACGGCCATGGCCAGCGGCGCGGTTCCGTTCGACCAGGCCGAGTCGGCGGCGAGCACGATGCCGAGCGCCATGCAGGCGGCACCGATCAGCGCCGGCAGCCACTGCATCCGGTTGGTCGCGCGACCGGTCCAGACGTAGGAGTACGAGGTGTGGGCACCGCGGGGACGATCCCTCATGCTCACGAGGTTACTCACGTTTCGCTCCCCCGGTACCGCGTCGCCCGGCGCACTGCGCCGACCGGGCGGGGGCGGAGCCGAGGTGTCGGGTGGCCGGGGTCACCCCGCGGGGGTGACCTGCTGGAGCAGCCTGCCCTCCGCGTAGGTGAGGGCGGGCCGGGGCAGCGCGCCCTCGCGTCCGCTCAGCAGCACGGTGAGAGTGCCGGTCGCCGGGGCGTCGGGAGCGGGCCGCTCACCGAGGCGGCGCATGGCCTGGGCGGCGACCGCTCCGGCGGAGCCGTGCAGGACGAGCGGCAGCAGGCCGGGGCGCTGCACCGCGGCCCGGATGCGTTCGGCGACCAGTTCGTAATGGGTGCAGCCCAGGACGACGGTCGTCACCTCGTCCGGGGTGAGTTCGGCGGCGGCGGCGACGGCCGCGTCGATCGCGCTCTCGTCCGCGCGTTCCACGGCCTCCGCGAGCCCCCAGCACGGCACCTCGGTGACGTCGACGCCGCCGGCGAAGTCCTGGATCAGGTTCCGCTGGTACGGGCTGCCGGTCGTGGCGGGGGTCGCCCAGATCGCCAGTGGTCCGCCGCCGGCCGCGGCCGGCTTGATCGCCGGGACGGTGCCGACGACGGGCAGGACCGGTTCGAGGCGGGCGCGCAGGGCGGTGAGCGCGTGCACGGTCGCGGTGTTGCAGCCGACGATCAGGGCATCGGGCCGGCGCGCGGCGGCCTCCTCGGCGACGGCGAGGGCGCGGGCCGTGAGGTCCTGAGGGGTCCTGGGCCCCCAGGGCATGCCGTCGGGGTCGAGGGAGAGGACAAGATCGGCGTCGGGGCGGAGACGCCGTACCGCCGCGGCGGCCGCCAGCAGGCCGATTCCGGAGTCCATGAGCGCGATCTTCACCCGGTCACGATAGATGATGGGCCGTGTCCGGCCGCTCGTCCGGGGCAGACTGCGCACGTGAGCGCCCTTGTATGGACCGCCGTCGTGTCCCTCACCGCCTGGCTGTGGCTGCTGCTCGGGCAGGGCTTCTTCTGGCGTACGGACGTCCGGCTTCCGCCCCTGCGGGAACCGGAGGCGTGGCCGTCGGTGTGCGTGGTCGTTCCCGCGCGGGACGAGGCGGCGGTACTGCCCTTGAGCCTGCCGTCGCTGCTCGCCCAGGACTATCCCGGGCGGGCGGAGGTCTTCCTCGTCGACGACGGCAGTACGGACGGCACCGGGCGGCTCGCGCGTGAGCTGGCGGACCGGCACGGCGGACTGCCGCTGACCGTGGGTTCGCCCGGCGAGCCGCCGGGCGGCTGGACCGGCAAGCTCTGGGCGGTGCGGCACGGGATCGGCCTGGCTCGCGCGCGTGCGCCCGAGTATTTCCTCCTCACGGACGCCGACATCGCGCACGCGCCCGACAGCCTGCGCCGGCTGGTCGCGGCGGCCCTCACCGGCGGGTTCGATGTCGTCTCACAGATGGCGCGGCTGCGCGTGGAGAGCGCCTGGGAGCGGATGATCGTGCCGGCGTTCGTGTACTTCTTCGCGCAGTTGTATCCGTTCCGCCGGATCGGACGGGACGGGTCGCGGACGGCCGCGGCGGCCGGGGGCTGTGTGCTGCTGCGGGCGGAGGCGGCCGGGCGGGCGCGGATCCCGGACGCCGTCCGGCAGGCCCTCATCGACGACGTGGCGATCGCGCGGGCGGTCAAGGCCGGCGGCGGGCGGGTCTGGCTGGGGCTGGCGGACGGGGTGGACAGTGTGCGTCCGTACCCGCGGCTGAACGACCTGTGGCACATGGTGTCGCGGAGCGCGTACGCGCAGCTGCGGCACAGCGCGGTGCTGCTGGCGGGTACGGTCGCGGGTCTCGCACTGGTGTACCTGGTGCCACCGGTGGTGGTGGTCGCGGGGCTGGCGACGGGAAGTACGCCGGCCGCGGCCGCCGGCGCGGCTGCCTGGCTGGTGATGGCGGGGACGTACGTTCCGATGCTGCGCTACTACCGGCAGCCGCTGTGGCTCGCTCCCCTGCTGCCGTTCACCGCGTTCCTGTACCTGCTGATGACGGTCGGCTCGGCGGTGCGGCACTGCCGCGGGCGGGGTGCGGCCTGGAAGGGCCGCACCTACACGCGTCCGGGCGCCGTGCCCGACGAGGGCTGAACCGGCGGCCCGTCAGGTGTCATGAGGCGTCAGGACGTCTCATGCCCGGCCGGGGATCCCGTGCCGCCGGAGCCGCTGCCGGCCGGGGATCACTTGCGGCCGGGAGTCCAGTTCATGCCCCAGCCGTAGACGCGGTCGACGGTGCGCTGCGGACTGACGCCCCGCTCGGGCACCAGGTAGCGGGCCTCGCGCTGAACGACGAGGTCGCCGCCGGTGTTGGTGATGAGGGCGAGGGCGCACACCGTCGAGGGAACGGTGCACTCGTCGAGCGAGAAGTCGATCGGGGCACCGTGCTGCGGCTGGAGGGTGACCGTGGCGTGCAGGTCGGCGAAGGAGCGGGCGCCCTCGTAGATGGTGACGAAGACGAGGATCCGGCGGAAGTGCTGCTGGTGGTCGAGACTGACGGTGAGGTTCTCGCCGGAGTCCACGGCACCGGTGCGGTCGTCGCCGTCGAGATGGATGAAGGGGGGCCGCTGCAGTGCCCCGTACGCGTTGCCGAGGGCCTGGACGACTCCCTTGCTGCCGTCGCTGAGTTCGAACAGGGCACACAGGTCGAGGTCGAGGTCGGAGTGCGTGGCGACCGGACGCCCCAGCTTGCCCGCCCAGCCGGAGAACTGTTTGCGCACCTGCCAGTTGAGGTTCACCCTCAGGACTCCCGAGGTTCCTCCCTGTTTGGCCAGCGAGACGGAGGGGACGGCCTTGGTGAGCGTCACCTTGGCGAGCCGGACCGGCGACGCCGCGGGAGGCGCGGCCGACGAGGGCGGGGCGGCCGGCCGAGGCGGCGGGGCGGTGACCGGGAGCGCCGGGGGCGGGGGCGAGGGCGGGGGAGCGACCGCCGGGGAGGCAGGGACGGCGCGCTGCGGCTCGTCGACGGTGATGCCGTAGTCGCTGGCCAGGCCCTCGAGTCCGCTGCTGTAGCCCTGTCCGACGGCACGGAACTTCCAGGCACCCTGGCGGCGGTAGAACTCACCGAGCACGAAGGCGCTCTCGCTGGTGGCGCCCGTGCTGTCGAAGCGGGCGGCGACGGTACCCTGCGCGGCGTCCTTGACCTCGATGTACAGGCCCGGGATCCGGCCGAAGGCCCCGCCGTCGCAGGAGGCCGCGAGGATCACCGTCTCGATGCCGGGCTCCACGCGCGCGAGGTCGACGAGGACGGTGTCGGTGACCTGCCCGCCGGCGTTCCGCTTGCCCTCGTGCCGGACGGCTCCGGAGGAATGGACGGGCTGGTTGTAGAAGACGAAGTCGCTGTCGGAGCGGACCTTGCCACCGGCCAGCAGGAGCGCGGAGGCGTCCGCGTCGGGGACTCCGGGGCCGGTGCGCCACCCCAGTTCCACGCGGAGTGCCGTGGTCGGCATCGGCGTGTTCGATCCCTTCGACATTGACATGTCCGCCCCCATCACGTGCCACCCCGCCAGGCGGTGCCCGGCATGCGTCGTGCTTCGTCCGCACAACCTAATACCCGCGCGCGGCAACTTTCACGGGGCATGCGTGGAGAGGTCGATCACCGCAGGTAACCCCGCCGGAACTCGGCTTTTACCAGACAATCATCCCGACGTTCAGCCGTTTCATCCAAGTTCGCCCGAATTACTTATCCCAGGGTACGTCGGACACGGAAAACAACCCTCTTATCGGTCTCCCCAACCAGCACATCGTGGGCTTAACTTATGGCCATGACCTCCCCCCGCTCCACTTATGGCGGCGGCTACTACTCCGCCTCCTTCCCGGACACTCCGATCTACGACTCGCTCGTGGCCGAGCGGGGCACCCCGCAGATCGCTCCGATCCGGGTCCCCTCCGCCTATGACGCGCCGGGCAGTCACCTGCCCGCGCTTCCCTCGGCGTTGCCCGCACTCCCGGCGGCCCCTTCCCAGCCCGCCTACGGGTACCCGCAGGCACAGCAGCCGGCGCCGCTCCAGCAGGCGCACTCGCCGTACATCCCGCAGCAGGCCACCGCGCCGCGCGGTTACCCCGGCCCCCAGCCGCAGCAGCCACGTCCCGCCGCTCCCGGTGCGGGCTACGAGGCGATGCGCCCCGCGGCCCCGCGCCCAGCGCCGGCGCCGTACCAGGACCCGTACAACAACCAGCAGTACCGCGGGTACTGAGCGGTGTCCGGTGCTCGCCGAGTACCGGACACCGAGCCGTTCCAGGCGGTGAGCCCCGGGCCCTGAGCCGTCCCGCGGGCCGCAGGCCCCCGAAGTCGTCGCCGGCTGGCACGATGCATCCATGGGGAACACGCTGCTGCGCTCGATTCACATCCATCCGGTCAAGGCCTTCCGGAGCCTGCCTCTCCGGGAGGTCGTCGTGGAGCCCTGGGGGCCCGCCGGAGACCGGCGCTGGATGCTGGTCGACGACGGGGGGAGGGTCGTCACACAACGCAGACATCCGCGCCTCGCGCTGGCAGCCGCCGAGCCGTTGCCCGGGGGCGGTCTACGGCTGTCCGCGCCCGGCAGGGCCCCGGTGACAGTGGCCGTGCCCCCGCCGGCAGGCCCCACCGAGCGGGTGGAGATCTTCCGCGACAAGATCGACGTGGTGCCGGCCGAGGACGACGCCGTGCACGCCTGGTGCAGCGCCTTCCTCGGCGCCGAGGTGCGTCTGGTGCACCTGGACGGCCCCGCCACGCGCCGGCCGGTGGACCCGGGGTTCGCACTGCCGGGCGAAACGGTCAGCCTCGCCGACGGCTATCCCCTGCTGCTCACCACGACCGCGTCCCTCGACGCCCTCAATACCCTGGTCGCCGGGGACGATCACGCGGGCGAAGGGCCCCTGCCCATGAACCGCTTCCGGCCGAACCTGGTCGTCGAGGGCACCACCGCCTGGGTCGAGGACACCTGGTCACGCATCACGGTCGGCGAGGTCGCCTTCCGTGTCGCCAAACCCAGCGGACGGTGCGTGGTGACGGCCACTGACCAGCGCACCGCCGAGCGCGGCCGGGAACCCCTGCATTCACTCGGAAGACACCGCCGGTTCGGGGACAGGCTGGTGTTCGGGCAGAACCTGGTGCCCCTCGCGCCCGGTACGGTCCGGGTCGGCGATCCGGTCACGGTCCTCGCCTGACGGACGGCCGGACGCCGTGATGTCGTGCAGGACCACGCGCGGTCCTGGCCGAGGGCGCGAGAGGGCTGGTCCTTTGGCGCACGATCCGGCGCCGGTACGCGGTCCTGCGACCGGGCAT
The DNA here is from genome assembly GCF_024701375.2 of Streptomyces sp. KMM 9044. Lineage (NCBI taxonomy): Bacteria > Bacillati > Actinomycetota > Actinomycetes > Kitasatosporales > Streptomycetaceae > Streptomyces > Streptomyces sp. KMM 9044. The sequence goes on along the minus strand of NZ_CP113910.1, from coordinate 6,943,249 downwards.
GGGACAAAGCGGGCCTCGGCCGGGGCAGGACCGGCGCCGGAAGCCGACGGCCTTCCGCCTCTGGTCAATCCTTCGGCCGTGCGCACGCTACGGTGGTCCGGCCGAAGGAATCGACGACAAACCCGCGTACAACAAGGTGGGGGCACAGCTACGCCATGGCACAGGGCACGGTCCAGGTGACGCACACCGGCACATCGCGGTGGCGGCGCCGCACAGGTGAGTACGCGTCGCTCGCCGCCGCCCTGGAGGCCGCGGCCGAAGGCGACGTCCTCACCGTCGCTCCCGGCACCTACCGGGAGAATCTCGTCGTGGAACGGGCGGTGACCCTTCGTGGTCCCGAGGGCTCGTCCGGATCGGTGCGCATCGCGCCCCTGGACGGGGTTCCGCTGACCGTACGCGCTTCGGCGGTGGTCCAGGACCTGCATGTGGAGGGGCAGGACGCGGCGGCGCCCGCCCTGCTGGTCGAGGACGGCACCCCGGAGCTGCGGGACATACGGGTGGTCACCCGGTCCGCGGCCGGCATCGAGGTGCGCGGCAGCGCCCGGCCGGCGGTCCGCCGCTGCACGGTCGACAATCCGGCGGGGATCGGCATAGCCGTGCTCGACGGCGGGGGCGGGGTGTTCGAGGAGTGCGAGGTGGTCGCCGCGGGCCAGGCGGGCATCGCGGTGCGCGGAGGCGCCCGTCCCCGCCTCGAACGCTGCCGCGTGCACCATGCCGCGGGCTCGGGCCTGACCGCGACCGGGGACGAATCGACGCTGGAGGCGGTGGGCTGCGAGGTCTACGAGGTGCGGGGCAGCGGTGTCCAGGTCACCGGCCGGGCAGCCGCGCACCTCACCGACTGCGATGTGCACCGCACCACCGGTGACGGGGTCGCACTCGACACCGACGCGGTGCTGACGCTGGCCGACTGCCGCATCCACGACATCCCGGAGAACGCGGTCGACCTGCGGTCCCGCTCCGTGCTCACCATGACCCGCACCACCGTGCGGCAGTTCGGCCGCAACGGCCTGTCGGTGTGGGACCCGGGCACCCGCGTGGACGCCAACCAGTGCGAGATCTTCGACAGCACCGGCGACTACCCGGCGGTGTGGGTGAGCGACGGCGCCACCGTCGTCCTGGACTCGTGCCGGGTGCACGACGTGCCGGACGCCCTGTTCGTCCTCGACCGCGGTTCGCGCGCGGACGTGGTCGACAGCGACCTGTCGCAGGTGCGCAACACCGCCGTGTCGGTCAGCGACGGCGCCACCGCCCAGCTCGACGACTGCCGGATCCGGGAGGCCGCCACGGGAGCCTGGTTCCGGGACCACGGCAGCGGTGGCACTCTCAACAACTGCACCCTGGACGGGACGCAGACCGGCGTGATCGTCACCAAGGGTGCCGACCCGACCGTCGAGCGCTGCACCATCGACTCCCCGGCGGAGGCCGGTGTCTACGTCTCGGCCGGCGGCCGGGGCAGCTTCCTCGACTGCCGGGTCACGGGCAGTAGCGGCTACGGCTTCCACGTGATAGACGGCAGCCGGACGACGCTGCGCAAGTGCCGCACGGAACGCTGCGCGCGCGGCGGGTACGAGTTCGCCGAGAGCGGCGCGGCCCCCGGCGCGGGGGGTCCGCTGGTGGAGGACTGCACCCGCGACGAGAGCGGCAGCCTCACGCCGCCGGCGGCGCCGGAGCCGGTCGTGCAGGGCACCGGTCACTCCCCCGGCCTGCTCGGTGCCCTGCCCGGACAGCCGGCCGAGCGGACGCCGCCCGAGCCGGTGACCGGGCCGAAGGAGAAGGAACTGCGCCCGTCGAAGACCGTGCTCGGCGAACTCGACACGCTGGTGGGCCTGGAGAGCGTCAAGCGGGAGGTGCGGGCACTCACCGACATGATCGAGGTGGGCCGGCGCCGGCAGGAGGCGGGGCTGAAGGCCGCGTCCGTCAAGCGTCACCTGGTCTTCACAGGTTCCCCGGGCACCGGCAAGACCACGGTCGCGCGGCTGTACGGCGAGATCCTCGCCTCCCTTGACGTGCTGGAGAAGGGCCACCTGGTCGAGGTCTCGCGCGTCGACCTGGTCGGTGAGCACATCGGATCCACCGCGATCCGTACCCAGGAGGCGTTCGAGAAGGCGCGCGGCGGCGTGCTGTTCATCGACGAGGCGTACGCGCTCTCCCCCGAGGACTCCGGGCGTGACTTCGGCAAGGAGGCCATCGACACGCTCGTGAAGCTGATGGAGGACCACCGGGACGCGGTCGTGGTGATCGTCGCGGGGTACACCGCCGAGATGGAGCGGTTCCTGTCCGTCAACCCGGGTGTGGCGTCCCGTTTCTCACGGACCATCACCTTCGGCGACTACGGGGCCGGAGAGCTGTTGCGGATCGTGGAGCAGCAGGCCGAGGAGCACGAGTACCGGCTGGCGCCGGGCGCCTCGGAGGGCCTGCTGAAGTACTTCACGGAGATCCCCAAGGGGCCCGCCTTCGGTAACGGCCGTACCGCGCGGCAGACGTTCGAGGCGATGGTGGAGCGGCACGCCGGCCGGGTCGCCCAGCTGCCGGAGCCGAGCACGGACGACCTGACCCTGCTCTACGCCGACGACCTGCCCGAACTGCCCTGAACCAGGGGGCCTGTCGCACCCGGCGTTCAGGACTTTCGCACCTGGCGCGGACGCGTCACGGCTCCCTGGCCCCTCACCCGGTGGGATCCCCCGGGCCGGTACGGGCGCCGTCGCCGGGTTCCTGCGTGTGCCGTGGTGCCGGGACGTCCGGCCGCAGCCGGGCGAGCAGCCGTCGGCGTTCCTCCGCGAAGGCCGGGTCCGCCTGGTAGTCGGAGTGGCCGAGAATCGGTGCGGGCAGCGGATGACTCTCGGTGCGGCCGTATGCCAGCGGGTCCTTGAGCGGGGGGCGGTCCACCTCGGGGCCACGGTCGCCGGGCAGCCGCACCGGACCGCCGATGGGGTCGGTGCGGCGGTGGAGGTTGCGCCAGCAGTTGACCTCCTGGTGCAGCGTGCCGAGCGCGTCCGCTCCGAAGTGGGCGGGGAACCAGCGGCCGTACAGCCGCTCCAGCGGGGAGCCGTAGGTGAGCAGGGCGATGTGTCCCCGGGTGGACGGGGTGAGCTGCCAGGCCGCGGCGGCGGCGAGGACGCTGCCCTGGGAGTGGCCGGAGAGCACCAGGCGTCCGCCGGTGGCCCGCGTCCAGGTCTCGATCCGCCAGGTCAGGTCGGGCACCGCGCGTTCGGCGTAGCAGGGCGGGGCGAAGGGGTGGGCTGCGCGCGGCCAGAAGGTGCCGACGTCCCACAGGATGCCGATCGTGCGCCGCGCGGAGGAGTCCTTGTAGGCACGCCGGCCCCAGGTGACGAACAGTATGAAGCCGAGTCCGATCAGCCAGGAGCCCAGCGCCTGCGACGTCTCGGCTGCGCTGTGGACGACTGCGTAGGTGCCCTGGGCGGCCTCACCGGGCGTACGGCCGGTGGTCAGGGCGCCGGCGAGGGCGCCCGCGCCCAGCAGCAGGGTCGCGGCGGAGGTGACGGCGACGATGCGGGGGCCCCGGTCGGTGAGGGAGGCCATGGCCCGGGCGTTGGCGATCCGCCGGGTGCGGGCGGGGTCACCGGTCTCGCCCGGGAACTCGCGTGCCACGACGGCACGCTCGTCGCGGGCGATGTGCCAGGCGCGCCGGGCCAGCCAGCAGCAGAGCCCGAGAATCAGGACGAGCAACGGCGGGATCACTGACGCCTGCCAGGTCAGGACCACTGGCGGCCCCGGGATCGACGTCCCGGGGCCGTCCAGCCAGTCGGCGACGCGCTGGGCCACGCCACCGGACATCACGCCGCCCAGCGCACAGGCCAGCATCGCGACAGCCGGTCCGGCCAGGCCCCGCATGGCGGCGCGCCGGTCAGGGGCACCGCGGTGCAGGGTGTGGGCGACACCGGCGAGGACGATCACGAGCAGGCCCTGGGCGAGGGTGATCGCGCCGAAGGTCATGTCGCCGGACAGTCGGCCGGCCGACTCCCAGCCGGGGCGGCGCCATCCGGCGTACAGAAGGGTGAGGGCGAGCAGGAGGAGCGCGGCGAGGGGCAGCAGACGCAGCAGGTGTGCGTCGAGGGTGTCGTCCAGGCGGCGGTCGGTGCGGCCGCGGCGGCAGACCACCCACACCACGACGGCCGCGGCGGCGAGCAGGGACGCTTGCAGGAGCGGGCCGAGGACGGCCAGCGCCTCGGATCCGCCCGGTGCGCGGTCGTGCCGGGCTGCCGCGGGGGCGAGTGCGAAGGCGACGGTGAGCAGTCCGGCGGCGGCGTGCGCGGCGCGCAGTCGGGCGACCAGGCGACGGCCGTACCAGAAACCGGGCCGGCCCAGGGCGATGGGACCGTCGTCCTCGGGCGCGATCCCGTGGAGCATCGGCTGCTGGGACTCGTACGCGCTCCAGGTGCGCAGGGACAGGTACCACAGCAGCCCGGTCAGAGCCGCGGGCACCAGGGCGGCGAGGGCGAGCCGGCGTCCCGGCTCGCTCCACCAGCCGCCGTCCGAGGCCTCGGGCGAGAGGAAGCCGAGCCAGGAGTGCCGGTCAGCGCACGCCTGTGTGCCCGCGCACTGCCAGGCGGCCAGGTCGAGGGCGACCTCGCATGCCGCCGCGACGAGCAGCACCGTCAGGCTCAGTCCGGCGAGCCGCACCAGCAGTCCGTACAGCCGGGCGGGACGTCTGCGGCCTCGGCCCGTCGGGCGCATCCAGTGGGCGAGGTTGACCACCATGAAAGGCAGCAGTAACAGCCACAGGGCGCGGGCGCCGTTCCCGGAGGTGAGGTTGCACCAGACGTAGGCCTCGGGGACCGGTCCGTCCCGGTGGCCGGCGGGTCCGTGCTCCGCCCGGACGTCGTCGGCGCGCCGGAACACGGCGGCGATGTCGTCGCCGGTGATCCGCACGGTGCGCGGATCGTTCAGCATGCCCTTCGGAGTGGCGCCGCCCACTCCGTGGACCAGGAGTTCCAGGTCGGTTCCCGCCTCCTTCGGCCGCTCGGCGGGGCCGTCCACCATCTCGCCCCGTTCGGCGGGTCTGTCTTCCCTCTCACGTTCCACTGCTTCGCACTTCCCCGTGACACGCCGTCGGATCCGTCCGTGCGGGCAACAGGATCTCTCCATCCGGAGCGGGTGACACCCCTCCTCACGGAATTTCCCGAGCCGGGTGACGAGCGGACGACCCGCGGGGGAGCGATGGCGTGTGCGCGACGAATCGCCGGGTGCACCGGGCTTGCCCCGGCATGCGAGGATGAGGCGCCGACGCACCGGCGGCGGGCGGAACGTGCCAGTCGGGCCGGGTGCGCGGGGAGTGTCGGACGGCTTGGCGGCGAAAGGACCGGAGCGTACGTGAGCGAGAATCAGAACCTCCTCGCGGAGCAGCGGCGCACCCTGATCCTCGACGAGGTCCGGCGCCGCGGCGGAGTCCGGGTCAACGAACTGACCCGCAAGCTCGGCGTGTCGGACATGACGGTCCGCCGTGACCTCGACGCCCTCGCACGCCAGGGCGTGCTGGAGAAGGTGCACGGCGGTGCGGTCCCTCTGGTCGAGGCCAGCACCCATGAGCCCGGTTTCGAGGCGAAGTCCGGTCTGGAGCTGAGCGCGAAGGACGACATCGCGCGGGCGGCGGCCGAACTGGCCTCCCCGGGCTCGGCGATCGCCCTCTCGGGCGGTACGACGACGTACGCGCTGGCGAATCAGCTGCTGGACGTGCCCGACCTCACCGTGGTCACCAACTCGGTGCGGGTGGCGGACGTCTTCCACGTGGCACAGCGCGCCTCGGGCCCCCGGCAGGGCGCGGCCACGGTCGTTCTGACCGGTGGTGTGCGCACACCGTCCGACTCACTGGTGGGGCCGGTGGCCGACCAGGCGATCGCGATGCTCCACTTCGATCTGCTGTTCCTCGGTGTACACGGGATATCCGTCGAGGCCGGGCTGTCGACGCCGAATCTCGCCGAGGCCGAGACGAACCGGCGTCTGGTGCAGTCGGCGCGTCGGGTGGTCGTGGTCGCCGACCACACCAAGTGGGGCACGGTGGGGTTGAGTTCGTTCGCCTCCCTGGGCCAGGTGGACACGCTGGTGACGGACTCCGGACTGCCGTCCGAGGCCCGCGGTGAGATCTCCGAACACCTGCCGCGGCTGGTCGTGGCGGGCGAGCCCGAGGAGCCGGCGGAACCCTCGGAGACCTGACCGGTCTCCGGCACTCGGTCGAGATCACGCGACCGTGGGCGGAGCGGGGCGGCCGCCGTCAGTCCGGCCGGACTCCCGCTGTCGGTCCGGCCAGGCTCCCGTCCGCAGCAGCGTCTCGATCGTCGCCGTGTACGGGGCGATGTCCAGGCCCTGATCGGCCAGCCAGGCGTCCGAGTAGTACTTGTCGAGGTAGCGGTCCCCCGGGTCGCACAGCAGCGTCACCACACTCCCCTGTCGCCCCTCTGCCACCATCTCCGCGACGATCTTCAGCGCGCTCCACAGCCCGGTGCCGGTGGAGCCGCCCGCCTTGCGGCCGATCGCGTGCTCGAGAGCGCGTACGGCGGCGACGGCGGCCGCGTCGGGGACCTTCATCATCCGGTCGATCGCGCCGGGCACGAAGCTCGGTTCCATCCGGGGCCGGCCGATGCCCTCGATACGGGAGCCGCGGTCGCAGGTGACGTCCGGATCACCGGTGGTCCAGCCCTCGAAGAAGCAGGAGTTCTCGGGGTCCGCGACGCAGATGCGGGTGTCGTACTGCATGTAGTGGACATAGCGGGCGAGGGTCGCCGAGGTGCCGCCGGTGCCGGCCGTGGCGACGATCCAGGCAGGCTCCGGGTGAGGTTCCAGCTTCAGCTGGCGGAAGGTGGACTCGGCGATGTTGTTGTTTCCCCGCCAGTCCGTGGCGCGTTCGGCGTAGGTGAACTGGTCCATGTAGTGGCCGCCGGCCTCCGCCGCGAGGGCGGCCGACGCCTCGTACATGGTGCGCGGGTCGTCCACGAAGTGGCACCGGCCGCCGTGGAACTCGATCAGGCGGCACTTCTCGGCGCTCGTCGTACGCGGCATGACCGCGATGAAGGGCACCCCGATCAGCTTCGCGAAGTAGGCCTCGGACACGGCGGTCGAACCGCTGGACGCCTCGATCACCGGACGGCCCGGACGGATCCAGCCATTGCACAGTCCGTAGAGGAAGAGCGAGCGGGCGAGCCGGTGCTTGAGGCTGCCGGTCGGGTGCGTCGACTCGTCCTTGAGGTAGAGGTGCACGCCCCACCGCTCGGGCAGCGGAAAGCGCAGCAGATGGGTGTCGGCCGACCGGTTGGCGTCGGCCTGGACCCTCCGCACGGCTTCTTTCAGCCAGCCGCGGTAGCCGGGGTCGCTGTGGTCGGCGTCGAGAGTGATGCCGACCGAGGGCCGCTGGGACTGCTGGAACTGCTGGAACTGCTGGAAAGTGCTCACGACAAGGCTCCTTATGCTGAATGCCGACGGCATCCAGCGCGGCCGACACACCGATCATAGGACCCCCGTGAACCACCCCTCACCTGCATAAACGTCTCTTTGTGCGGCCCAAAGGAAGCCCTGGGGTCCTGCCTGGGCGCCCCTTCCCCGCACCTGGCAAGGGGGGGGTGGGGGCGCATTCGCGCGAGTGCTTCGGGCACCCCGGGAAGGGACCCGCGCGTACTGGTGCTCGACGGCGGGGCCGGGCAGACTGCCCGCGGGGCAAGGTCCCGGACGGGGGCACACTGGATCAGGACATGAGCCGGCCCGCGGAGCACGGTCCGGTACACCGACGCGCACGAGGGGGCAGGGCATGGCCGAGCCGGAGTTCACGGCCAGGGGCGTGCGGATCGGCAGACGGCTGCGGTCGCTCACCCGGGCCGGGCAGGTCCGGATCAGCGACGGCAGGCTCGAGTTGCTCACCAGCTACGGAAGCGAGATCGACAGCGCGCCGGTGCAGGCCGTGCGCGCCTCCCGGCCCTGGTTCGCCCCGGGAGGCCGCGCCCTGGCCGACCTCAACGGCCACCGGTACCTGCTGACCCTGGGCGACCACGACCCGGCGCCGGGCGAGCCGGGGCCGCCCGCAGCGCGCCGCTTCGTCGAAGCCGTCCGCCGGGCATCGGGGCGCGGCGCCTGAAATGCCCGCGAGTTGCGCCACCCCAACCCCTGCGTCACGCTGTTCTCACGTCACTCTGGGTTTACCGGCGATAACGCTGCGAACCAGCCCGCCGGCCACGACAGCAGGCGGCCACATCACGCAGGCACCCTGCTGGATCCGTACTCCGTGTTCTTCCGGACGCCCGTCCGGACCTGACACCGGGGAGTCGCAGCTGTGATCACTCATCCAAGCAGACACTGCACGGTGGAGCTCCAGGCTCTGCCGTCAAGGATCGGCCAGGTCCGCAGAATCGTATCTGCGCAATTGCGTTACTGGCATATGGACACCTTGACAGACCGGGCCTCACTCGGTGTGACGGAGCTGTTGTCCAACGTCCACCGGCACGCCCAGCCCGACAAGACCTGCACGGTAGAGCTGGAGGTGCTGCTCGGCCGGCTCAAGGTCTCGGTGCACGACCACGACCCGCGGTTGCCGGTCATAGGGGACGCCGCTCCGCTCGCCACTTGTGGGCGGGGGCTCGCGATGGTGGCCGCGATGAGCGAGAGCTGGGGCGCGCTGCCGGACGGCGAGTCCGGCAAGGTCGTGTGGTTCACACTGCCGGCGCCGTCCGCGGCTCCCGTCGTGGACTGGAACCGGTATCCGAGGATCACCGCCCCCGAGCGCGCCGTGCACCGGTTCGCGGACGTCACGCTCGTCGAGCACGCCGTCGAGGGCCACCGGCCCGAACCTGCTCCCGCCCGGTCCGCCGTTGCCGGCTGACCGGGCGGCGCCCTCCTCCCTTACGGGAGGCCTCACTTGGCGGCGACCGCCCGCAGTACGTCCGTGCGGGCCGGGCGCAGTCCTGCCAGGACTCCGGCCTCGAGACCTGCCCATGCCACCACCTGGTGACCTTGGCGGCATGCCGCGCCGCCCTTGCCGTGCCGGCCGGACTCCTCGTCCAGGACCGACAGCCGGCGCCCGCACTCGTCCTCGTCGATCTCGCCGGAGGCGAAGCGGTGACCGGGCGCCGCGAGGGGCGAGTCGTCCGTCACCGTCGGCCCGCCGTCGCCGAGCACACCAGGGTCTGCGTGGTCGTTCAACTCCTCGGACGCACGCGCCGACTTGCTGTCGGCGTACGGCCGTCGGCGCTGTGCGTACCCCCCCCCGTGGGAGTACGCGGGGCTGAGGCGGCTGCTTCCGCCCCGACGCCGCCGTGGCCGGCGCCGGGGCGGAACCGGCTTTTCCCCCCGGGGGGTGACGGCCCCGGGAGGTGAGCCCGTTCCGCTCCGGGCGGCCGGGGCTCAGGTGGACGGCTGGTCGCTGTCCTTCATCGCGCCCCAGCCGTGCCAGCGTTCGACCTCGATCCAGGCGCTGACCCTCGGCCGCACCCGGTCCGGGTACGGATTGCCGGTGTAGTGCCGTGAGAGGCGGTCGATGTCGGCCAGGCCCTCGTCCTCCTTCAGTTCGACGACGCGTCCGATGAGGGTGACGTGGGTGTACCAGTCGTCATCGGCGAGCACCGTGAGGGTGACCCGCGGGTCGCGGCGCAGGTGCTTCAGGCGGACCCGGCCTTCGTCGAGGCTGATCAGCACACGGCCGTCCTCCCAGACGTACCAGGTCGGGGTGGAGACGGGTGTCCCGTCGGAGCGGAGCGTGGCCATGACACAGGGGTTGGGACGGCCCAGCAGGGCGTCGGCCTGGGGCGGCAGCGGGGGCTTGGACATTACGGACTCCTCGATGGGTCTGCTCTGCGGTCGGAGGTGCCGCGGACGGGTTCCCGGACGTTGCCTACGGGTGCCCGGGGAGGGGAGTGAGGAGCTGTGGGCCGGGAGCACGGGCTGGTCACGGTGGGGAGCTCAGGCCGGCGGCCGGTCGAAACTGGCGTAGTAGGCGGCGGCCATGTCCTTGTCGCCGTGGCCCTGGGCGGCGGCGCGTTCCATGCGCTCGGCGCCAGCGGCGGCCACGTCCAGGCGTACGCCGTTGTGTTCGCCGGCCCGGACGATCAGCCGGGCGTCCTTGGCGGCGGTGTTCACGGCGAACTGGGCCGGGGACAAAGGCCCGTCGAGGATCAGCCCCGCCTTGGCGCGCAGGTAGCCCATGTCGAGCGGCCCGCCGTCGACGAGGCCGAAGAAACCGCCGGGCTCGACGTCCAGCGCCCTGGCCAGGGCGAGGGTCTCCCCCACGGCCGAGGTGACCGCGAGAACCCAGCTGTTGGTCACCAACTTGAGCCGGGTGGCACTGCCGGCCGCACCGTCCTCCCCGGTCCACACGGTGCGGGCGCCGACGGCGTCGAACACCGGCGTCACCGTGTCCCGGCCCCCGGCCGGTCCGGCGGCGAGCACGGTCAGCTGTCCGGCCTCGGCGGGCTGGCGGGTGCCCAGCACCGGGGCGTCGTAGAAGAGCAGACCGTACTCGCGCGCGAAACCGGCCAGCCCGGCCACGTCTTCGAGGCCGACGGTGGTGGACTGCGCCCATACGGTGCCGTGCCGCAGCGCGGGTGCGGCCTGCCCCATGGTCTCCAGCGTGGCGGGACCGTCGTACAGCATGGTCAGGACGACGTCGGCGGGCTCGACCGCCTCGGCCGGGGTGCCGGCGATGTGCACGCCGTCGGACGCGAGCGGGTCGGCCTTGGCACGGGTTCGGTTCCAGGCGCGGACGGTGTGGCCGGCACGGGCGAGGCTGCGCGCCATCGCCGCCCCCATGATGCCGGTCCCCAGGACGCTCACGGTGAGCTTGTCGGTCATGACCTCGGCCTTCTGTCGGTCGGTCCGGTCCGTACGAGACGGGTCCGCTCGCGGGACCCGTCTCTGCGGCCCGCTCGCACAGCCCGTTCGTACCTCGTGGATCATTGTGCGACGGTCTGCGGAGGGTGCGCCTGTCGGCCGGCCGTCCGCCGTACCGCCTGCCCCTGCGCCGGCCGGTTACGCCAGGATTCCCAGAGGGTCGTCCAGGACCGGCTGCCAGGCCAGTTCGGCGGCGCCGACCAGGCTGTTGTGGTCCAGGGCGCAGGCCAGGATCGGAACGCCGCCGCTGCGGCCCCACAGGCTGCGGTCGGCGACGACGGCACGCAACCGGTCCGGGGCTGCGTCCAGCAGGGTGCCGTGCAGACCACCGAGGATGATCCTGTCCGGGTTGAGGATGTTCACCAGGCCGGCCAGTCCCAGCCCCAGGCGGTCGACGAGGGTGGCGACGGCGGAGCGGACGGCCGGGTCGTCGTGGTGCTCGCGGATCAGCGTGTCGGCCTGTTTCAGGAGGGACATCTCGGGGCCGGGTTCACGGCCGGCCGCGGTGAGGAAGGCCAGCGGGTCCGCCTCGACGTCCAGGCAGCCCCGGCTGCCGCAGTGGCAGGGGCGGCCGCCGGGGTTGACGGCGACGTGGCCGACCTCGAGGGCGAGGCCGGAACTGCCGGTGTGCAGGCGGCCGTCGAGCACCAGCGCGCCGCCGACGCCCCGGTGACCGGTGGCCACGCACAGCAGGTCGCGTGCGCCGCGCCCGGCGCCGTGCCGGTGCTCGGCGAGGGCGGCGAGGTTGACGTCGTTCCCCGCGAAGGCGGGGCCGTCTAGGCCGGCGGCGCGCACCTGCTCGGCGAAGATCTCCCGCACCGGGGCGCCCTCGGACCAGGCCAGGTGCATCGGGTTGAGGGCCAGCCCTTCGGGTTCGGCCATCGCCGACGGCACGGCAAGCCCTGCTCCGACGCACCGGCGCCCGGTCTCCCGGAGCAGACCGGCGCCGGCCTCGACGACGGAACCGAGCACCTTCGCCGGGTCGGCGTCGATGACCTCGCAGCCGGGGGCGGTGGCCACGATCCGGCCGCCGAGGCCGACCAGGGCGGCCCGGAAGCCGTCGGCGTGCACCTGCGCGGCCAGCGTCACCGGGCCGTTCTCGGCGACCGAGAGCCGGTGCGAGGGGCGGCCCTGGGAGCCGGCCGCCGCGCCGGGCCTGGCGTCGACCCGGATCAGGCCGAGTGCCTCCAGTTCGGCGGCGACCGCGCCTGCCGTCGCCCGCGTCACGCCCAGCTCCGCGGTGAGCACCGCGCGGGTCGGCGCACGTCCGGTGTGCACGAGCTCCAACGCGGGCCCGAGCGCACCGCGCCCCCGGTCCAGCCGCGTCCTCGAGGTGGTCCCTTCCCCCGCCGGCCGGGGGTCCGCCTTCCCGCTCATGAGGGCGAGTCTCCCATGATCGCAACCGCGTCCGGTTACCAGCCGCTGACCCGGAGTGTGATGTTCAGCCTCCCGGTGAGCCCCAACTCCGTTGGCGCCGTGCCCGCGTGCACGCGTGGGACCCCGTGGTGGGCGAGCCGCGACTGCCCGCCGAAGACGAACAGGTCACCGCTGCGCAGCTCGACGTCCGTGTAGGGGCGGGCCCGGGTGTCGGGGTTGCCGAAGCGGAAGACGCAGGTGTCGCCGAGGCTCAGCGACACCACGGGCGCGTCGCTCTTTTCGTCGCTGTCGCGGTGCATGCCCATGCGGGCATCACCGTCGTAGAAGTTGATGAGTGCGATGTCGTACGCGGCCCCCGGCGCCGCCCCGGTTCCCAGTGCGTCCCTCGCCGCGCGGCGTCCGAGCTCGCCGAGGCAGGCGGGGAACGGCTTGACCGGGGCACCGTCGCCGTCGACGGCGGTGCTCGCGTAGCCGTACGGGTACCAGTGCCTGCCCAGGCACACCTGCCGGGCGGTCATCGTGCCGCCGCCGGGGGTGCGGACCGTGCGCAGCCCGGCGGGCGGGCGGGCCCACGCGCGGCACGCGTCGAGCAGGGTGCGCTGTGTCCGGGCGTCCAGCCAGTGCGGCACGTGCACCGCTCCGGGCGCGACCTCGGCCCGGGTCCGGGGAAACAGTTCGCCGTCCATGGCTCCCATCGTGCCCGACGGCTCCCCTCCCGCCCCACGGCTCGTCTCCTGCCCGGCACTCTCCGAGGCGGCTCGGCTAGCTCCACCCTCCGCGGGTCACTCTTTTGCACAGCCTCCGGGCTGGATCACGGTCCTGGAGCGATCGTGCTTCGGCGGGTTCTGCACCGCGGACCGCTGCGCTGATCGGTGGCTGACCAGCTGTGATCAGTTGATCTTCCCGAATGGGTGACCTGCGGAGGATGGGGCTAGCCTGGCCCACACGATGAACGACCGTATGACGACTGCGTGGGGTGCGCCGCTCCTGGCCCGCTTCCCCGAGGATCCCCGCGACCGGCTGCGCGCCTGGGACGCCTCCGACGAGTACCTGCTCGGGCATCTCGACCGGGAGGAGGTGCCGCTGGAAGGCACGGTCGTGGTCGTCGGGGACCGGTGGGGGGCGCTCGTCACCGCGCTCGCCGCCCACCGGCCGACGCAGATCACCGACTCCTGGCTGGGGCAGGAGGCGACCCGCGCGAACCTGGCACGCGCCGGGGTCGGGCCCGGTACGGTGCCGCTGCTCACCACGCAGGACCCGCCACCGGGCCGGATCGACGTGCTGCTGGTGCGGGTGCCCAAGAGCCTGGCGCTGCTGGAGGACCAACTGCTGCGGCTGGCGCCCGCGGTGCACGAGGGCACGGTCGTCGTCGGGACCGGCATGGTGAAGGAGATCCACAGCTCGACGCTGAACCTGTTCGAACGGATCATCGGCCCCACCCGGACCTCCCTCGCCGAGAAGAAGGCACGTCTGATCTTCTGCACCCCGGACCCGGCGCTGGTCCGTCCCGCCGGTCCCTGGCCGTACCGCTACCGGCTGCCCGACGGTATCGGCTCGATGTCCGGCCGGGCCGTCGTCAGCCACGCGGGGGTCTTCTGCGCGGACCGGCTCGACATCGGTACCCGGTTCTTCCTCCGGCATCTGCCACAGCCGCCGCCGGAGCGGCCGGGGCTTCGGGTGGTGGACCTCGGGTGCGGCAACGGCGTCGTCGGTACGGCGGTGGCACTGTCCGACCCGCGGGCCGAACTGCTGTTCGCGGACGAGTCGTTCCAGGCGGTGGCGTCCGCGCAGGCGACCTACCGGACCAACGGCGTACCAGGGCATGCCGAGTTCCGGGTTGGCGACGGTCTGACGGGCGTACCGGACTCCAGTGTCGACCTGGTGCTCAACAATCCGCCGTTCCACTCCCACCAGGCGACAAGCGACGCCACCGCCTGGCGCATGTTCACCGGCGCCCGGCGCGCCCTGCGGGCGGGTGGTGAGCTGTGGGTGGTCGGCAACCGGCATCTGGGTTACCACGTGAAGCTGCGACGGCTGTTCGGGAACAGCGAAGTGGTGGCGAGCGACCGGAAGTTCGTCGTACTGAAGGCCGTGAAGCGGTAAGCCGCCCTCCGTCCTGGGCCGTCGGCCCGGCCTCCGGGCCTGACCCGAACCGGCCGCGAAGTTCCCGGCCGGTTCGGGCTCAGGCCGGTTCAGTGGGCGGTGAGCGTTCCGATGACGGCCGCCACCGCGCGGGTCATCGCCTCACGGTCCGCGGTCCGGCAGCCGCGGGAGCCGACCGCTTCGGGGCGGGCGGCGAGGAAGCCGCGGATGGCTCCGGTCATGGCGGTGTTCGGCGCCGTGCCGATGTTCACCTTGGCGATGCCCGATCCGACGGCGGCGGTGGGTTCGGCGTCCGGGAGGCCGGAGGAGCCGTGCGGGACGAGGGGGACGTCCAGGGCGGTGGACAGGCGTCCGAGGAGGGCGTGGTCGAGGGTGGCGGTGCGGGTGGTCATCGCGTGTGTGGTGCCGACGGCGACGGCGAGCGCGTCCACGCCCGAGCCGGCGACGAAGGCGCGGGCCTGGTCGGGGTCGGTGCGGGCGCCTGGTGCGTGGGCGTCCAGCGGGGACCTGCCGCCTTTGCCGCCGATCTCTCCCAGTTCGGCCTCGATCCACAGACCCCGGGCGTGTGCCCAGTCGACGGCCGCCCGGGGCGCGGCGAGGTTCTCGGTGTACGGCAGCCGGGCCGCGTCGTACACGACGGAGCCGAAGCCTGCGTCCGGGCGGGCGGCGGTTGCGCGAGGGCGGTGCGCGCGTCCTCGACGACCGTGTCGCCGTGCAGGCGGAGGTGGGCGCGGAGCAGAGTGAGGGCAGTGGTGGCGAACCGGGTCTGCACGACAGAGCGTTCGTCCGCGTGGTCGAGCACGACGGTCTCGTCCGCCGCCGTCGTCACGGGAGTGTCCGGGTCGGCGGTGAGCGCGGTGGTGCGGGTGTCCCCTCGCGCCGGGCGAGGCGGTCGGGCTGACCGGCGGGACGACTACCACGGAGGTGGCGCGTGCGCTGGCGGTGCGCGGCGATCTCGTGTCCGGATCGCCCGCGCTGACCGTGGTGACGAACGCGCTCAACATCGCGTGCGAACTCGCCGTGCGACCGCAGTTCAAGATCGTGGTGACGGGCGGTGCCGCACGGGCCCAGTCGTACGAGCTGGTAGGGCCGCTCGCGGACGGCGTGCTGGGACAGATCACGCTCGACGTGGCGGTGCTGGGTGTCGTCGCCTTCGACGTCGCGCACGGGGGCGGCGGCACACGACGAGGCGGAGGCGGCGATCAACCGGCTGCTGTGCGAGCGGGCCGAGCGGGTGGTCGTGGCCGCCGACTCCAGCAAGCTGGGCCGACGTGCGTTCGCCCGGATCTGCCCGGCCGAGTCGGTGGACACCCTGGTGACGGACTCGGCGGTGGCTCCGGAGGCGGTGCACCGGTTCGAGGAGGCGGGACTGCGCGTCGTCGTGGCGTGAGCCGTGCGCCGCCGGCCGGGCCGCGCGGTGGCGCTGTCCGGCCGGCGGCGTGTGCGGCTCAGTGACCGTGACCGTCCCCGCCCCGGCCTCCGTGGTCGCCGGTACCGGAGTCCGGTGCGGGAGTGCCCGCCTCGACCGTGAACGCCGCGGTACGGACGACTCCGTCGTGTTTGAAGTCCAGGAACATCCGGTAGCTGCCCGCGCTGGGCGCCGTGGCCGTGAACGAGATCGCCGGACCGGGCTCGGTGCTGCCGTCGCCGGGTTCGCCGTTCGGGTGGACGTGCAGGTAGGCGAGGTCTCCGGAGCGCAGGGCGGCCAAGTGGCCGTAGGCACCGAGGTAGGGCTGGAGGTCGGTGACCGGTTTGCCGTCACGGGAGACGGTCAGGTCAAGCCCGCTCCCCCGGCCCGGCCGCAGCGCCCCCTCCAGGCGGACCTCGTAGCCGCCGGCCCGGGCCGTGTCACGAGGTTCGGGCAGGCGCTGCGGCCGGTAGGGGCCAGAAGCGGCGAGGTCCGCGCCGAGGGTGAGGTTCTCGGCATCCTTTCTCCCCGGGGTGAAGTCGGCGAAGACCCGGTAACCGCCGGCCCTCGGCAGGTCGACCGGGGTGCTCCAGGTGCCGTCGGCGGCGCGCGTGGGGTGCAGGTGACGGTAGGTGAGCAGGTCGCGCGAGGCCACGATGAGGTGCAGTTCCTTGTCGTGCTCGCGTTGGTAGTCGGTGACCGCCCGCCCGCTGTCGTCCCGGACGGCGAACCGCAGGTCCGCGCGTCGACCGGCCTCGACCGTCGGGGTCCTCAGGTCGAGGGTGTAGCCGTTCTCGGAGACCTGCAGGCCTCCCGCGGGGGCGGTCTCGTGCCCGTCACGACCGTCACCCTCGTGCGGTGCGGGCGAGGTGGGGGCGTGCCGCTCGTCGTGCGCGGAGACGGGTCCTCCGTCCTCGACGACCGGCTCAAGCCCCTGGCCGACGCCGTACGCCGCGCCGAAGGTCGCGGCCAGGGCTGCGGCGAATGCGGTGGTCTTCAGTCCGGTCTGCATGGCCGTCTCTCCTTGGAAACAACATCTCCGGCCCGGCTCCGGGTCGGTGTCCACACACCTCACCATACCCCTGGGGGGTACTTAGTCAAGGTCGGACGACCCTTGAATCACATACCTATGGGGGGTATACCTGAACTACAGGAGAGGATATACCCCCGGCCCGTACACTGCGGTCGGCCGTCGGGTTTGTCCGGCCGGCCCTCGTCACCAGGAGCACTCATGACCGTCCGTACAGCCGGCCCCGGGAACGAACCCGAGGCCACGTCCGCCGGGGGACCGGCCGAGAGCCGGGCCGAGGTACGGGTGGAGCTGGCCATCGGCGGGATGACCTGTGCCTCGTGCGCCGCGCGGATCGAGAAGAGGCTCAACCGGATGGACGGGGTCACCGCCACCGTCAACTACGCCACCGAGAAGGCCCGGGTGTCGCACGGAGAAGGCGTCACCGTGCGGGACCTGATCGCCACCGTCGAGGCCACCGGTTACACGGCGCAGGAGCCCGCGCCGCCCGCGCCGCCCGCGGCGGTCCAGGACACTCCGGCTCCGGCCGCGCCCGACGAGCTGCGGTCGCTGCGGGAGCGGCTGGTCACGGCCGTGGTGCTGTCGGTGCCCGTCGTGGCGATGGCGATGGCCCCGGCCCTGCAGTTCGAATACTGGCAGTGGCTGTCCCTGACGCTCGCGGCCCCGGTCGTGACGTACGCGGGGTGGCCCTTCCACCGGGCCGCGTTCACCAACGCGCGGCATGGTGCGGCCACTATGGACACACTGATCTCGGTCGGCACCTCGGCGGCGTTCCTGTGGTCACTGTGGGCACTCTTCTTCGGCACCGCGGGCACACCGGGCATGACGCACCCCTTCGAGCTGACCATCACCCGCTCGGACGGCGCCGGGAACATCTACCTGGAGGCCGCCGCGGGTGTCACCGCTTTCCTCCTGGCCGGGCGGTACTTCGAAGCGCGCGCCAAGCGGAAGGCGGGTGCGGCACTGCGGACGCTGCTGGAACTGGGCGCGAAGGACGTCACCGTGCTGCGCCCGGGCGGACGTGAAGAGACGCTTCCTGTGGGGGAGCTGACGGTCGGAGACCGTTTCCTGGTACGTCCCGGCGAGAAGATCGCGACCGACGGCACGGTCGTCGAGGGCACCTCGGCGGTGGACGCCTCCGTACTCACCGGCGAGTCCGTCCCGGTGGAGGTGGGCGCCGGGGACACCGTCACCGGCGCCACGCTGAACGCGGGCGGGCGTCTCGTCGTGGAGGCCACCCGGGTCGGCGCCGACACCCAGCTGGCCAGGATGGCACGGCTGGTGGAGGACGCGCAGAACGGGAAGGCATCGGCGCAGCGGCTTGCGGACCGGATCTCCGCGGTCTTCGTGCCGGTGGTGATCGCGCTGGCGCTGGGCACCCTGGGCTTCTGGCTGGGCAACGGAGCCGGACTCACCGCCGCCTTCACCGCTGCCGTCGCGGTACTGATCATCGCCTGCCCCTGCGCCCTCGGCCTCGCCACCCCGACCGCGCTCATGGTCGGCACCGGACGCGGCGCACAGCTCGGCATCCTCATCAAGGGCCCCGAGGTCCTGGAGTCCACCCGCCGCGTCGACACCGTCGTCCTCGACAAGACCGGCACGATCACCACCGGCCGGATGACCCTGCTGGCCGTGCACCCGGCCGCGGGCACCGACGAGGCCGAAGTACTTCGGCTGGCGGGCGCGTTGGAGCACTCCTCGGAACACCCCGTCGCCCGCGCCGTCGCCGACGGGGCACTGGAGAAGCTGGGCACCCTGCCGGCTCCCGAGGGCTTCACCAACGTGCCCGGACTCGGTGTCCAGGGAGTCGTGGACGGTCACGCGGTACTCGTCGGCCGGGAGCGGCTGCTGGCCCAGTGGGAGACGGAGCCGCCGGCGGACCTGGCGCGGGCCCGGGAGGCCGCCGAGGCGGCCGGGCGCACCGTCGTCCTGGTGGCCTGGGACGGTGAGGCGCGCGCGGTGCTGGAGATCGCCGACGCCGTGAAGGAGACCAGCCCCGAGGCGATACGCCGGCTGCGCGCGCTCGGTCTGCGGCCTGTTCTGCTGACCGGTGACAACGAGGCGGTGGCCCGGTCCGTCGCCCACGAGGTCGGGATCACGCCCGAGGACGTCTTCGCGCAGGTGCTGCCGCAGGACAAGGTGGATGTGGTCAAGCGCCTTCAGGCACAGGGCCGCTCGGTCGCGATGGTCGGTGACGGGGTCAACGACGCCGCCGCGCTGGCCCAGGCCGACCTCGGGCTGGCCATGGGGACCGGCACGGACGCGGCGATCGAGGCCGGTGACCTGACCCTCGTACGGGGCGACCTGCGGGCCGCCGCGGACGCGATCCGGCTCGCCCGCCGCACCCTCGGCACGATTCGGACCAATCTCTTCTGGGCCTTCGCCTACAACGTGGCCGCGTTGCCGCTGGCCGCGGCCGGCCTGCTCAACCCGATGATCGCGGGGGCGGCCATGGCCTTCTCGTCGGTCTTCGTGGTCGGCAACTCCCTCCGCCTGCGCACCTTCCGGGCGGGCTGACGGGGAGCGCCCGGTGAGTGCGGGGGAGGGCGGGCCTCCTCGGTCCAGGCCGGTGCGGCGCCTTGCCGGGCGTGGCGGGGGTAGAGGTGACGGGGGCACGCGAACGCACCGGGCGGACCACGCGTACCGTGGGCATCCGGTGATTCACGGTCCGCGGTGCGGGTGTGCCCGGCGGGCCCCGGACGCGCGGACCCTGCTCCACGACACCACCGCGGGAGAGACGAATGAGCGAGCCGACCACTACCGACCAGGGCGGGACCCTCCCGCTCACGACGCCGGTACCGCCTGCCGACGGAATCCGCCGGGTGGTGTCCACCGTCTTCAGTGATCTCCGGTCCGTCGACGGCGCCCTGTACGCGGCGGTGGCCGCCACTCCCACGCCCACCCTCGACCGGGCGCTGCGTCGCCTCTCGCACGCCGCCGACCACTCGAAGATCTCGTTCGCCCTCGCCGGTGCCCTGGCCCTGGGCGGGTCACGGTCGAGGCGTGCCGCGTTGGTCGGGGTCGGGGCGATAGCTGTGGCGTCGGCATCGGCCAACATCCTCGGCAAGCGCCTCGTCCGCAGGGACCGGCCGGACCGGGAGGCGGCCCGGGTGACCGTGGACCGGCACGTCCCGATGCCGACGTCGGCCTCCTTCCCGTCCGGGCACACCGCCTCGGCGGTCGCGTTCGCCACCGCCGTCGGTACGGTCCTGCCCGCCGCCTCCGTCCCGCTCGGCGCGCTGGCCGGTGCGGTCGGCTACTCGCGCATCCACACGGGTGTGCACTATCCGGGGGATGTCGCCGCCGGCGCGGTTCTCGGCATCGCCAGCGCGGCCACCGCCCTCGCCGTGGCATCGGCCCGCCTCCCCCACTCGTACGGGGGCTCGAGGCCGGCGCGGGGACAGTGACCGGCGTCCGTTCCGGGGGCCGCCCCCGGCCCGGCCGTTCACCGTCCCGCTGCTTCCCCCGTCTCCGTACGGCACCGTGACACCCGCCGGCGCGTACTCGTCCCGCCGTCCGCGGTGGTGACGGTGACGGCCTCGCCTCGGGGGCGGCCGGCGCGGAGGCCGTGGGCGGCGGGCGCAGCCTGCCCGGTCTCCCCGGCACGGGTACTCATGCGTACTCCTTCGGGGACCAGTCGGGATGGTCACCGTGCATGGCCGCGTGGAAGGGATCGCCGGCCACGATCTCACCGGCCCGCACCGGGTTGCCGGTGAAGGCGGACTTGTACAGGGCGGCGGCGAACTCGAGCGTTCCCCGGGCCTCTTGGCCGCTGCCCGGCGGCCGGACACCGGCGTCCCAGGCGTCGAGGAGGGCGCCGAGCTGGGCCGTGTGCGAACTGGGCACGTCGTGCGGCGGGGTACGCCAGGCGGCGGCTCGTTCGGCGGGGACGTGCCGCGCCGGGGTGTACGACCAGTCTTCGTTGCGGTGCCCGTACAGGTGGGTCAGCTCGACCGTGGCGTCGGCGCAGTCCACGCGGACGCGGCTCACCTCGTCCGGCGAGAGCACGCTGTTGACGACGGTGGCGAGGGCGCCGCCCCGGAATCGGACCAGGGCGGTGGAGACGTCCTCGCTCTCGATGTCGTGGACGAGCCGGCCCGCCATGGCCCGTATCTCCTCCCACGGGCCGAGGAGATGGAGCAGCAGGTCGTACTGGTGAATGCCCTGCCCCATCGTCGGGCCTCCTCCCTCGGTGGCCCACCGCCCCCGCCAGGGGACGGCGTAGTACGCGGCGTCCCGGTGCCAGGTGGTCTGGCAGTGCGCCACCAACGGGGCGCCAAGGGCACCGCTCGCGATCAGTTCCCGGGCGTGGACGGAGCCCGAACCGTAACGGTGCTGGAAGATCACGGAGGCGTACGCGCCCGACGCGTCCTCCGCCGCCGCGATCTCGTCGTACTCGGCGAGCGACAGGCACAACGGCTTCTCGCACAGCACCCGGGCTCCGGCCCGGAGCGAGGCCACCGTCTGCTCCCGGTGCAGCGACGGCGGCGTTCCGATCAGCACGAGGTCCGGGCGTACGGCGTCCAGCATCGCGTCCACCGAGGCGTACCCGGCGACCTGCCCGCCGGCCAGTTCACAAAAGGCGTCGAGCCTGCCCGGGTCCACGTCGACGGCGGCCACGAGTTCGGTGCGGTCGGCGTGGGCCCGCAGCGCCGGCAGGTGGCCGTCGGCGACGACGGCGCCGGTGCCGACGACGGCGACGCGGCGGACGGGGGACAGGGACATCGGCACTCCTTCGGACGGTCGGCGGGCACGGGGTGCCGACGGACTCCCGGTCCCGGGAGCCCTCGTCGGACACAGCAGGCAGAAAGCGCTTGCTCCCGCTGGTCGACCCTAGGTCCGGGCTCGAACGGGTACAACCCCGTGTCGTGAGCGAGTTCACCCCGTACGAGGTTCGCCGGGGACGCCCGCCCGTACCTCTACGCCCGCGCCCCGGCAGTGCCAGGAGCCGGTAGCGGCGTTCCGGCCGCCCTGCCGCCCCGTACCGCAGGGAGGCCTCGGCCCTGCCCACGGGGTGGAAGTGCTCCAGGCAACGGCGGGCGCTGGCCCTGGAGACGCCGGTGGGGGCGGCGCACTCGGTGGCCGACAGCATGCCGTCGGCCTCGCGCAGGGTGCGCTCGACAAGTTCGGCGGTCTCCACGCTCATGCCCTTGGGAAGTGCCGGCGCGGTCGCCGCCACTGGCGTCGTCACTCCGGCCAGGACCCGGTCGACGTCGGCCTGGCCCCGTACGACCGCGCCGAGCAGCAGTCCGCGCCGGACGGCGTACCGCTCCAGCCGGGCCCGCAGGTCCTCGGACTCGAACGGCTTCAGCAGGTAGTCGACGCCCCCCTGCCGGACCGCACCGCGTACCGTGTCCGCCTCCTGCGCGGCGCTGATGACCATCACGTCGCAGTCGTGGCCGGCGCTGCGCAGCCGGGGAATCACGTCGAGGCCGAACAGGTCCGGCAGATACAGGTCGAGCAGGACCAGATCGGGACGGAGGCCGTCCACCGCGACGACCGCCTGCTCGCCGGTGCTGGCGACGCCGACGACCCCGAACCTCGACGCGTTCGACGAAGGCACGGCGCACCCGGGCCACCATGAAGTCGTCGTCGATCACGAGCACGTCGATCGCGTCGGTACGCGCGGACCCTGCGTGCTCACCGTGTGTGCTGGTCATCGGTCGGCTCCTTCCGCCACCACGACGGGCAGCAACCCCAGTCCGTCGGCGTTCACCCTCAACGGATCCGTGTGCACCGTGGCCTGACGAACGCGCTGCCCGGAAGGGTGTCCTTCTCCCCTTCCGGGCAGCGCTCCATTCGGAGTCTGGCCGGGCCGACCAGGCCGTACACGTCAGACCAGGTGGGCGAAGACCACCAGATTCTCGGTGTAGTCCTTGGCCTTGCGGTCGTACTCCCCGGCACAGGTGATGAGCCGCACCTGGGCATCGTCCGTGTCGGCGTAGACGCGCTCGTCGGGGAAGTCGTCCTTGGCGAACGACTCCACGTGGTCGACCATGAACTCCGCCTCACGCCCGTCGGCCCGCTTCACCTCGAAGCGGTCGCCCTTCTCGAGTTCGGAGAGCCGGGCGAACACCGCGGCCGAGGTCTTCGTGTCCACGTGTCCGGCGATGATCGATGTTCCGCGCTCCCCCGGGGACGCTCCGTCGGCGAACCAGCCGACCAGGTTGGTGTCGTCCGGGGGTGGCGCGTCGAGTTGACCCGAAGCGCCGATGGCCAGATCAGTGAAAGGTGCGTCGACGTTGATGCCGGGGATGCGCAACCGGGTCGGGGCGGACCGAGACAGATGCGCGCCAGCCGGCTGAGGCGCGGCGGAACGGCTTGGCTCAGGACGCGTGGCAGTGGCGGAGGCAGAAGGAGAAGCGGTGGCGGAAGCAGTGGCAGTGGCGGAGACCGCGGGAGGGGCGTGCGTGCCGAGGGCGTCGACAGGGGGGCCCTCCCTGCCGCCGAGCAGGCTCACCGCCAGCACCAGGGTTGCCGTACCCCAGAAGATCGCCGTCATGACGGCGCGCAGCTTCCGCCGCGCCGGGGCCGGATCGGTGTGGACGGAGGAAGGGGGGCGGGCTGCCATCGGGGACCACCTCATTCGGACACGGCAGCGGAAACAGGAGTCGAAAGGGCGAGCGGGGCCGCCGTACACGCGACGCGTGTACGGCGGCCCCGGCTGCTATGGTGCCGGGCATGGCTCAGGCCGCGCTTCCGGACGCCTTCTTGCGCCGCAGCGCGTAGGCGCCGGCGCCGAGAACCGCCAGCGCGGCCAGGCTGCCGCCGGAGACACCCGGGTCGGAGAGCCCGCCACCGCCGGTGTGCACACCACCGCTCGGCTTCTCGTGCTCCCAGTCCTTCTTGCCCTCGTACCCGTCCTTGTCCTCGTCCTTCGACTCCTCCTTGTCGTGCTTGCCGCTCCAGCCGTCCTCACTCACCGCAGCCAGGGCGCCACCACCCGCGTGCACACCACCGCTGGGCTTGCCGTGCCCCCAGTCCTCCTTCTCGTCCTCGTCCTTGCCCTTGCCCTCACACTTGTCCTCGCCCTTCGACTCCTCCTTCGACTCCTCCTTGTCGCGCTCGCCACTCCAGCCGTCCTCACTCACCGCAGCCAGGGCGCCACCACCCGCGTGCACACCACCGCTGGGCTTGCCGTGCCCCCAGTCCTTCTTCTCGTCCTCGTCCTTGCCCTCGTACTTGCCCTCGTACTTGTCCTCGCCCTTCGACTCCTCCTTCGACTCCTCCTTATCGCGCTCGCCACTCCAGCCGCCCTCGCTCACCGCAGCCAGGGCGCCACCACCCGCGTGCACACCACCGCTGGGCTTGCCGTGCCCCCAGTCCTTCTTCTCGTCCTCGTCCTTGTCCTTGTCCTTGTCCTTGTCCTCGTCCTTGCCCTCGTACTTGTCCTCGCCCTTCGACTCCTCCTTCGACTCCTCCTTGTCGCGCTCGCCACTCCAGCCGCCCTCGCTCACGGCGACCAGGGCGCCACCACCCGTGTGGATTCCGCCGTGCGGCTTGTCGTGGCTACTGTCCTTGTCGTGCTCCTTGCTGTAGGAAGACTTGTCGTGCTCCCCGTCGTCCATCGAGACGGAGAAGGCTGTAGGCGCCGAGACCACGAGGGCCGCGGTGGCCGTCGCGGTGGCGAGCAGCATGCGGGCAGAGCGCATCCGAATGTCCTTCCGTCGGCGACCCCGGCTGCTGACCCCACGTCAGCACATGGACCTGGCCCCGACGTGATCTACCGTCAGCCATGGATCTGACTCCCACCATTCGAGGCGTTCACACGGGTTACAGAGCCACTCCCACGGCGGTATCGACGCCTTCTCCGGTACCGCCGCGGGCCGAACCCGCCCCCGGAAGCGGAACCCTCTGCCGACGCTCCGCGTCTGGGTAAGCGGAAAGGTGGGGTCATCCTCACCGGCGGAGCGGCGGACCGACTGGCGTCGCTCGACGCCGCACGCACGATGCCATTGGAGGCGCGCATGGCCATGGTCGGCCTGTTCTGGATCACCGAGGACTCCGTGTATCTGGGGGCCGAGCCGGAGGGGAACGCCTCGGGGGTGCGGCTCACCAAGGACGGTGTCGAGCTGCTGGGCCGCGAGCGGACGGGATTCCGGACCTGGGGTGAGGTGCACGGCATCGAGGTCGCCGACGTCGCCGTCCGGCGGGCGGTGCGGCGGCACGCCTCCCTCGCGTTCGACGTGGTGAGCGGCATGCTGGGCCAGGGGCCCGGGTATCCGCCCTCTTTCACCGTCCATGTGACGACTGACCACAAAACGGTCACAGCAAGCCCTTTCACGGCTATCACGGGTGGGATCTACGGGCCGACGGAGTACGAGCTCTCGCTCACCCTCCTGCGGCGGCTCGTGGACGGTGGCGGCACCGGCCTCGACGACCTCCTCACCTGGCGCCGCGACCACGCCACCGCAGCCACCCCGGGCCGCGAGGAGCGCGAGCTGCTGCTCCTGAAGTGGGTCGGCGATCAGGGCAGGCGCTGACGTGGGCCACGACCGGTGGGCCGGTGAGGGGCGTCGCCGGCGGACCACGACCGGCAGCTCCACAACCGACGGCTCCATGACCGGCCCCCTTGCCTGCCCCTGCCCTGCCCCGGAGAGCCACTTAGCCTTATTTTGTGCCACCAATAAACAAACTCCGCTCGCACAGTGTCGTACCATGCTCCGACCTCGCCCGCCTCCGCCTCGCCCTGACCCTCTTCTTCGCCCTCGACGGCTTCATCTTCGCGAGCTGGGTCGTGCGTATTCCCGCCATCAAGGAGCAGACCGGCGCCTCCGCGAGCGGGCTGGGGCTCGTCCTGCTCGGGGTCTCCGCCGGGGCCGTCGCCACGATGGTCTTCACCGGACGGCTGTGCCGCCGCTACGGCAGCCATCCCGTCACCGTGGTCTGCGCGGTCCTGCTCTGCCTCAGTGTCGGTCTGCCGCCGCTCACCTACTCCGCGCTCGCGCTCGGCGCCGTGCTCCTGGTGTTCGGCGCGGCCTACGGCGGTATCAATGTCGCCTTCAACAGCGCGGCCGTCGATCTGGTGGCCGTGCTGCGGCGCCCCGTCATGCCGAGCTTCCACGCCGCGTTCAGCCTGGGCGGCATGACCGGCGCGGGGCTGGGCGCTCTGGTCGCCGGTTCCCTCTCGCCCACGCGGCACCTGTGGGGGCTAACGGCGATCGGCCTGGTGGTGACCGCCGTCGCGGGACGGACACTCATGCGGATCGAGCCGCCGACTCCCGCGGACCACGGTCCGGGCCGGGGCAAGGGCACCGGGCGGACCGAGCGGGGCGGCTCGCACCCGCTGGACGGCCGTACGCACATGCTGGTGATCGTCTTCGGTCCGATCGCGCTCTGCACCGCGTACGGCGAGGGGGCCTTGGCCGACTGGGGCGCGCTGCATCTGGAGGAGGACCTCGGCGCCTCGCCGGGCATCGCGGCCCTCGGCTACTCCTGCTTCGCGCTCGCCATGACGGCCGGGCGGCTCACCGGTACGACACTGCTCGAGCGGCTGGGCAGGACCCGGACCCTGGTCGCGGGCGGTACCACCGCGACCGCCGGGATGCTGCTCGGTGCGCTCGCGCCCTCGTTGGAGGGGGCCCTGCCCTGCTCGGCTACGCGGTCACCGGCAGCGGCCTCGCCAACCTCTTCCCCGTGGCCATCGAACGCGCGGGCTCACTCACCGGTCCGAGCGGTGTCGCCACGGCGTCCACCCTGGGATACGGCGGCATGCTCCTCGGCCCGCCGGCGATCGGGTTCATGGCGGACTGGTTCAGCCTTCCCACCGCTCTGACCAGCGTGGCGGTACTCGCGGCGGTGGCCACGGTGATCGGGTTCGCGACCCGCAGGCGGACCCAGCCTGACCTCTGGCCAAGGAGTGGCCCGACGCACATCCACTCCACCGGCCGCGGCCGCGTACGGCACACTTCCCCCCCGTGGACGTCTCCTGGTTCGTAGGGATCCTGGACGAAGAGGGCCGGCTGCTGGCCGACGCCGCCGAGAAGGCCGGCCCGGACGCCGAGGTGCCGACCCGCCCAGAATGGCGGGTAGGCGACCTGGTCCGGCACACCGGCGTGGTGCACCGGTGGGCCGCCGCCCAATGTCGCCGACGGGCATGTCAGGCCCCGTCCGGTGGGCGACCCTCCCGAACTGGACGGCGCCGATCTCATGGCCGGGTACCGCGAAGGTCCATTACGGGCTGGTCGACACCCTGTCGGGTGCGGCTCCCGACGTGGAGTCCTTCACCTTTCTGCCCGGACCGGCCTCGGCCCTGGCCTTCTGGACCCGCCGTCAGGCGCACGAGACGGCGGTGCACCGGTTCGACGCGGAGGCGGCGCGCGGCGGCACCCCGGCGCCGGTCTCCACGGACTTCGCGGTGGACGGCATCGACGAACTGCTGCGCGGCTTCCAGGCCCGTCCCATGAGCCGGGTCCGTACCGCAATACCGCGCGTCCTGCGAGTGCGGGTGACGGATGCCAACGCGGTGTGGACCGTAGGGCTGTCCCCGGAGCCGCCCGTGACCACACGGGACACGGCCGGGGACGCCGAATGCGAACTGTCCGGTCCGGCCGAGCAGTTGTACCTCGCGTTGTGGAACCGCCTGCCGATGCCGGCCGTGTCGGGCGACCCTGCCCTCGCCACGCTCTGGCAGGACACGTCCGCCGTGGTCATGGCTTCCCCTCCCCGGGAGCCCCGGGTCAGTCGCGCGTGAGCATCCGGGTCAGCACCGCGCGCTGCACCGGCAGTACCTCGTAGTGCAGCGCGCGCCCCTTCTCCGTCAGCGAGACCCGCACGCCCCTCCGGTCCTCCGCGCACAGGCCCCGTTCGGCAAGTCCTTCCCGCTCCAGGCGGGCGATCAGTCGGGACAGCGCACTCTGGCTCAGGTGGACCTGCTCGGCGATCTCCTGGACGCGGTAGGAACAGCCGTGCAGCGCGCCCGCGAGGATGTCGAGGACTTCGAAGTCACTTCCGCACAGGCCGTGTTCGTGCAGTGCACGGTCGAGTTCGCACTGCGTGCGCGCATGCAGGGCCAGGATGTCCCGCCACTGCCGCACGAGCGCCTGTTCGACCTGCTTCGCCGCCATGGCCGCACCGTAGCAGGCACGCCGCCCACGCCACGTACGCGCTTGGGGCTCCTTGTCCGCCCGGACCCAGGACTGCTTGACTTCAGGAAGGTCAAGCAGGTTACGTGAGCGGGGAGTCACGGGTGCGGCGGAATCAGGCCGAACGGGATGCGATCACCGTCGAGATCGGCTACGCGCTGTGCAGCGCGGCGTTCGCCGCTGCGGTCGTCTTCGGCGCCGCGGCGGGTCCGGCGCTGCTCTTCACCCTCCCCGATGCCGTCGAAGGACTGCTGCTCGGTGCCGGGGCGGTGCTTGCGCCGGTCTTCTTCCTCGTTCGGGCGCTCAGTGTGCTGATGCGGTGCCGGGCGCCGGGGCAGCCGGGCCGGCCCGGTCGGGCCAGGCCCGGCTCATAGGCCGGAACGACCAGTCGGGCACGGGCGCCGGTTTGGCCATGGCGCGGCCGACGTGGGTTTTGACGGTGAGCGGGCTGCCGGCCTGCGGCGGGCACTCTCCTCATTGGCCGGGCCGATACCGAGCAGCGCCACCGGCGACGGCCGGTTCCGCGGCTCCCCGGCCGGTTCCGCCACCGCCACGACGGCCACCGGTGCAGCGGATGGGCGAGCTGCAGATGCCCTGCCCTGAGTGTTCCCATCGCCGCCCGCGCCGCAGGGTGGTGGCTGGTGACGACCGCACTGAAGCAGGCCACCGCCACCGTCAGGACACCGGTCCCCTACGCAACCGGTGCCCGGACGGATTCGACGGAGTGGGCCCCGGCTCCTCCGACGAGGAACTGCTCGGCATCGCCCCCGACCACCCGGTCTTCCGGACCACGGTCACGAACTGGCGGACGGGCCCCCGGCCTCGGACGCTCCACCGGCCACTGTTGTGTCCCCGGCCTCGGACCCGCCTCCGGGCCTGTCCCCGGCACCGGAGCCGCCGCCCGCGGGACGCCGGTCCAGCGCGGTCATGGCGCGGTGGGCCAGCGGATGGGTGCGGACCAGCTCGCCGAGGGTCGTCGACCCGCGGGTGATGTCCCGGAAGGCGTTCCAGGCCGGCCGGAAGCCGGTGAGGACGGCGTGGACCACCCCCGGGCGCCGCTCGAACGCGGCCAGCATCCGCTTGCCCACGCTCATTTCGGTACCGAGTCCCGCCTTGACCGCGAAGGCGTAGTTCAGCGCCTGCCGACGGGTGTCCACGGCGTCGTGCGCCCCGGCGATGCGCACCGCCCACTCCCCCGCCAGCCGGCCCGAACGCAGCGCGAACGAGATGCCCTCACGGGTCCACGGTTCCAGCAGCCCGGCTGCGTCCCCACACACAAGCACCCGTCCTCGCGACAGCGGCGAGTCGTCCGCCCGGCACCGGGTCAGGTGGCCTGAGGAGATGCTCGGTTCGAAGCCGGCGAGACCGAGTCGCCCGATGAAGTCCTCCAAGTACCGCTTGGTCGCGGCGCCTTCACCACGCCGGGAGATCACGCCGACGGTGAGTGTGTCGCCCTTGGGGAAAACCCAGCCGTAACTTCCGGGCATCGGGCCCCAGTCGATGAGCACCCGCCCCTTCCAGTCCTCGGCGACGGTGTCCGGCACCGGGATCTCCGCCTCCAGACCCAGGTCTACCTGGTCCACCTTGACCCCGACGTGTGCTCCTATGCGGCCGGCGCTGCCGTCCGCGCCGACCACGGCCCGTGCGAGCACGGTCCCGCCGTCCTGCAGGACAAGCGCGACCGTGCGGCGGTCCGGTACGGCCGAACCGTGCTGCTCGACCCGCTGCACGGCGGCGCCGGTGCGCACCTCGGCGCCGGCCTTCTGCGCGTGTTCCACGAGCTGGTGGTCGAACTCGGGCCGGTTGATCAGCCCGAACAGCATCTGCCGGGACCGGCGGGTACGGGTGAAGCGGCCGTTGTTCGAGAACGTCACCGTATGCACCCGGTCCTTCAGCGGCAGCTCGAAGCCGGGCGGCAGACAGTCGCGCGAGGGGCCGATGATGCCGCCACCGCACGTTTTGTAACGCGGCAGTTCCGCCTTCTCCAGCAACAGCACGCGCCGTCCCGCGACCGCTGCCGCGTAGGCGGCCGAGGCCCCCGCGGGTCCCGCGCCCACCACCACGACGTCCCATACCTGCCGCGCGTCGTCCGCCGAAGAGTTCTCGCTGCTCACGATGGTCTACTGCTCCCGATCCAGCCGCCTGCCTCCCCCCAGCTCCCGGCTTCAATCAAGCTAGGGGGTGCCCCCATCTGTCCACCGCATACTACGGCGACGATCACTCGAGGCCGCTGTGGGAGGATCGTGCGGCATGGGTGCCCCGTACACCGGACCTCACCCGTGCTCCACGATCGACTCGCCCACGAAGTACGCACCCGTACAACGTCGCACCCACAAGGAGCGTGCCCATGCCGTCGAATCCGGTCGCCGTGACCGTCGCCTCACTGATGCCCAGGGCGAAGGAGGAGCTCGCCGAACTGGTGGCCTTCCGGTCGGTGGCGGACTTCGACCAGTTCCCGCGCAGCGAGAGCGAGGGCGCCGCACGCTGGGTGGCCGACGCGCTCACGGCCGAGGGGTTCCAGGACGTGGCCCTCCTCGACACCCCGGACGGCACGCAGTCGGTGTACGGCTACCTCCCCGGCCCCGAGGGTGCCAGGACGGTGCTCCTGTACGCCCACTACGACGTGCAGCCGCCGCTGGACGAGGCAGGCTGGGACACACCGCCGTTCGAGCTGACCGAGCGGAACGGCCGCTGGTACGGGCGTGGGGCCGCCGACTGCAAGGGCGGTGTGATCATGCACCTGCTGGCGCTGCGCGCGCTCAGGGCCGACGGCGGCATTCCCGTCAACGTCAAGGTAATCGCCGAGGGGTCCGAGGAGCAGGGCACCGGCGGCCTGGAACGGTACGCCGAGCAGCACCCCGAACTGCTGGCAGCCGACACCGTCGTCATCGGCGACAGCGGCAACTTCCGCGCCGGTCTGCCGACGGTGACCGCCACCCTGCGCGGCATGACGCTCGTACGGCTGCGCGTCGACACCCTCGAAGGCAACCTGCACTCGGGCCAGTTCGGAGGCGCCGCACCCGACGCCCTGGCCGCCCTGGTCCGTGTCCTGGACTCGCTGCGCGCAGAGGACGGCAGCACCACCGTCGACGGACTGACCGGCGACAGTACCTGGGAGGGGCTGCAGTACGACGACGAGCAGTTCCGCAGGGACGCCAAGGTCCTCGACGGCGTGGGGCTGATCGGTTCCGGCACGGTCGCCGACCGTATCTGGGCCCGCCCGGCCGTCACCGTCCTCGGTATCGACTGCCCGCCGGTCGTCGGCGCGACCCCGTCCGTGCAGGCGAGCGCCCGCGCGCTGATCAGCCTGCGCGTACCACCGGGTGTCGACACGGTCGAGGCGACCAAGCTGCTCCAGGCACACCTGGAGGCTCACACGCCGTGGGGCGCGCGGGTGAGTACCGAGCACGTCGGACAGGGGCAGGCGTTCCGCGCCGACACCAGCAGCCCGGCCTACCGGGCCATGGCCGACGCGATGGCGGTCGCGTACCCGGGCCGGGAGATGAGCTGTGCGGGGCAGGGCGGCTCCATCCCGCTGTGCAACACCCTCGCGGCCCTCTACCCGCAGGCGGAGATCCTGCTCATCGGTCTGAGCGAGCCGGAGGCCCGGATCCACGCGGTGAACGAAAGCGTCTCGCCCGACGAACTGGAGCGGCTGTCGGTCACGGAGGCGCTGTTCCTGCGCAACTACGCGTCCGCGGCCGGGCCCACGGGGTGATTTCACCCGCGCGGCCCGGCTGCGGGACAGTGTGCGAGGTCCGGTCGGGTTCCGGACGTCAGCCGACCGGTACCCCGGCTTCCAGATACATCGCCTTCCCGCGTTCCCGTGCCCGCAGGGCGCGGCGGAACCGTTCGTAGCGGACCGGGGGCAGCATGTCGGCGGCCTCCGTCTCGGAGACGAAACGCCAGTCGCGTAGTTCGGGGCCGGGCAGCAGCAGCCGTGCGGCATCGGCGGCGGCGAGGCGTCCGCCGTCGAAGAGCAGACGCAGGCCGCCGTAGGCGGGTGGTGCGGGCGGTTCCCAGTCGACGACGAGCAGGGCCGGCACGTCGTCGAGTCGGATGCCGGTCTCCTCGGCGACTTCGCGGACACCCGCGCGCGCGGGTGCCTCACCGGGTTCGACGACTCCGCCGGGGAACTCCCAGCCCGGCTTGTACGTCGGGTCGACGAGCAGCACTCTGTCGCGCTCGTCGAAGAGGAGGACACCGGCGGCGACGGTCTCGGCGGTCGGCTCGGGCGTCTGCACGATGTCGCAGGCGGGCACCTCACCGCTGCCGACCGCCTCGGCGATCCGGACGGCGGTGTCGTACGGGCTCAGCGAGCCGGTGCCGACGGGGTAGGCGTCGGCGGTGAGCCAGGAGGCCAGAGCGGCTTTGTACCGCTCGATGTGGTCGTAGGACCACTGCCGGATCCGTATCTCGCCGTCCGGGAGGTCCGGCGGAACCTCCCGGCCCGCTATTCGCTCACGCAGGATCGTTTCCGCCGGAGCGAGGAGGACATGCCGGACCGGAATCCGGCGGGCCGCGAGGCCGCCGAAGATCTCGTCACGGTACTCCTGTCTCAGCAGTGTCATGGGGACGACCAGGGTCCCGCCGAGATCGGCGAGCATCGCCGCCGCCGTGTCGATCACCAGGCGGCGCCAGATGGGAAGGTCCTGGAAGTCGCCGACCTCGGCGAGGTGTTTGGGCGGAAGCAGTTGACTGAGCGCCCCGCCGATGACCTCGGGGTCGAAGAGCGCGCTGTTCGGGATCAGTTCGATCAGTTCCCGCGCGGTCGTGGTCTTCCCCGCACCGAACGCACCGTTGATCCAGACGACAATCACTAGTACTCCAGGGTGGGAAGGCCGCTGACCAGCGGCGGAGCGAATTTCGCCGGTTCGTCTGGAAGAGGTATGGGAAATGAGGGTGTCCACAGCCCGGCTCCCACCACCTCCTTCTCCCAGACTCCCTGGAGATACCCAACGATCCACTCTTCCATCGCGATCGTCACCTCGCTGTACGTACCCTCCACACCGGGCAGCTCATGCCGGCTGGTAACCGCATAGACGGTGGCGATGGCGACCTTGCCGGTCTTGCGGTCGGTGCGATGGCGCTTCATCTGGACCGCCTGGCAGGCGCCGGGGAAGAGCAAGTTGCTGACCGGTGGCGACCTTGATCCGGCGGATCTCGGAGTGGCCGTGGCCGCTGCCCCGGGTGCAATCACGTCTGTGTTCGACCACTACGACCGGCTCTGGCCTCGCGTCGAGAGCTGGTCACGGCCCGCCCCGGCGTCTGCTGGCCGGATAGACCGTGGCGCCCTTGAGTCCTCGGTGTTTTCCCGGCTGTTGGAGAGGTATGCGAGGTGCGGTACGTCTCCCCAGGGCTGGCGGCCGAGGCGGCCGTCCGTGCCGGAAAGGGTCTGCTTGGCGTAAAGGAGTTGCGACTGCTCCTTCTGCGGTTCAAGGGATCCAGCGTCGCCGCTCAGGCAACAGCCGCTGCCCGGGCAGTGGTCAGCGCGAGACCCGGGCTCGCCACGTCGGTGCTTCACTCACAAGCTCCCGGCTCCCGGCTCCCCACGAGAGGCTTCGCGGCTGCCTGGGTTCAGCTCGAGTTGGTCGTAACCTCCAAGTCGCGTAGGCGATGACGATGAGAAGGAGTACCCGGTTGCCTGCTCCTCGGTGATTGGCTCCCGACGGAGTTCGGCCTTCTCGATGGAGTCGCCGGCGCGAGGCCTCAAGCCGCCGTGCTCCCGGTTCCGGTGCTTGCCCTGTTCCGATTGGGCGTCGTCGACGGTTTCGTGGACGTCCCCCTCGCCGTCGCAGCCCCGGCCCGCTGCACTCCAGCCGCCCAGCCAAACCCACAGGCCAGACAGCGAAAGCCGGCTGCGGCCCTAGTAGGGCTTTGTTAGGTACCCCAACTGCCGTTCTGTGTGTAGCCTGTGATCTTGTGCCAGGTGTGACACCTGAGGAGATAGACGAGGTCCGTCCGTGCCTGGAGGCGTTCGCGGCCGAGATGCTCGGCTCGCTCGCGCGGCGGGATCAGCGGGCCAAGGGCGAGTTGTATGCGCGGGCTGATGCTGGACGGCAAACGCAAGCCGATGCAGCCGACGGCCGAGCGCCTGGGCGTGGACCACCAGCAGCTGCAGCAGTTCATATCCTCCTCCACCTGGGACTACGTCGAGGTGCGGCGGCGGGTGGCCCGGTGGGCGGCGGCGCATATCGCCCCGGAGGCGTATGCGATCGACGACACCGGCTTCCCCAAGGACGGCTACGACTCTCCCGGGGTGGCCCGGATGTATTGCGGTGCCTTGGGCAAACGCGGCAACTGCCAGACGGGCGTGAGTGTCAGCCTGGTCAGCGACCACGCCTCGACCGCCGTCAACTGGCGGCTGTTCATCCCGGACAGCTGGGACGATGCCGCCACAGCGGACGACAGGCTCCTGGCCGAGGCGATCCGCCGACGCCGCCGACGCGCAGGCATCCCCGGCCAGGTCCGCCACAGGCAGAAGTGGCGCCAGGCGCTTGAGATGCTCGACGAAGTCCGCGACCAGTGGGAACTGCCCGACCTCCCGGTGGTCGCTGATGCCGGATACGGCGACGCCACCGGTTTCCGTCTGGGCCCGACCGAGCGCGATCTGGTCTACGCGGTCGCCGTCAAGGGCACCACGACCGCCCACCCGGGCGACGCGCGGCCCGAGCGACCGCCCCGCAGCGGCCGGGGCCGTCCGCCCCGGCCCGCATACCCGATACCGCACAGCACCCTGCGCGCCCCCGTCCCGGCCGCCGGGCGGAGCGCCGCCCGCACCGTCACCTGGCGACAGGACACCAGGACCGGCCCGCGCAACCCGCGAGCCGGCATGCGCTCGCGCTTCGTGGCCCTGCGCGTACGCCCGGCCAACCGCGACATCCCCCGCGCCGCCGACGGCTCACTGCCCGAGTGCCGGCTGCCGGCCGAATGGCCCGGCGCCGCCGAGCCCACCGACTACTGGCTGTCCACCCTGCCCGCCGACACCCCGCTGCGTGAACTGGTCCGCATCGCCAAGATCCGCTGGCGCCTCGAGCACGACTACCGTGAGCTCAAGGACGGCCTTGGGCTGGACCACTCCGAAGGCCGCAGCTACCTCGGCTGGCACCGGCACATGACCCTGGCCACCCTCGCTCAGGCTTTCTGCACCATGCTCAGGCTCGACCCGAAAGTCCTTGCGCCGGCCTGACCCTCTACACGGTCCTCCGCAAGTTACAGAAGATCCTGGCCACCTGGACCGGCGCCTGCTCGATATGCGGCCAACCCGCCCCCACACCCGAACCCCACCAAAGGACCTGACAAAGCCCTACTAGGTTTCGGAGCGAATAGAAGCAGGTAGGACGCCGACCTGGCCTTATGTCGACGCGACCGTTGATCCGGACGATCACGGTTCCCCTTCTTCTGTTGGTCCCCTGCGGCTTGCCCGTTCCACCCTGCCACGGAAACCAGCCCCAGTTGAGTACGCACACCGACGGCGCCGGTGCCCCTTGGGGGGGACCGGCGCCGTGGGCGGTTTCGCGATGTGGTCCGTCAGGCCTTGGTCTCCCGGTCGCCGTCGGCCATGGCGGCGAGGGCGTCGTCGGTGACGGCGTCGTCGGTGACGGCGTGGTCGAGGGTGCTGAGTGCGTCACCGGCGGGGAGGCTGTCGAGGCCCTCACCGAGCGCGTGCGACGGGGTGACCGCCGCGACGACGAATCCGGTGGCGAGGGAGGCGATGGCGAGCATGCTGCGCTTCTTCATGTCGGGTTCAACGGCAGAAGCCGCCCGGGGTCACGCACGGACGCACAGGAACGTACGGACGCCCACGGCGGTACGAACTCGTACGGCACAGCGTGAACGTTCCTGCGGGCATCCGTGTCCCGGCCCGGATCAGACGCCTGCCGCCGGGGCCGTCCGCCGGGTCAGGGCCGCCGCCGCGGCGCCCACCAGCCCGGCGTCGGTGCCCATCCGCGCCGGCGCCACCACGAGACGCTGGACGAACGACAGCGTCGCGTACTCGGTCAGGGCCTGGCGCAGGGGGGTGAAGAGGACCTCTCCCGCCTTGCCCACTCCCCCGCCGACCACGGCGATGTCGATCTCGGCCAGCGTCGCGGTGGCCGCGATTCCGGCGGCCAGCGCCCGCGCGGCCCGCGCGAACGACGCCACGGCCACCGGGTCCCCGGCACGGGCCGCGGCGGCCACCGCGGCGGCGGAGGTGTCGCCCTCCGGTCCGGGGAGCCAGCCGTCCGCCAGGGCCCGGCGGGCGATGTTGGGCCCGCTCGCGATGCGCTCCACGCAGCCGCGCGAGCCGCACGGGCACGGATCGCCGTCGAGATCCACGCTGATGTGGCCGATGTGCCCCGCGTTGCCGGTCGGCCCGGGGTGCAGCCTGCCGCCCAGCACGAGTCCGCCGCCGACCCCGGTCGAGACGACCATACACAGCGCGTTGTCGTGACCGCGGGCGGCGCCCTGCCAGTGTTCGGCGGCCGTGATCGCCACGCCGTCGCCGATCAGTTCCACGGGCAGGCCACCGGTGGCGGCCCGGACTCCGGCGACCAGCGGGTAGTCACGCCAGCCGGGCACGTTCACCGGGCTCACCGTGCCGGTGGAGGCGTCCACCGGGCCCGCGCTGCCGATGCCGACGGCGCTCGTGTGCCCCCACAGCGGGGACGCGGTGAGCTCGCCCAGCACCACTTCGACCGCTCGCATCACGGTGTCGCCGTCCTCCTTGGCGGGCGTCGGCCGCTGGGCGCGGACCAGTATCCGGCCCTGTCCGTCCACCAGCGCGCCGGCGATTTTGGTACCGCCGATGTCGAGCGCTGCCACGAGGTCGGTGTACATCAGTGTCGGTTCTCCCCGTCAACCATGAGAAAGGCGCTGAAGCAGCCCATGCGCGGCCATGAACCGAGACACGGGGGCGAGCCGCACCCCGATGTCGCGACCACTCGCGGGCCGGGGCGTGCGGTGGACAGTGTCCCTGAGCCTGACAACGTTGTCCAGGCTCTATGCTCGACGCCACATCCTCATACACCCCCGTGGCTCCACGCAGCGCGTGGTCTATAGGACAGGACACCGTACCGTGCCGGAGACGCCCCGCCGCACCCACCGCCTCCCAGGGTCCCGTTACGGCAGCCGCCCGACCATGAAGGACGTGGCGGCCCGGGCCGGCGTCGGCCTGAAGACCGTCTCACGGGTGGTCAACGGCGAACCCGGGGTCACGCCGGAGACGGAGCGCCGGGTGCAGGAGTCCATCGCGGCACTCGGTTTCCGCCGGAACGACAGCGCGCGGGTGCTGCGCAAGGGCCGTACCGCCAGTGTGGGTCTGGTCCTGGAAGATCTCGCGGACCCGTTCTACGGTCCGCTGAGCAGGGCGGTCGAGGAGGTCGCCCGCGCGCACGGCGCACTGCTGATCAACGGTTCCAGCGCGGAGGACGCCGACCGCGAGCAGGAGCTGGTGCTGGCGCTGTGCGCCCGCCGGGTGGACGGACTGGTGGTGATCCCGGCCGGTGACGACCACCGGTATCTCGAGCCGGAGCTCAAGGCGGGCGTCGCCACGGTCTTCGTGGACCGGCCGGCCGGCCGGATAGACGCCGACGTCGTCGTGTCGGACAACTACGGCGGCGCCCGGGACGGCGTGGCCCACCTGATCGCCCACGGGCACCGCAGGATCGGTTTCATCGGTGACATGCCCGGCATCCACACCGCGTCCGAGCGGCTGCGCGGCTACCGCGCAGCCATGGAGGACGCGGGCATACCGGTGGCGGACGCCTGGATATCCCTGGGGGTCACCGCCCCCGGGCGGGTGCGCCGGGCCACCGAGGAGATGCTGTCCCGCCCGGAGCCGGTCACGGCGGTCTTCACGGGCAACAACCGGGTGACGGTCACCGTGATCCGGGTCCTGAGCGAGCAGTCCCGCCCGGTCGCGCTCGTCGGCTTCGACGACATCGAGCTCGCCGATCTGCTCCGGCCGGGGCTCACCGTCGTCGCCCAGGACTCCGCCGCCCTCGGCCGGACCGCGGCCGAGCGCCTCTTCCGTCAGCTGGACGGCACCCTGCTCTCCCCCGAGCGGATCGAGCTGCCGACCAAGCTGATCACGCGCGGCTCGGGCGAGCTGCCCCCGGCAGACTGAGCACCCTCGTCCGCCGGGAACCGCGCGGGGCGGCCGGACGTTCGAGGAGGAGCCACCGGTGAGGGTGTCGGCTGCGGAGCGGTACACACGGCTGGGCGGTCGGGAAATCCCGGCACCGGCACTGCGTCGCCGACGCCCCTCATCCGGGCCCTCCCGTCGGGTCGCCCGGGCGCGGGGACGCGAAGCCCTCCAGGTCTGCGCGGGTCAGGCCCGTCGCCCGTGCCACTTCGGCGTGGTCCAGGGCACCGCAGTCCAAGCCGCGCAGCAGGTGGCCGGCCAGCGCCTTGGCGGTGGCCGGCTCGTCCATGACGTCGCCCGAGGTCCGGGCTGCGTACCGGGCGAGCCGGGCTGCGACCCGGCCGAAGCTCTCGCGGTAGAAGGCGAAGACCGCCGCGTAACGCGTGGGCAGATGCCCGGGATGCATGTCCCAGCCCTGGTAGTAGGCGCGGGCCAGGGCCCGGCGGGTGAGGCCGTGGTGCAGCCGCCATGCGGCGTGGACCTGTGCGGTCGGACCGACGGGCAGGACGTTGGTGGAACCGTCCGACACACGTACGCCGGTGCCCGCGGCGGCGACCTGCATGACGGCCTTGGCGTGATCGGCTGCCGGGTGGTCACTGGCCTGGTGGGCGGCGGAGACCCCGAGGCAGGCGCTGTAGTCGAAGGTGCCGTAGTGCAGCCCTGTGGCCCGGCCCTCGGCGGCCTGGATCATCCGGGCGACGGTGGCGGTGCCGTCGGCGGCGAGGACGGCCTGGCTGGTCTCGATCTGGATCTCGAAGCCGATCCGGCCCGGTTCCAGCCCACGCGCCTCCTCGAAGGCGTCGAGGAGCCGCACCATGGCGGTGACCTGCTCGGTGTACGTGACCTTGGGAAGCGTCAGCACCAGCCCGTCGGGCAACGGGCCGGCCTCGGCCAGGCCGGTGAGGAAGATGTCGAGGGTGCGGATGCCCCGGTCGCGCACCGCGGCCTCCATGCACTTCATCCGGATGCCCGTGTACGGGGCCGCCGTGCCCTCCCGGTACGCCTCGGCGATCAGCCGCGCGGCGCGGGCGGCGGTCTCGTCCTCCTCGGCGTCGGGACGGTTGCCGTAACCGTCCTCGAAGTCGACGCGCAGGTCCTCCACGGGTTCGCGCTCCAGCTTGGCACGGACGCGCCCGTACACGTCCTCGGCCACTGCGGGGGCCATCCCGACGGCGGCGGCGAACGAGACGGCGTCCGGAGCGTGTTCGTCCAGGGCGGCCAGGGCCTGGTCGCCCCAGGAGCGGAGAGTGCCGGCGGTGAAGGCGTCACCGGGAACGTAGACGGTGTGGACGGGCTGGCGGGTGCCGGGGTCTCCGGGGTAGCGGCGCTCCAGCTCGGCGTCGACCGGCGCCAGGGAGGTGCTGATCTCCGCGCCGACGGTGCCCGCGATACTCGTCGCCACCCGCTCCTGCCGGCCCTGGCTCATTCCGTGCCCTCCAGATCCTTGGTGCCTCGTGGCACACCCGTCCCGCCCTTTCCGCAATGCGAAATCATCAATCCGTTGAATGAAGTTATCGGGCGGCCTTCGCGCAGGTCAACACCGTCTTGCCTCCCTCTTGCGCCCCGATCCACTCCGCCATCTCGGCATGTTCACGCCTATCTGGCACCGTCTGACACGGAATCACGCACCGCCCGGCACCGCCCCGCGCACCGACGCACGCCCGACTCACCCGGACACCACCGCGCAGCACCAGCGAAGGAGTTCCTGTGCCGAACCACAGCCGAGTCACGCGCCGCCTGGGAATGAAGACCGCGCTCGCCGCCTCCGTCGCCCTTCCGCTCTCCCGTACAGCACTGCCCGCCGAGCCCGCCTCGGCCCGGGAACGTCAGGAACGCCGGGGCGGGCCGCTGGACGTCATGTCGTTCAACCTGCGCTTCGCCAGTACGGCGGAGCCCCACAGCTGGACCGCCCGGAGACCCGTGACACGCCAACTGCTGCGCCGCGAACAGCCGCACGTCATCGGTACCCAGGAGGGCCTCCACCAGCAGCTGCGCGACATCGAGGCCGACCTGGGCCCGTCCTACGACTGGATCGGCACCGGCCGGGCGGGCGGGCGGCAGCCGCGACGAGTTCATGGGGATCCTCTACGACACCCGCCGGCTCGCCCCCCTGGAGTACGACCACTTCTGGCTTTCCGACACGCCGTATCTGATCGCCTCGAACACCTGGGGCAACGCCCATGTCCGCATGGTCACCTGGGTCCGCTTCCTCGACCTGCGCGCCGGCGACCGGGAGTTCTACGTGTTCAACACCCACCTGGACAACGCGAGCCAGTACGCACGCGAGCGGGCCGCCGCATTGCTCGCCGAGCGCGTCGCCGGGCCGGCCCGCTCCCTGCCCGTGATCGTGACGGGGGACTTCAACGTCGCCGCCCACGGGAACCCGGTGTACGACACGATGCTGGGCGCCGGTCTCGTCGACACCTGGGACACGGCGGCCGAGCGGGGCGAGGCGTACGGGACGTTCCACGGGTACAGGCCGCTGGTGCCGGGCGGTGCCCGTATCGACTGGATCCTGACCACGCCCGGCGCCACGGTGCACCGGGCGTCGGTCAACACCTTCGCGCCGGCCGGGCGGTTCCCGAGCGACCATCTGCCGGTACAGGCGTCGCTCACCCCGGGACGGACGGACTGAGCCGGGGTGCCGGGAACGGGGCGAGGCCCCCACGACCGCGCCGGAGGCGGTCGCGGGGGCCTCGTACGGCCCGGAGGGGCTCAGCCCTTGCGGGTCTTGATCTCCTCGGTGAGCTGCGGGACGACGTCGAAGAGGTCGCCGACGACGCCGTAGTCGACGAGGTCGAAGATCGGGGCCTCGGCGTCCTTGTTGACCGCCACGATCGTCTTCGAGGTCTGCATGCCCGCACGGTGCTGGATCGCGCCGGAGATGCCGGAGGCGACGTACAGCTGCGGCGAGACGCTCTTGCCGGTCTGGCCCACCTGGTTGGTGTGCGGGTACCACCCGGCGTCGACCGCGGCACGCGAGGCGCCGACGGCCGCGCCGAGGGAGTCGGCGAGCGCCTCGATGACCGCGAAGTTCTCCGCGCCGTTGACACCGCGGCCACCGGAGACCACGATCGCGGCCTCGGTCAGCTCGGGGCGGCCGGTCGACTTGCGCGGGGTGCGGCCGGTGACCTTGGTGCCGGTTGCCTGCTCGGAGAACGACACGGACAGCGTCTCGACGCCGCCTGCGGCCGGAGCGGCCTCCACGGCAGCCGAGTTCGGCTTGACCGTGATGACCGGAGTGCCCTTGGAGACACGGGACTTGGTGGTGTAGGCGGCGGCGAACACCGACTGCGTGGCCACCGGGCCCTCGTCGCCGGCCTCCAGGTCGACGGCGTCGGTGATGATGCCGGAGCCCAGACGCAGCGCCAGGCGGGCGGCGATCTCCTTGCCCTCGGCGGAGGAGGGGACCAGGACGGCCGCCGGGGAGACGGCCTCGTGGGCGGCCCGGAGGGCGTCCACCTTCGGCACGACGAGGTAGTCGGCGTACTCGGCGGCCTCGTGCGTGAGGACCTTCACCGCGCCGTGCTCGGCCAGCGTGGCGGCGGTGTCGGCGGCGCCGTTGCCCAGCGCGACGGCGACCGGCTCGCCGATGCGGCGTGCCAGCGTCAGCAGCTCCAGGGTCGGCTTGCGGACGGCGCCGTCCACGTGGTCGACGTAGACGAGAACTTCAGCCATGGGACTTCTTCTCTCCTGCTTGCGAAGTGTGAGGGGCGGAAAGCGAGTCGAGCCTCTTGACTCAGATGAACTTCTGGCTCGCGAGGAACTCGGCGAGCTGCTTGCCGCCCTCGCCCTCGTCCTTGACGATCGTGCCCGCGGTGCGGGCCGGACGCTCGGTCGCGGAGTCGACCACGGTGTAGGCGTTCTCCAGGCCCACCTCGTCCTCGTCGAGGTCGAGGTCGGACAGGTCCCAGGACTGAACCGGCTTCTTCTTCGCCGCCATGATGCCCTTGAAGGACGGGTAACGCGCCTCGCCCGACTGGTCGGTGACCGACACGACCGCCGGCAGCGACGCCTCGAGCTGCTCGGACGCGGCGTCGCCGTCACGGCGGCCCGACACCTTGCCGTCCTCGACCGACACCTCCGACAGCAGCGTCACCTGCGGTACGTCCAGGCGCTCCGCGAGCAGCGCCGGCACGACACCCATGACGCCGTCGGTGGAGGCCATGCCGGAGATCACCAGGTCGTAGCCGGCCTTCTCGATTGCCTTGGCCAGGACCAGGGAGGTGCCGATGGCGTCGGTGCCGTGCAGAGCGTCGTCCTCGACGTGGATCGCCTTGTCCGCGCCCATGGACAGCGCCTTGCGCAGCGCGTCCTTGGCGTCCTCCGGGCCCACCGTCAGGATGGTGATCTCCACGTCGTCGTCGGAGTTCTCCGAGATCTGCAGCGCCTGCTCGACCGCGTACTCGTCCAGCTCGGAGAGCAGACCGTCCACATCGTCGCGGTCGACGGTCAGGTCATCGGCGAAGTGCCGGTCGCCAGTGGCGTCGGGCACGTACTTCACTGTGACAACGATCCTCAAGCTCACGCCGGCTCTCCTACTGCAATCGTCATTTCTGGCTGCCTGCCTTCAGGCAGCATAGGCGCCTCAAACGGCCGTTCCCGATCGGGGCGATCCACGTTTCCGAGCGAAATATTACTCGCCAGTACATCCGGTCCATTCCCGCTGAGCAAGCGCTTTGAACTGTGACCTTCGCAACGCAGCGTAACCGGAACTCGACCTGCCCGCAGCAGGCTGCGTCCCGGAATCGGCACCGAAGAGCACCGGAACATCCCTGGTGGCGAAGCTCGCCGGCCGTCACACGGCCTCGCCGAGCGCGGCGATCACATCGGCCTTGCGCGGCTGGCCGGTGGCACGCCGGACGACGGTGCCGTCGGCGTCGAGGACGAGCACGGTGGGGGTCTTGAGGATCTCCAGCCGGCGCACGAGGTCCAGGTGCGCCTCGGCGTCGATCTCCACATGGGTCACGCCGGGAACCAGTCCGGCCACCTCACCGAGCACCCTGCGGGTCGCCCGGCAGGGTGCGCAGAACGCGCTGGAGAACTGGACGAGGGTGGCGCGTTCACCGAGGTCCGCGCCGATTTCCGCCGCCCGCAGCCGCTTGCCGTCGCCCCGCCCGCGCACCCGCACTCTCCCGCTCCGCCGCCGCAGCAGCACTCCGAGGACACTCGCCGCCGCGAGCGCCGGCACGCAGCATCGGTCCGGTCATCCTCCGTCGCAAGCATGCACGGGACCGCGAAGATTCCCGCTTCCGCGCGGGTTCCCCATGCGGATTTCCCGTGCGAGTGCCTGATCCATGGCCATCGGCACGAGAGGACCCCGCTTCGCGGCGGCCCTCCCCGACGCCGTGTCCGGCTTACCGCCCGGAACACCAGATGCCCCCTGCTCCTGCGGCAGACGACGGTACGCGGGGTAACGGCGACGCAAAAGCCCGAGGTGGATCATAGGGGTGGACGTGACAAGAATCTCGCCACAGGCAGGCGCCAGGGCTGGTTCACCGGTCGTTCTTGGGGCACCATCAGCGACAAGCCGTAAACCTACGGCTGCGTAACTTCGGCTGGGAATCCTCCTTCCCAGGCAGAGCAGAAAGGGTTCCACCGCACCCATGGCAGAGCTCGTCTACCGTCCCGTGATCGGTTTCGCCCAGACTCTGTTCAAGGCGTGGGACCTCAAGATCGACTGCCGGGGTTCGGAGAACATCCCGTGTACGGGCGGCGCCGTGCTGGTGAGCAACCACATCAGCTACCTGGACTTCGTCTTCAACGGCCTCGCGGCACTGCCGCAGAAGCGGCTCGTGCGCTTCATGGCGAAGGACGCCGTCTTCCGGCACAAGGTCTCGGGTCCGCTGATGCGCGGGATGAAGCACATCCCCGTGGACCGCAAGCAGGGGGACGCGGCATACGCGCACGCGCTCGACTCGCTGCGCTCCGGCGAGATCGTGGGCGTCTTCCCGGAGGCGACGATCTCCCAGTCCTTCACGCTGAAGAGCTTCAAGTCGGGTGCCGCGCGCATGGCACAGGAGGCGGGCGTGCCCCTGATCCCGATGGCGGTGTGGGGCACTCAGCGACTGTGGACCAAGGGGCACCCCCGCAACTTCAGGCGCAGTCACACCCCGGTCACCATGCGCGTCGGCGAGGCGGTCGAGGCGTCCAAGGAGAAGTACGCGGGCGCGATCACCCGGCAGTTGCGGGAGCGGGTCCAGGAACTGCTGGAGGCCGCGCAGCGCGCCTACCCGGTGCGGCCCAAGGGTCCGGACGACACCTGGTGGATGCCGGCCCACCTCGGCGGCACGGCACCGACCCCGGAGCAGGTCCGCGCGGCCGAGGCGCGCTGAGCCCGGTCGTCGCGGGGGCGTCATGATCCGGCGTGGTCCGGCAGTGCGGTGGGGAGCGCCCGCCACAGGTGTGGGCGGCCCACGGCGGCCTGGAGCGCCTTCAGTACGACGGGACGCGGTACGGCATACAGGAGCGGGGGGTCCGTCTCACCGGCCACAGGATCGGGCGTGAGGGCGAGCCGCTCGCCGGCCAGGGAGAACCGGACGCCGGCTCCCGGTTCGCCGCCCCGTGGGTCCTGCCGGTGCCAGACACCGTGGAACCGTACGGCGACCAGGCCCGTTCAGCCCTCCGAGGTTCTGGTGGCACAGCGCGGCCGGGATGCCCTCGATCGAGAGTCACTGCACTTTCGATCGAGCGCATACTTGTACGAACAGATGAGGGCGGCTAGCCCCGTCCTCCGCAGGTCACCCATTCGGGAAGATCAACTGATCACAGCTGGTCAGCCACCGATCAGCGCAGCGGTCCGCGGTGCAGAACCCGCCGAAGCACGATCGCTCCAGGACCGTGATCCAGCCCGGAGGCTGTGCAAAAGAGTGACCCGCGGAGGACGGAGCTAGCCGGCCATCTCCTCCTTGAGGGCCGCCACGAACGTG
Organism: Streptomyces sp. KMM 9044; assembly: GCF_024701375.2. Classification (NCBI taxonomy): domain Bacteria; kingdom Bacillati; phylum Actinomycetota; class Actinomycetes; order Kitasatosporales; family Streptomycetaceae; genus Streptomyces; species Streptomyces sp. KMM 9044. Next base: position 6,898,368 of record NZ_CP113910.1, on the reverse strand, counting down.
TCCACGTCGTCCTCGGTCGTGTCGAAGGCGCACATCCAGCGGACATCGCCCGCGGTCTCGTCCCAGAAATAGAAGCGGAAGCGCTTCTGCAGGCGCTCGGTCACGGCGTGCGGCAGACGGGCGAAGACCGCGTTGGCCTGGACCGGGTGGAGGATCTCCACGCCGTGCACGGCGCGCACGCCCTCGGCGAGGCGCTGGGCCATCTCGTTGGCGTGCCGGGCGTTGCGCAGCCACAGATCCCGCGCGAGCAGGGCTTCCAGTTGCACCGAGACGAAGCGCATCTTGGACGCGAGCTGCATGGACAGCTTGCGCAGATGCCTCATGTGGCTGACGGCGTCCTGGTTGAGCACCACGACCGCCTCGCCGGACAGGGCGCCGTTCTTGGTGCCGCCCAGGGAGAGGAGGTCGACGCCGGCCGCGTTGGTGAAGGTGCGCATCGGCACGTCCAGGGTGGCGGCGGCGTTGGCCAGCCGGGAGCCGTCGACGTGTACCTTCATGCCGAGGGCGTGCGCGTGCTCGCAGAGGGCACGCATCTCGTCCGGCGTGTACACCGTGCCCAGCTCGGTGGCCTGGGCGATGGACACCACCTGCGGCATCGCACGGTGCTCGTCCTCCCAGCCGTACGCCTGCCGGTCGATCAGCTCGGGGGTGAGCTTGCCGTCGGGGGTGGGCACGGTGAGCAGCTTGATCCCGCCGACACGCTCCGGCGCCCCTCCCTCGTCGACGTTGATGTGCGCACTCTCGGCACAGATCACGGCGCCCCAGCGGTCGGTGACCGCCTGGAGCGCGACGACGTTGGCACCGGTGCCGTTGAAGACCGGGAAGGCCTCGGCGGTGGGGCCGAAATGGCTGCGGACCACCTGCTGGAGGTTCTCCGTGTACGCGTCCTCGCCGTACGCGACCTGGTGCCCGCCGTTGGCCAGGGCCAGGGCGGCGAGCACTTCCGGGTGGACCCCGGCGTAGTTGTCGCTGGCGAAACCGCGGACGTCCGGGTCGTGATGGCGGCGCGCGTCGGTCCGGGGTGGGTTCACGGCTTCTCGGTCAGCCACAGACGGTTTCCGTTCAACTCCGCGGCGGGCTTGTCCCAGACGCCGGCGATCGCCTCGGCGAGATCCCTGACATCCGTGAAACCCGCGAACTTCGCGTTGGGGCGGTCGGCGCGCATCGCGTCGTGCACCAACGCCTTCACCACCAGGATCACAGCCGCCGATGTCGGCCCCTGCTCGCCCCCCGCCTTGCGGAAGTAGTCGCCCATGGCCAGCGCCCATGCCTCGGCGGCGGCCTTGGCCGCGGCATAGGCGGCGTTGCCCGCGGTGGGCCTGCTGGCACCGGCCGCACTGATCAGGACGTACCGGCCGCGGTCGCTGCGCTGCAGTCCCTCGTGGAAGGCGAGGGAGGTGTGCAGCACGGTGCGCACCAGGAGCAGTTCCAGCAGGTCCCAGTCGTCCACGCTGGTCTTGGTGAAGGTCTCGCTGCCGCGCCAGCCGCCGACGAGATGGACCAGGCCGTCGACGCGGCCGAACTCCCTCTCGGTACGCGCGGCCCACTCGCGGGTGGAGTCCAGGTCGAGCAGGTCGACCGTGTCACCGGTGACAGTGGCGCCCCCGTGCGCGTAGCGCGCCGCGTCCACGGCCTCCGCCAGCCGCTCCGGGTCGTTGTCCGAGCCGACGACGACCGCCCCCGCCTCGGCCAGCCTGAGCAGCGCCGCCCGCCCCGCGGGGCCCCCCGCGCCGGCCACCGCGATCACCGCACCGTCGAGTGCCCCGTTCCCCATGGTCATCGCCTCCTGCACAGTGGTGTGAACGAGATCACTCACGCGGCGATCCGCTCGGCGCTGTCCGCCGTGATACCCCGGGTCGAGGCGATCACGTTCTTCAGCTTCTTGGACAGTGCCTCATAGAACATGCTCAGCGGAAACTCGTCCGGAAGCACGTCATCGACGAGTTTCCGCGGCGGCTGCGTCAGGTCCAGGGCGTCGGGGCCCTTGGACCACTTGGATCCCGGGTGCGGGGCGAGATAGCGGGAGACCAGCTCGTACCCGGCGAACCAGTGGACGAGCTTGGGACGGTCGATGCCGTCGCGGTACAGCGTCTCGATCTCGGCGCACAGCTGGTTGGTGACCTGCGGGGCGCGGTCCCAGTCGATGGTGAGATTGTTGTCGGTCCAGCGGACGACGTCGTGCTTGTGCAGGTAGGCGAAGAGCAACTGGCCGCCGAGGCCGTCGTAGTTGCGGACCCGTTCGCCGGTGACAGGGAAGCGGAACATGCGGTCGAACAGCACCGCGACCTGTACGTCGCGCGCCTGCGGGACGTCGTCGCCGGCAAGCTTGACGGCCTCCCTGAAGGCGGTGAGGTCGCAGCGCAGCTCCTCCAGCCCGTACATCCAGAACGGCTGGCGCTGCTTGATCATGAACGGGTCGAAGGGCAGGTCGCCGTGGCTGTGGGTGCGGTCGTGCACCATGTCCCACAGGACGAACGCCTCTTCACAGCGCTTCTGGTCGTGCACCAGCGCAGCGACGTCCTCGGGCAGCTCGAGGCCCAGGAGGTCGACGGCGGCAGCGGACACCCGACGGAAGCGGGCGGCCTCGCGGTCGCAGAAGATGCCGCCCCAGGTGAACCGCTCGGGTGCCTCGCGCACGGCGATGGTCTCGGGGAAGAGCACCGCGGAGTTGGTGTCGTAGCCAGCGGTGAAGTCCTCGAACGAGATGCCGCAGAACAGCGGGTTGTCGTAGCGGGTGCGTTCCAGCTCGGCCAGCCAGTCCGGCCACACCATGCGCAGCACGACCGCCTCGAGGTTGCGGTCGGGGTTGCCGTTCTGCGTGTACATCGGGAAGACGACCAGGTGCTGGAGACCGTCCTCACGGTGCGCGGCCGGGTGGAAGACCAGCAGCGAGTCCAGGAAGTCGGGCACTTCGAAGCCGCCTTCGGCCCATCGGGTCAGGTCCCCCGCCAGGGCCTCGTGGTAGGCGCGGTCGTGCGGGAGGAGCGGGGACAGCTCGCCCAGGGCGTCGACCACCCGGCGCACCTCCGTCTCGGCCTCGGCACGGGCCGGGGCGCCCTCGGCGTCGAGGTCGATCGACCCGTCCTTCGCCTGCCAGGGCCTGATCCGCTCCACGGCATCCTTGAGCATGGGCCACGCAGAGTGCTCAACCACCCTGACCTCCGAAGGAACGCACCTCTCCGCACCCACCTGCGCAAGAATTTCCGTCATATTCCATCCTCCAGCGAAGAAACTTCGTGTGGCGACCGTATACATGCGAGGCTTCTCCCAGCAAGGGGCATCTCCGTAAATTATCCTGCTCCACCCTAGTCGTCACCGCACTTTTTCCTGCCCATCACGCGGTTGGGTGACACTCCTCGGCTTCGATGTTCAGCATCTGGACGAGGCGGGCACAGGCGATACGGTCCAGGAGGGCCGCAGGGACGCGGCCCCGCGTCTCCGTCGACGGAAGCGAGTCGCATCTTGAACTTCCTCACCATCGGTCACCGCGGAGTCATGGGTGTCGAGCCCGAGAACACCCTCCGGTCCTTCGTCGCCGCTCAGGAGGCCGGCCTCGACGTGATCGAACTCGATCTGCATCTGAGCAAGGACGGCGCGCTCGTCGTCATGCACGACACACACCTGGACCGCACGACGGACGGCACGGGACCGATCGCCGACCGGACCGTCGCCGAACTGCGTGCCCTGGACGCCGGGCGCGGCGAGCACGTCCCCGTCCTCGATGAGGTGCTGGACGCCGTCCACGCGCCGCTGCAGGCCGAGATCAAGGACGTGCAGGCGGCCAGGGCCCTGGCCGAGGTGATGAACCGGAGGGATCTGGCGGGCCGGATCGAGGTGTCCTCGTTCCACGACGACGCGATCGCCGAGATCTCCCGCCTGGTCACCGGGGTACGCACCGCGCTCGTCGCGAGCCGCTACGGCACGGACATCGTGGAGCGGGCCGTCGGCGTCGGCGCGTCGACCGTCTGCCTGAACATCCGCCGCCTCACCCTGGAGATCGTCGAGCAGGCCCGCAAGGCCGACCTGAGGATCATCGGCTGGGTGGTGAACACGCAGGACCACCTCAGACTGGTCCGGGCCCTCGGACTCGACGGCGCGACCACCGACTACCCGGAGATCAAGCGCACCGGCCGCTTCACCGCGTGACGGCCGGTGCGCCCCGCCCCGGGGCGGCGGGGGCGGAGGCCGGGACGGCTCCTCCGACGGTCAGGACAGCTCCTTGACCAGCAGCTCGAACCGCAGGTCGGCCCGGAGCGGAATGCCGAACCGCTCGTCGCCGTACGGGAAAGTGCTCGTCCTGCCCGTACGGCGGTAACCACGCCGTACGTACCAGGCGATCAGGTCCTCGCGCGCCGTGATCACGGTCATGTGCATCTCGCGCGCGCCCCAGGTGTCCCGGACCTGCCGCTCGGCGTGGGCGAGCACCGTCTTGCCGAGCCCGGCGCCCTGGAGCCCGGGGCTGACCGCGAACATCCCGAAGTAGGCGTGCTCACCGCGGTGCTCGAGCTGGCAGCAGGCGACGATCCGGCCCTCGCGCTCCACCGTCAGCAACCGGCTGTCCGGCGACTTGACGACCTCCCGTACGCCCTCCGCATCGGTCCGCTGCCCCTGGAGGATATCGGCTTCGGTGGTCCACCCGGCCCGGCTGGAGTCGCCCCGGTACGCCGACTCGATCAGCGCGACGAGGTCGTCCACGTCGGCGTCGGTGGCGTCACGGAAGGTGAGCGCGCTCTCGGTGACGGATTCCATGGGGCACTTCTCCGCTTCGTCGCTCGGGTTTCTCCGCGGACGAGGTTATCCCGGCCGCTACGCTCGGCCGCATGGTGCATGTACTGGGCAGCCGGATCCTCCTCCGTCCCACCGACCCCGAGCGCTCCCGCGTCTTCTACGGCGAGCAGCTGGGCCTCGCGGTGTACCGCGAGTTCGCCACCGGCCCGGAGCGCGGCACGGTCTACTTCCTCGGCGGCGGCTTCCTGGAGCTGTCCGGCCGGTCCGACGCCCCTACGGACACGGCGGACCCGGCGACGAGGCTGTGGCTCCAGGTCGCGAACGTGACGGCTGCCCACGAGGAGCTGAGGGACCGGGGCGTCGAGATCGTCCGGCCGCCGGTGAAGGAACCGTGGGGCCTGATCGAGATGTGGATCGCCGATCCGGACGGCACACCGATCGTTCTCGTGGAGATCCCGGCCGATCATCCGCTGCGGTACCGGCCGGGGATCTGAGACGGTTTGCGTCACTCCCGACGCCTTGCCGGGGCTCCCTCACGCCCACGGGGTGCCCAGGCGTCCTTCCAGCCGGCTCAGCAGCTCCCCGAGCAGCGAGGCCAGCCGCCGAGCACCGGTCCGTCCAGACCGGAGGATACGGCGCTCTCGTAGGCGAGCTGCGCGGGCACGACCCCGTCGATCGTCTCCCGCCCGGCATCGGTCAGGCTGGCTCGGGCCACTCTGCGGTCACGGGGGTCGCCGCGGCGCTCCACCAGGCCGTGCGCGCCGAGCTGTTTGAGGCGCTTGGTGACGGCGGCGCCCGGGGAGAAGGTCTCGCGCGCCAGTTCGCCCGGGGTGAGTTCGCGCCCCGTGCGGCGCAGCGCGCCGAGCAGGTCGAATTCCGGGCGGGTCAGTCCGGCCCGGCCGAGCGGGGCGTCCCCTGTCTGCTGGAGCAGGGCCGCGCAGCGGTTGATGCAGCCGACGACCTCCATGGGCCCGGTGTCGGGACCGGGGTGCACGGCTCTCCACTGCCGGACCACCTCGGCCACGGTGTCCTGGCCGGCCGCCGGTGTGCCCTCACCGGCGGGGACTCCCGCACCGGCCGCCGGGAGCCCCTCGCCCTTCGGAGGCCCCCCGTCGGCCCCGTGGACCTCTTCGGCGGGGCGTCCTCCGTCGGCCGGAAGTCGTTCGGTAGCCGTCACGGCCGCGCGTCCTCCGTGTCGTCGCCCAGGTCGTGGCCGGTGCCGGTGCCCCGCCTTCGTGGCGGCATCCAGTCTCTTGCCCGAACATGCGTCCGAGCCTGTGCCCTGGTTCGCGTCCGTGCCGGAGCCGGCCGCGAGGCCCTGGCGTCGTACCGTCGCCGCGAGCGTACGGTGTCCCGCCTGCTCGGCGAGCACCACATGTTCCTGCGGCAGCGTGCGAAGCCACCCTTCGCCCGCGGCCGCGTCGGCGGCGGTCCGCAGGTCGGCGAGGGCGGCGGCCAGGCCGCGTCGTACGGTCTCCGGGGCGGCGGGGCCGGCCTGCGGATCGGCCAGGAGCCGGGCCGCGTGTTCGCGCCCCAGACCCACCGTGGTGAGCGCGTTCGCGACGCGGTTGCCCGCCCTCCGGTCGGTGACGGCCAGGGCGGTGCCGAAGCCGACCAGCGTGTCCACCACACGGTCGGTGACCAGGGAGCCGGTCGCCTGGTAGCCGGGGAACTCGGTGACGAGCAGGGCCAGCGGGGTGACGCAGACGCTGCCGAGCCAGTAGTTGCGGCCGATCAGCACCTCGGCGCCGAAGTTGAGGACAGACAGCACAGGACGAGGCGAGCGGTCCGAGGCCGGCGATCGGGGCGACGGCCGCGGAGACCAGCACGTTGACGAGTGGGAACCGTCGGGGCTCGGGCGTCGGCTCTGCCTCGGAGCCGGGGCGGGGGTCGCACTGTTCATGACGTACGACGCCACCAGATCTTTTACTCGTAAAACATCTGCGTGACCTGCGGCGCTCCCGAATGCTCCTCGTGTACCTCCGTGCGCTCGCGTGCACGCCTTCGAGCGCGGGCATGCCTTGACCGACCGTGGAGGGGTCCTCCCATGCGGCGGGGACGACCCCAGGGAGGTTCGCGTGCACGGACCGGCGGCGTCCGGCTGGCTGCTGGTCGCGCTCTGCGCGGCGACCGGTGCCTACTGCCTGCTGCGGATGCGCAGCAGCGTCGAGGAGCAGCGCCGTAGCGCGGGCGGCGAGGCACTGATGGGCTTCGGCATGGCGGCGATGGCCGTACCCGCAGCGGTCTTCACACCGCCCTCGTGGGCGTGGCCCGCCTACGCGGTGGCGTTCGGCGCGGCAGGGCTGCGCTTCCTGTGGGCGACGCGCGGGGAGGCCTGCCATCTGCACCATCCGCTGGGCGCCGCGGCCATGGTCTACATGGCGGTGGCGATGCCCCTTTCCCCCGGACCGGGGCAGGGGCACGCGCACGGGAGCGCGGGCCTACCTCTGCTGACCGGCCTCCTGCTGCTCTACTTCACCGGATACGTGCTGGTCACGGGCGTACGGCTGGTGCCGGTGACCGCCGTGGCGGGAAGTCCGCCACCAGGGGCGGCCGGGGCCTCGGGCTGGGGTGACCGGCCGGAGCTGGCGCGGGCGTGCCGGCTGTCCATGGGCATCGCGACGGTGGCGATGCTGATGACGATGTGAGGCGGGTGACGGCCGGCCTGCGAGGGGCGGAACGTTGCCTGCGTCACTTTGCCCCGGTGGGCCGTACTCGGGAGCGGGGCGCGCTCATAGGCTGAACGCATGATGCTCCCCGCGGCACTGTTGCTGCTCGGCGTCCTGATCGCCGCCGCCGGCCCCCGGTTACTGGCGCGGGCTTACTGGGCGGACCGCGAGCCGGTGGTGGCGCTGTGGGTGTGGCAGTGCGTGGTCGCGGCGGTGCTGCTGTGCTGCGCCCTGTCGATGACGTTCAGCGCGGTGGCCGCCTCGCACGTGATCGGCCGTCCGGTGTTCGCGACGGCACCGCGCGGGGTCGTGGAGGCCTACGCCCTCGGCACGGCCGGGCCCCTGGCGGCGGCCACCGCGGTCGCGCTGGCGTGCGGCGGGCTGTGGACCGCGGCGATGCTGGTCCGCGAGGTCGCACGGGCTCGTGCGCGGCGGCGGGCCCGTCGGGCCGAGCTTCTGGTGCGGGCGCCGCTGCTGCCCGGCGAGGAGCCCGGCGCAGAGCGGCTGGTGGTCCTGGAGGGCGAGCACCCCGACGCGTGGTGGCTGCCCGGCACCCCGCCCCGGCTGGTCGTCACCACGGCCGCGCTGCGCCGGCTGAAGGGCCGCCGGCTGGACGCCGTCCTCGCGCACGAGCGGGGGCACGCGCAGGCCCGGCACGACTGGCTGCTGCACTGCTCCTCCGCGCTCGCCGACGGCTTCCCGCAGGTGCCGGTGTTCGCCGCGTTCCGCGACGAGATGCACCGGCTGGTCGAACTCGCCGCTGACGACACGGCCTCCCGCCGCTTCGGCCGGCTGACGACCGCCCTGGCGCTGGTCGAGCTCAACGAGCACCGGGGGGTGTTCGGCCCCTGTCCGTCCCCCCAGGGCCAGGTCCCGGCCCGGGTGCACCGGCTGCTGACTCCCCCGAACCGGCTCCCGGCGTGGCACCGGCTGCGGCTGACGGCCGTGGCGTCGCTGGTGCCGGTGGTTCCGGTACTGGTGGCGTTCGCACCGGGGCTGCGGGCGCTGGGGTAGGGCCTGCCCGGCGGGTCCTGCCAAGGACACGGGATCCGGCGGGCGCCGGAAGCGCGGGGCGCCGGAGCGGGGGGACGGAGGACGGCCGGACCCATGAGGCTGCCGGCGGTCGAGGAACTGGCTCCGGGCCCCCGGGGTCGGCGAAGATCGCTGTATGGCCTCCCCCCACATCTCTCCCCTCGGCCTCGGGCCACCGCCCCGTCCACCGGAGCACCGGCCGTCCGCCGCTCTCCTCGGCGTTCCGGCCGTGTGCTCGGTCCTGCTGCTGATCCTGGTCGCCGCTGAATGGCGCCCGCTGACCGGACTGGACCGCGGCATCGCCTCGGCCGTCCACCGCTGGGCGGTCGACGAGCCGGGGCTGACGCAGGCGGCCCGTGTCCTGACGGACTGGGTCTGGGACCCATGGACCATGCGCGTGCTGTGCGGAGCGGTCGCGCTGCTGCTGTGGTACCGGTATGCGGCCCGGTGGACCGCGGTGTGGCTGGTGGTGACGTGCGCCGTGGGGACCACGGTGCAGCAGGTCCTGAAAGCGGTGGTGGGCCGCGCCCGCCCCGTGTGGCCGGACCCGGTGGACTCGGCCCACTACGCGGCGTTCCCTTCGGGCCACGCCATGACCGCCACCGTCGCCTTCGGTCTCCTGCTGTGGCTGCTGCACCGGCACGGGGCGGACCGGGCCCTGTGGGGCTGGGCCGTGACCCTGGCGGCACTCTCGGTCAGCGGCGTCGGCCTCACCCGCGTCTGGCTCGGCGTCCACTGGCCCACGGACGTGCTCGGCGGCTGGCTCCTCGGCGTCGTGGTCGTGGTCGTGGGGGTACGGGTCCACGGTCAACGGCACCCGTGACCGTGAGAGGCGCCGGCGTCCCGCTGGTCCGGCGGTCCTGTGTCCTGGGCGAAAGGACCCGTGCCGTGCCGCCGCTCTCCTCGGGCGATCCCCCGCGCCGCCCGAGGAGGACGGCAGCCCGGCGTGGACCCACGAGGAGCCCGACCGGACGCGCTGAGTATAGTTGGCTGCCAGCCAGTCAACGCAGGAGTCCAGCATGTCCCCGCGTAGCGCCTCGGTCAATGAAGAGTTGCGAAGGCGTTCGAAGGAGCGGCTTCTGCAGGCCGCCGTGGAGCTGGTGAGCGAGCGCGGCTACGACGCGACGACGCTCGGCGACATCGCCGACCGAGCGGGTTCCGCGCGGGGCCTGGTGTCGTACTACTTCCCGGGGAAGCGCCAGTTGGTGCAGTCCGCCGTGCACCGCCTGATGCACCGGACGCTCGAGGAGGCGCTGGAACAAGAACCGCGTACCGACGACGGGCGGGAGCGGATGGCGCGGGTCATCGACGCGATTTTGGGCCTGGCCCGGGACCGTCCCGTACTGATGCGCCAGCACATGGCCGGGCTGCTGCAGGCCGAGGGTTTCCTGCCCTGCCCCGAGCAGCGGCGGCTGGCGGAACTGCTGAGCGACACCGTCGCCCGGTACGGCTCGACGCAGGTAGGCAGCGACTATCCGATGCTGCGCGCCCTGTTGATGGGTGCCGTGTACTCGGCGCTGGTGCCAGGTGTGCCGATGCCCGTCACGGTGCTGCGCGAGGAGTTGTTCCAGCGGTACCGGCTGGACTGGGAACTCGGTGTCCCGCCGGACACCGAGGTGCCCGGCGGGACGGGTGCGACGAGTCCGCCGGACCGGCCCGAGGACGGGGGCCGGACGGACGGACCGAACCACTCGGACAAAACACCCGGCCCGGAGGGGGCGGGCGGCAGGGACGCGCCGGACCGGACGGATGTGTCACGGTTCTTCGCGACCGGGGCGGCGCCGGAGTCTTCGGCACCCGCCCGTCGTCCCGAGCCTGAAGGTCAGTCGAAGTAGTCCGGCTGGGTCTGCACGTTGAGCTCACGCATCTTGACCCAGCGGGCCGGATCCGTGCGCCGGTCGTCGATCTTCAGGACGTCGAAGCCCTTGGCCATGTCGTTCGAGTAGATGTAGCCGTTGTAGTAGTACGCCGACCACGAACCGCCGGTGACGAGCTGGTCGGTGCTCAACGGCCCCCGCTCGAAGTAGGCGATCTCCTTCGGCTTCGAGGAGTTGGTGAAGTCCCAGACGGAGACGCCACCCTGGTACCAGGCCTGGACCATGAGGTCCTTGCCCTTGACCGGGATCAGCGAGCCGTTGTGGGCGACGCAGTTCTCGGTGTCCGCCTGGTGACGCGGGATCTTGAAGTAGCTGCGGAAGACGAGCTTGCGCTTGTCGCCCTTGCCGACGACGTCGTAGATGCCGTCCGCACCGCGGTCCGGTCCGACCTCGGCGTTGCAGGTGGCGGCGCCGCCACCGCCCAGCTCGTCGGTGAACACGACCTTGTCGGCCCGCTGGTTGAACGTCGCCGAGTGCCAGAAGGCGAAGTTGACGTTGTCCTGCACCCGGTCGATCACCTTGGGGCGCTCGGGGTCCTTGATGGAGAGCAGGATGCCGTCACCCATGCAGGCGCCGGCCGCCAGGTCCTTGGAGGGCAGCACGGTGATGTCGTGGCAGCCCGTGGTCTTGGAGACACCCGGGTTCGTGGGCCCCCCCGGATTGCCGCCACCGTCGGGACCCTCACCGGGGAACAGTACGGGGAACCCGACCACGGCCGCCCTGTGCGGGGCCTTGCGCGGCACCTTGATGACGGAGATTCCGTCGTGCGGCGGCTGGCAGTCGGGGTAGGCGGCATTCGGCGAGTACGAGGAGACGTACACGTAGACGTTCTTACCCTCGGGCACCAGCGAGTGGGTGTGCGAGCCGCAGGCGGTCTCGACGGCGGCGACGTAGCGCGGGTTGCGCTTGTTGCTGATGTCGAAGACCTTCATGCCCTCCCACGAGGACTTCTCGGTCACCGGCTGCGTGGTGCTGTTGCAACTGCTGTCGCTGCGCGACGAGTCGGTGGAAAGGAACAACAGATCGCCGGAGACGGAGATGTCGTTCTGGGAGCCGGGGCACAGCACCTGGGACACCGTCTTCGGCAACTTCGGGTTGCTGATGTCGTAGATGGTGAAGCCGTCGTAGTTTCCGGCGAAGGCGTACCGGCCCTGGAAGGCCAGGTCCGAATTGGTGCCGGTCAGCGCGTCCTTGGGGACGTGAGCGACGTGACGGATGTTGTCGGAGTGGACGATCTCGTCCTGGGCGGGTATCCCGCCCTCCGCGATGGCCTCGCGCGCTTGCGCCTGCGCGCTCTTCGACATCTCCTTCGAAGCGGGCGGCGCGTCCCCGGGGTCGGGGGTCGCCGCGGCCGGGGCGGCGGTCAGGAGCGCCGCCAGCAGCCCACCGGCCGCCGCGGCAACTCCCAGCCGTCTGCGCCGGGGCCGGGGAACATTGAACAGGATCACTGTCTTCCTCCCTTGTTCCGTTCAGCTCGGAACGGGTTCCGCTCCGGCAGTATGGTCCTGAGCATGCACATATCAACAGTGGGCAACATGCTCGCAACGAAGTTTTTTGATCACTACCGCGCGGAAGCGTGCTAGGGCAGTCGTCAACGCTCACGAGGCATCGTGCCACCCGCCTGACCCAGGAGGTCCCGTGTTCCACCACCGTGCGTCACGCGTGTCCGTCGTCGCGACCGGGCTGGTCGCCCTGGCCGTGCTCGGGATCACGGGCTGCGACTCCGATACGGACGACGCCGGGCCGGCCTCGGCGGGCGGCCCCTCGGTGATCGCGCCGGGCGAGCCCGGAGGTCAGAACCGGACCCTGTCGGCCGAGGAGGCGGCGGAGCAGCGCGTCGAGGACGACTCCCCCAACTCGGCGGACGTCTCCTACTCCCGCATGATGATCGAGCACCACTCTCAGGCCCTGGAGATGACAGAACTCGTCCCGGACCGCGCCGAGTCGACGAAGATCGTCAAACTGGCCGAGCGGATCGCCGCCTCGCAACAGCCCGAGATCAAGGCGATGGAGGGCTGGCTGACGAGACACGGCAAGTCCGAGGAGGCCGACGGGCACTCCCACGGACACGACCACGCGACGATGCCCGGGATGGCGACCCCGGGCCAGCTCAAGAACCTCCGCGCGGCCAAGGGGAAGGCCTTCGACCAGCTCTTCCTCACGCTGATGATCACCCATCACGAAGGGGCGATCGCCATGGCCACGGGAGTGAAGTCGGAGGGCAACAACATTCAGGTCGAGGAGATGGCCGACGACGTGGTCGCCCAGCAGACGAGCGAGATCACGCGGATGCGCTCCCTACTCTGACGCCCGCCGGGTGTGACGCGGGGTCAGCAGGCCCGCGTCACGAGCCCGTCCGATGACCCTGAGCGCTCCGCGCCGACTGTATCCGGTCGCGCACATCACGGCGAGGACCGGGTCGGCTCCCTCCTCCTGGGCCGCGCGGTACTCCCGCGCCACGAGGCGCCTCCCCACGGGCTCCCGCGGCCGGACCGCGCGGCTGCGCGTCTTCGGCTCCCCCGCACCGGGCGGCCGGGCCCGGACGGCGGAGCCGCCCTCGGATGCCGCTTCGCCGGCGGTCGGTGGGACGGCGGCCGACACGATCCCGGCTGCCACGACACCGGCCGCCCCGTCGCCGGGGCCCGGCCCGTCGTCTGCACCGCACGCCCGTGCGAGCGGCCCTTCGATCCAGTCGGCGAACAGCGCCAGGTCCTCCAGTGACAACGCGGGCCGGGCCCGTACGTCCTCGACACAGACGCAGAGCCCGGACACCAGGGCGAGCGCTTCCACACCGGCCCCGTCGGCGAAGGTGAGCCGCACATGGAACCAGCGGGTCGCGTGCTCGCCCTCCCGCACCTCCCAGGCGGGCCACACGAAGACCGCCCCGTCCGCCGGAGAACGATCGGAAAGATGGAGAAAAGATTCCTCAAGCACGCATGCTACGTAAGCACGTGATCACTTTCCATACGAACGAACACGCACCCCGGCTGCCGGACGGCACCCTGTCAGCGCAGCGGATGCAGTCCACTCCGTGAGGAACGACCGCCCGCGTGGACGGGAAGGGCCGCACGGAGACGGTAGGCGGTACCGGCTGCCCCGGCCGGCGGGGCGGAGCAGGCACGCGCAGCGGTACAACCGTTGACGGTGAGACCGCTCTCGGTCCGCGACCAGGCGTCGGGGACCGGTCGGATGGCCGTGCCCGGTACCCCGCGCGACTCCTCGCGCGTCCTGGACACCCTGCTGAATCAGGACGGAGGCGTGCGCCCGGAGATGGTCAACACCGACAACGCCTCGTACTCCGACATGGTGTGCGGCGTCTTCAAGATGCTCGGCCACCGCTTCGCGCCCTGCTTCCGGGACCTGGCCGGTCAGCGGTTCCGGCGCGCGGGCCTCCCCTCCGCGGCCTGTACGGGGAAGAGCACCTCAGCGACGCCGAGGCCCGGGAGCTACGGGCGGCTGGAGGCACTTGCCCGCACAAGGTGCAGCTCCAGAAGATCGAGACCTGATGGGTCGACGTCGTCATCGACACCATCTCCGCACCTCACGACCTCGCCCCGTACCTGAAGCTGGTGGCGATGGACGGCACCCTCAGCCTCCTCGGGTACCTGGGCCCGGTCACCGTCGAGACCATGGACCTGCTCGTCGGCCGCAAGAAGCTCAGCTCCGCGGGCAGCGGAGGCCGCTCCTCGACAGCCGAGATGCTCCGGTTCTGCGCCGCCAACTGAATCGCCGCCGACATCGAAGTGCTCCCGTCGTCACAGGTGGACACGGCACTCGGCCGCCTCCGGCTAAACGACGCCCGTTACCGCTTCGTGCTCGACATGTCCGGCCTGGGGGTTGAGGAGCATCGGAACGAAAACCGGCGCTGAGGATCTGTCGGCCCTGGTGGGTGGCCGACGAGGCGCCAGTCGCGGGACCGGTCCGAAGCCTTCCGCAGACAACGCCCTGCTACCTGCGGAACGGCCGATGGCGACCTGCGGGGACGACTCGGAGACCGTGCGCGAAGCGGCCCCGTCACCTGCGGCAAGGCCGCCGCCTTCCCGTCCTTGGCTGAGCTTCGGCCCTGGTGCAGTGGAGCCGCCCGGTGGCGCCACCGGGCGGCAGCATGCTGCCTACATCACATCGTCCGCCAGCCCTCGGTCCTGCTAGTGGCCGATCTTGTCCAACTCGGCGAGTTCCTCGTCGGAGAGCGGAAGTCCCACGCCGGCGACGTTCTCGCGCAGGTGCGTCACAGACGAGGTGCCGGGGATGAGCAGGATGTTCGGCGACCGCCGCAGCAGCCATGCCAGGGCGACCGACATCGGCGTCGAGTTCAGCCGGGCGGCCACGGCGGAGAGTTCCGAGGACTGCAGCGGGGTGAAGCCGCCGAGCGGGAAGAACGGCACGTAGGCGATGTTCTTGGCGGCGAGGTCGTCGATCAGTTCGTCGTCCTGGCGGTAGGCGAGGTTGTACATGTTCTGCACGCACACGATCGGTGCGATCGCCTGCGCCTCGCTGACCTGTTCCGCGGTCGCGTTGCTCACTCCGAGGTGTCGGATCAGGCCCTGCTGCCGGAGTTCGGCAAGGGCCTCGAAGGGCTCGGCGAGCGAGCCGGGCCGGGGCCCCTGGGCATCGCCGAGCCGGAGGTTGACCACGTCGAGCGCATCGAGGCCGAGGTCCTCAAGGTTCTCGTGGACGGCGCGGCGCAGGTCTTCGGGCTGCCGGGCGGGGGGCCAGCCGCCCTGTCGGTCGCGGACCGCGCCGACCTTGGTCACGATGTGCAGCGATGCGGGATAGGGGTGCAGCGCTTCACGGATCAGCTGGTTGGTGACGCGTGGTCCGTAGGCACCGGCGGTGTCGATGTGGGTGATCCCCAGGTCGGCGGCCTCGCGCAGGACGGCGAGCGCACCGTCGTGGTCGGCGGGCGGGCCCATGACCCCGGGGCCGGCGAGCTGCATGGCGCCGTAGCCGAAACGGGTGACGGTCAGATCGCCCAGCATCCAGGTGCCGCCGGACAATGACGTGGAGGGTGTGTTCATGGCTGTGTCTTTGGTCTTTCTGCTGGGCGGGATGTTACAGAGGGCCGCGTGTCACGCGATGCGCCGCTTTTCGTGGGCCGCTGTCTGGGTCGGTCACCGGCGCGGACTTCGCTTTGCCCATGCCGTAGATGTTCGCTCGCAGACGAGCGGCGCATCCAATACCGACCCGATGCCTTGTGATACCCGTCAGGTATCACGGGAGTACGCTGTGGCTGTGGACACCTTGGAGACCCGTGAGTTGAGGTACTTCGTCGCTGTTGCCGAGGAACTGCACTTCGGCCGCGCCGCCGAGCGCCTCGGCATGGCCCAGCCACCGCTGTCCCGGGCGATCCAGCAGCTCGAGCGGCGTCTTGGTGTTCGCCTGCTGGACCGCAGCCGCCGCGGCGTCGCTCTGACCAGCGCCGGAGAGGTGCTGCTGCACGAGGGCCGCGCGGCCCTCGACGCGACCGCCGCCGCCGCCCGCCGCGCCCGCCGCGCCGGTGGCGCCGACAGCCCTGGCGGTCCCCGCAACCGCCTGGTGCTGGCGGTGAAGGCCGGCGCGTCCCACGAACTGCTGCACAAGCTCCTCGACGCCTACGCGGCCGAGCCCGGCGCCGCCGAGATCGAGGTGCTGCCGAGCGGTACGTGCGAGCAGGGAGAGATGCTGCGCGACGGCCGCGCGGATGTGGCGCTCATGCACGCGCCGTTCAACTCCCTCGCCGGGTTCGACAGCGAGGAACTGATGACCGAGGGGCAGATCGCCGTTCTGCCCGCCGGGCACCCTCTCGCGGCGCACAGGACTCTGTCCCTGGCCGACATCACCAGCATCCCCGATCTTCCGCTCGCCCGCTGGTCCCGCGACGGCACCTATCCCCCCGGCCCGGGCCCCGAGATCCACGACCAGACGCAACTGGCCCAGCTGATCGCCCTCGGACGCACCGCGGCCGTCTTCCCCGACTCAGCCCGCGCCTGGCTGTGGGCCGAGCACACCGCCGTCCCCCTGACCGACGCACCTCCCGTCGTCACCCACATCGCCTGGCCCGCGCACAGCCGCTCCCTCGCCCTCGCCGGGCTGATCCGCACGGCAGCACGGCTATGACCCTCTCCTGCCTTCCCTCACCGCCGCCTTGCCGCCTTGATGACACGCCGCCCGACAGCCGGTCCATGCACGGCACGGACCGGCCCGCGAAGCTGTCACCGCTCTGACCGGCGAGACGGCCCCCGGAACCCCTTGCGGGTCGCTGACCAGTAGGTGCGCCTTGGTCAGGATGGCCACGACCATGACGAGCCGATGACGCCGTACGCCATCGCCGCATCACTCGTCGTCGGTGGCGTCCTTGTCGCGCAGCGCGCGCAGGCCGTCCGGCGGCTCAGGGACCGGACGGGATACCGGCCGAGCATGCTGGTGCGGTGCCGTACGAACGGTGAGAGGCGGGCGACGTCCTCGTCGCGGGCATCGCCAACCGCCGTACCGCCGCTACTCACGACCGTCCTGACAGACGACCGAATATGACTGTCCGAGGCGTTGACCAGAAAGCGCTTGCCCCCTATGTTCCGTTCAGCGATGTGAACCGGCCGGGGCGGCGCGGCGGTGCCACCCCGGGCCCTCCGTATCGCCACGTCCCCCACATCACGGCAGAAGGAACCGGAACATGACTTCCGCGGCACGACCACGCGCCCGCGGGCGCGCGCTGACCGGAGCGCTGGCCACCCTCGGCCTCTCGGTTGGCATGATCATGACTACTGGAGCGTCCTCGTCGAGCGCCGCCACCTGGCCGACCCCGAACGGCAGTGAGGGCGTCTCCTCCACCATCTCGGTGTCCGGCACCAAGGACTACGGGATGAAGCGCCTCTACGGCACCGGCGACCTGGGCTCGGGCGGTCAGGACGAGGACCAGGGACCGATCCTGCAGCTGACGGACGGCGCGGTCCTGAAGAACGTCGTCCTCGGCGCCCCCGCGGCCGACGGCATCCACTGCACGGGCTCCTGCACACTGCAGAACGTGTGGTGGGAGGACGTCGGCGAGGACGCGGCCACGTTCAAGGGCAAGTCGTCGTCCTCGGTCTACACCGTCAGCGGCGGCGGGGCCAAGGAAGCCAGTGACAAGGTGTTCCAGTTCAACGGCGCCGGCACGCTGAACGTGTCGAACTTCGCGGTCAAGAACTTCGGCACCTTCGTGCGCTCCTGCGGCAACTGCTCGACGCAGTACAAGCGCACGATCAACCTCAACACCGTCGAGGTGAGCTGGAAGGGCGGCAGGATCGCCGGCATCAACACCAACTACGGCGACAGCGCGACCCTGCGCAGCATCAGGATCGTCGGGGACAGCAGCAA
Organism: Streptomyces sp. KMM 9044; assembly: GCF_024701375.2. Classification (NCBI taxonomy): domain Bacteria; kingdom Bacillati; phylum Actinomycetota; class Actinomycetes; order Kitasatosporales; family Streptomycetaceae; genus Streptomyces; species Streptomyces sp. KMM 9044. The sequence goes on along the minus strand of NZ_CP113910.1, from coordinate 6,880,730 downwards.
GAAGATCGTCCCCTGCCAGAAGTACGTCGGCAACAACACCGGCGCCGAGCCGGGCAGCAACGGTTCCGGTGCCGACGGTACGTACTGCAAGTACACGTCGTCCGACATCACCTACCAGTAGCCCTCCGACAGCCCCCACGGGGGGGGTGGCGGCCGCGCACGGCGCCCGCGTGGCGCTGCGCACGGCCGCCGCCCTCTGTCCGACGGCCGTTCCTCGCCCGCCCCACGCCTTTCCCCGGCGGCTCCGCCGCCCCCGCCTCACGTTCCGCCGCACCGCTTTGACCTGCGTCGGCGCCTGATCCTGAGGTGACTGTCAGTGGCGGGGGGCAGACTTACGGATGTCCTGAATGAGGGCGTCGACGAAGACGTCGCGGAGGTGATCGGCATGTCCGAGGTACTGCTCGCCGTGGGCACCCGTAAAGGTCTGTTCATCGGGCGGCGGCGGGGGAACCACTGGGAGTTCGACGAAAGTCCCTACTTCAACGCGCAGGCGGTGTACTCGGTCGCCGTCGACACCCGCGGCGCGGTCCCGCGGCTGCTGGTCGGCGGTGACAGCGCGCACTGGGGCCCGTCCGTGTTCCACTCCGACGACCTGAGCCGGTCGTGGACCGAACCGGCGCGGCCCGCCGTCAAGTTCCCCAAGGACACGGGGGCGTCACTGGAGCGGGTCTGGCAGCTCCATCCGGCGGCCGCGGAGCCGGACGTGGTGTACGCGGGCACCGAACCGGCGGCGCTCTACCGCTCGGAGAACCGCGGGGAGACCTTCGACCTGGTCCGGCCGCTGTGGGAGCACCCGACCCGCTCCCAGTGGGTTCCGGGCGGCGGCGGCGAGGGCCTGCACACCGTACTGACCGACGAGCGGGATCCGCGGGCGGTGACGGTCGCCGTGTCCACGGCGGGCGTGTTCCGCACGCTGGACGGCGGTTCGAGCTGGGCCCCGTCCAACTCGGGTGTCTCCGCGGTGTTCCTGCCGGATCCGAACCCGGAGTTCGGCCAGTGCGTGCACAAGGTGGCCCGGGACGCGGTGACACCGGACCGGCTGTACCTGCAGAACCACTGGGGTGTGTACCGCAGCGACGACGCGGGCGCGCAGTGGACGGACATCGGTGCCGGGCTGCCGTCGACGTTCGGTTTCACGGTCGTGGCCCATCCGCGTCGGGGGGACACGGCGTACGTGTTCCCGATCAACGCCGATTCCGACCGCGTACCGGCCGACCGGCGCTGCCGCGTCTACCGCACGACGGACGCGGGTCGGAGCTGGGAGCCGCTCGGCGCGGGCCTGCCGCAGGGCGACCATTACGGCACGGTGCTGCGCGACGCGATGTGCCACGACGGCGCCGACCCGGCGGGTGTGTACTTCGGCAACCGCAACGGCGAGGTGTACGCGTCGGCGGACGACGGCGACAGCTGGCAGCAGCTCGCCGCGCACCTGCCGGACGTGCTGTGTGTCCGGGCCGCGGTGCTTGCCTGAGGGGCCCGGCGGTGCCGGGGTGGGTCAGGTGATACGTCAGTCGGCCGTCGCCGGTCGCGGGCCGCCGTGAACCGTGGCCGGCAGGGGCCGGTCACTGAGGCCAAGTCCGCTCGCGGGTCTTTCAGCCCCGAGATGGTCCACCGCCTGGAGGTCGAGCGCACCACCGTCGTAGCGGACGGCGCATCACCCTGACAGCGATTCCCCACCTCTGCCCTGCTTCGCAGCAGTCCGGTTCCTCCCGACCGAAGGCCGGAGCGTTCCCGGAGGTTCTCGGTGCCCCTGGACCGGCACGCGTCGGCGTCCTCCGGCACGGCGGGGGGGGCGACACAGGTTGACGTCTCCTCGGGGCGAGCGCCCGGGCGGACGTCGGTTTGGTCGGGTGACGCGGGCCCTCCGGGGAGCCCGGGTCCTGCCGGGCCCCGCGCCGACGGCTCTAACCGGTCGGCGCGTCCGCCTCCTGGACGGACGGCAGCCGCCAGTCCACGGGGGCGGCGCCCTGCCGGACCAGGTAGTCGTTGGCCCGGCTGAACGGGCGCGAGCCGAAGAAGCCCCGGTCCGCCGACATGGGCGAGGGATGGGCCGACTCGATCGCGGGGTGGTCCCCGAGCAGCGGGCGCAGATTGCGCGCGTCCCTCCCCCACAGGATCGACACCAGGGGTCCGCCCCGCGCGGCGAGGGCACGGATGGCCTGCTCGGTGACTTCCTCCCAGCCTCTGCCCCGGTGTGCGGCGGGCTTGCGCGGGGCGGTGGTGAGCGCCCGGTTGAGCAGCAGGACGCCCTGTTCGGTCCACGGGGTCAGATCCCCGTTGACGGGCCGGGGCAGGCCCAGGTCCGCGTTCAGCTCCCGGTAGATGTTCTCCAGGCTGCCCGGCAGCGACCGTACGTCCGGGGAGACCGCGAAGCTCAGTCCGATCGCCATTCCCGGTGTCGGATAGGGGTCCTGACCGACGATCAGGACCCTCACGTCGTCGAAGGGCTGCTGGAACGCCCGTAGGACATTCGCTCCCGCCGGCAGGTAGGTGCGGCCGGCCGTGACCTCCGCGCGCAGGAAGTCCCCCATGGACGCGACGCGTCCGGCCACCGGTTCCAGAGCCTTTGCCCAGCCGGGCTCAACAAGTTCGTGCAAGGGTCGTGGTGCCACGGTCGATCACTCTACTGGCTGCCACCGACATGCCCTGCCCGGCAGCCCGCTCCCGGTGTCGGTGTCGGGGCGTCCCGGGACGCTACTCTTCCTCCCCGTCGAGGTAGAGGCAGAGGCCCGGGAAGAGAGGGGAGCCCGTTGCGTCCGTCCGACAACGGTCTGCCGACGAACGGCCGGCCGAGCAGCGGTCAGCCGGTCCGGCAGGGGGCGGCGACGGCAGGCGCGCGGGATGCCGGGCCCGGATTCGTCGCCGTGGACTCCGGGGGCTCGGGGCTGCGGGTCGTCGTCGGTGCCGTCGGGCGCGGTCCGCTCGCCCGCACCTCAGGGGAGCCGGTGCGGACCGGCTCCCGGGGGATCGACCCCGGCCATTTGATGGAACAACTGGTGCCCATGGCAAGGGGGCTGGCCGCCGGGGCCGGCGTCGGCCGACTGGACACGGCGGCCGTCGGTGCGGCCGGGCTGGCCAGTCTCGGGGACGCGCTGCGCGCCGAGCTGCCGGGGGCGCTGGCCCGGGAACTGGGAGTGCGTCGCGTCGTGCTGGCCGCGGACGCCGTCACCGCGTACGTCGGCGCCCTGGGGCCGCGGCCGGGTGCCGTGGTCGCCGCCGGTACGGGCCTGATCGCCGTCGGCACCGACCTGGCCGGCTGGCGCCGGGCGGACGGCTGGGGGCATCTGCTCGGCGACTGCGGCGGCGGCGCGTGGATCGGGCGGGCCGGCCTGGAGGCGGCGCTGCGCGCGCATGACGGACGGGACGGCGGCTCCGGGCTGCTGCTGGAGTGCGCCGAGAGGATGTTCGGCCCGGCGGCGTCCCTTCCCGGCCGTCTGTATCCGCGTACCGACCGGGCGGCCGTCCTCGCCTCCTTCGCGCCCCGGGTGGCCGAGTGCGCCGGCAGTGACGCCGTCGCCGCGGGCATTCTGCGGTCGGCCGCCCGGCACATGGCGGACTCGGCAGCGGCCGTCTGCCCGGAGCCGGGCTCGGGCGAGCCACTGGTGGCGTTCACCGGTGGGCTGCTCGACCTGGGCGATCCCCTCCTCATACCCCTGGGTGAGGAGCTGGCGAAACGGTTGCCGCGGGCACGGCGGCTGGCCGCGGAAGGAGATCCGTTGCACGGGGCGGTCCGTATCGCCACCGACCTCGCGACGGATTCGTTCACCCTTCCGGGTGACGAGAAGATGCTGTGCGTGACGAGCCCGGCAGGTGCGGGCTGCACCGGTGCGCCCGATGTCCGCACATAACACATCAGACAAATAAGGACGTAGTCCGCGCAGGCGCACCCTCCCCGAACAGGGGAGTCCGGGAAACCACTAACATTCCGCTCCATGAGTACCCCCACTGGGCCTGCGTCCGGCCTGCCAGTACGAATGCCGCGCCCCCGCCAGCCCGGACGGCACCGCCGTCCCGAGCCTCTGGTGGCTCCCGAGGGCGCGCCCGCGCTCGTCCTCGCCGTGCCGGGTACTCCCAGCAGCGCCACTCGCTCCCTCGCCGACGAGGTCATCAGCATCGCCCGTTCCGAGCTGCCCGGCCTGGACGCCCGGATCGGTTACCTCGACGGGGACGACGCGGAGTTCCCCACGCTGCAGTCGGTGCTGGCGTACGCCGCCGAGGAGCGCGCCGCCCGCTTCGAACAGGCGCGCGCGGCCGATACGGACGTCAAGGAGCCGGACGGCCCCGTCGCCGTCGTCGTACCGCTGCTCGCCGGTCCGGACAGCGCGCTGCTGCGCCAGGTCCGTCAGGCCGTGATGGACAGCCGTGTGGCCGCCGAGCTGACCGACGTTCTCGGTCCGCACCCGCTGCTCGCGGAGGCGCTGCACGTACGGCTGTCCGAGGCGGGGCTGGCCCGCGCCGACCGCGCCCGCCTGTTCACCGTGGCGACCGCGGCGGACGGTATCGTCCTCGCCTCCGTGGGCGGTGGCGAGGCCGTGCAGGCGGCCGGGATCACCGGCATGCTGCTCGCCGCGCGCCTCGCCGTGCCGGTGATGGCGGCGGCCCTGGACGAGGAGGGCTCGATCGCGTCGGTGGCCGAGCAACTGCGCAACTCCGGTTCGCAGCAGCTGGCGCTCGCGCCCTACCTGATCGGTCCCGAGATCGACGCGAGCCTGGTCGAGGAGGCCGCGAAGGAGCTGGGCTGTTCCGCCGCCGAGGCGCTGGGCCCCTACCCGGCGATCGGCAAGCTCGCCCTGGCCAAGTACACCTCCGCGCTGGGTATCAGCCCGCAGCAGACACAGAGCACTCCGGCGCACTGACCCCGGGCGGGCTCTCCGCTCCACGACGCAGACGCCGAACAGGCCCGCTCCGGTCACCGGGGCGGGCCTTTCGGCGTGCACGGCCGGGTGCGTACGGACCGGTACGTGCCGACCGGGTGCGGGCGGGCGGAGCGCTCAGCCCACGACCACGCAGGACGCCGCCGCCACGGGGATCGAGCCGCGGCGCCTGGGCATCCCGGTGTCCGGGTCGAGCGCGAACCAGGTCACGTCCCCGGAAGGCTCGTTCGCCACGTACAGGAAGCCGTGGGACTCGACGAGCGCGCGGGGCCAGTGGCCGCCGCAGGGCACGGTGGTGATCAGCCGCAGACCGGGCGTCCCCTCCGTCCCTGCCACCCCGTCGCCTGCCTCCGGGCGGTCGACGACCTCGAACACCGACAGGACGTCCTCTCCGCGGGTCGCGGTCCATACGAAGCGGCCGTCGGGCGAGACGGCGACGCCCGACGGGTAGGCGTCGCCGGACGGGACACCGGGCAGGACGGGGATCTCGGCAAGTGGTCGCAGCGTGCCCTCGGCGGCGTCCCGGCGGCAGACGGTCAGGGCAGGACTGAGTTCGTGGAGGAGGTACGCGCGCGTGCCGGCCGGGTGGAAGGCCAGGTGGCGCGGGCCCGAGCCGGCGCGCAGCGCCACCTCGCCGTGCGGCGCGGGAGTCCCGTCGGCCGGCGCGTACACCCGTACCGAGTCCGTGCCCAGGTCGACGGCGACCGCCCAGCGGCCGCTCGGGTCGGGCTGCACCTGGTGGGCGTGCGACCGCTGCCGGCGGCTGCCCGGTCCGGTGTGCGGGAACACCCCGGACGCGGAGCGTGCCAGGCTCCCGTCGGCGTGGACGAGGACGGCGGTGACGCTGCCCGAGCCGTAGTTGGCGGTGAGGACGTGTCCGGCGAAGCGGCAGAGGTGGGTCGGCCCGTCCCCGTGGACCGGCACCGCGGGCCCGGCCTGCTCCGGCACGCCCCCGCGTCCCCGGTGCCGTCCCCTGCCCTGTCCCCGGCCCCGGGCAGCCGGAACACGGCCACGGCCTCTTCGGCCGTCTCACTGACCGCGTAGAGCGTCCGCCCGTCGGGCGAGAGCGCCAGGCGGGAGGGATCGGGCAGGCCGTTCACTGTGCTCAGGACGGTCAGGGCGCCGTCGTCGGGGCTGAGGTCTGCGGTGAGGATGCCCGGACCGCCGGCCGTCGTGAACGATCCGGCGAAAGCCCGCCGCCGTCGTCCGCCGTCCGTCACGCCCGTGTCCCCCGCGCTCACCTCTGGTCCCCTCTCGCTTCCCGCCGACCGGGGTGACGCTAGCTCCATCCTCCGCGGGTCACTCTTTTGCACAGCCTCCAAGCTGGATCACGGTCCTGAAGCGATCGTGCTTCGGCGGGTTCTGCACCGCGGACCGCTGCGCTGATCGGTGGCTGACCAGCTGTGATCAGTTGATCCTCCCGAATGGGCGACCTGCGGAGGACGGAGCTAGCAGCCGGCCCTCAAAGGTCTGGACCAGGAGTCCGCGCCCGTCCGATCGGGCCAGCGCCCTCAGGCCCCGGCCGGCGGAGACCCGGAAGGGGCCCGCAGGGGTACGGCGAGTTCGGCGAGGGCCCGCTCCAGGCCGTGGAGATGGGTCAGGGCCGGTTCCGCCGCCGCCGGGGGCGTCCGTACGGCGATGTCTCCCCGGCCGTCGGTGAGCGCCCCGACCGCCCTCTCCACGCGCCGGCACGCGTCGGCCAGGCGTGCGTCGTGGGAGGCCTCCGGATCGGCGGCGACGAGGACGAGGCCGCGGATCTCCCGGGCACAGTCGTCGAGCAGCGCGAGGACCGCGCGGGCGCGCCGCTTGCGGCCGAGCATGGGGTTCAGCGGGTGGACGAGGGGGGCAACCGAGAGTCGCACCCGGGCGAGCAGCTGTTCCAGCTCGGCCGCCTTCGGCGCCGGGTCGGCTCCCTCGGACCCCGCCAGCCGCGCGGCCGCCTCCGTGGTGCACGCGTGGACGCACCGCAGGGCCCGCCGGATCCAGGCGTCGGTGACGCCGTGGGTGGTCACGGGCAGGACGAGGGCCACGGCAAGCCCTGCGCCGAGCGCTCCGACGCCGGTCTCCACCACCCGCAGGGTCAGCAGCGCGGGGTCGAGCACGCCCAGGAGGCCGTAGAGCATGGCGGCGAGCAGCGTCACCCAGAGCATCATCCAGGTGTAGGACACGGCGGCCGTGTAGAAGATGCCGAAGACGCAGACCGCGACGACCAGCGCCGTGGCGAGCCCGTCGCCGTGCGCGGGGACCGCGACGAGCAGGCCGAGACCGATGCCGATGACGGTGCCCAGCACCCGCCGGAAACCCCTGACCAGGGTCTCGCCGCGCGAGGTGGTGTTGACGAAGACCCACCAGGTGGCGCCGACGGCCCAGTACCAGCGCTCACCGGAGACCAGTTGGCCCACGACGAGCGCGAAGCCCGCGCCCGCCGTCGCCTGGACCGCCTGCCGCGTGGTCACGCGGGCCAGCCCGGTGCCGCCGGGTGCGGCGGGCACCACCGCCGGGGGCAGGCGGCGCTCGTAACACCAGAGGCCGAAGCGCACCGCGGCGGCGGCGGACACGGACAGCAGGACGGAGGCGTACAGCTCGGGCAGTTGACCCGTGGTCGCGTGCAGGAACTGCGCCACGAAGTAGGTCATGAACGCGAACACGCCGAGACTGTGCCCGCGCGGGCCCCAGCGCCGCGCGTACACGCCCAGCCCGACCACAGCGAGAAAGGTGAGGTCCCGGGCCACCGGGTGGTCGTACAGCCCGGCCGCGGCGGCGAGCACGGGCAGTCCGACGGCGGGCAGCAGGGCGGTGGTGACCGCCTGCCCGCGGACGGTGACGTCGGTGACGGTGAAGAGGGCCAGGAGGGCGGCGAGCCCGCCGGTGACGACGCCGGTGAGCGAGTGACCGGCCAGGCCGCAGACGGCGACCGCCAGGCCGATGCCGAGCATGGCCCGCGCGGCGAAGCGCAGCCTCGTCCGGCCCGGGTCCGGGGCCGTGAACACCCTCTTCAGCACTGCCGACCGCCCCTCGAAGAACCATGGTGTGCGCGGATGCGCGGTTACGCGCCATGACGCCGTTGCGCGCCGGCACGAGAAAGGCGCCGCGGAGTCCGCAGCGCCATCGATGCGCATATCTCAACATCCCGGCCCCCGCTGGCTCAACTCTTCCTTGCCCGGTTGAGCCAATGGCACATCGGGAGCCCTTGGGGAGTGGTCGATGGGGTACCAACGGCCGACGACGCGTGGCCCAACGATCCGGACGGGCGGGCGGCCATTGGTACAGTCGGAAACGATCACCGGTGACGAGCCCGCAGGACAGGAGGCCGGGGGCCATGGCCGTGGACGAGCTGGACACCCGCATCCTGCGCCTGCTGCTGGAGCAACCCCGCACCAGCGTGCGGGAGTACGCCCGCCTCCTCGGGATCGCGCGCGGCACGCTCCAGGCCCGCCTCGACCGGATGGAGCGCGACGGTGTGATCACCGGGACGGGTCCGGCCCTCTCCCCCGCCGCGCTGGGCCATCCGGTGCTCGCGTTCGTGCACATCGAGGTCACGCAGGGGCATCTGGACGAGGTCGGCGACGAACTGGCCGCCGTGCCGGAGATCGTCGAGGCGTTCTCGATCACCGGCGGCGGGGATCTGCTGACCCGGGTCGTGGCGCGTGACAACGCGCATCTCGAGGACGTGGTCCAGAAGCTGATCAACCTGCCCGGCGTGGTCCGCACCCGCACCGAGGTGGCACTGCGCGAGCGCGTCCCGCACCGGCTGCTTCCGCTGGTGAAGTCGATCGGCCGGACGGCTCGCCCCTAGAGTCCGCCCGCGAGTCCTTCCGCTGTCCGGACCTTGGCATCCTTGGCCCCATGAGCGCTTTCGACGCACTCGCGGTCGTCTTCGATCTCGACGGAACGCTCGTGGACAGCGAGCCGAACTACTACGAGGCGGGCCGGCTGACCCTCGCCGAGCACGGCGTTCCGCGCTTCTCCTGGGCGGAGCACGAGCGCTACGCGGGGATCAGCACCCGGGAGACGATCACCGACTGGCGGGAGCGCTACGGGCCGCACGCCTCGGTGGAGTACCTGCTGGAGGTCAAGAACGGGCACTACCTCCGGCTGGCCGGCGCCTCGATACACGTGCACCCCGAGATGCGCCGGTTCGTCGAGCTGCTGGCCGCCGATGGCATACCGATGGCCGTGGCCTCCGGCTCCTCGCCCGAGGCGATCGGGGCAATCCTGGCCGGCACGGGCCTGGACGCCCACCTGCGTACGGTCGTCTCGGCGGAGGAGGTGCCGCGCGGCAAGCCCGCCCCCGACGTCTTCCTGGAGGCGAGGCGACCCGTCGGCTCGGGGCGGCCCCGCCGCCTGCGTGGTGCTGGAGGACGCCACCCCGGGCGCCGCCGCCGCTCACGCCGCGGGCATGCGCTGCATCGCGATTCCGTACGTCGCGGCGCAGGCCGACGCCTCGGAGTTCGCCAACGCCTCGCTGCTGCTGCGCGGCGGGCAGCGGGAGTTCGCGGCACGGGCCGCGCACGAGTGGCTGACGCGAGCCGCCCGGCCGGCCTGACGGGGCCCGCCCGACGGGGTCGCGCAACACGGCGGACGCGGCCGGACGACGGGCCCGGGCCCCGTCGGGCGGGTGTCGTCGGCGAACGGCCGGATAGCGCCACGAAGTACCAGTAATCGATGTACTTGGCGAAAGCCGACGCGAGCGCCCTGTACGTCAACCTCTACAGCCCCTCCGAACTCACCTGGTCCGAAAGGGAGTCACGGTCACGCAACCACCCGCTTCCCCGAGGAGCAGGGCAGCACGCTCACCATCGGGGCGGCCCCGCCTCGTTCGCCCTGCTCCTGCGCGTGCCGGCCTGGGCGACCGGCGGGTTCCGGGTGACCGTCAACGGACGTGCGGTGCCCGGGACTCCGGTTCCGGTCGGCTACTTCAGCGTCCGACGGACCTGGCAGGCCGGTGACACCGTGCGGGTCCTGGTGCCGTTCCGGCTGAGGGCGGAGCGCGCGCTCGACGACCCCACGCTGCAGCCCCTGTTCCCTGGCCCGGTCAACCTGGTCGCCCGCGCCCCGTCGACCGAGCACCTGCAGTGTGCGCTGTACGGCAACGTCGGCCTCTCCGGCGATCTGCTGCCCTCGCTCACCCCGGTCGCCGGGAAACGGTTGCACCACACCCTGAACGGCGTCGGGTTCGCACCCTTCCCGGAGGGGGGCCGAGAACCCGACGCACGCCCACTTCCGGCGCTCGGACCCCCGTGTGGTCTTCGACGCCGGCGTCGCCGACCCCGCCCGGGGCGACGGCGTCACGCTGCTGGACGAGATCTGGGCGGGGCCCTCTTCGGCAGCAAGGGCGCACTGGTCACACGGGTACGGACGACGGTCGCCGACCGGGCACTCGCCGGCCTGCCGAGCGGCACGGACGGCGACAGGGTGGCGCGTACCGCGCAGAACGCCTCCTCCGCGGCATGAGGTCATACGGCGAGAGGTCATGCGCGTCCCGGCAGAAGTTTTCTTCCGGAAGGATGATTGTCTCGCCACTTTCATCCGTACTCCATGGTGTTGGGCTGTTGACACACCAGGAGGAACGATGCGCATCTCGCGCAGCACGGCAGGAACCGCGTTCATGGGCGGAGCCATGGTTCTCACCCTCTCCGCGCTCGCCTACCCCACCATGCTGGGCGTGCAGACCACATCGAGCACCCCGGACCGCGTCGTCGCCAACACGCAGTACGGCCAGCTGACCGAGACCGACCGCGACTTCGTGGTCAAGGTGCGCGCCGCCGGGCTCTGGGAACACCCTCTGGGCCTGCTGGCGATGGAGCGGGGTACGACTCCGGAGATGAAGGAGGCGGGCGAGCACCTGGTCGTCGGGCACGGACGGCTCGACGAGAGCTGCCGCAGGATCTCCCTCGAACTGGGCATCACCCTGCCCAACCAGGCCTCGCCCCAGCAGGAACAGTTCGTGGAGAGCATCAAAACCACCAACGACAAGGAGTTTGACACCTTGGCGGTGAACATCATGCGGGTGACCCACGGCCAGATCTTCCCAGCGATCGCCAAGGTCCGGGCCAACACCAGGAACACCCTGGTACGGCAGCTGGCCGACCAGGCCAATGACACCGTGCTCGACCACATCACGGTGCTGGAGAAGACCGGACTGGTCAATCACGAGCAGGTCAACTTCCAGCAGACCAGCCCGCCCAAGATGCCCCGGGAGCAGGTGACGCCGCCTGCCCCGCCGGCGGGCGCCCCGGTGCTGGTGCTCGAGATCCCCGAGGAGCTGAAGGACCTCAACACCGTTTCCCCGGCGCCGACGCCTGCCTCGACGGTGAAGTAGACGCCCCGCGGAACCCGGAAACCCTAGGTCAGGACCCGCGGCGGGGTTTACCCCGGCGCGGGTTCTTCGGTGTGCCGCCGGTGCCCTTCCGCTGCCCGCGGGCGGCCGGCCCGCCCGGCGCCTGCCGACGCCGGGTCCCGGCTCCGGCTCCGGCTCCGCCCTTCTCGGCTCGCCCGGGCTTCTCCTTGGACTTCCCCTGCGCCGCGGACGGCTGGGGCCGGGTGCGGCCCCGCGTGCTGTTGACGGTCCGGCCGCGGACGATCCCGATGAACTCCTCCACCAGGCCGCTGGTCGCGTCCTCGGGCCAGACCAGCGCCACACTCGACTCGGGGGCGTCCTTGAGCGGCCGGTGGGTGAGGTCCTTGCGGTGGTGCAGCCGCGCCAGGGACAGCGGTACGACGAGCACGCCGATCCCGGCCGCGACGAGCTCGACGGCGTCGGCGGTGGTGGCGGGGCGTTCGAGGGCGGGCCTCCCGGGCGGGTTCTCCCAGGTGAGGACGTCGTCGAGGGGGTGCAGCAGGATCTCGTCGGCCAGGTCCTCCGGGGACACCTCGTCGACCGCCGTCACGATGTGGTCCCTGGGGACCACGACGACCGTCTGCTCGGTGTAGAGGGGAATCGCGCTGAGCACCGTCCGGTCGACGGGCAGCCGGACGAGACCCGCGTCGGCGTCACCGGCCAGCAGCAGGCCGGCCGCCCGAGCGGCGGGCGCCTGGGCGAGGGCCAGCGGGACACCGGGCAGCCGCTCGTTCCAGACGCGCACCCACTTGCCGGGCATCACCCCGGGTACGTACACGAGCCGGAACGATAGGGACACATCCGAGCCTGTCACCCGGCCAGGTTACCGTCCGTGGCCACGGCCCCGGACCGCCGACGACGGCCCGGGGCCGGCCGCGCCCGCCGACGGTGGTCGGCGGGCGCGCGTACGGTCGATACCCTGGACACCATGACGTCGCACCAAAACACCCAGACGATGAAGCCCGCGACCGCGGCGAAGAAACTGGGTGTGTACCTCGAGGCCACCCCCGCCGACTTCCAGGAGGGTGTCGTCTCGCGCGCCGAGCTGAACGCGCTCCAGGCAGACCCGCCCCAGTGGCTGCAGGACCTGCGGCGCAACGGTCCGCACCCCCGCCCCGTGGTCGCGTCGAGGCTGGGCGTCTCCATCGCCGGTCTCGCCCGCGGCGGGTTCACCGAGCCGCTCACCACGGAGCAGATCGACGCCCTCAGGCAGGAGCGCCCCGAGTGGCTGGAGCGCGAGCAGGCAACTCAGGCGGAGGTACGCAAGGAGGCGGAGCGTATCAAGCAGCGGGACGCGGAGCGCGCGAAGCACACCGGCTGACCCCAGCGCGCCCTCCGCGTCCCTCTCCTCACGTCGCGCCCCCTGCCGTCGAACGTCCTCGAACGGACTTTCCCTTTGAGTGCGTTCTCGTTCGAGCGGGACGCCACAGGCCGCACAACCGGGGGACGCAAGCCTGCGGCACCCCTTTCGGCACATAGAAATATCTATCACCATGGCTGCACGTCGGACCGGCACACACGCCCGTGAGGCCGTCGGCCCGGATCCAACACGCGCCCGCAGCGGCGCGGCCGACCGTGCCCGGGGTGGGACATGCAGAGCGCCGGATGGAAACAGGCCGTCGAATGGCTGGCCGCCGCGGCCCGGGATCCCCGTGAGTGCAAGCGGCAGTGGGATCACGACACAGGAACGGCTCTCCTGGCGGCAGGGCGCTACTGGGACGTACTCAGCGTGCCCGACCGGCTCGGACTGCTCGCCCTGGACCTCCTGTGGAACGATCCACTGAAGGTACCCGGCCCCACCCTGGTGGACGTCGTGGCCCGCCGGGTCGGCTTCTTCCTGCCGCCCGACCCGGCCAGTGAGTGGATCGGCTTCGGCGTACGGCACGTCGGCCGGGGCTCCTGGGTGGCGGTGCCCCCGCCGTACCGGCCCACCGGCCGGCTGGAATGGCTCGTCCCCCCGGACGGCACCGGCACCCTCCACTCCCCCGCCCCCCTCGAACAGGCCCTCCGCAGAGCCACCAGAACTCTCGCCGTCCTGACCCCGGCGGGGGCGGAGCCGGGCGAGCCGGGGAGTTGGTGAGCGCCTCGTCGAAGAAATGATCTTGACAGCGGATTCTCGACCCTCCTACGGCGGACGGCCACCCCGCCCTCGGGGAGGGGCGTCACTCACTTCTCCCGGAGACCCCCACCGGGGCATGCCCCGCGCGAAGAGGCGCCTCCGCCCGGACGGTTTTGGTGTACGCATCGACTCTGCTGCTCAATTCGGGGGATGGTCACGCACCGCATCCGAGAGGGGCCGGACCGCCTCCTCGCGAGGCCCGTTCCACGCGCCCCGTCGACAGGTCGGCGTCACTCTCCGCAATTGAGCAACAGAGTCCGCATCGCGGACACTGCAGCCCCAGCGGTCCGCCTACGCCTCAACGAGGAGCAGGCTGCGCCCGGACTCCACACCGGGCGCCTTCGGGGAGGCGACGAGGTGCCGGCGAGTTCTGCCTCCAGTATGGAATGCTGCGCTCACAGTCCCTCGACACCGAGGAGTCTGCCGGGTTCATCGAGCGCTTGGCAGGGGAGCTATGAGCATCGACCAGCACACCGAGCGGCCCGGTAACCTCGCGTGGTTCAAGAGCAGCTACAGCGGAACCAACGACGGCGACTGCGTCGAGGGAGCCGCCGGAGCGGGCTCCGTGTGCGTACGGGACTCCAAGGCCATGGGCGATGGTCCGGTGCTGCGGATCCGCCGGGATGAGTGGGCCGCGTTCGTGGCGCTCGCGGCCGTGTAGCGTCACCGTGTTCCCGAATGTGACGACGGGCTCGTCGCTCGCCGTGGTCCCTCGCGACGGCCGAGGGCGCCGCAACCGGGCACGGTGAGCGAGCGGGCCGGCCGTCGCCGGGCCTTTCCGGGGCCGGGTTGACCCTCGACCTTGTCGAGGCACGAGGGTCGTGGGTGTGGAGAGCGAGATGCGCAGCATTGGTGAGACGGCCCGGGACTGCGGACTGAGCGTGAGTGCCCTGCGGTTCTACGACCGTGCGGGTGTGCTGGTCCCCGCCCGGGTCGATCCGGTGAGCGGCTACCGCTGGTACGCCCCCGGGCAGCTGAACGAGGCCCGGCTGCTGGCGCGGCTGCGGCGGGCCGGCATGCCGCTGGCCGACATCCGGCTGGTGCTGGCCGGCTGGGCCGGCACGGACACCGGTCTCGTACGGCAGCTTCTTCGGGCGCACCTGCGCCGGCTGGAGCAGGGGTTGGCCCATGCCCGCGGTGAGTTCTCCACGCTCCGAGCCCTACTCGACGACAGGGAGAAACCCATGACCCCGCTCCGTACCTCCTCGGCCCGGCCGGCCCTTGCCTCGCCCCGAGCTGGCCGCCGCGTTGGACGCGGTCCGCTTCGCGGCCGGTACCGACCCCGGGTTGCCGATGCTCGGCGGGATCCTCTTCGACCTCGAGGGCGACGCGCTGCGCCTCGCGGCCACCGACCGGTACCGGCTGGCTGTCGCGCGGGTCCCGGTCACCGGGCACGACGGGCCCCGCGTGCAGGTCGTCGTACCGCTGCCGCTCGTCGACGCCATGCGGGCGCTGGCCGGTGGCCCCGAGTCCGTACGGCTCGTCGTCGACGGTGACCGGGCGACGCTGGAGACCGAGGGGGGCCGCCAGGTGGCCGGTCAGGTCCTCGATCACGAGTTCCCGGACTACCACCGTCTGGTCGGTCTTCCCGCCAGGCGCCGCGCCCCGGTCGACGTGGCCGCCTTCCGGAAAGCGGTGCAGGAGGGTTCCGTTCGTACGGGCGAGGTGCGCGAGGAGGACGGGGCGGTCTTCGACGTCAGTGTGCTCGAGGCCGGCGCCGACGGCAGGGTGCGCGTCTGCGACGACGGGGCGGACGGGGACGGCGGCCGTCTCGCGGTCAACCGTGCGTTCCTGCTGGACGCCCTCGACGCCGGGGCCCGCGAGCGGCTGGTCCTGGAGTTCGGCGCTCCCACGGCGCCCCTCGCGATCCGCCGGCCGGACGACGAGGACACGTTCTCCCTGCTGATGCCGGTCCGGCTGGACGGCTAGGGCCCGGAGCCACCTCACCGAGCACCGAGAAGGTCCCGTGCTCCCTGTCCCCGGTCGGGGTGGGAGCACGGGACCCGTGCTGCGGAGGGTGACGGCCCCCGTGCTACGGCCGTTCGGTCTTGCCGTCCTCGACCGGCTCCAGCGTCTCCAGGGCGGGTGCTGCCCCGACAGGGGCGGCCGTGGCGTTCGCGGGAGTCTTCTTGCTGGTCAGGCGGAGGGCGATGGGCTCGGTGTAGCGGGCGGTGAGCGGACCCAGGAGAACCAGGATCAGGACGTAGGAGGTGGCCAGCGGGCCGAGCTGGGGCTCGATGCCCGCAGTGACCGCGAGTCCGGCGATGACGATGGAGAACTCACCGCGGGCGACCAGCGTGCCGCCCGCGCGCCAGCGGCCCTTCCTGGAGATTCCGGCCCGTCGGGCGGCCCACCAGCCGGTGGCTATCTTCGTCAGCGCGGTGACGACGGCGAGCACGAAGGCGGGCAGGATCACCGGCGGGATGGACTGCGGGTCGGTGTGCAGTCCGAAGAAGACGAAGAATACCGCGGCGAACAGGTCGCGCAGCGGGGCCAGCAGGTTGTGCGCGCCCTCGGCCGCCTCGCCGGAGAGGGCGATGCCCACGAGGAACGCCCCGACGGCGGCCGACACCTGCAGCTGCTGGGCGAGACCGGCGATGAGCAGGGTCAGGCCGAGGACCACCAGCAGCAGTTTCTCCGGGTCGTCGCTGGAGACGAAGCGTGAGATGACCCGCCCGTAGCGGACGGCGACGAAGAGGACGAGTCCGGCGGCACCGAGCGCGACGGCCAGCGTGACGCTTCCCGCGGCCAGGCTGACGCCGGCCAGCAGGGCGGTGATGATCGGCAGGTAGACCGCCATCGCCAGGTCCTCCAGCACGACGATGCTGAGGATGACCGGGGTTTCCCGGTTGCCGAGCCGCCCGAGGTCGTCGAGGACCTTGGCGATGACGCCGGAGGAGGAGATCCAGGTGACGCCGGCGAGGACCACGGCGGCGACCGGGCCCCAGCCGAGCAGCAGGGCGAGGATTGCGCCCGGCACGGCGTTCATGAGCATGTCGACCAGGCCGGCCGGGTACTGGGTCTTGAGGTTGGAGACCAGGTCACTGGCCGTGTACTCGAGACCGAGCATGAGCAGCAGCAGGATCACGCCGATCTCGGCGCCGATCGCGACGAACTCCTCGCTCGCGCCGAGCGGCAGCAGCCCGCCCTCGCCGAAGGCCAGGCCGGCCAGCAGGTAGAGCGGGATCGGGGAGAACCGCAGGCGCCCGGCGAGGCGCCCCAGGAGACCGAGTCCGAGAATGATCGCGCCGAACTCGATCAGGAAGATCGCGGAAGAGTGCATGTGCTCATTCCCGCCCGAGGATCTCGGCGGCGCTCTCGATGCCCTCACGCGTGCCGATGACGATGAGCGTGTCACCGCCCGCCAGCCTGAAGTCGGGTGCCGGCGACGGGATCGCCTCGGCCCTGCGCAGCACGGCCACGATCGAGGAGCCGGTTTCGGTGCGGATCCTCGTCTCACCCAGGACCCTGCCGTTCCAGTGCGAGGTGGCGGACAGTTCGATGCGCTCGGCGACCAGACCCAGGTCGGTCGTGTGCAGCACATTCGGGCTGTGGTGAGCTGGCATCAGCGCGTCGATCAGGGCGGCCGACTCGGCGACGTTCAGCCGCAGCGAGTGGGCGCAGGCGTCCGGGTCGTCGGAACGGTAGACGTTGACCGTGCGGGCGCCGTCCCGGTGCGCGATCACGGAAAGGTGCTGGCGCTCACGCGTAGTGAGATCGTATTTCACGCCGATGCCCGGCAGTGGCGTGGTGCTCATCCGTGGAGCAGGCACAGCCCGTCCCCTTCCCGGTCTTCTTCTGGTGATCCGTACATGGGTGAGGGCCCTCATCACACTGATGGGCGGCCCCAGGGAGGACATGGTGTCATCCCGCGATCTCGCCGGGATGCCGGGTATCGCCGCGGATGGACAACAGTTGCAACGGCCACAGACCGTCCACCGAGGGTGCCCCGGCCGGTGTGTACCACGCCCTGCGCGAAACCGGTACCGGGGACTGGACCTGCGGTGCGGGAACCTTCGGGTCCGTCCGGCGACGAGGTGTGGCCCACAGGGCCCATGGCGGGGGGGACACCCGCGCGGGACCATTTCCGTGACGTACCGATCCTGGAGGCATGATGAGTGGTCTGATCGTTGTGGGAGTCGACGGGTCGGCATCGAGCCTGGCCGCGGTGGGGGCCGCCGCGGAGGAGGCCCGGCGGCGCGGGGCCGGACTGCGGGTGGTGCATGCGTTCCTCTGGCCCGCCATGCATGTGCCGCTGGGCGCCTCGCCGCTGGGACCGCCCGAGGGCGGTCTGCGGACCATGGCCGAGAAGCTGGTGGCCGAGGCGGTGGCGCACGCCAGGTCCGTGGCACCGGACGTCGAGGTCTCGCACGCCGTGGTGACGGGCGAACCGCTGACCGTGCTGGAGGCCCAGTCCCGCGACGCGGAACTCGTGGTCGTCGGATCGCGCGGCATGGGCGGTTTCATCGGGCTTCTGGTGGGATCGACAGCGGTATACCTGGCGAGTCACGGGCAGTGTCCGGTGCTGGTCGTACGGGAGACGGGAGCCGCGGACGGGCCGGTGGTGGTCGGGGTCGACGGTTCTCCGGCGGGCGCGAAGGCCATCGGCTTCGCCTTCGCCGAGGCGTCGCTGCGCGGGGCCGAACTGTTCGCGTTGCACTCCTGGACCAGCTGGAATGCGCCCGCGCCCGCGCCGCAGGACGAGAGGGCTCCCTATGCGAGCCGGCCCGGCGAGCTGGGGGCGGCCGAGGAGCGTCTGCTGTCCGAGGCGCTGGCCGGGCAGCAGGAGCGGTACCCCTCGGTGAAGGTGCGGCACGAGGTGGTGCACGGCGGCACGCGCGAAGCGCTCATCGAGGCGAGCCGTACGGCTCAGCTGCTGGTGGTCGGGGCCCGTGGGCGGGGAGGGTTCTCCGGGCTGCTGCTCGGCTCGGTCAGCCAGGCGATGCTGCACCACGCCCACTGCCCGGTGACGGTCGTCCGCGGCGACGGGAAGAAGGGCGGGAGCGTGTAAGCCTCGCGCGCGCCCTGCTTTCCCCTTCCTTTTCCTCCCTGCTCGTTCACGCGCCATGGGTGGGTGGACGGGCGGGAGTCCGCACGGGGTGTTCCGCCTCCGCCCGCGGGTACCCAGGACATACCAGGCACGGACGGGAGTGGGCGGTGAACGACACGGTGATCGTCGGCGTGGACGGGGCGCCGTCCAGCCTCGCCGCGGTGGACGACGCAGCCCACGAGGCGCGCCTGCGCAACGCGGAGCTGCGGATCGTGCACGCCTTCAGCCACTCCGCCGACCTGGATCCGATGATCCACGGCGTCCTGGCTCAGGCCGAGCAGCGGGCCCATGACCAGGTGCCGGGCCTGGAGGTGACCAGGACCGTGGTGTCCGGGGAGACCCTGACGGTGCTGCGGAGAGAATCGTGCCACGCGGTGCTGGCGGTGGTCGGCGGGCGGGGCCGCACCCGGTTCGGGGATCTGCTGCTGGGCTCGACGGTCGTACAGCTGGTCGCCCACGCGCGCTGCCCGGTCATGGCGGTCCGGGGCCGGCCCGGTCCACGTGGACCCGTGCTGCTCGCCGTGGACGGTTCGCCCTCCGGGGCCACGGCAGGCGAGTTCGCCTTCGCCGAGGCGGCGCTGCGGGAAGCCCCGCTGATCGCGCTGCACGTGTGGAACACCTGGAGCGAGCCGACGCCGTACGAGGGCCCGGCCGACCCGCTGAACGTGGTGGTCGACCTGGAGCAGCTCCGCGAGAAGCACCGGCACCGGCTGGAGGAGGCGGTGGTCCCTTGGCGGGCCGCGTGTCCGGAGGTGCCCGTGGAACTGCGGCTCGAGCGGTCCCGGGTACGGCACGCGCTGCTCGACGCCGCCGGGGAAGCCCAGTTGGTGGTGGTCGGGGCCCGGGGACACGGCGGATTCACCGGAATGCTGCTGGGTTCGGTGAGCCAGGCGCTGCTGTACCACGCCGACTGCCCGGTCGCCGTCGTCCGTGGCGAGCAGTGACCCGTCGACGGCACGACAAGACGGGGCACGATGGGACCATGTAGACGACGCGGGTCTCCGGGCAGGTGAACGCTCCCCGTCCGGCCGTCTACCGGGCACTGGTGAGCGCGGACGCGATCGCGCGGTGGCGATACCCTCGCCGCCGGCGTCCCGGGCGGCCCGGACGGCGGCTTGGGCCGAGGCCTCGACGACGTCGCCGACCACGGTCCGGGCGCCCCCGCACCGAGGAACTTCGCGGCCGAGGTGGCGATTCCGCCGGCGCCTGCGAAGACGATGGCCTTGTCGTGCGAGCCTTGCACGGGTGAGCTCCTACGCGCTGGGGGATGGACCGGCCACGGGGCCGGGCGGATTTTAGGTGATCTTCAAGACCGGGCCGGGGGTGACGCCGTTCTCGTTGAACGAGTCGACGGCGACCCAGTAGTCGGCCCCCGCGTTCAGGCTCCGCTGTTCTCATTGACCGCGAGGTCGGGTTCGCGGCCTTCCGCGAAGGACGACGCGGTCGTCTTCGTATGGAACGACTGCAGCATCCACCCGGCGAAGGTTCCGGCCCACGGATCGATCCGGCGGTCCGGCACGGTCATCGGGTAGCCGGCGAAGTTCTGGTTGCAGAACAGGACGCCGTCGGCGTCGAAACCGGCGGGGAACAGCCCGACGCGCCGTTCGAACTCGTGGTGCACCGAAATGCGCATGGTCGGGGCGTGCCACCAGTTGCCGTGCGCGTCCTGGAAGGTGCTGCCGTGCCCCGCGCCAGTGATGAAGCCGCCGGGCTTCGAGGAGAACGGACTGCTGGGCGCGTACTCGAACGGCCCGAGCGGCGACGATGCGGTGTAGTAGCCGTCCGCGTAGGTGTTCTTGCCCGAGGAGGAAACCTTCCAGGATCGCGTCGACATCGTCGTGCCACTCCTCCAGCGAGACCACTCCCCCGTTCGCGAGCACCACCACGGCCCGCGCGGTCACCGCCGCGACTTCCCTGATCAGCCGTACCTGCGACGCCGGGAGCTCGAGGCGCTGCCGATCGAAGCCCTCGGATTCCTCGGCCTCCGGGTTGCCTGCGAACACGACGACGGCCTCGACCTCGGCACGCATCGCGGCCTCGCGGAGTGCCGCCTCTTCCTCCTCGTCGTCGGTGGCGAATCCCCGCGCGTATGTGACGGCTGCTCCGCGCGCCGTGGCGTGGGCTCGGATGCACTCCAGCGGGATGCCGACGCTGGTGGCGTTCACATGGGGGCTGCCACCGCCTTGGTAGCGAGGTACGGTCGCGCGCTCTCCGATCACGAGCAGGGACGACGGCCGCTCCAACGGGAGGGTGCCGCGCGTGTTCTTGAGCAGGACCGCGCATTCGGTCGCCAGCTCGCGGGCCAGTTCGTGGTGCGCGTCCAGGTCCGGTGCAGCGGCATCGGGTCCGGCCGCGTCGACGAGGGCGAGTACGCGCCATGGCATGGTCCACCGTCTCCTGGTCGGGCGGAACCTCCGCCACGGCGGAGCCGGCGCGCCGAGCACACCTCCCCTCCCCGTCGCGGGGCCAGTTCGTCATCCGGCCGCCGGAAGGACCGGTACGGACGGAACCCCGAGCCGGCCTTCGGCAGGCCGATGTACTCGCGCCGTTCCCGGACCAAGTAGCCGCCGGCCATGGACGGGGTGCCCGTTCCCGGGGGCCGGACAAGGCTCCTCGTGTGTGCCGTCGGCAGACGAAGAATCCGCTGGAGGACTTCCGACGGCATTCGACGCGCGCCCACTCGGAGGGGAACGGTTCCCGACCCCCGGCCGCCCCGTTCGACGCGGCCGGACTTCGCCCCTGCGGTCTCATCAGGCACCTACCCGAGGAAGCTCAGCCGCACGTGACGGTTGGGGTTGTCCCTATTCGTGTCGACCAGGCACACGGACTGCCAGGTGCCCAGCTCCAGCTGTCCGCCCAGTACGGGCAGGGTGGCGTGCGGCGGGACGATGGCGGGCAGGACGTGGTCGCGGCCGTGGCCGGGGCTGCCGTGGCGGTGCTGCCAGCGGTCGTCGGCCGGCAGCAGGCTGTGCAGGGCCGTGAGGAGGTCGTCGTCGCTGCCGGCACCGGTCTCGATGACGGCGATGCCGGCGGTGGCGTGCGGGACGAAGACGTTGAGCAGTCCGTCACGGCCGGCCGCCACCTCGCGCAGGAAGGACTCACAGTCACGGGTGATGTCGGCGATCCGCTCCACGGAGCCGGTGGCGACGTTCAGGACCCGGGTGTCGAAGGCATCTGGCATGCGTCCCATCCTGGCCCATGAGCCGAGGATCTTCGGGATCCGCAGCCCCCGGACGGCCGGAACGGCCCGCGGGAAGACGTGTCACCCTCGGCAGCGTTAGTGGAAACGTGAACTACACGAGCGAGGCTGCGGTGCCCGAGGACCAGACCTCCGAAGTCGAGGCGGCCGAGGTCCGGTCGGTTGTGGTGGGCGCCGGACAGGCAGGGCTGTCCAGCGCCTATCACCTGCGGCGCACCGGGTTCGAGCCGGAGCGCGACTTCGTGGTGCTCGACCACAACCCGGGCCCCGGCGGGGCCTGGCGGCACCGCTGGCCCTCGCTCACGTACGACAAGGTGCACGGGATGCACTCGCTGCCCGGCATGGAACTCACGGACGCCGATCCGGACCGGCCCTCCTCCGAGGTCGTCACCGAGTACTTCGACCGCTACGAGCGGACGTTCGGCCTGCAGGTACGGCGGCCGGTGAAGGTGCGGGCGGTCCGGGAGGGCGTCGGCGGGCGGTTGCTCGTGGAGACCTCGGCGGGCACCTGGTCGACGCGGACGTTGATCAACGCCACCGGCACCTGGGACCGGCCGTTCTGGCCGCGCTACGAGGGCCAGGAGACCTTCCAGGGGCGGCAGCTGCACACCGCCCGGTACCCGGGCCCCGAGGCGTTCGCCGGCCTGCGGGTCGTCGTGGTGGGAGGAGGCGCCTCGGCCACCCAGCATCTGATGGAGATCGCCCCGTACGCGGCGGACACCACCTGGGTGACCCGGCGGCCCCCGGTCTACCGTGAGGGCCCCTTCGACGAGGACGCGGGGCGGGCGGCCGTGGCTCTGGTCGAGGAGCGGGTGCGGCAGGCGCTGCCGCCGCGCAGTGTCGTCTCGGTGACGGGACTGCCGCTGACCGACGCGATCCGCCGGAACATCGCCAACGGGGTGCTGGACCGGCAGCCGATGTTCGACCGGATCACGCCGGAGGGTGTGGAGTGGAAGGACGGGCGGCGGGTGGCGGCCGACGTCGTCCTGTGGGCCACCGGGTTCCGTCCGGACGTCGACCATCTCACCCCGCTGCGGTTGCGGGAACCCGGTGGCGGCATCCGGGTCGAGGGCACCCGGGCGGTCGCCGATCCGCGCGTGCACCTCGTCGGCTACGGCCCCTCGGCCAGCACCGTCGGCGCCAACCGCGCCGGGCGTGCGGCCGTACGGGACATCAGGCGCCTGCTGGCGAAGGAACGCGTCACGGTCTGAGACGGACGGCCGGGGAGCACGCCACGGTCCGACGCCGACGGCCGGTGCGGGTCGCCTCACTTCTCCGCCGGCTGTTCCTGCTTCTCCCGCTGCTCCTTCTGCTGCCGCGCGGTGAACTCGGCGACGTCGCTCCGGTGTTCCCTGTGGTCGGCGGTGAAGCGGGTGTCGCCCGGCTTGACCGTGACGAAGTACAGCCAGTCGCCCGGCGTCGGATTGATCGCCGCGCGCATCGCCTCCTCGCCGGGGTTGTCGATCGGGGTGGGCGGCAGCCCCATGCGTGTATAGGAGTTGTAAGGGCTGCCGGCCTCGATGTCCGCCTTCTTGACGCCGGGCGTCGGACGGCCCAGGGCGTAGTCGACCGTCGAGTCCATCTGCAGCGGCATCCCGCGCTCCAGACGGTTGAAGATCACCCGGGCCACCTTGCCCATGTCGGCCTTGGTGGACGCCTCGGCCTGGACGATGCTCGCGATGGTGACGGCCTGGTAGACGTTCATCGCGTTGCGCTGCGCGCCGGCGGCGACGGGGGCTCCGCTGAACTTCTTGTTGGCCGTCTCGACCATCAGCGCCAGCAACTGCTCCGGTGTCGCCTTCTCCTTCAGCGGATACGTCCCAGGGAAGAGGTAGCCCTCCGGATTCCCCCCGGCGTCGGCCGGCAGCTTGAGGTCGGCCGACGCAAGGGACTTCCTCGTGCTCCCCGCGGGCAGCTCGAGGGCCGTGTCGACGGCCGCGTACACCTGGCTCGCCCGCCGGCCCTCCGGGATCACCAGGGTCGTGGGGCGGGGGTCGCCGTCGTCGCCCAGGACGAGCAGGGGCACTGCCACGGCGGTACCGGCCACGACGGCCCCGGTCGCGATGAGGGCGATCCGCCCCCGGCGCGTCAGTCGGATCGTGCTTCGTGACGGAGTGTTCGTCTGCATGCGGGCACGATAACCCGCATATCGCCGCAAATCTGGCATATTTTCATCTCGTCGGCTCCAGTTGGGCGTCCCTGCGAACGAGGGCCGCGTACCGCCCGCCCTGCTCCAGGAGTTCCTCGTGCGTGCCGCGTTCGACCGCGCGTCCCGCCTCGAGCACCACGATCTGGTCGGCGCCTCGGACGGTGGAGAGCCGGTGGGCGATGGTGAGTGTGGTCCGGTCCGCCGACAGCGCGTCGATGGCCCGCTGGACGGCGGCCTCGGTACGGGTGTCGAGCGCGCTGGTGGCCTCGTCGAGGACGAGCACGGGCGGGTCGCGCAGAATGGTCCGGGCGATCGCCAGGCGCTGCTTCTCACCGCCGGAGAAGCGGTGGCCGCGCTCCCCCACGACGGTGTCGTACCCGTCAGGCAGGGCGTCGATGTGGTCGTGGATCTGTGCCGCCCTGGCCGCCGCGTGGAGTTCCTTGTCCGTGGCGTCGGGCTTCGCGAACCGCAGGTTGTCGGCGACGGAGGCGTGGAAGAGGTACGTCTCCTGGGAGACGACGCCGACCGCGCGCGCCAGGGTGTCGAAGTCGAGGTCGCGCACGTCGACGCCGTCGAGCGTGACCCTGCCCCCGGTGGCGTCGTACAGCCGTGGCACGAGGTGGCCCAGCGTGGACTTGCCTGCGCCGGTCGAGCCGACCACCGCGAGGCTGGTGCCGGCGGGGACGGTGATGTCGATGCCGTCGAGGACGGGGCCGCTCTTCCCGTCGTAGCCGAAGGTGACGTTCTCGAACCGGACCTCGCCGCCGACCCGGTCCAGGTGGACCGGATCCGTGCGCTCGGTGATGTCCACGGGGAGGTCGAGATACTCGAAGATGCGCTGGAACAGCGCGAGCGAGGCCTGGATCTGGACCCCGGTCGACAGCAGACTCACGGCCGGCCGGAACAGGCCCTGCTGGAGCGAGACGAAGGCGACGATCGTCCCGATGGAGACCCCGGGGCCGCTCGCGCTCAGGGCCATGCCCGCGGTCCAGTAGATAACGGCGGGCATGGCGGCCATGACGATCGCGATGACGGCCATGCGCCAGCGGCCGGCCATGTTCGACCGGACCTCCAGGTCCACCAGACGGTCGGACTCTTCGGCGAAGGCACTGGTCAGCGAGTCGGACCGACCCATGGTGCGGCCCAGCAGAATGCCGCTGACCGACAGTGACTCGGTGATCGTGGCAGCCATCGAGGCCATCTGCTTCTGACGCTGGGTGGTGATCTTCTTGCGTTCGTTGCCGACACGACGGCTGATCCATACGAAGGCCGGCAGCAGGACCAGCGAGACGACGGTCAGCCGCCAGTCGAGGACGAGCATCGCGACAACGGTGGCGACGACGCTGGTGAGGTTGGAGACCAGGGAGGTCGCCGTGGAGGTCACGGTGGCCTGCATGCCGCCGATGTCGCTGGCGATGCGGGACTGGACCTCGCCGGTGCGGGTGCGGGTGAAGAAGGCGAGCGACATGCGCTGGAGCCGGTCATAGACGGCGGTGCGCAGATCGTGCATCACGCGTTGGCCCACGGTCGTGGAGATCAGCGTCTGGAGCACGCCGAAAACACTGGTGAGGACGGCGCTGAGGATCATGCCGAGGGCCAGCAGGCTGAGGAGTCCGGTGCGGCCCTCGGGGATCGCGACGTCGAGGATCGCCCTGAGCAGGAACGGGGTGGCGACCGAGACGAGCGACGCCGCTCCGACAAGCAGACCGACAATCGCGAGGCGGCCCCGGTAGGGGCGGAACAGCCGCAGGATGCGGCGCACCTGCCGGGGCTGTTCCTCGGCGCCCGCGGGTGTGCTCCAGGCGGGTTCATGGTCGGGGTGCATGGTCTCCTTCGAGGGCTCGGGAGCGGGAAGCCGGGCGCGGGAGCCCGGGGCCGCCCCAGGTCGGCCACGAGTCGGCCAGGGGCGGCCAAGAACGGTCAGGGGGCGGCCACGGGAATACCGGGACAGCGGAGCCTAGCTCATTGTTACCTATACTCACAATGAACGGCATGCTGATATTGTTCCGCACATGACCACCCCCGACCCCGACGGCCTGCTGGCCGAGCAGTTGCTTCGGCTGACCCGCCGGGTGCACCGCATCCAGAAGCGCCATCTGGTGCGGCGCGAGCTGGGCATCACCCCGGCCCAGTCCCGGCTGCTGCGCAGCCTCGTTCACTACGCCTCGCCACCCCGCATGGCCGACCTGGCCGAACGGCTGGAGGTCGTGCCGCGCGCCGTGACCACGCTGGTCGACGGGCTGGAGGCCGGTGGCAAGGTGCGGCGGGTGCCCGATCCGGCCAATCGGCGGGTGATCCGGATCGAGCTCACCGACGACGGACACGCGGCCCTGCGGGAGCTGCACGCCGCACGCAGGGCCGCCGCGGAAGAGATCCTGGCTCCGCTGGCGGACGAGCAGCGCGAGGTTCTCGGCGCGCTGCTCGACACACTGGTCGACGGGACGTCCGCCACCCCGCAGCACCTCGACGCGTCCTGCTGAGCCACCGCGCGGGGACCTGTTCCGAAGCCTCGTGGCGTCGTCGGCCGGTGTGCCGCGCCGGGGGTACCCGGCGGCCCTTACCCCGCTGGTCCGGTGCGCCACGGGGTTCCCGTCCGGCGGACCGAGCCGGTTCTGTGCGACGGCGTGGAAAATCGTTTGCTTTGCGGCACGCAACGGCGTCAATCTGTCACGGTTTGCTGTCGCCGCCGTCGAAGGACGGTGCGCGGCCCCGCCTCCGCGAGCCACCGGGACGTCATGCAGATCCAAGACCTTCCGTATCCCGACCCGGGCGTGCCCGACGCCCGCTCGGGCCCCCGATTCCTGCGGTGGCTCTTCCGGAATCAGCTGCCGGGCCAGCTCAAGTCCCTGGCTTGGGGACTGCTCCACTTCGCCTCCGTCGCCTCGCTCCCGTTCTGTGTGGGCATCGGCGTCCAGGCCGCCGTCGACCGTTCCGGCACCCGGCTCGCCCTGGCCGGCGGGCTCATGGCCCTGGCCTGCGCGGGCAACGCGATCGGCGACACCTTCCTGCACCGGGCCGCCGCCACCAACTGGATCACCGCGGCCGCCCGTGTCCAGCAGTTGCTGGCCCGCAGGACCGCGACCCTGGGTTCCGCGCTGACCCGGCGCGTCGCGGCCGGCGAGGTCGTGGCCGTCTCCACCGGTGACGTCGAGAAGATCAGCTGGTTCGTCGAGGCCCTGTCCCGGTTCACCGCGGCCCTGGTCACCCTCGTGCTGGTCTGCGTCGGCCTGGTTCTCTACCAGCCCGCGCTCGGTGTGGTCGTCGTCGTGGGCCTGCCCCTGCTGGCGCTCGCGGTTCTGCTGCTGCTGCCTCCCGCCACCCGACGGGCCGACGTCCAGCGGGAGAAGGCCGGCCGGGCCACGGAACTCGCCTCGGACACGGTTGCCGGACTGCGCGTGCTGCGCGGCATCGGGGGCGAGGAACTGTTCCTGGACCGCTACCGCCGCGCGTCCCAGGAAGTCCGCCACGCCGCCGTTCGCAGCGCCCGGATGTGGTCCCTGATCGCCGCGATCCAGGTGCTGCTGCCGGGACTCCTGCTGATCACGGTGGTCTGCTACGGAGTTCATCTGGCCCGTCAGGGGCGGATCGCCGTGGGCGAACTGGTCACCGTCTACAGCTCGGTGATGCTGCTCGCGTATCCTCTGCGCCACTTCGAGGAGACAGCAATGGCCTACTCCTTCTCACGGCCGTCGGCCAAGCGCGCGGCGCGGGTGCTGTCGCTGGAGCGGTCCATGGACACCGCCGGTACACGCGGCCCCGAGCGGCCCTCCGGCGACCTGTACGATCCGGCGACGGGTCTGCTCGCCCCGGTGGGCCGGCTCACCGCGGTGGTGTGCGGGGACCCGGACGCGGCGGGGCACCTCGCCGAACGGCTCGGCGGGCACGCGGCGCACGCGGCGCGGGACGGCTCGGTGCTGCTCGGCGGCGTGCCGCTCGACGAGCTGCCGCTGGACTCCGCGCGCGGCTCCGTCCTCGTCCAGGACAAGGATCCGGTGCTGCTGTCCGGCACGCTGCGCGAACTGCTCGACGTGCCCTCGTCCGGGGCCGTCCCAGCGCGCGAGGCACTGGACGCCGCGCAGTGCGCGGACGTACTGGCGGCGCTGGTGCAGGGTTCACTCGACGCCGCGGACCCGATGGACGCGCAGCTCACCGAGCGCGGGCGGGCCCTCTCCGGCGGCCAGCGGCAGCGACTGTCGCTGGCCCGGTCGCTGGTCACCGACCCGGAGGTCCTCGTCCTGGACGAGCCGACCTCCGCCGTCGACTCGCACACCGAGGCCCGGATCGCCGAGAGCCTGCGGGAACTGCGGTCGGGCCGTACGACCGTGGTCTTCACCTCGTCGCCCCTGCTGCTGGACCGGGCGGACCGGGTGGTCTTCCTGCACGACGGGACAGTCGCGGCCGTCGGCGGCCACCGCGAGCTGGTGCGTACCGAGCCCCGGTACCGGGCCGTGGTGACCCGCGAGACGGAGACCACGACGAGGACCGGGGCACAGCCCCGGGCGAAGAACGGGGTGCGGGGCGGAACGGACGGCCTGGCCGGCCTGGACCAGCTCATGGAGATCGAGGAGACAGCATGATCGGCGTGGCTCCACCGTCCTACGACCCCGCGGCCCCGACCACGGCCGGCACCCTGCCCGTGGGCGCGCCCGCCACCGTCCGTGCCTATGTGGGCGAGCTGCTCCGCAGGCATCGCAGGGCCTTCGTGCTCCTGATCACGGTGAACACCGTCGCGGTGATCTCCTCGATGGTCGGCCCGTATCTGCTGGGCGACCTGGTGGAACGCGTCCCGGACCGCACACGGGAGCTCCATCTGGGGCTCACCGCCGCACTGTTCGTACTGGTGCTGGTCGTCCAGGCGGTGTTCGTACGGCAGGTGCGGCTGCGCGGGGCGATGCTCGGCGAGCGGATGCTTGCCGATCTGCGTGAGGACTTCCTGGTGCGGTCGGTCGGGCTGCCGCCCGGTGTGCTGGAGCGGGCCGGGACGGGCGATCTGCTGTCCCGGATCACGACCGACATCGACCGGCTCGGCAACGCGATGCGCGAGGCGGTGCCCCAGCTGGCCATCGGTGTGGTGTGGGTGGTGCTGCTGCTGGGCGGTCTGGTCGTCACGGCCCCCGAACTTGCGCCGGCCGTACTGGTCGCCGTTCCGCTGCTGGTGGCCGGCTGCCGCTGGTACTTCCGGCGGGCGCCGGCCGCGTACCGCTCCGAGGCCGCCGGGTACGCCGCCGTGGCCGCGGCGCTCGCCGAGACCGTGGACGCGGGACGGACCATCGAGGCGCACCGCCTCAGCGAGCGCCGGGTGACACTGTCGGACCAGCGGGTCAAGGAGTGGACGGCCTGGGGACGCTACACACTGTGGCTGCGCTCGGTGCTCTTCCCCGTCGTCGACCTCACCCATGTGACCGTGCTCGGCTCGGTGCTGATGATCGGCGGTGTCTTCGTCCTGCAGGGCTGGATCGGTGTCGGCCAGCTGACGACCGGAGCGCTGCTGGCGCAGATGCTCGTCGACCCGGTGGGGCTGATCCTGCGCTGGTACGACGAGTTGCAGGTGGCCCAGGTGTCGCTGGCCCGGCTGGCCGGGGTCCGGGACATCGAGCCCGACGCCGGTGACGCCGCCTTGGCCCCCGACGGACGCCATGTGCACGCCGAGCGGGTGTGCTTCGGCTACCACGAGGGCGTCGACGTGCTGCGCAAGGTGTCGCTCGAGGTCGCGCCCGGGACCAGGCTGGCGCTGGTCGGCCCCTCCGGCGCGGGCAAGTCCACTCTGGGACGGCTGCTCGCCGGGATCTACGCGCCCCGGGACGGCACGGTGACCCTGGGCAGCGCCGAGCTGTCCCGGATGACCGCGGAACACGTCCGTACCCATGTGGCCCTGGTCAACCAGGAGCACCATGTCTTCGTGGGTTCCCTGCGCGACAACCTGCGGCTCGCCCGGACGGGTGCCGAGGACGCCGAGTTGTGGGCGGCACTCGGCGCGGTCGACGCGGACGGCTGGGCGCGTGCGCTCGACGACGGCCTCGACAGCGAGGTCGGCTCGGGCGGGCTGGCGCTCACCCCGGCCCGGGCACAGCAGATCGCCCTGGCCCGCCTGGTCCTGGCCGACCCGCACACGCTGGTACTGGACGAGGCGACCTCGCTGCTCGACCCCCGCGCGGCCCGGCACCTGGAACGTTCGCTGGCCCGTGTCCTGAACGGCCGCACCGTCGTCGCCATCGCCCACCGCCTGCACACCGCGCATGACGCGGACGTCATCGCCGTCGTCGAGGACGGCCGCATCAGTGAGCTGGGCAGCCACGACGAACTGGTCGCGGCGGACGGCGCCTACGCGGCACTGTGGCGCTCCTGGCACGGGTGATCCCCCTCGCCCGACTGCCGAAACAGCACCGATGGGGCGGCGGACGCTGATTCGCTGCGCCTTCTGCGGCGGCACCCATGAGTTCGCGACCCGACTCGCCCAGCGCGGACGCCGGCCGTCCTGCTCGGCCAGCATGGTGATCAACACGTTGGGCCGACGTCGGGTGGGTCATCCTTGGACGTCGAGGAGCCCGGAGATCTCGCGGGCCGCGTCGCGAGCCGGCCGTCCGACGCCGATGAGCGTGGCGGAGGCAGGTCCCGTCCAGTCGCCGTAACCGAGGAGGTGCAGGCGAGGTTCCTCCACGGAGCAGGTGCCACGGGTGGCGATGTGGCCGCGCGGGCCGCGCAGGCCCAGAGGTGCCAGGTGTGAGAGGGCCGGCCGGAAGCCGGTGCACCAGAGCACCGCGTCGGCGGGCGCCCGCGTGCCGTCGGCCCAGACGACTCCGTCGCGGTCGAGACGGACGAACATGGGCGCTGTGATGAGCAGTCCGGCGTCCCGGGCCTCACGCACCGGTGGTACGGCGACGATGTCACCGAGCGAGGCGACGCCTCCGGTGTCGGTGCGGCCTTCGTCGAGGGCGCGGCGGCGGGCGGTGGCCGCGTCGAACAGGACACGGCCGTCGATGTCGTCGGCGAGGAAGCGGGGCGGACGCCGGGTCACCCAGGTCGGCTCGGTGTCGTACGCGAGGTCCGCGGCGATCTGCGCACCCGAGTTGCCGCCCCCGACGACGATCACACGGCGGCCCGCGAAGTCCTGCGGCCTCCGGTAGGAGACGGCGTGCAGTTGCCGGCCCTCGAAGTCCCCGCGGCCCGGGACGGCGGGGAGGAAGGGGCGCCACCAGGTACCGGTCGCGCTGATCACCGCGCGTGCGTGCCAGGTGCCGGAGTCGCTCTCCACTCTCAGCAGCCGTCCGTCGTCGTGCACACCGAGCACCTGGACCGGCCGCTGCACCGGAAGTTCGTACCGCTTCTCGTAGTCGCTCAAGTACGCCACCACGTGTCCGGCGTCGGGGTACTCCTCGCCCGGCTGCGTCGGCATGAGGCGGCCGGGGAGGGAGGAGAAGACGGCCGGTGAGAACAGGTGCAGCGAGTTCCAGGTGTGCTGCCAGGCCCCGCCAGGAGTGGCCTGGGCGTCGAGGACGACGAAGTCCAGGCCCTGGCGGCGCAGGTGGTAGCCGGCGGCGAGCCCTGCCTGGCCGCCGCCGATCACCACCACATCGGCGTGCTGTGTCATACCGCCTGCGCCGCCGCCTCGCGCGGGGTGCACCGTACGGTGCGGGCCATGACCTCGTCTGCTCCTCCGAGGCGGGGTACCCCGCGCACGGCTCCCCCGCGCGCGCCACGGTTCGCGACGGGCGCGTGCTCGTGGCGGACGCCGGCGGCCGTGCCGGTCGTCCCCTGTGCGCGGCGGCCCAGGCGGTACATCAGTGGTCCCTTCCCTCAGTGGTCAGAGCGGACGGGGCGAACTTCTTGCGCCAGGCCAGGGACACATAGACGAGGCCGATCAGAACCGGCACCTCGATGAGTGGTCCTACGACGCCGGAGAGGGCCTGGCCGGAAGTCACGCCGAAGGTGGCGATGGCCACGGCGATGGCCAGCTCGAAGTTGTTGCCCGCGGCCGTGAAGGCGAGGGTGGTGGTGCGGTCGTAGGCCAGGCCGATCGCCTTGCCCAGCAGGAAGGTCCCGGCCCACATCACGGCGAAGTACACCAGCAGCGGCAGCGCGATGCGCACGACGTCGAGGGGCTGGGAGGTGATCGTCTTCCCCTGCAGGGCGAAGAGGATGACGATCGTGAAGAGCAGACCGTACAGCGCCCACGGGCCGATCTTCGGCAGGAAGTCGGATTCGTACTTCTCACGGCCGAGCTTCTTCTCGCCCAGGCGGCGGGTGAGGAAGCCGGCCAGCAGCGGGACGCCGAGGAAGATGACGACGTTCAGGGCGATCTTCCACATCGAGATGTCCAGATGCTCGCCGTCCCCCAGGCCCAGCCAGCCGGGCAGCAGGTCGAGGTAGAGCCAGCCCAGCAGACCGAACGCCACCACCTGGAAGACCGAGTTCAACGCGACCAGGACGGCCGCCGCCTCGCGGTCGCCGCAGGCGAGGTCGTTCCAGATGATGACCATGGCGATGCAGCGGGCGAGACCGACGATGATCAGGCCGGTGCGGTACTCGGGCAGGTCCGGAAGGAAGATCCACGCCAGCGCGAACATCACCGCCGGGCCGACGATCCAGTTGATCACCAACGACGAGGCCATGAGCCTGCGGTCGCCCGTGACGGCGTCGAGTTTGTCGTAGCGGACCTTGGCCAGGACCGGGTACATCATGATCAGCAGGCCGACGGCGATCGGCAGGGAGATGCCGCCGATCTCGACCTTGGCAAGGGTGTCGTTCAGGCCCGGGACGGCCCTGCCCAGGCCGAGCCCGACGGCCATGGCGATGAGGATCCAGACGGCGAGGAAGCGGTCGAGCGTCGGCAGCTTCGCGACGACGGAGGACTCCTCGGTGGTCGCGGGTGCTTCGGTACGGGTCACGGACAGGCCCTCTTGTTGTCGGCGGCATTGCGGGCGGACTCCGCCAAGTCGGCGAACTGACCGGCGAGCGAGGCGATGACGTCCGGCCGGACCTTGTAGTACGTGTAGCGGCCGCACGGCTCCGTCTCGACGACACCCGCCTCGCGCAGGACTCTCAGATGGTTGGAGAGGTTCGTCTGCCGCGCACCGGTCTCCTCCACCAGGTGGCTGGTGCACAGCGTCTCTTTGGCGAGCAGGGTCACGATTCGAAGCCTGAGCGGGTCCGCCAGAACCCGGATCAGGTCAGTATCGACTGACGTCATCATGGACTGATACTCTCACATCAGTGGTGGCTGACACCATCGGGTGCTGAAGTCATTCGCACCTGATTCCGTCGTGAGACAAGAGAGACCTCCTGATGTCCGACAAGCCTTCCGTGCTGTTCGTCTGTGTCCACAACGCCGGCCGCTCGCAGATGGCCGCCGCGTGGCTGACCCACCTGGCCGGGGACCGCGTCGAGGTCCGTTCCGCCGGTTCCAACCCGGGCGGCAATGTCAACCCCGCCGCCGTCGAGGCCATGCGCGAGGTCGGCATCGACATTTCCGCCGAGGTGCCGAAGATGCTCACCGTGGACGCGGTCAGGGAGTCCGACGTCTGCATCACCATGGGCTGTGGCGACACCTGCCCCGTCTTCCCCGGCAAGCGGTACCTGGACTGGCAGCTGGAGGATCCGGCCGGCCAGGGCGTCGAGGCCGTCCGTCCGATCCGCGACGAGATCAGGGTACTGGTCGAGGGCCTGATCAAGGAGATCGCGCCGGAGCCGCAGGTATGAGCACCGCCACGGACGTCCGCGACGTCGTCATCATCGGCTCGGGCCCCGCGGGCTACACCGCGGCGCTCTACACCGCCCGCGCCGACCTCGGCCCCCTCGTCTTCGGCGGCGCGATCTTCGTCGGCGGCTCCCTGACGACCACGACCGAGGTCGAGAACTTCCCGGGCTTCCCCAGCGGCGTCCAGGGCCCCGAGCTCGTGGAGAACATGCGGGCCCAGGCCGGGAAGTTCGGCGCCGAAATGATCGACGACGACATCGTCGCCGTCGACCTGACCGGTGACATCAAGACCGTCACCGACACCGCCGGGACCGTCCACCGCGCGAAGACGGTGATCGTCGCCACCGGCTCCGGCCATCGCAAGCTCGGCCTGCCCAAGGAGGACGAGTTGTCCGGGCGGGGTGTGTCCTGGTGCGCCACCTGCGACGGTTTCTTCTTCCGCGACCGCGACATCGCGGTCGTCGGCGGCGGAGACACCGCGATGGAGGAGGCCACCTTCCTCACCCGCTTCGCCAGGTCGGTGACCGTCGTACACCGTCGCTCCGCGCTGCGCGCCTCCCAGGTCATGCAGAACCGCGCCTTCTCCGACAACAAGATCTCCTTCGCCTTCGACAGCGAGGTCGCCGGGCTTCAGGAGGAGAACGGCATGCTGTCCGGCGTGACGCTGCGCGACACCCTGACCGGCGAGACGCGCGAGCTGGCCGCGACCGGCCTGTTCATCGCGATCGGCCACGACCCTCGCACCGAACTCTTCAAGGGCCAACTGGACCTCGACTCCGAGGGCTATCTGAAGGTCGGGGCCCCGTCGACACGTACGAACATCCCGGGTGTCTTCGGCGCAGGCGACGTGGTCGACCACACCTATCGCCAGGCCATCACCGCGGCCGGCTCCGGTTGTGCCGCCGCCCTGGACACCGAGCGGTATCTCGCAGCCCTGACCGACGTGTCCGTGACGGCCGAGGCCGTCGCGGTCGCCTGACGGCGACCCGCCCCACCCCGTACGAGGAGACTCTCATGGCACTCAAGAACGTCACCGACGACTCCTTCGACCAGGACGTCCTGGGGAGCGACAAGCCTGTCCTCGTCGACTTCTGGGCGGCCTGGTGCGGCCCCTGCCGCCAGCTCGCCCCCTCCCTGGAGGCGATCGCGGCCGAGCACGGTGACAGGATCGAGATCGTCAAGCTCAACATCGACGAGAACCCGGAGACCGCCGCCAGGTACGGCGTGATGTCCATCCCGACCATGAACGTCTACAAGGGCGGCGAAGTCGTCCAGACGATCGTCGGCGCCAAGGCGAGAGCCGCACTGGAGCGGGAGCTGGCCGACCACCTCGGCTGAGGAGCGACAGCGAGGGACCGGCTCCGCACAGGGCCGGCCCTTGCGCCGCAGATCGGCACCCGAAGAGATCCGGACCTGCGGTATCGGGGCTGAACCCTGGCGGGAGCCCGAGTCGCCACGCCGCCGGCCGCCGGCCGCCGGCCGCCGGATCCAGGATCGCGCGCACCCTGTTCAGCCCGTCGTAGTTCACCGAGTACCACGACCAGGTGCTGCGGCGTTCGCGGTCCAGCAGGCCCGCCTCGGTCATGATCTTCAAGTGATGGCTCACGGTCGGCTGCCGGAAGCCCAGACAGTCGGCGAGGTCGCACACAGGCTTCGCCGGTTGGCGTGTGCTCGATGACGCGGGAGATCTGCAGCCGGGTGGGGTCGGCGATGGCCTTGAGCACGAGGGCCAGACGCTCGGCCTCGTCCCGCTCGATGAGCAAGGTATGCGAGGCCGGGGCTACAGGTCTCAGCCGTGGTCCCGCCCGCTTCCTCCGCGGCGCGGGGGACGATGTGGTGGGCCGTGCCCGGTCGGCCGGCCCCCAGGTGCGGTGTGAGACGGGCCCGGGTACGGATTCACCGTGTGCTCTGTCCGTCACCGGGCGCCGCCGGGTACGGGCCGTGCCGTTGCGCACAGCCGAACCGGGATGGAAGGGTGGAATCAGGCACCGGCTCGGGGGACGCCCAGGGTTCCGGAGAACCGGGGCGCGGGTGATGCCAGTGCCCCGTGCAGGCGCGGCCCGTAGCGGGCCACGGCGGGAACGGGCCCGTCCCCACCTCTGGAGGTCCCCGTGAACAGAGCCGACGGTTGGGGAGACGATGTCTACCAGCCCGATGGATCCGAGGTCCAGGACGACACCGGACTACTCGACGCCGAGGACACTCTCGAGAACGACGGCGTCGACGATCCGCTCGACCGGGGCTGGTCCCCTCCGGAGCGGCCATGGGCCGTGGAGCACCGCGGGGTGACCGCGTCGGAGCGCAGGGCGGGCGAGACCCTGGACCAGCGGCTCGCCGAGGAACTGCCCGATCCCGTCGCCTTTGACGGTGACGGCCTCGGCGACAGCGAGAGCACCGACGGCGAGCTCCTGGACAACGAGGTCGGCACCGCGCGCTCCGGCCGGCTCGTGGCTCCCGACGAAGGGGCCCACGGGGACGAGGAGACCGCTCTGGTAGCCACGGACGTCGGCATCGACGGGGCGGCGGCCTCGGCCGAGGAGGCCGCCATGCATGTCGTCGACGAGGACAACCTGCCCGGCTGACACCACTGTTTCCCGGCCGTGACGGTCCGCAGGGCCGGATGCGGCCGTCCGGACGGTGCCGGTGGTCCGGTTCTCCCGGGCCGTTTCGGTCGTCCGGGCCGACGGGGTCGATACACACCGCGCGCGCCGCGCGCATCGCCCACCTCGCACGAGGAGCCTCCATGCAGCAGGACAAGCACCCCGACTACCACCCCGTCGTCTTCCGCGACCGGGCTGCCGGATACGCGTTCCTGACCCGGTCCACAGCGACCAGTGAGCAGACGATCGAGTGGGACGACGGCGAGACCTATCCGGTCGTGGAGGTGGAGATCTCCTCGGAGAGCCACCCCTTTTACACGGGAAAGGCACGGGCCGTGGACACCGAAGGACGCGTCGCCCGCTTCGAGCGCCGCTACGGCGCTGAGAGCTCCGGTTGAGCCGATGACGGCGACCACCGGGTCACCGGCGGCCGGGTGAGGGGCACGGCTCCTTCGTCCGCGCCTCAGACCACGTTGAGCGCGACCGCACAGCCCACACCGCCGAGCAGCATGAACCCTGGCATCAGCACCTTGATCTCCACCCAGCTGCCCGCCCGGAACCGCATCGCCTTCGGCGGCCCGAGGGGGTACCAGCGCTTGCGGCCCACCGGTATGGGCCACAGGATCGGGCAACCGGAGATGGTCAGGGCGTCGCCGATGTCGTGCACCAGCGCGCCCAGGACTATCGGCAGCCCCAGCCACAGGTACTCCTGGCCGGGTTCCGTGAACAGCCATGCGGCACCGTTGCCCGGCTCGTCCAGAATGCCCGCGAGGATCCAGGCACTGGTCGCGGCGAGCAGCCAGACCAGGACATCGCTGCTGGCTCCCCGGGTCGCCCGCCACAGCAGGCCCTCGATGGCCAGCACCATGTGGACGAAGAGGATCGCCAGCACCGCCCACCGGCCGCCCGTGATCGCCAGGACGGACGCGCCCCCTCCGATCAGGGCCGCCCACAGCCACGTGTGGGTGAGGGTGCGGTGGCCGCCGGAGCGGCGCGGGTCGCCCGGTTTGCGGGTGGCCTTGTAGACGGCGTACGAGAGCTTGTCGACGATCTCGCACAGCCCCCGGGACACCGGCCCGAAGGACCGCGAGATCGTCGCCGCCTTGTGGTCCAGATCCGGGGCGAGGGCGGCACCGGCGCATATCAGCGCGCCGATCAGAAGCACCGGCCACGGCATCGGCTTCCCCGCGGCGGTCGTCGCCGCGCCCACCCCGAGCCATGCCGCGGCACCCGACAGTGAGTGTGCTGGTCCCATCATCCCCGTTGCCCGCCCTGTTCTTTCTGTGCCGCTGTCCGGTTGACCAGGTGCGCTGCCGCCCCTTCGGCGACACAGCGTAGCGTTCGCGATCTTCGTGGCCGAATCCGATTCCCGCGCGAGGCCCGGCTGCAGGCAAGATGGGTGCGTGACCCTCATCGATCAGCTGCCGCCGACCGCCGACCCCGACGCCCTGTACGAAGCCTTCGAGTCATGGTCCGTGGAACGCGGTCTCACGCTCTATCCCCACCAGGAGGAGGCGCTGATCGAGGTGGTCTCCGGGGCGAACGTGATCGTCTCGACTCCCACCGGCTCGGGCAAGAGCATGATCGCGGCCGCCGCGCACTTCGCCGCGCTGGCGCGGGACGAGGTCACTTTCTACACCGCGCCGATCAAGGCTCTGGTCTCGGAGAAGTTCTTCGAACTGTGCAAGGTCTTCGGCACGGAGAACGTCGGCATGCTGACCGGCGACGCGTCCGTAAACGCCGATGCCCCGGTCATCTGCTGCACCGCCGAGGTGCTGGCGTCGATCGCGCTGCGCGACGGCAGGAACGCCGACGTCGGCCAGGTCGTCATGGACGAGTTCCACTTCTACGCGGAGCAGGACCGGGGCTGGGCCTGGCAGATCCCGCTGCTGGAACTGCCGCAGGTGCAGTTCGTGCTGATGTCGGCGACGCTCGGCGACGTCTCCTTCTTCGAGAAGGACCTCGCCCGCCGCACCGGCCGCCCCACGTCGGTGGTCCGTTCGGCGACCCGGCCGGTCCCTCTGTCCTACGAGTACCGCTACACGCCGCTCACCGAAACGCTCACGGACCTGCTGGCGGCCCGGCAGGCACCGGTCTACATCGTGCACTTCACGCAGGCCCAGGCGGTGGAGCGGACGCAGGCGCTGATGAGCATCAACATGTGCACGCGCGAGGAGAAGGAAAAGATCGCCGACCTGATCGGCAACTTCCGCTTCACCACCAAGTTCGGCCGCAACCTGTCCCGTTACGTGCGGCACGGCATCGGTGTACACCACGCCGGCATGCTGCCCAAGTACCGGCGGCTGGTGGAGAAGCTGGCACAGGCCGGTCTGCTGAAGGTTATCTGCGGTACGGACACGCTGGGCGTGGGGGTCAACGTCCCGATCCGCACGGTGCTGTTCACCGCCCTGACCAAGTACGACGGGAACCGGGTGCGCACGCTGCGGGCCCGCGAGTTCCACCAGATCGCGGGCCGGGCCGGACGGGCCGGCTTCGACACCGAGGGGTTCGTCGTCGCGCAGGCCCCCGAGCACGTCG
Source organism: Streptomyces sp. KMM 9044 (assembly GCF_024701375.2). Lineage (NCBI taxonomy): Bacteria > Bacillati > Actinomycetota > Actinomycetes > Kitasatosporales > Streptomycetaceae > Streptomyces > Streptomyces sp. KMM 9044. Next base: position 6,842,167 of record NZ_CP113910.1, on the reverse strand, counting down.
TCGAGAACGAGAAGGCGCTGGCCAAGGCGGGCGACGACCCGAAGAAGCGCCGCAAGGTGGTCCGCAAGAAGGCGCCGGAGCGGTTCGTCGCCTGGTCGGAGCAGACCTTCGAGAAGCTCATCGGTTCCGATCCCGAGCCGCTGACCTCCCGTTTCCGGGTGACGCACACGATGTTGCTGTCGGTGATCGCCCGGCCCGGCAACGCCTTCGAGGCGATGCGGCACCTCCTCGAGGACAACCACGAGCCGCGCAAACAGCAGCTCCGGCACATCCGGCGGGCGATCGCCATCTACCGCTCGCTGCTGGACGGCGGCATCGTCGAGAAGCTGGACAGTCCGGATGCCGAGGGGCGGATCGTCCGGCTCACCGTGGATCTGCAGCAGGACTTCGCGCTGAACCAGCCGCTGTCCACCTTCGCGCTGGCCGCGTTCGAGCTGCTGGACCCCGAGTCGCCGTCCTACGCGCTCGACATGGTGTCCGTGGTGGAGTCCACGCTGGACGACCCGCGCCAGATCCTCGCCGCACAGCAGAACAAGGCGCGCGGCGAGGCGGTCGCCCTGATGAAGGCGGACGGCGTCGAGTACGAGGAGCGCATGGAGCGCCTCCAGGACATCACGTACCCGAAGCCGTTGGAGGAGCTGCTCTTCCACGCGTACGACACCTACCGCAAGAGCCATCCGTGGGTCGGTGACCATCCGCTGTCTCCGAAGTCCGTGGTGCGGGACATGTACGAGCGGGCCATGTCCTTCACCGAGTTGGTGTCCCATTACGAGCTGGCCCGGACCGAGGGCATCGTGCTGCGGTACCTGGCCAGCGCCTACAAGGCCCTGGAGCACACCGTCCCGGACGACCTGAAGTCCGAGGACCTCCAGGATCTGATCGCCTGGCTGGGCGAGGTGGTGCGTCAGGTCGACTCGAGTCTGCTGGATGAGTGGGAGCAGTTGGCCAACCCCGCGGAGATGACCGCCGAGGAGGCCCAGGAGAAGGCCGACCAGGTCAAGCCGGTCACCGCCAACGCGCGCGCCTTCCGTGTCCTGGTCCGCAACGCCATGTTCCGCCGTGTCGAACTGGCCGCTCTGGACCAGGTGGACGCGCTGGGCGAGCTGGACGCCGAGGCCGGCTGGGACGCCGGCGCCTGGGGCGAGGCCTTGGACAGGTACTGGGACGAGTACGAGGAACTCGGCACCGGCCCCGACGCCCGCGGTCCCAAGCTGCTGCTGATCGACGAGGAGCCGGACAACGGGCTGTGGCGGGTCCGGCAGATCTTCGACGACCCGAACGGCGACCACGACTGGGGGGTCAGCGCCCAGGTCGACCTCACCGCCTCCGACGCGGAGGGCCGCGCGGTCGTCCGGGTCACCGATGTCGGCCAGCTGTGAACACAGGAGCAATGTGCCCATGCCGAACCCGACCGAGAGCCTCGTCGCCCTGCTCGACCTGGAGCAGATCGAGGTCGACATTTTCCGTGGCCGCAGTCCGCAGGAGTCGCTGCAGCGGGTCTTCGGGGGCCAGGTGGCCGGCCAGGCGCTCGTCGCCGCGGGCCGTACCACGGAGGGCGACCGCCCCGTGCACTCGCTGCACGCGTACTTCCTGCGCCCCGGCCGGCCCGGGGTTCCGATCGTGTACCAGGTCGAACGGGTGCGGGACGGCCGGTCGTTCACGACCCGCCGGGTCACCGCCGTGCAGCAGGGCCGCACGATCTTCACTCTCACCGCCTCCTTCCACAAGCCTGAACAGGGGAGTTTCGAGCACCAGCTGCCGCCGGCCCGCGAGGTCGCGGATCCGGAGTCGCTGCCGACGGTCACGGAGGAGATCCGCGAACATCTGGGCGAGTTGCCGGAGCAGTTGGAGCGGATGGCCCGCCGTCAGCCCTTCGACATCCGCTACGCGGACCGGCTGCGCTGGGACCCGGACGACGTCAAGGACGCCGAACCGCGCAGCGCCGTGTGGATGCGCGCGGTGGGCCCGCTCGGCGACGATCCGCTGGTGCACACCTGCGCCCTGACCTACGCCAGTGACATGACGCTGCTGGACGCCGTCCGGCTCCCGGTGGAACCTCTGTGGGGTCCGCGTGGCTTCGACATGGCGTCACTCGACCACGCGATGTGGTTCCACCGCCCGTTCCGCGCGGACGAGTGGTTCCTGTACGACCAGGAGTCACCGATCGCCGTGGGCGGGCGCGGTCTGGCCCGGGGGCGGATCTACGACCGTGAGGGGCGGATGCTGGTGTCCGTCGTTCAGGAAGGACTGTTCCGGGCCCTGTAGATCGCGGGGCGGATCACCCAGGCCGGCGGGGCAGGCGGGCCGGTGGGGCAGTCGTCGCCGGGCTCCCGGTCCTCGTTCTCTGCCGCGCCACCGGGCGAGCAGCTCACGGAACACCCCGCGTGGGCGCTCCGGCTGCCGGGACGTCGGCCCCGCCGGTGCGGAGCGGTGGGGGGCGGAAGCCGGGCGGGGCGTCGGCCGGTGTTCGCGGGCCTGTGCCAGCAGCCGTGCCAGGTCCACCTGGAGCCAGGCGATCTCGTCGGGGTCCTGGGCGGTCACGAGGGTCTCCACGAGGACGGCGACTGGTGAGCCCGGGGCGCCGCGGGAGGGCCGCGCGGGGCAGAACCGGCTGAGGTGGGAACGCTCGTAGGGGTCCCCGACCATCTCGGCGACGTGCGGCGGGCCGAGCAGGGAGAGGGCTCCGGCGCGTGACCAGGGGTCGGTGGCCCTTCGGAGCAGAACGGCCAGACGGCGGGTGCGCCCGTCGCGGGCCCGCAGGTCGAGGCCGCTGTCGAGCTGTGCCTTGAGATTGTCGGGCGTGCGGCCCCTCAGCAGCATGGTGTTCTTCTCGTCCGCCGTGAACCGCCTTAGCTCCTCGTCGAGATAGAACCAGACCACGGCACGGCAGCGGTTGAGGCAGAACCTCGTGGGGACCAGCAGTCCCAGCCGGGCCAGGCGCGTGAACCGGTCCTTCGTCACCCCCATGAGCAGCGCGCCCTCTGTGGTGCCCACGGTCCTGACGCTCTCCCGCAGGGCCTCCGGATGATCTGGACGGGCCTGGAGCCGTTGGAGTTCGCCACGGTCGACGCGGCGGCCGGTGCCCCGCTCACCGGAGGTGACGCGGATCCGGCCTAGGTCCACAGCAGGGTCGAACTCGCCCGGCCTGAGGCCGAGTTCCCGTGCCGCACGGCCTGGCGTGACCCAGGAACCGACGGTCGTGACATCGTGTGTGGCGGTGTTTTCGGGCATGCTCGTCTTCCCCCTGGAGTGCGTACGGCCGACGCCGGATGCGCCGCCCGGAGAAAACCGTATCCGGTTCGTCACTCTTCGTGACAAGCCTGTGGATAACTCCGCGGAGTCGACGACCGTGCGTCTCAGCCGCCTGTGGGGTCCTCGGGTTCCGGCCGGCGTGCGTCCACGTCCAGATGCTCACCGACCCGGTTGACCAGCAGGGTCATTTCGTACGCGATCCGGCCGATGTCGGCCTCGGCCCCACTGAGCACGCACAGGCAGCTGCCGGTGCCGGCCGCGGTGACGAAGAGCACCGCGTCGTCGAACTCGATCATCGTCTGGCGCATCCCGCCCGCGCCGAAATGCTGTCCGGAGCCCCTGGCCAGACTGTGCAGTCCGGACGACACGGCGGCTAAGTACTCCGCGTCCTCGCTTCGCAGCCCCGTGCTTCTCCCGGTCACCAGTCCGTCGTTGGACAGGACCAGTGCGTGCCGTACCTCCTCGACTCTCTGGGTCAGGTCGTCCAGCAGCCAGTCGAGTCCCCGGTTTTGTGTCATGCCGCGAATCTCCCCCTTGCTCTGCCCTGTACAGGTTCCTCCGCCAGCCTTCCCCACGACCGGGCACCGGACAAGGAGGATAGGAGCCATGGGACAGAGGATGACCGACGAGGAATGGCGGGAGTTCGTCTCGTACGGAACCCGGACCGCCAAGCTTTCCACCGTGTGCGCCGACGGCAGTCCGCACGTGGCACCGATCTGGTTCGTGCTCGACGGGGACGACATCGTGTTCAACACCGGCGGGGCGACGGTGAAAGGACACAATTTGGCCCGTGACGGGCGGGTCGCCCTGTGCGTGGACGACGACCGGCCGCCGTTCGCCTTCGTGGTACTGCGGGGCCGGGCGCGGATCTCCGGGGACGCCGGGGACCTGGTCCCCTGGGCCACACGGATCGCCGCACGCTACATGGGCGAGGACCGCGCCGAGGAGTTCGGGGAGCGCAACGGCGTACCGGGCGAACTCCTCGTCCGTGTCACCGTCGAGAAGGTCCTGGCGGAGAAGAACGTCGCGGACTGACCGCCGGGACGGTGGCCGGATCCGGTGGCTCGGCGGCACGCGCGATCGCGTCCGGATTACGGGAGGGGCGAGGGACGGGGACGAGCCGCCGCGGGGTGCTGTGGTGCGGGCCGGCAGGTGGGGGATCATGCCGGACATGAGCGACGACCACACACACGTCCAGGAGTTCTTCTCCGCGCGCGCCGCCGGCTGGGAACGCCGATTCCCCGACGACGGTCCCGTCTACGCGGCCGCGGTCGCCGGGCTCGGGCTGCGCGAGGGCGACCGGGTCCTTGATGCCGGCTGTGGCACCGGGCGGGCCCTGCCCCCGCTGCGGGCGGCCGTGGGACCCTTCGGGACGGTCCTCGGGGCGGATCTGACTCCGGCCATGCTGCGGGAGGCCGCGCGGGCGGGACGGGACCGTGACGGCACGCTGCTGCTCACGGATGTCGCCGCGCTGCCGCTGCGTCCGGGGTCGCTCGACGCCGTGTTCGCGGCGGGTCTGATCGCGCACCTGCCTCACCCGGCCGTGAATCTCGGGGAGCTGGCCCGGGTGGTGCGGCCCGGTGGGATGCTCGCGTTGTTCCATCCGATCGGCAGGGCGGCACTCGCTGCCCGCCAGGGTCGCACGATCACGCCGGACGACCTCCGCGCGGAACCCAACCTCCGTCCGCTGTTGGCCGGTTCGGGCTGGCGCATGATGTCCTACACCGACGAGGACACACAGTTCCTGGCGCTGGCCGCCCGGGAGGGCTGACCTCCTCGGCCGGGCGCCGCCGTGCGGTCCACGCGGCGGCGGGTGGGCGATCGGGGGAATTCGCCCCGGCCGGAATGGAAAACTACAGGTCCAGGTGCGGGTTCGGGGTCGCGACAAAGGGCTCGGGGTCGGATTAGTGTGCGCGCCGGTGGACGAACCCGACGGGGAGGCTGCAATGGCCGGGACGGACGAGGAAACCGTCGCTGCCGCGGACGACGCGCCCCATGTGCTGACGGCGGCGCTGCTGACGCCGGCGAAGTTCCCGAGCGTGCTGGGCGACGACTACATCGCACTCCGGTGGACGGTCTGGCGGGAGCAGGTCGACGAGGCGGCGTTCCCGGTTCCGCGCGGCTCCGCGGAGGCCTCCGAGAGCGACGGGGAACCCGCCGGCGGCGGCGCGGCCGGCGGCAGCACGGCCGAGGAGAAGCCTGCGGACGAGAACGCAACCCCGACCGCGGAGGAGCCTGCCGCGGAGCGGCCGACCGCGGACGGCTCGTCCGACGACGGCGCCCCGGCCGACGGCCCTCACGGGCAGCAGGTGGGCCACAGCGGCATTCGGCGGGCCCTGGCGGAGGCACATGCCTACGTCTCCTCGCCACCGCCGCTCGGCCGGGTCCGCTCGTCCTTCGCACCGGGTGACACGCACGCTGCGTGTCGACACCCGGCTGGTCCCTGGTGGCCAGGACCGACGACATGGCGTTCGTCCTCCTCGACGACGGCCCCGGGGAGGTCCTCCCGATGGGCAGGGGGCCGAAACTGCCGGGACTCCTGGAGGACCTGGACAGGATCGCCGTGCGGCCTCTGTGAACCGCGCGGGCGGAGGGCGGTGCCAGACCGCCGGCGGTGGCATGGTCGGCTCCTGGCCCTGGACCGTGCCGGGGCCGCGGCGCGGCAGGGGCCCGTCCTTTGGACGGACCCCTGTGTCTCAGCGGCCCAGCTCCTTGCGTGAAACGCGGCGCAGCCTGCTCCGCTGCGAGGGGTCCAGGGCAAGGTACGCGGCGGCCGGGACTCCCAAAACGATCAGGAGCGCGGCCCACCAGGGCAGCCAGATGAGCAGGATGAGCCCGGCCGCCACACCTCCCGCGGCGATCTTGGCGTTCTTCGACATGGTGTCGCCTCCTTCGCGGCTACTGCCGCTCTCTGACATGGGAACGGCCTCGCGCTCCTGGCGGTTCCGACCGTGTCCCTGAGGCGTCCCTGAGGTTCGCCCCTAGGGTTTCCCTAGGGTTTCCCTCGGAGGGCCGTCGTCGGCTCGTCGAATTCTCGGCTCGTCGACCGGTCGGGGCGGAGCACGACCGCGTGTCCATGGTGTCCCAGTTCGCATCCCAGGCGTACCCGTCCGACCGCGACCGTGCTGTACTGTCGGCGACTCCGCCCTCACTAGTCAAGTTTGATGAATCAAGGATTCCGTGATCGCCGCGCAGACGACTCCCTTGTCTCCCTCCCTCGCTCAGTACGCCGACCTGGCCCGCTGCTCCGCCGTATTCGTACCCGGTGACCCCGCCCGCACCGGCCGCATGGCCTTCTGGCGGCCCGACGGGTCGGCTCCCCCTGCCGTAGACACCGCACAGGTCGAGGACCTGACCGTCGTCGCGCCCGGCGGCGAGGGCGTGACAACGGTGGGCGTCCGTGCGGTCGTGCTGCCGTTGCGTGCCGCCCTGCCCGTCCTCACGCGCGCACGGGCCGGCGGTGACGGGCATCCCGCCCCCGTCTTCTGGGGCACCGCCGCCCTGCACGCGCTGCGTCTGGTGGCACGCGGTCTGCTGCTGCCGGGGTTGTCCCCGGCCGGCCACGACGCCTGGCGCGCGGGTCCGCTGGACGTGGAGGACGTCGAGGCGGTGCGCCGACTCGCCGCCGCGATGCCGCCCGAGGCTCATGCCCAGCCGCTGGAAGGCACCGGGCCCCTGCGGCTGCCCGCCCCCGAACGGCTGCTGCGCTCCTTCCTCGATGCGGTCGCCGACACCCTGCCCCGCTCCCCCGCCGCGCCTCTGGTGACCGGCTCCCCCGCCTACGCCGTGCCCGAGCCCCAGCACCTGCCCGAACTGCGTGACTGGGCCATCGACGTCGCTGCGGGCCACGACGCGGGCGTGCGCCTGTCGCTGCGCATTGAGGTGCACGGCCTCACCGACGTGCCGGCGGCCTGGAACACGCCGGAAGCGCCGGGTGCCCCGGACCACACCACCCCCTCCACCCCCTCCACCGACTCCACCGACTCCAGCGACTCCAGCGACTCCAGCGACTCCAGCATCGGCGCCACGTTCCGGGCCGTGCTCCAGGTGCACGCCGTGAGCGATCCCGCGCTCGTCGCGAACGCCACCGACGTGTGGGCCGGGGCCGCGGAAGACCGGTACGGCTCGGTCGGTTCAGCCGACCCGGACGAGGGCTTCGGGCCGCGGGCCCGGATGGACACACTGCTCGCGCTGCGCCGGGCGGCCCGAGCCTGGGCGCCGCTCACGCCCCTGCTGTCGGCGACGGTGCCCGACGCGGTCGAACTCGCCGACGAAGAAATCACCGAACTCCTCGGCGAGGGCACGAGGGCGCTCGCGGCCGCGGGCGTCGACGTGCACTGGCCCAAGAAGCTGATCCGCGAACTGACCACCCGCGCCGAGATCGGTCCCGCCGACGGGGAGCAGCCGTCCGGCCGGGCAGGCTTCAAGGGTGCCTCCCAGCAACCGTCCTTCCTGTCGGCCGACGCGTTGCTCGCCTTCGACTGGTCGTTCGCCCTGGGCGAGCAGACGCTCACCCGCGCGGAGCTGGACCGGCTCGCGGAGAGCAAGCGCCCCGTCGTGCGGCTGCGTGACCAGTGGGTGCTGGTCGACCCCCGGGAGGTGGTCCGGGCCCGCGGGCGCCGGGATCACGAGGTCACGCCTGTCGGCGCGCTCGGGGCAGCCCTGACCGGCTCGGTGGAGGTGGACGGCCGCCGGTTCGAGGTAAGGCCCACCGGCTGGCTGGCGACCCTGCGGGACCGGCTCGCGGACCCCGAGTCCCAGGAGCCCGTACCACAGCCCGCGGCCCTCGACGCCACCCTGCGGGACTACCAGCGGCGCGGGCTGAACTGGCTGGCCCACATGACGTCCGTGGGACTGGGTTGCTGTCTCGCCGACGACATGGGCCTCGGCAAGACGATCACCCTGATCGCCCTGCATCTGCACCGGCAGTCCGGTCCCGCGTCCGCCGGGCCGACCCTCGTGGTCTGCCCGACCTCCCTGATGGGCAACTGGCAGCGGGAGATCGAACGGTTCGCGCCCGGCACCCCGGTGCGCCGGTTCCACGGGGCGCGCCGCTCGCTGGAGGACCTGGCCGACGGCGAGTTCGTACTCACCACGTACGGCACCATGCGTCTGGACGCCCCCCGGCTCGCCGAGGTGCCCTGGGGGATGGTCGTCGCCGACGAGGCGCAGCACGTCAAGAACCCGTACGCGGCGACGGCCCGGCAGTTGCGGTCGATCGGCGCACGCGCGCGCGTGGCGCTCACCGGCACTCCGGTGGAGAACAACCTGTCCGAACTGTGGGCCATCCTCGACTGGACGACGCCCGGCCTGCTGGGCCGGCTCGGCACCTTCCGCCGACGGTACGCGGACGCCGTGGAGAGCGGCCAGGACCCTGCCGCGGCGGAGCGGCTGGCCCGGCTGGTCCATCCGTTCCTGCTGCGCCGCCGCAAGGCGGACCCGGGGATCGCGCCCGAACTGCCGCCGAAGACGGAGACCGATCACGCGGTACCGCTCTCACAGGAGCAGACAGCGCTGTACGAGGCCGTGGTGCGGGAGGCCCTGGCCGAGATCTCCGGCACCTCCGACGCCCCTGGGCCCGACGGCATGGCGCGGCGGGGAATGATCGTGAGGCTGCTGACCGGGCTGAAGCAGATCTGCAACCATCCGGCGCAGTTCCTCAAGGAGGAGCGTCCGGTGATCGCGGGACGGTCCGGGAAGCTCGAACTGCTCGACGAGCTCCTCGACACCGTGCTCGCCGAACAGGCCTGTGTGCTGGTCTTCACGCAGTACGTGCAGATGGCCCGGCTGCTGGAGCGGCACCTCGCCGGTCGGGGTGTGCCCTCGCAGTTCCTGCACGGGGGCACGCCGGTCGCCGAGCGCGAGGAGATGGTGCGGCGTTTCCAGGACGGCGAGGTCCCGGTCTTCCTGCTGTCGCTCAAGGCGGCGGGCACGGGACTGAACCTCACCCGTGCCGAGCATGTCGTGCACTACGACCGCTGGTGGAACCCCGCGGTGGAGGTGCAGGCCACGGACCGCGCGTACCGGATCGGGCAGACCCGCCCGGTGCAGGTGCACCGGCTGATCGCCGAGGGCACGATCGAGGACCGCATCGCCGAACTGCTGGCCCGCAAAAGCGAGCTGGCAAACGCGGTGCTCGGCTCCGGCGAGGCCGCGCTCACGGAGCTGACGGACGCGGAACTGGCGGATCTGGTGGCACTGCGAGGGGGACCGAGATGACCCGGTACGACGACGGTGACGGAGCCGACGTGGAAGACACCGACGACTGGTACGAGCCGGAAGAAGCCCGGGTGGACGGGACCGGCCCGGACCGAGCCGGCCCCGAGGGGACCGGCGTCGGGTCCGGCGTGGAGCGGACGTTCGCCGCGCTGCCTCCCGCGCGGGGGCGTGGTTTCGCGCAGACCTGGTGGGGCCGGGCCTGGCTGACCGCGCTGGAGGGCACGGCGCTGGACACCCAGCAGCTCACGGCGGGCCGCCGGCTTGCCCGCGCGGGAGCGGTCGGTGCCGTGTCCGTACGGCCGGGGCGGATCACGGCGGTCGTACAGGACCGTGACCGCACGGCGCACCGCGCGGACGTGCTGTTGCAGGAACTGTCGGACGGACAGTGGGACCGCTTCCTGGACATGGCCGTCGAGCGGGCCGGGCATGTGGCGGCGCTCCTCGACCGGGAGATGCCGCCACACCTGGTGGAGGACGCGGAGCTGGCCGGGGTCGAACTGCTGCCGGGCCTGGGCGATCTGGAGCCGGAGTGCGACTGCGGGGCGTGGGACCACTGCGGTCACACGGCGGCGCTCTGCTACCAGGTGGCCCGGCTGCTGGACCAGGACCCGGTCGTCCTGCTCCTGGTCCGGGGACGCGGAGGACGCGCCCTGCTGGACGCGCTCCAGTCGCGTGGCGGGCCGTCGTCCGCGTCCGCCTCCGGGGAGCGGTCCCGGCCGGAGGGCGTGGACGCGGCCGAGGCGTTCGCGGCCGGGGGCGTCCGGCCTGCGCTGCCCGGCGTTGCCCCGCTGCCCGCGGAGCCGGGGATACCGCCGTCGCTGGACACGGACGAGCCTCCCGCCGCCGGGATCGACCCGTCCGCCCTGGAGTTCCTCGCCTCGCGGACGGCCGCGCAGGCCCGCCGTCTGCTGGCTGAGGCGCTCCGGGACGGGCATGAACGGCAGCCGGTGGTGCCGGAACCGACGGTGGCGCGGGACGCGGTGCGGCTGGCCGCCGGTGAGCCCCCGCGCGCCGTGACGGACCGGCTCGCCGACGGTTCGGGCCGTGGCCGGGAAGGGCTGGCAGTGGCGGTACGGGCCTGGCGCCAGGGCGGGGCGGCGGCGCTGACGGTGCTCGACGAGGAGTGGTCGGTGGACGCCGGAACCTTCGCACGCGCGCGTGCCGCCCTGCAGTCGGCCTGGGCCGAGAGCGACGAGGCACAGCGGCCGGTGTTCCGGTTCCGCGCCAACCGCTGGACCCTCGACGGCGGTCGGATCCAGCTGCGTCTCGGGCGCGACGGCCGCTGGTGGCCGTACCGCGAGGAGCGCGGACGCTGGGTCCCGGCCGGATCCGCCGCCCAGGACCCGGCGACGGCCCTGGCCACAGCGGACGCGGAGGCTTCGACGGAGCCGGGTACGCAGACCTGGGCGGGCGCGGGGACGGATACGGGTCGGCTCTTCGGGACGTAGTCCCCCAGAGAGCCGCCCCGCCGGCCTCGTACGCCCTCGCGCTTGCACTCGGTTCAGCGCAGCGCGGCCTCCTCCAGGGACGGCGGGAGCGATTCGAGACCGCTCGGCAGGTTGCTGGGTACGTTGCTCGGAAGTTCGGTGGGCAGATCCGGCAGCTCGGTCGGCAGCAGGCTCTCCAGACCGCTGGGCAGCCCGCTCGGGAAGTCCGAGGGCAGTTCGGTGGGGAAGCCGGACGGCAGCAGGCTCTCCAGGTCACTGGGGAGTTCGGACGGGATGCCCGGCGACGGCTCCGGCGAGCCGTCGGTGCTGCTCCCGGTGGGCCGGTCGTCCGGCGAACGGTCGTCTCCCGACGCCATCAGCACGATCACGGTGACGGCCACAACGGCCACAACGGCCACGACCGCAGCGAGCACGATGCGCAGGAGATTACGGCGCCCGCCGGGACCGCGCCCCGAGCCGCCCCCGCCGTCGGGCGGGCCCGTCGGCGGAGGGGGACCATGTGGCGGCGGTGCGCCGCCGTACGAGGGAGGTCCGAAGCCGCCGCCCGGAGGCGGTGTGTCACCCGGCGGGCCGGGCGGCTGGGGCGGTACCGGTGGCGTGGCCATACCGACCATGGTCGCCTCGGACACCCCCGGTGCGGGCATCCCGCACGGAATTCGCCACGGAGCCGGCCGATGTCGCTGTCCGGCGCCGGTCTCCGGCGCCGGACAGCGACATCGGCCGGTCGCCGCGCGGTGCCGGGCAGTATCCGGCCGGTCACCGCGCGGTGAGGCACCGCCCCGGGAACTCAGCCCCGGGCGCCCAGCAGGTGATCCATCGCCAGCTGGTCGAGACGCTCGAAGCCCATGCCGTGCGCGGCGGCCGTGTCGGCGTCGAAGTCCTCGAAGGCGGAACGGTCGCCGAGCAGCGCCTGGAGGCCGTCGGCCGCCGTGGGCTCGGCCAGCTGGTCCAGGCGGGCCGCGCGCAGCGCCTCCTGCACCTCGGGGTCGGAACGGAAGGCTGCCGCGCGGTCCTTGAGGATCAGGTAGTTGCGCATGCAACCGGCCGCCGAGGCCCACACGCCGTCGAGGTCCTCGGTCCGCGGCGGCTTGAAGTCGAAGTGCTTCGGTCCGCTGTAGCCGGCCGATTCCAGCAGGTCCACCAGCCAGAACGCGGCGCGCAGGTCGCCGGCGCCGAACCGGAGGTCCTGGTCGTACTTGATGCCGGACTGGCCGTTGAGGTCGATGTGGAACAGCTTGCCGGCCCACAGTGCCTGCGCGATGCCGTGCGGGAAGTTCAGCCCGGCCATCTGCTCGTGGCCGACCTCGGGGTTGACGCCGTAGAGCTCGGGCCGCTCCAGGCGCTCGATGAACGCCAGGGCGTGACCGACGGTGGGCAGCAGAATGTCTCCGCGCGGCTCGTTCGGCTTGGGCTCGATGGCGAAGCGGAGGTCGTAGCCCTGGGCGGTGACGTACTCGCCGAGCAGGTCGAAGGCCTCCTTCATCCGGTCCAGGGCGACCCGTACGTCCTTGGCGGCACCGGACTCGGCGCCCTCACGGCCGCCCCAGGCCACATACACCCCGGCGCCGAGCTCGACCGCGAGGTCGATGTTGCGGATGGTCTTGCGCAGCGCGTAGCGGCGCACGTCCCGGTCGTTGGCGGTGAACGCGCCGTCCTTGAACACCGGGTGGGTGAACAGGTTGGTCGTCGCCATCGGCACCTTCATGCCGGTGGAGTCCAGCGCCTGCCTGAAGCGCTTGATGTGTCCCTCGCGCTCGCTGTCGCTCGAGCCGAACGGGATCAGGTCGTCGTCGTGGAAGGTGACGCCGTGGGCGCCCAGCTCGGACAGTCGCTGCACTGACTCGACCGGGTCGAGGGCACGTCGGGTGGCGTCACCGAACGGGTCCCGTCCCTGCCAGCCGACGGTCCACAGGCCGAAGGTGAACCTGTCCTCGGGGGTGGGCTGGTAGTTCATGCCGCGGCTCCTTGCTCGCTGAGACTATTTCGTCATGGCGATTTACAAATTAGTATGCAGCACCATCTCTGGGAAGATGGTCAGCCCACCGAGCCGCGCAAGAGGGAGAAACCGATGTCAGCAGCCGAGGGTCCGCTTGTCGTCGGCGTGGACACGTCCACCCAGTCCACCAAGGCGCTGGTCGTCGACGTGGCCACCGGACGGGTCGTCGCGAGCGGCCAGGCACCGCACACCGTGACCTCGGGGGCGGGCCGGGAAAGCGATCCGCGTCAGTGGTGGGACGCCCTGACTCAGGCACTGCGCCAGTGCGGCCAGGCGGCGCACGAGGCCGCCGCGGTGTCGATCGGCGGCCAGCAGCACGGGCTGGTCACCCTGGACGCGCGGGGCGAGCCGGTGCGTCCGGCGCTGTTGTGGAACGATGTGCGCTCCGCGCCCCAGAGCCACCGGCTGACCGAGGAGCTGGGCGGCGCGAAGTTCTGGGCCGAGCACACCGGAAGTGTGCCGGCCGCCTCCTTCACGGTCACCAAGTGGGCCTGGCTGGCGGAGCACGAGCCGGAGGCGGTCCGTGCCACCAGGGCCGTCCGCCTCCCCCACGACTATCTGACCGAGCGGCTCACCGGGCAGGGCACGACCGACCGCGGCGACGCCTCCGGCACCGGCTGGTGGGCCTCCGGGAGCGAGGCGTACGACGAGGAGATCCTCGCGCACGTGGGACTGGATCCGGCGCTGCTGCCCCGTGTCGTACGCCCCGGCGAGGTGGCCGGGACCGTGCGCGAGGGCCATGGCCTGCCGTTCTCCAAGGGCACCCTGGTGGCGTGCGGCACCGGGGACAACGCGGCCGCCGCGCTGGGCCTCGGCGTACGGCCCGGCACGCCGGTGATGAGCCTCGGCACCTCGGGCACGGTGTACGCGGTGTCGCGGCGGCGGCCCGCCGACCCGACCGGCACAGTGGCGGGCTTCGCCGACGCGCGCGGCGACTGGCTGCCGCTCGCCTGCACTCTCAACTGCACCCTCGCCGTGGACCGGGTCGCGACACTGCTGGGACTGGACCGCGAGGCCGTCGAGCCGGGCCACGGCGTCACGCTCCTGCCCTTCCTCGACGGCGAGCGCACCCCGAACCTGCCGAACGCGTCCGGTCTGCTGCACGGGCTGCGCCACGACACGACCGGCGGCCAGCTGCTCCAGGCCGCCTACGACGGTGCCGTGCACTCACTGCTGGGCGCGCTGGACCGCGTGGTCGACGAGGACGCGGACCCGTCGGCGCCCCTGCTGCTGATCGGCGGTGGCGCGCGGGGCACCGCCTGGCAGCGGACCGTACGGCGACTGTCGGGGCGGCCCGTGCAGGTGCCCGAGGCACGGGAGCTGGTCGCGCTGGGAGCGGCGGCACAGGCGGCCGGTCTGCTCACCGGCGAGGACCCGGCCGCGGTCGCCCGCCGCTGGGACACGACGGCGGGACCGGTGCTGGAGGCGGTGGAGCGGGACGAGGAGACGCTGGCCGGGATCGCCGGGGTACTCTCCGACGCGGCCCCGCTTCTGGAACGCGGCACGGACGCCGCCTGACGGCCGGGGACGGTTCAGGACCGGGCCAGGCCCCACTCACGACCGACCGGGAACGACCGAGCGCTCCCCTGACCGACCGAGGACTGACGGAGGCATGAGCGCACCGCTGCACGAGGCCCGGCCGGCTGCTCCGGGGCGGGTGCTGCCCTCGGCCGGTCCGGAGCGCGCCACCGACCGGGAACGACCGAGCGCTCCCCTGACCGACCGAGGACTGACGGAGGCATGAGCGCACCGCTGCACGAGGCCCGGCCGGCTGCTCCGGGGCGGGTGCTGCCCTCGGCCGGTCCGGAGCGCGCCCTGCCCGACACCCAGCAGGGCATGCGCCGCCGCAACCTCTCACGGGTCATGCACACCGTCAGCGCGGAGGGACCCCTGTCCCGGGCTGCCGTCGCCTCGCGCATCGGCCTGACCAGGGCGGCGGTCTCCACCCTGGTCGACGAGCTGATCCGCTCGGGCCTGCTGGAGGAGCTGGGCCCCGAACGGCCCGGACGCGTGGGCCGGCCGGGCTCGGCCCTCGCCGTCAGCGGACGCGGTCCGTCCGGGGTCGGCGCCGAGATCGGCGTCGACCACCTCGCGGTCTGCGCGGTCGACCTGCGTGGGGAGGTCCGGGCACGGGCCGTGCGGCACGTCCCGAACCGCGGTCGTTCTCCCCGGACGGTGACCGGGGAGCTGACCGCACTGCTGCTCCGCGTCGTCGCCGCGATCGAGGACGAGGGTCTGTGGCCGGCCGGGCTGACCGTGGCCGTACCGGGCCTGGTGGCACGCGGCGCGCGGACCGTCGTCCGCGCGCCGAACCTCGGCTGGCACGACACCGACCTCGGTGCCCTGCTCCCGGCACGGTTCCCGCTGACCGTGGCCAACGAGGCCGACTGCGGCGCGCTGGCCGAGCTCTGGCTCGGCCAGCAGACCCCGCGCGACTTCCTCCATGTGTCGGCCGAGATCGGCATCGGCGCCGCGGTGGTCGTGGACGGGAAACTGCTGCTCGGGAAGCGGGGCTTCGCGGGCGAGCTGGGTCATGTGCCGGTCTGGCCCGACGGCCCGGAGTGCGCGTGCGGCGGCCGTGGCTGCCTGGAGCAGTACGCCGGCGAGGAGGCCGTGCTGCGCGCCGCCGGCCTGACGCCCGGCGAGGACCGCGTGGGCCTGCTCGCGGGCCGCGCCGAGCAGGGCGACCCCGCCGTACGACGTGCGCTGCACGACGCGGGAACGGCGCTGGGCATCGCACTGACCGGGGCGGTCAACCTCCTGGACCCCGAGAGTGTGGTCCTGGGCGGCGCGCTGTCCGGGCTCGCCCCCTGGCTGCTGCCCTCGCTCCGCTCCGAGCTGGCCCGGCGCACGGCGGGCCCGGCCTGCCCCGTCTCGGTGTCCGCCCTGGGCCCGGAGGGCTCTCTCCTGGGCGCGGCGCACTCGGTGATCCGGGGCGTCCTGGACGACCCCGCGTCCGTCGCCGAACGGGCTTGAGTCCGCTCCTGGGCGCACGGTGCCGGTGAGGTCACCGTGAAGGTGGTTGTCGCGGGTCGGTACGCCTGGGGCCTGTCCGGCGGATCATGCCGAAGACGCGAGGCCCGGCACGCCCTCCCCCGGGCCCTTCGAGCAGGGGGCGCCCCCATCGGCGTTGTCGTCGGTTGCCGGCTCCCCCGCTCCCGGCTGCGCTCGAGCGCGGGCACCCCCATCGCGCCGACACCCTCCTCCACCCTGCAGCCGAACGCACCAGCCCCCCTCGACCCAGCTGGACGGACGCCGCCGGTCACCTCCGACTCGACCCACCGGACAGGCCCTAAGTTGTTCTGTCCACGGAGGTTGGTGACAGGTTTCACGGTGGGATGATCTTGAATGAGTGAGGGCCCTCCGGGTTCGGTGTGGATTGCGACATCACCATCGAACGACCGGAAGGCCCTCATGCCCCACCGTAATGCACCCCTGACCGAGACCGGACGCCTGCGTCTGGCCCGCTGCGTCGTCGACGACGGCTGGATCCTGCGCCGGGCCGCCGAACGCTTCCAGGTCTCACCCACGACCGCCCAGCGCTGGGCCACCCGCCAGCCGCGTCCCCAACCTCACGGGTCAGTACAGCACTGCCGGACCGCCAGTTCCCCAGCGTGCGGGCGAACTCCGCGGCCTGTCGTACCTTCACCGGCGCGCTCGTTCCGGTGACACGGGTCACCGGAACCGCCCCGGCCCCGGCCGGCAGCCACGTCAGCAGGCGTTCCGCCCCGCCGCCCCCAAGCCAGTCCCCTCACTGGAACGCCTCGGCCATGGCGTGGAGGTTCAGCTCGCTCAACGGCGTGCTCCTGCCGCCCCTGCGCAGCCGGTCCCCGGAAAACTCCACGGTCCGCGCCAGCGGATTCCACGACTGCTCCCCGTAGAGCATCCGGCTCACCACAATCCCCGCCCCCCCCCATGCCCGCGCGGTGGGCTCGGCGGAGCCCGGACCGCCCCCGTCGGTCGCCGGCAGCTAGTTGCTGACGGCGAAGCGCATCAGGGCGTGCTCGTCGCCCTGCTTGACCTTCCCGGTCGTGTTGATCACTTCGAGCTTCCACGTGCCACCGACCCGGATCGCCCTGGCCACGGCGCAGCCGTTGTCCTGGGTGAGCAGGCTCGGCCAGATGTCGGCGACCTGCTGCGTGCTGCCCCCGCTCGCGTCATAGACCTTGAAGCTGATGTTGCGCGCCTTCTGGAAGGAGGAACCCTTCTTGTACGCGGCGGCGACGAACACGATCGACGTGATGTTGGGCGGGACCCGGGCGAACTCGACGGTCACCGTCTCGTCGTCCCCGTCGCCGTGGCCGGTCTGGTTGTCGCCGCTGTGAACCAGCGCGCCGTTGCCCAGGGGGTCGAGCGAGTCGAGACCCGCGAGGCGCACCGGGTCCCCGCCCTGCAGGGCAACGGCGATCAGGTCGAGGTCCGTGCCGGCCTTACGGCGCAGCTTGCCCATCACACCGCCGCTGCTGCCGGCGGTCGGGTCCCAGGAGACCCCGATGGACAGATGGGTCACTCCGTCCAGGTCTGCCGGGCCGTCTTCCTTCGTGAGCGTGATCATGGGTGGGTCATCCTTCGTCAAGGCGGACTACGACACGCAAAGTGTGCCTGATGCCCTGCATGCCCCTCGTGACCGGCCCCGAGGAGAGCCCGGAGGGCCTCCAGTCGGTGTCCTCACCCGGTCCTCACCCCAGCCGCCGCTCGAGTTCCGCGCGGTCGGAGCCGAACCAGAGCTGGTTGCCGCGGTCCGCTCGCGCACGAAGTCGCGGAGGGCATCGCTGCCGGCCACGTGGGAGGCGATGCCGCCGATGACCGCCGGGCGGAGGCGGTAGTCGACGAACTTCTGCACCACGTCGCAGACGACACCCGAGCGCAGGGAGAAGAAGTCGTCCGCCACTCGCTCGACCGGGACGGCCACCGTGTCCGCCTGACGCCCCAGGGCATCACCGATCAGATCGAGAGCGGTCTCACCGCCGCCCGGTTTCGTCCCGTCCTTGTCGCACAGGAGAGCGGAGACTCCGCGCACGGCCGCGAGGTGACTGTCTGTCATGATTGATCGCACGTGAGGGAGTGCGTCGCCTCACTGATCGATTACGAAACGCCCAACTACTGGTTACTGCACGGTGAGCGAGTCACTATGAGGCCATGACACCGGCGCAGCGAGCCATGGAGCGACTCCGGGCCTGGCCCGACCTCACCGTCTGCAAAGCAGGGTGCGGTACCGGACAGGCTCTCCGTTCCGCCCGTGACGAGGTCGTCCACTTCCACTCGGGACGGGATGTCGACCTCCACCTCACCCGTCGCGCCATCCAGCGCTTCCGCTACGACCTCAGCGCCTCGACCGCGATCCAGCTGGTGCCGGGGTCGAACTGGGTGACGGTGCATCTGGACTGTGACACCGACGTCGACCTGCTGCTGACCCTGGTGAGCGTCGCCCTCAAGGCTCACCAGTCCATCCCGCTCCCCTCTCCCGTGCCGACGGCCACCGGGTGCAACTTCCACCGGGTCACGGTGCTGCCGCGCGACCCGGTGACCGAACACTGAGAGGACGCCCGCTCCCCGCCGTGGGCGGGTCAGGGGCCCTCACCCGCCCACGGCGCCGGGCCTCACGGCCGCAGACCGCTGACGATGTCCGCCGTCGCGGTCAGGCCGCTGTGGATGGCGGGAGCGATGTCCGAGCCGGCCAGACAGAACCCGAGCAGCAGGCAGACGATCCCGTGGGAGAGCTTCAACCCGCCGTTGCGCAGGAAGATCACCGCCAGGATCGCGAGCAGCAGCACCACAGAGATGGAAATGGCCATCGTCAACCTCCTCCGCCACGTCCGCTTCGCGGCGTTCGGCCGCAAGTGTGGCGTAGTGGAGGGTTCGTCCGGGCGGCCGGCCTGTCCTCCGAACGTGTGGTGTCCACGACGTACCGCGGTCGGCACTCGCCCTGCGGCGGGAGGTGAGCGTCCTACCGTGGGCGGTACGCGTCGAGGAAGGATTCCAACCCTGCGAGGTCGTCGGTGTTGAGGTGGTCGACGTCCGCGGCGACCAGTTCGCCCCACAGGGCGTCCCGGGCGGGGCCCGGCAGGTCGGGGGTGGCCCAGAACCGTACCGTCCGGCCGTGCCCGTGCGCGGCACCCACGATGTCGTGCAGCTTGCGGCGCTCGGCGTCGGGGAAGACGCCGACGCCCCGCCAGGTGAAGTGGAGCGTCCAGTTGTCGCTGATCAGCGGAACCAGGGAGGAGCCGGCCGGGCCGCCGAGGTCGGCCAGCCGGCCGTCGTAGAAGGCGTGCCGCACCCGCTGGGCCTCCATGGGTGCGCGGGCGGCACGGTGGCCCGAGATGACGGCGGTGACCGGTCCGGGCAGCACCCGGCCGCCCGCACAGGTGGTGAACAGGTGCCGGTACCGCCGGAGATGGCGATGGAGCTCGAGGTAGGTGGACGCGCCCTCGGTCTTGATGTCGATGAGCAGTTGGAGCGGCTTGCGGTGCCCTCGGTACACCGACCCGTGGTGGGCCCGCACGCGGGCGGCGAGGGGGTCGAGGTAGAGGGACTCGAGGGTGCGGGACGGGTCGAGGTCCTCGGGGTCGTGGCCGACGAGGAGTCGGTCTCCCACGAGGTGGATGTCGGCCTCGACGCTGCCGAAGCGGTGGCCGAGGGCGTCGAGGAGGGGACGCGGGTGCTCGTAGTCGTTGTGGGCGTGGGCCCGCCACAACGGACGCGGCCGGTGCCTGTGTTCACCGGCCAGCGCCTGGGTGGCCGGCAGGGCGATCGAGGCCGCGAGGGCGGTACCGAGGGTGGTGAGGGCTCCGCGACGAGTGGTGAGGGCCATGCTCCGCCTCCCTGGAACGGCGTACGGGGACCTCTGGAGTATGAGGCCTGCACGGACCCGATGAGCATTGCCATGAAGCGAGTTGGCCGATCCGCCGTCACACGTTCACCTCCGGGAACCGCCGAACCCACGGGCACACGGACGCACGGGAGAGCCCGCCTGAGGGTGGGCTCTCCCGTGGGATTCGGCGGTATGGCCGGGTACGTGATGTTACGTCAGGGTGCCCGCAGGTCGACGAGTTCGGCCAGTGCCTCGCGGTGGGCGCCCGCCGTGCCGTAGGCGATCGAGTCGGCCTTGGCCCGCTTCAGGTACAGGTGGACCGGATGCTCCCAGGTCATCCCGATGCCGCCGTGCAGTTGCAGCGCCTCCTCGGCGGCACGGACGGCGACCTGGCCCGCGTAGGCCTGCGCGACGGCGACGGCCGCATCGGCGTCGTCACCCGCAGCCGTCGCGCCGGCAGCCAGTGTGTCCGCCGCGTTGCGGGCCGCAGCGCGGAGGTTGACGGCCTCGAGCCACAGCCGGGCGAGCCGGTGCTTGAGCGCCTGGAAACCGCCCACCTGCCGGTTGAACTGCCTGCGGTCCTTCAGGTAGCGGACGGTCTCCGTCAACGACCATTCGGTGAGTCCGAGTTGTTCTGAGGCCAGCAGTCCGGCACCCGCGTTCAGGGCCCGCCGCACAGCGGGCCCTGCGTCGCCGACCCGCTGTCCCGGGGCGCCGTCCAGGACGACGCGGGCGAGGGGACGGGTCAGATCCAGGGACGTCTGCCCGGTGACGGTGACGCCGGTGGCGTCCGTCTCGACGGCGTACAGCCAGCCGTCGTCCGCCGGGACGAGCAGCACATCGGCCGCGTCCGCGTCCGCGATCCCGGCCAGTTCTCCGCGCAGGACGCCATCCGCCGCGCGGACGGCGGGGAAGAGCGCGCCGGGGGCGGTGTGCAGAGGGACGGCGAGGGCGCCGATCCTGCGCGCGGACGCCAGCGAGGCGAGCACCTCGCCCCCGCCGGCACAGGCCAGCAGCGCCTCGGTGGCTACGACGGCGCTGGTCAGATAGGGCACGGGGGCGACGGCCCGGCCCAGCTCCTCCAGAACGACCGCGGCTTCCCGGTGCGTGGCGCCCTGGCCTCCGCGGTCCTCGGGTACCAGCAGCCCGGCGAGGCCCATGCCGTCGGCGAGCGCCTTCCACAGGGACAGGTCGTGCGGGGCGTCCGACTCGGTACGGGAGATCACCCGGGCCGCGTCGCAGTGGTCGGTGAGCAGGTCCCGGACGGCGGCGCGCAGCGCCTCTTCCTCCTCCGAGTACAGGAGAGCGGGCTGTCTGCTCTCCGGATTCGCCGGACCCGCCGGGCCGGTCCTCGTCGGGCTCGTCGGGCTCGTCGGGCTCATCGGGCCAGCTCCTTCCAAGCGACGTCCTTGTCGGTGCGCGGCTCGGCCGGAAGGCCCAGGACGCGCTCGGCGACGATGTTCAGCAGGACCTCGCTGGTCCCGCCCTCGATGCTGTTGCCCTTGGAGCGGAGGTAGCGGTAACCGGCCTCGCGGCCGGTGAAGTCGACCAGTTCGGGGCGGCGCATGGTCCAGTCGTCGTACAGCAGGCCCTCCGCTCCGAGGAGTTCCACTTCCAGGCCGCTGATCTGCTGGTTGAGGCGGGCGAAGCCCAGCTTCATGCCTGCGCCCTCCGGGCCGGGCTGGCCGGCGACGAGCTGCTGGCGCAGGCGTTCGCCGGTGAGCCGGGCGACCTCGGCCTCCACCCAGAGCCCCAGCAGACGCTGGTGCAGGTCGTGGGTGCGCAGGTCGGGACGTTCGCGCCAGGTCCTCGAGACCGGGCCGATCATGCCGCCCTCACGGGGCAGCCGCATGCCGCCGATGGCCACGCGCTCGTTGTTGAGGGTGGTCTGCGCGACCCGCCAGCCGTCACCGACCTCGCCGAGCCGGCAGGAGTCGGGGATGCGGACACCGGTGAGGAAGACCTCGTTGAACTCGGCCTCACCGGTGATCTGGCGCAGCGGCCGCACCTCGACGCCGGGGTCGGTCATGTCGCAGACGAAGTAGGTGATACCCCGGTGCTTGGGCACGTCCGGGTCGGTACGGGCGATGAGGATGGCCCAGCGGGCGGCATGGGCGCTGGAGGTCCACACCTTCTGCCCGTCGACCACCCAGCCGCCCCCGTCCACGCGGACCGCGCGGGTCCCGAGGGCGGCCAGGTCCGACCCGGCACCCGGCTCGCTGAACAGCTGGCACCAGACCTCCTCACCGGTCCACAGCGGCCGCAGGAAGTGGCGCTGCTGCTCCTCCGTGCCGAACCGCAGAATTGTCGGTGCGGCCATGCCGAGGCCGATGCCGATGCGCCGCGGATCGTTGTCGGGCGCCCCCGCGGCCTCCAGCTCGGCGTCCACGATGGCCTGGAGAGACCGTGGGGCGCCGAGCCCGCCGAGTCCCTCGGGGTAGTGCACCCAGGCGAGTCCTGCGTCGAAGCGGGCCCGCAGGAAGTCGAGGCGGTCGGTGGTGGCGGGTGGCTGTGCGGCCAGCAGCTCCTGGGTGCGCCGCCTCAGTTCGGCTGCGTCGGTCATGCGGTGGCTCCGTTCTTCGCCGCGGGCAGCACGACGACCCGTCCGGTGGTGACGCCGTCCGCGACCCGCTGCACGGCGTCGGCGGCGCCGGACAGCGGCACGCGCTCGCCCACCAGCGGCTTGACAACACCCCGGGCGGCCAGCTCCAGGAGCCGTTCGTGGCAGTGCTGGACGAGTTTCGGGTTCCTGGTGTTGTAGAGACCCCAGTGCAGGCCGAGGATCGAGTAGTTCTTCACCAGGGCGTGGTTCAGCGCCGCGCTGGGAATCGTGCCGCTCGCGAAGCCGACGACCACGATCCGGCCCTCGAACGCGACGACCTTGGTGGACTGGGTGTAGGCGTCCCCGCCGACCGGGTCGTAGATCACATCGGCGCCGCGACCTCCGGTGGCCTCCTTCACCGCGGTGATGACGTCCTGCTCGTGCCGGTCGATCACCACGTCGCAGCCCAGTTCGCGGGCGACGGACACCTTGGCGGCTCCGCCGACCACGCCGATGACGGTGGCGCCGGCGTCCTTTCCGAGCTGCACGGCCGCGCTGCCGACGCCTCCCGCGGCGGCATGCACGAGCAGGGTCTCGCCGGCCTCGAGACCGGCCCGGCGGTGCAGCCCGAACCAGCCGGTCTGGTAGCCGACGTGGAGGGCTGCGGCCTCGGCGTCGTCCAGCACGTCCGGCGCGGAGCGCAGTACGGCGGCGTCCGCGACGGCGTACTCGGCGAAGCCCCCGTACGGCAGCGCGGGGCTGGCGAGCACCCGGCGTCCGTCCTCGGTCTCGCCGCAGATCTCCACGCCCGGGGTGAACGGCAGCGGCGGCCTGACCTGGTACTGGCCCCGGCACATCAGCGCGTCCGGGAAGTTGATGTTCGCGGCGCGCACCTTCAACAGGACCTGACCCTCACCGGGTGCCGGCCGCTCCACGTCCGCGAGGCGCATCACCTCGCCCGGCTCGCCGGTCTCGTGCACCTGCCATGCCTGCATGCGGAGCCTCCACGGGACTGTGAACGTCGTGTTCGCCTGACCGGGTCCACTGCATACTAAGCGGTCGCTTGCCTTCAGGGAACCATCTCGCACGTCACGGTCTCTCCCCCCTCGCCCACGTCCGCCGGGGGACTCGTCCGTCAGGACCGCTTGGGACGTGCCCGCACGTGCATGCGTTCCCCCTGTGGGCCGAACAGGCTGAGGAACTCCACCGGCCCCTCCCCCGTCGACCCGAAGGCGTGCGGCACGCGCGTGTCGAACTCCGCGGCCTCCCCCGCCGTCAGCACCACGTCGTGCTCGCCCAGCACGAGGCGCAGCTTGCCGGACAGCACGTACAACCACTCGTAGCCCTCGTGCGTACGGGGTTCGGGCTCGAACGTGCGCTGTGGTTCGAGCACCTTGTACGCCTGGAGCCCACCGGGCTGGCGGGTGAGCGGCCAGTGGGTGCGACCGCCCTGCTGGAACGGCTTGGCGCGGATGCGCGGATCGCCGACCGGCGGCGCGCCGACCAGTTCGTCCAGCGGCACCTGATGGGCCTGCGCGATCGGCAGCAGCAGTTCGAGGCTGGGCTTGCGGAGTCCGGACTCGAGCCGCGAGAGGGTGCTCACGGAAATGCCGGTCGCCTCGGACAGCACCGCGAGCGTCACCTCCCGCTCCTTCCTGATCCGCCGCAGCCGGGGGCCCACATCCGCGAGAACGTCGTCGGTAGTCATACGGATATTGCAGGATCGGCAAAGACATTTGTCAATCCGGTAGTACTCGGGCGACGGTCGACGTGGAGGTGGTCAGCATGACCGAGAAGAGGGGCAAGCCCCGCGACGGATTCGCTCACGGGACCGGAGGGACGGACGGCACCGGTGCCGGTGCCGGTGCCGGTGCCGACTACGATGTGGTGGTCGTCGGAGGCGGTGCGGCCGGACTGTCCGCCGCGTTGGTGCTCGGCCGGGCCCGGCTGCGGGCCCTGCTCGTCGACGCGGGCGAGCCGCGCAACGCGCCGTCGCCCCACATGCAGGGTTACCTGTCGCGGGACGGGATGTCACCGGCCGCGTTCCTGGCCGCCGGCCGGGAGGAGATCGCGGGCTACGGTGTCGAACTGCTCGCGGGCCGGGTGACGGACGTGACCCGCACCGGCGGCGGCACCCGGCCCGGCACCAGTGGCGGCGGGGACCTCACCGTGCTGCTGGACGGCGGCCGGAGCGTGCGTGCCCGGCGCCTGGTCGTCGCCACCGGGCTGAAGGACGAACTGCCCGCGGTCCCCGGTGTCGCCGAACGGTTCGGGCGGGACGTGCTGCACTGCCCGTTCTGCCACGGCTGGGAGGTCCGCGACCAGCCGTTCGGGGTGCTCGCATCGAGCGCCATGGGTGTGCACCAGGCACTGATGGTGTCCCAGTGGTCCAAGGACGTCACCTTCTTCCTGCACACGGTCGCCGAGGAGGAGCTGTCCGACCAGGACCTGCGCCGGCTGGCCGCGGCCGGCGTCGACGTCGTGCCCGGCGAGGTCGCCGGGCTGGTGGTCGAGGACGACCGGCTCACCGGCGTCCGCCTCGCCGACGGCTCCGTCCACGCCCGCTCCGTGCTGTACGTCGGGCCACGTCCCGTGCCGCAGACGAGCCTGCTGGAGCGGCTCGGCGCCGAGCTGTCCGAAACCCCGTACGGCGCGTACCCGGTGGTGGACCCGACGGGGCTGACCTCCGTGCCGGGCGTCTGGGCGGCGGGCAACGCGGTCGGCTTCGCCGAACAGGTCGTCCACGCGGCGAGCGGCGGATACCGCGCGGCGGCCGCGATCGTCGGAAATCTGCTGATGTCGGATCTGGACGCCGCGGTGACCGGGTGATCCGCGGCGGCCCGGGTGGGGAACGCCGGGCTCCGTAGCACCATGGCTGCATGCTGCCGTCCCGGCTGGCCCACGTGTCGCAGGAGGCCGCCCCCACCTCGGCGCGGTCCCGGAAGGTCGCACTGCTCGCCGAGCTGTTCCGGGACGCGGAGGCGGACGACGTGCCCGTCGTCATCCCGTGTCTGGCGGGCCGGCTGCCGCAGGGGCGGATCGGCGTGGGCTGGAAGACGCTGAGCCGGCCGGTCGCCCCGGCGGACCGGCCGACCCCGACGGTGCGCGCGGTCGACGCCCGGCATGGAGTGGCCTCCGAGGTCGGGGCGGATGCGGGAGTTCCCGGAGCCGGACCGGGTGGAGTGGCTCCCCCGGACCGGGCACGGGGGCTGGTCGTCTCCGCCCAGGCTGCGTTTCTCGACCGCTTGGCGGAGCACTCGCCCTGAGGAACCCTCCCGCGTTGCGACGCCTACCGCCGCGCGGGAGGGTCGACATGCACGCCCCGTCCCCAGGGAGGCCAGCCATGCCCATCGCAACGGTGAATCCGACGAACGGTGAGACGCTCAGGACGTACGAGGCCATGGGCGAGGAGGAGACCGAGCGTCGGCTCCAACTCGCAGAGGCCACGTTCCGCACGTACCGGACGACGACGTTCGAGGAGCGTGCCCTCCTGCTGCACCGGGCCGCCGATCTCCTCGACGAGGACCGGCACAGCATCGCCGGGGTGATGACCACCGAGATGGGCAAGCCGGTCGGGCAGTCCCGCGCGGAGGCCGCGAAGTGCGCCAAGGCGATGCGCTGGTACGCCGACCACGCCGCTGGCCTTCTCACCGACGAGGAGCCCGACGCGTCCGACGTGAAGGACTCCGGCGGCTCCCGGGCTCTGGTGCGTTACCGGCCGCTCGGCCCGGTGCTCGCCGTGATGCCGTGGAACTTCCCGCTGTGGCAGGTCGTACGGTTCGCCGCGCCCGCGCTGATGGCCGGCAACGTGGGCCTGCTCAAGCACGCCTCGAATGTGCCGCAGACCGCCCTGTACCTGGAGGACCTGTTCCACCGGGCGGGCTTCCCCGAGGGCTGCTTCCAGACCCTGCTCATCGGCTCCGCCGCCGTCGACGCGATCCTGCGGGACGAACGCGTCAGGGCGGCCACCCTCACCGGCAGTGAGCCCGCCGGACGCGCGGTGGCCGCCACCGCCGGGGAGATGATCAAGAAGACGGTGCTGGAACTGGGCGGCAGCGACCCGTTCGTCGTGATGCCGTCCGCCGACCTGGACCGGGCCGCCGAGGTCGCGGTCACCGCGCGGGTGCAGAACAACGGGCAGTCCTGCATCGCCGCCAAACGCTTCATCGTGCACACCGACGTCTACGACGCCTTCGCCGAGCGCTTCACCCGGGGCATGCGGGCGCTGAAGACCGGCGATCCCATGGACGAGGCGACGGACGTCGGCCCCCTCTCCAGCGAGCAGGGCCGAAAGGATCTGGCGGAGCTGGTCGAGGACGCCGTACGGTCCGGGGCCCGTGTGCTGTGCGGCGGTGAACTCCCGGACGGGCCCGGCTGGTACTACCCGCCGACCGTCCTGGCCGGGATCACCCGCGACATGCGCGTCCACCGGGAAGAGGCCTTCGGTCCGGTCGCCACGCTGTACCGGGCGGCGGACCTGGACGAGGCGGTGCTGATCGCCAACGACTCCCCGTTCGGACTGAGTTCCAACGTCTGGACGCGTGACGAGACCGAGGTCGACCGTTTCGTCCGCGATCTGGAGGCGGGCGGCGTCTTCGTGAACGGGATGACGGCGTCCCATCCGGCGTTCCCGTTCGGCGGGGTCAAGCGGTCCGGGTACGGGCGTGAGCTGTCCGGGCACGGAATCCGCGAGTTCTGCAACATCACCACGGTTTGGCACGGTGCGTGACGCTCACGCGGCTACGATCCGGTCTGTGAACCGCGAAGTGACTCTGCCTCTGATCGTCGACCACCGCGGTACCTTGCAGGTCTCCGCGGCGGACGTGAGCAAATTGCTGCGCACGGTGGGCGGCCGGTGGCTGCACCTCGTGGAGTCGGGCGACGACCGGCTCGACGAGGACACGGTCGCCGCGCTCACCATCGAACTGGCGAAGCTGGCCGACCGGATCGACGTGGCGTGCATCGCGCACAGCAGCGGGGGCAGGGCCTAGGGTGCGGCCGACGGTCGCCGGTCATGTGTTCAGACCGGCCGGAGCAGCGTCCTCCAGAACAGCGACTCGTAGCTCTGCAGCAGGTGGCCGTACCGCCGCGCCAGGCTCTCGTCGAGGCGGCCCGTGTCCAGGCCGTCCTGGACCGCTTCCGCCGCCGTCCGGTCCAGGTCGGGGGCCGGTTCGGCGAAGAGGTCGAAGAACGCGCAGGCTTCGTCGGTGAAGCCGTAGTGCGTACGCAGCGCCCGGGCGATGGTGGCGCAGTAGCCTCCCCAGGCCGAGAAGTTGGCGGTCACGGAGAGGACGGCGTCGGCCGGTGCCGCGTTGAGGGCCAGCCAGGCGACGTAGGCGGGATAGGCCTGGCAGCCGGGCAGGGGATCGTACGCCGCCGCACGCTCCCGGTCCACGCCGCAGGCGGCGGCGAAGGCGTCCAGCCGGGCCGCCGCCAGGTCCTCGCCCCCGGCGAGGGCCGTGAAGTACGCGGCGGCCCCCGACTGGTCCGTGGACCGGTCCGCCAGGTACTGGAAGGCACGGCGGTCGGCGGGGATCACCCGGCTCTGCTCCAGGGCGAGCACGGCCAGGGTGTCCCGGCCGGCCTCACCGCGGGCGATCAGCGGTACGAGCGGGTTGGACCGGGGGTCCGGGGCCAGTTCCCGCGTGATCGTCTCCATCAGTTCCCTGGCCGTGCGCGTCATCGCGGTCTCCGTCGCGTCGGTCGGCCGGCCCGTGGGGCGGCCGGCTCCCCCACCATGGTCCCCCGGGAACCGGGCGGACGTCACCCGAAACGACACGGCGCTCGACGGTCCGGGCCCCGGCGACCCTGGACGTGAAGCCAGGCCGCCGGGCCGGCCTCGCTCCCCCGCCCCCGGCCGCTCGCGTCCGTACCTAACGGATGGGCATGCCCGACAGGGTGCGGGCGATGACCAGGCGCTGGATCTCGCTCGTGCCTTCGAAGATCGTGTAGATCGCGGCGTCGCGGTGCATGCGCTCCACCGGGTACTCACGCGTGTAGCCGTTGCCGCCGAGGATCTGTATCGCCTGGGCGGTGACCGTCTTGGCGGTCTCGCTGGCGTACAGCTTGGACATCGAGCCCTCGGCCGCCGTGAACGGCTTGCCGTTCACGGCCATCCAGGAGGCACGCCACACCAGGAGGCGGGCGGCGTCGATCTGGGTGCGCATGTCGGCCAGTTGGAAGGCGACGCCCTGGTTGTCGATGATCGGACGGCCGAACTGCTCACGGGTCTGCGCGTACTCCAGGGCGACCTCGTAGGCGGCGCGGGCGGTGCCGACCGCCATGGCGCCGACCGCCGGGCGGGACGCCTCGAAGGTGGCCATCGCGGCGTTCTTCACCCGCTCGCCCCCCTGCCTGACGCGCTCCCGGACGCGGGCGAGCCGCTCGTCGAGCTTCTCCTTGCCGCCGAGCAGGCAGGAGCCGGGCACGCGGACGTTGTCCAGGATCACCTCGGCGGTGTGCGAGGCGCGGATGCCGTGCTTCTTGAACTTCTGGCCCTGGGAGCAGCCGGGGGTGTTCGGCGGAATGATGAACGAGGCGTGGCCCTTGGAGCCGAGCTCCGGGTCGACGACCGCGACGACGACGTGGACGTTGGCGATGCCGCCGTTGGTCGCCCAGGTCTTGGTGCCGTTGATCACCCATTCGTCGCCGGCCTCGTCGTACACGGCACGTGTACGCAGGGAGGCGACGTCGGAGCCGGCGTCGGGCTCGGAGGAGCAGAAGGCGGCGACCTTGACGTCATTGGCGTCACCGTACATCTGGGGAATCCAGGTGCCGATCTGTTCCTCGGTGCCGTTGGCGAGGACGCCCACAGCCGCGAGGCCGGTGCCGACGATGGACAGGGCGATGCCCGCGTCACCCCAGAACAGTTCCTCCATCGCCGTGGGGATGCCGAGGCCGGTGGCGTCGAAGTACTGCTGGGCGTAGAAGTCGAGCGAGTAGATGCCGACCTTGGCCGCCTCCTGGATGACCGGCCAGGGAGTCTCCTCGCGCTCGTCCCACTCGGCGGCCGCGGGGCGGATCACATCGGCAGCGAAGCCGTGGAGCCAGTCCCGGACTTCCTTCTGTTCATCGTTGAGCTCCATGGTGAACTCGGCCATGTCCCCTCCAGCGGCGACGCGCGTGCATGTTACTTACGGTAACAAGAGTCTGTTACCGGCAAGTAGGAAAAGTCAACTCCTCCGACCCTCCCGACATCCCGTCCGCCGCAGGTCACACCGTCAGTGTTAGTTTGCGCAGGCGTCACCGAATCAGCAGGGGTGGGGAGAGACCATGGACACCACACAGCGGACCGATCAGCAGAGGTCCGCCGACCGCCGCCGGCGCGAGCTGCTGGAGGCCGCCGACCGGGTGGTGCTGCGCGACGGCCCGCACGCCTCGATGAACGCGATCGCCGCCGAGGCGGGCATCACCAAACCGATCCTCTACCGGCACTTCGGCGACAAGGGAGGACTGTACGCCGCCCTCGCCCAGCGGCACACCGACGCCCTGCTGGCCTCGCTGCGGGCAGCCCTGGACGCCCCGGCGGACCGGCGGGAACGGGTCGAGAACACCCTGGACACCTATCTCGCGGCGATCGAGCTGCGCCCCCAGGTGTACCGGTTCCTGATGCACCCGGCGGAGGGTTCGCCCGGCGACCAGGGCTTCGACGTCGGCAGGCACTCGGCGCCGCTGCTGCGGCGCATGGGCGAGGAGCTGGCCCAGGTCGTCGAGGAGCGACTGGACCTCGGTCCCGACAGCCAGCAACTGGCCCGCGTGTGGGGGCACGGGATCGTCGGCATGATGCACGCGGCCGGCGACTGGTGGCTCGGCGAACGTCCTTGCTCCCGGGCCGAGTTGGTGCGCAGCCTGGCCGACCTGCTGTGGGGCCGGCTGGCGGCGGCGGGCGACCGGGTCGACGGGCCCGGGTTCTGAGCCCCGGCCCTGCCGCCCGCTCCGGAGGGTCCGCCCCCTCACCCCTCTCTTTCCGCCTGCTCCGCTTGCTCTGCTCGTTTCCCTTGCTCCCGCCCGCTCCAGGAGGCCCGCCGCACCTGGCAGGTGAGTCTGCGCCGGCGCCAGCCGGTGAGGCGATCGGCGTAAACGCGGCCCTCCAGGTGGTCGCACTCGTGCTGCAGGCACCGGGCGAAGAAACCCGTGCCGTGCACGGTGACCGGCTCCCCGGTCACCGTGCGGCCCTCGACGACCGCGTGGTCGTGACGTTCCGTCCCGGCTTCCAGGCCCGGCAGCGACAGACAGCCCTCCGGGCCGCGCACCACCACGCCGTCCGTCTCGACCAGCCGTGGATTGACCACATGTCCCAGATGGCGGACGTCCTCGTCGTCCGGGCAGTCGTACACGAACACCCGCAGCGGCACACCCACCTGGTTGGCGGCCAGGCCCACGCCCTGCGCGGCGTACATCGTCGCGAACAAGTCCTCCACGAGGCGGGCCAGTTCCGGGCCGAACTCGGTCACCTCCTCGCAGGACGCGTGCAACACCGGGTCGCCGAGCAGCGTGAGGGGCCGGACACGACCGTGGACACCGGGGATGGAACCGTCTCGCATGGCGGTCAGAGTACGGTCCTGACAGCAACTCCCGTCTCATGGGTGGTGACGTGGTTCTGGAGTGCGAATGGATCTCGATAGGCTGAGGTTCACACCACGTGGCCGTCAGCCACAGGCGCGGCGCGTACGCAAGGAGGATCGAGACTTGATGGCAGGCAACTCGGACCCGCTCACGCCGCGGGCCAAGCTGGCCGTGACCGCCGGCAAGGCGGTCGCAGCGGCATCACGCGCCGCGGGACGCGGCAGCGGTTCGGTGATCGGCGGCCGGGTCGCGCTCAAACTCGACCCCGATCTCCTGGTCCGGCTCGCCCAGAACCTGGACTGCATCCTGGTGTCGGCGACCAACGGCAAGACCACCACCACCCGGCTCATCGCGGAGGCCCTGCGGGCCGCCGGGCCGGTCGTGTCCAACGCCCTCGGCGCCAACATGCCCGCGGGCATCACCTCGGCGCTCGCGGGCGGCTCGGAGTCGAAGTTCGGCGTCATCGAGGTCGACGAGAAGTACCTCGCCGGAGTCGCCCGCGACACCGACCCCAAGTGCATCGCCCTGCTCAACCTCTCCCGCGACCAGCTCGACCGGGCCGGCGAGACCCGGATGCTCGCGGAGAACTGGCGCGAGGGCCTGGCCGGCTCCAAGGCGGTCGTCGTCGCCAACTGCGACGACCCGCTGGTCGTGTGGGCCGCGTCCTCCTCCCCCAACGTGATCTGGGTCGCCGCGGGCCAGATGTGGAAGGACGACGCCTGGTCCTGCCCGTCCTGTGGCGGCGTGATGCAGCGACCCGGCGACGACTGGTTCTGCGGCGAGTGCGGCTTCCGCCGGCCCACCCCGAGCTGGGCGCTCTCCGGCGACCACGTCCTCGACCCGCACGGCTCCGCCTGGCCGATCCACCTCCAGCTGCCGGGCCGCGCCAACAAGGCGAATGCCGCGAGTTCCGCGGCCGTCGCCGCGGTGTTCGGGGTGCCCCCGCAAGTCGCCCTGGAGCGCATGTACCAGGTGCAGGCCGTCGCCGGCCGGTACGACGTCGTCCAGCACCAGGGCCGTGACCTGCGGCTGCTGCTCGCCAAGAACCCCGCGGGCTGGCTGGAGACCTTCTCTCTCATCGACCCGCCGCCCACCCCGGTGATCCTGTCGGTGAACGCGCGTTCCGCCGACGGCACCGATACCTCCTGGCTGTGGGACGTCGACTACACCCGGCTGACCGGCCACCCGATCGTCGTCCTCGGCGACCGGAAGCTGGACCTCGCGGTGCGGCTCGAGGTGGCGAACCAGCAGTTCCAGGTCTGCGAGGACCTCGACCAGGCGCTCCAGCAGTGCCCGCCCGGCCGGATCGAGGTCATCGCCAACTACACCGCGTTCCAGGACCTGCGCCGCCGCGTCGGCAACTGACGCCGGCGACGCATCGCGACGTACTCACAAGGACAGTGACCTCATGAGCGACAACGGTCTGCGGATCGTATGGATCTACCCCGACCTGCTGAGCACCTACGGTGACCAGGGCAATGTGCT
Organism: Streptomyces sp. KMM 9044; assembly: GCF_024701375.2. Classification (NCBI taxonomy): domain Bacteria; kingdom Bacillati; phylum Actinomycetota; class Actinomycetes; order Kitasatosporales; family Streptomycetaceae; genus Streptomyces; species Streptomyces sp. KMM 9044. The sequence goes on along the minus strand of NZ_CP113910.1, from coordinate 6,809,849 downwards.
CGTCGTGGAACGCCGGGCCCGGCAGCGCGGCCTCGACGTGTCCCGGCTCGACGTGCGCAGCGACCAGCCGATCCCGACGTCCGGCGACATCTACCTGATCGGCGGCGGTGAGGACCGTCCGCAGCGGCTCGCGGCCGAGCGGCTGCGCCGGGACGGCGGCCTGCACCGGGCGGTGGGGAACGGCGCGATCGTGTTCTCCGTGTGCGCCGGCTACCAGATCCTCGGCCACGAGTTCATCAACGACCTCGGCCAGCGGGAGCCCGGCCTCGGCCTGCTCGACGTCGTCTCGGTGCGCGGCGAGGGCGCACGGTGCGTCGGTGACGTGCTGGGCGACATCGACCCGCCGCTGGGACTGCCGCCGCTGACCGGTTTCGAGAACCACCAGGGTGTCACCCACCTCGGTCCGACGGCCCGCCCGCTCGCCCGGGTGCATCTCGGCAACGGCAACGGCACGGGGGACGGCACCGAGGGTGCCTACAACGACACCGTGTTCGGCACGTACATGCACGGCCCGGTGCTGGCCCGCAACCCGCAGATCGCGGACCTGATGCTGAAGCTGGCGCTCGACGTCAACGCGCTGCCGCCGACCGACGACCACTGGTACGAGGCACTGCGGGGCGAGCGCATCTCGGCCTCGCAGCAGCCCGCGTAGGCCCTGCGGCCCCCTGTGCCCCCGTCGGACGGGCCGGCGCCCCGGCCCGTCTGACGGCTGGTCCGCACAGGTGAGCGCAGTCGTCCAGCAGGCGGACGCGTTCTTCGGTCCCGGCCTCCGGTGCCGCTAGGGTGGCGGGGATCGAGCCGGACGACGCGGTCCGGTCCCGGCCCACGGCTAGAAGGTTGTTTCGGGCTATGCGTATTGGTGTCCTCACATCCGGCGGCGACTGCCCCGGTCTGAACGCCGTCATCCGCTCCGTCGTGCACCGTGCCGTCGTCGACCACGGCGACGAGGTCATCGGCTTCCGGGACGGCTGGAAGGGCCTCCTGGAGGGCGACTACCTCAAGCTCGACCTCGACGCGGTGGGCGGCATCCTCTCCCTCGGCGGCACCATCCTCGGCTCCTCGCGGGTACGTCCCGAGCATCTGAGGGACGGGGTGGCACGGGCCAAGGGCCACGTCCAGGAGCTCGGCCTCGACGCGATCATCCCGATCGGTGGTGAGGGCACCCTGAAGGCGGCCCGGCTGCTGTCGGACAACAGCCTGCCGATAGTGGGCGTGCCGAAGACCATCGACAACGACATCGCCGTCACCGACGTCACCTTCGGTTTCGACACGGCCGTCGGCGTGGCGACCGAGGCGCTGGACCGGCTGAAGACGACCGCCGAGTCGCACCAGCGGGTGCTCATCGTGGAGGTCATGGGCCGTCACACCGGCTGGATCGCCCTGCACTCCGGCATGGCGGCCGGCGCGCACGCGATCGTCGTACCGGAGCGGCCCTTCGACATCGAGGAGCTGACCGCGAAGGTCGGCGCGCGGTTCTCGGCGGGCAAGCGGTTCGCCATCGTGGTCGCCGCGGAGGGCGCCAAGCCGCGGGCCGGAGGCATGGACTTCGACGAGGGCGGCAAGGACGTCTACGGCCATGAGCGGTTCGCCGGGATCGCGCGGCAGCTCTCCGTCGAACTGGAGGCACGGCTCGGCAAGGAGGCACGTCCGGTGATCCTCGGACACACCCAGCGCGGCGGGACCCCGACCGCGTACGACAGGGTGCTGGCCACCCGGTTCGGCTGGCACGCCGTTCAGGCCGTGCACCGCGGGGAGTTCGGACAAATGACCGCGCTGCGCGGGACGGACATCGTGACAGTGCCGCTGGCCGAGGCCGTCGAGACGCTGAAGACGGTGCCCGAGGACCGCTACGCCGAGTCGGAGTGTGTCCTGTAGCACCTGCCGCCCGTCGGCGTACCGGAAGCCGTCGAGCGAAGCCGCCCCCGGTCGCAGCCGCGGCCGGGGGCGGTTCTAGTCTGGTGCGGACAGACGGCGCACAACCCCCACGAAACGGAGCCGGCGGATGGATCACAGCGGGCACGGCATGACCATGGATCTGCCGCCGTTCACGCTGGGGCGAGGGCTCGCCTGGTCGGCGGACCCCTTCTTCCTCGTCGCCTGCCTGCTGGGACTGGCGCTGTACGGCTGGGCGGTCGTGCGCCTGACGCGGCGTGGCGACAAGTGGCCGGTGGGGCGGACCGTGTCGTTCGTCCTCGGCGTGCTGAGCATCGGCCTCATGATGTGCACCGGACTGAACGACTACGGCATGGTCATGTTCAGCGTGCACATGGTGCAGCACATGGTCATCAGCATGGTGTCGCCCATCCTGCTCCTGCTCGGCGCCCCGATCACCCTGGCGCTGCGTGCCCTGCCGCCCGCCGCCCGCGGCAGCAAGGGGCCGCGCGAACTGCTGCTGATGCTGCTGCACAGCCGCTACATGCGGGTCGTCACCCACCCGGTGTTCACCATCCCGATGTTCATCGCGAGCCTGTACGGGCTGTACTTCACCCCGCTGTTCGACTTCCTGATGGGCTCCCGGGTGGGGCACATCGCGATGATGGTGCACTTCCTCGCGGTCGGCCTGGTGTTCTTCTGGCCGATCATGGGCGTGGACCCGGGCCCGCACCGGCCGGGCCATCTGATGCGGATGCTGGAGCTGTTCGCGGGCATGCCGTTCCACGCGTTCTTCGGCATCGCGCTGATGATGGCGTCCGCGCCGATGGTGACGAGCTTCCAGAACCCTCCGGGCTCCCTGGGCATCGACGCGCTGTCCGACCAGAACGCGGCCGGCGGTATCGCCTGGGCGTTCAGTGAGGTCCCGTCCGTGCTGGTGCTGATCGCGCTGCTGTTCCAGTGGTACGCCTCGGACCAGCGGCAGGCCAAGCGCACCGACCGGGCTGCGGACCGCGACGGGGACAAGGAACTCGAGGCGTACAACGCCTATCTGGCCTCCTTGCACACCACCGGGAAATGAACCCCTTTCAGTCACTTTCTCTCCTCTTCTTCCTTGCCGCTCGCTTTCTCCCTGATGCGCCGGAGAGGTGCCACCGTTCAGTAGCATGAGCCACCAGGGGCGATCCGCCGGGGGGAAGCGGTCACGGCACCGCGCGCGTCGTCGTCGGGAGCAGGCCGGGGCGTCGCCGTCCGTTGTGTGCTGCTGCACCGGCTGGCCCACGACCAGAGACTCACCTGTGGGGTCGCCCTCAAGGGGATCGTGTTCCACGATCCGGCCGAGTCCGGCCGGGAGCGGGAGACCAGGGTCGCCCGTGCCCGCGCGGAGGCCCGGCACGCGGCCGGTCTGCGTGATCACCCGCATGTGGTGACCGTGCACGACGTCATGGAGCACGAGGGCCTGCCGTGGATCGTCATGGAGTACGTGGCGGGCGCCGTCGACCTGCGGGAGCTGGTCGCCCGATCCGGGCGCGCTCGCTCCCGCCGAGTGCGCCCGGACCGGGCTGGCCGTCCTGGACGCGCTGGCCACCGGTCACGAGCGGGGCGTGCTGCACCGTGACGTGAACCCGGCGAACACCGCTCGCCCCGGACCGCACCGGCGCGCCGTACGGACGGGTCCTGCTCACCGACTACGGCATCTCCGTGCGGCCGGACACCGGTGGGACGCGGTACACCACGGCGTCCGGGACGGTCGGCACCGCGGGCCGGCTGGCGCCTGAGCACGCCACCGGGGGCCGGTGACGCCGGCCGCCGACCTGTTCTCCCCGGGCTGCACGCTGTACCACGGCGTCGAGGGGCGCGGCCCCTTCGAGCGGGAGTCACCGCTCGCGTCGGTCGATGCGGTCGTCACGGAGGAGCCGCGCCGGCCGGTGCGGGCGGGTGCCCTGGAGCCGGTGCTGCGGGGCCTGCTCGAGAAGGACCCCCGGCGGCGGACGTCCGCACGGGTGCTGGAGGCGGAGCTGTCGCGGCTCGTCACGCCCGAGTCGGAGTCGTGCGCCCGGCCGCCCACCGGCCTGGGTTCCCAGCCGCCCTGGGCCGCACCGGCCCTGCTCGCGGGCATCACAGCCCCCACGGAAGCCGCTGAGGGGGTGGATCCTGCGGGACGTACCGCACCTGCTGGACCAACGGGACGCCCGGCACCCGCACCCGCCCACCAGCGTCCGTGCCACCCCGTCCTGCGGGCGGCTGTCGCCGTCGGGCTCGGCGCGGTGCTGGCCCTGGGCGGTGCCTGGTACGCGCTGGCCGACCGGACGAACGGCGGGACGGCGATTGGCGACGGCGCCGTACGGGGAGGCCGTGGGGCTCGCCGAGCCGCTCGAGCGGGGCGACTGCGTGCGTGCCGTCCGGCCCGGCGGTCGCCGGTTCGCCGGTTCGCCGGTTCGCCGGTTCGCCGGTTCGCCGGCGTGCCGCGGCTCAGCGCCGAACCGGCCTGTGCGGGCGCGGCGGGCCGGGAGGTCGTGGGGGCGTCGGGGCCGCCTCCGCCGAGGGAGTGCGGGAGCTGGGTCCGGCCCGGTGCGCGGAGGCGACGCGGGAGTTCCGCGTGCGTATGGCCTCGGTACGCACTCTCGCCGTCGTACCCGTCCCGGAGGGTTTCGAGGAGACCGGGCGGCACACCGCCTGTCTGGTCCTGGAGGCGCGGGGACCCGTGTACGGGCCGCTCGGCGACCGTCGCCCGTTCGGGGCACGGCGTTCGCGGACACCGTGCCGATGCAGCGCAGGGACTGTCTGGACACGCGTCCGGGACGCCGGCCCTGCTGGTGCCGTGCGGTGGCCGGTACGAGGAACAGGTCCTCGGGTTCACCCGACTGGGCGAGGACGTCACGCTCACCGAGGCGCGTACCCTGTCGGACACGGCCTGCGCCCGTGACGTGCCGCCGCGCGACTACGGCTTCGACCCGTCCGTCCACGAAGCCGGGGCGTGGACCGGTGAGCTGTCCTGGGACACGGGCCTGCATGTCGTCGTATGCACGGTAAAGCGGCGGAACGGGGGCACCATGGAGAGAACCGAACCATGAGGAGGGTGTCGCGATGCCCGGTTCCAGCAACGGTTCCACCTCGACGAAGACCATGGGAGTGCTCACCGTCGGCGGGCTCGTCGTCGTGACGGCCTACACGGTGGCGCTCGGCAGCAACGGATGGCTGTGGTTCGGCTGGGTCGTCCTGGGGCTGATCACCCTCGCCATGGTCGCCACGCGCAGCGCCTGAGCTACCGGACAGGCACTGGCCGAGCCTCCCCCGGACCCAGGGCCTCTCGTCCGGATCGGGCCGGGCTCGCGGGCCCCGGTGCCTGATCCGGCCCGATCCGGACGAAGGACCCTGCCCGGCGGGCCGGCTCACTTCGGTGTGAGCCGGCCCGCCAGGTGCACGCCCGGCTGGTACTTCGGCAGCCGGACGGTGACTCTCATGCCCGCGCCGACCGCGGTCTCGATGACGAGGCCGTAGTCGTCGCCGTACACCTGGCGGAGCCGGTCGTCGACGTTGGACAGGCCGATACCGCCCGTGTGGTCTACCTCGCGGGCGAGGATGCGGCGCAGCAGGCCGGGGTCCATTCCTGCACCGTCGTCCTCGATCATGACGAGGGCTTCGGCGCCGGTGTCCTGTGCGGTGATCTGGATGTGGCACTTGTCGGCCTTGCCCTCGAGGCCGTGCTTGACGGCGTTCTCGACCAGGGGTTGCAGGCAGAGGAAGGGCAGGGCGACCGGGAGCACCTCGGGGGCGATCTGCAGGGTGACGGAGAGGCGGTCACCGAAGCGGGCCCGCACCAGCGCCAGGTAGTGGTCGATGGCGTGGAGTTCGTCGGCGAGGGTGGTGAAGTCGCCGTGCCGGCGGAACGAGTAGCGGGTGAAGTCGGCGAACTCCAGCAGCAGCTCGCGGGCCCGCTCGGGGTCGGTGCGCACGAACGAGGCAATCACGGCGAGTGAGTTGAAAATGAAGTGCGGGGATATCTGCGCCCGCAGCGCTCTGATCTCGGCCTCGATGAGGCGGGTGCGGGACTGGTCGAGATCGGCGAGTTCGAGCTGGACGGAGACCCAGCGGGCGACCTCCGCGGCGGCCCGGACCAGGACCGCGGACTCGCGGGGCGCGCAGGCGACGAGTGCGCCGTGGACCCGGTCGTCGACGGTGAGCGGGGCGACGACGGCCCAGCGCACCGCGCAGTCGGGGGTGCCGCAGGTGAGCGGGAAGGCCTCGCCGCGACCGGACTCGAGGGGGCCGGCCAGGCGTTCCATGATCTCGGTGCGGTGATGGGCGCCGGCACCGTCCCAGACGAGGACCTGTTCGCGGTCGGTGAGGCACAGGGCGTCGGTGCCGAGCAGGGAGCGCAGTTTGCGGGCGGACCGGCCGGCGGTCTCCTCGGTCAGTCCGGCGCGGAGCGGGGGCGTGGCCAGGGATGCGGTGTGCAGGGTCTCGAAGGTGGCGTGCTCGACGGGGGTTCCGAGGCCGGCGAGGCCGGGTGCCCGTGCGGTGCGCCGGCCGAGCCAGAAGCCGGCGGCCAGCAGGGGCAGGACGGCGACGCACAGGCCTGCCAGGAATCCGCTCACTTGGACACCTCCGTCCGTAGTTCTTCCGGCAGATGGAACCGGGCGAGCACCGCCGCCGTGCCGGGCGGTACCCGGCCGGGCGTGGCCAGGGAGACCAGGATCATGGTGAGGAAGCCCACCGGTACCGACCACAGCGCGGGCCAGGCGAGCAGCGCGTGCCACGCACCCCGGCCCGGATAGCCGGCCATGGTCGCGGCGACGGCGAGGAAGGCGGAGCCGCCGCCGACCAGCATGCCGGCCGCCGCGCCGGGCGGCGTGAGCCGGCGCCACCAGATACCGAGGACGAGCAGCGGGCAGAACGAGGAGGCCGACACGGCGAAGGCGAGCCCCACGGCGTCGGCCACCGGCAGCCCGCCGACCAGGACGCTGGCCAGGAGCGGGACGGCCATGGCGAGGACCGTGCCGAGCCTGAAGTGCCGTACACCGCGCGAGGGCAGGACGTCCTGGGTGATCACGCCGGCCACGGCCATGGTCAGCCCGGAGGCCGTGGACAGGAACGCGGCGAAGGCTCCCCCGGCGACCAGCGCGCCGAGCAGATCACCGCCCACTCCCCCGAACATGCGGCCGGGCAGCAGGAGCACGACGGCGTCCGCGTCGCCGGTGAGGGTCAGTTCGGGTGCGTACAGGCGGCCGAGGGCTCCGTAGACCGGAGGCAGCAGGTAGAAGGCGCCGATCAGGCCGAGAACGGCGACGGTGGTACGACGGGCGGCGACGCCGTGCGGGCTGGTGTAGTAGCGGACCACCACATGCGGCAGGCCCATCGTGCCGAAGAAGGTGGCGAGGATCAGCCCGTACGTGGCGTACAGCGGGCGTTCCTCGCGGGACTCGGCACGTGAGGGCGAGAGCGCGTCGTCGGCGCCGCGCCCCGCGGCCGGGACCTCGGCCCCTTCGGAAAAGGTCAGCCGGGTACCGCCGTCGATGCGATGAGTGCCGGCGCTCAGGCGGACCTCGGTGCCCTCGTGTTCGCGGCCGTCGACGGTGCCGTCCACGGTGACGGCCAGCGGGTCGACGATCCTCAGGTCGACGGTGTCGTCCACGCGGACAGCATGCTGTTCGCGAAAGGTGGCGGGTTCGTCGAAGGCGTGGCTGGGCGCCCCGTCGCTCTGCCAGGCGAGGACCAGAAACAGGGCAGGCACGAGCAGGGCGGTGAGCTTGAGCCAGTACTGGAAGGCCTGCACGAAGGTGATGCTGCGCATGCCGCCGGCGGCGACGATGACGGTGACCACGACGGCGACGATCACTCCGCCGAGCCAGTCGGGGGCGCCGGTCAGCACGGTCAGGGTGAGCCCCGCACCCTGGAGCTGGGGCAGCAGGTACAGCCAGCCGACGCCGACGACGAAGGCGCCCGCGAGCCGCCGCACGGCGTGCGAGGCGAGGCGGGCCTCGGCGAAGTCGGGCAGTGTGTAGGCGCCGGAGCGCCGCAGCGGTGCGGCGACGAACAACAGCAGGACCAGATAACCGGCGGTGTAGCCGACCGGATACCAGAGCATGTCGGGGCCTTGGACCAGGACCAGGCCCGCGATACCGAGGAAGGACGCGGCGGAGAGGTACTCGCCGCTGATGGCGGCCGCGTTCAGACGGGGGCCGACCGTGCGGGAGGCGACGTAGAAATCGGAGGTGGTACGGGAGATGCGCAGGCCGAAGGCGCCGACGAGGATGGTCGCCAGGACGACGAGGGCCACGGCGGGTACGGCATAACTGGAGTTCACGGCGCCTGCGTTTCCTCAGCGGTCCTCGACGAGCCGCACGAGGTCTCGTTCGTTGCGTTCGGCGCGGTGTACGTACCAGCGGGCGAGCAGGACCAGCGGCGGGTAGAGCCCGAAGCCGAGTACCGCCCACTCCAGCCGGCGGGCGTCCGGGGCGGCCGCGAAGACCAGCGGGAGCGGGCCGACGAGCAGGACGAGGACCGCGAACACGGTCAGTCCGGTGCGCAGTTGGATGCGCATCAGGGAACGGACGTAGGTGTGGCCGAGGGTGGTCTGCTCGTCGATCTCGGTGCGCGGGCGGTAGTAACCGGAGGAGCGGCGGGTGCGGCGGGGCGGGCCGGTGACGACCACCCGTCGTTCGGCCGGGTCCTGGGGCATGCCCTCTCCCCTCAGCCCGTGGTCCGGCGCATCAGCAGGTCCCGCAGTTCACGGGAGTGCCGCCGGCTGACCTGGAGTTCCTCGGAGCCGATCAGGACACTCACGGTGCCCGTGCCGAGGCGGAGTTCCCCGATGTGGCGCAGGGCGACGAGATGGCGGCGGTGGATGCGGACGAAACCGCGTGGGCGCCAGCGCTCCTCCAGGGTGGACAGCGGTATGCGGACGAGATGGCTGCCGCGGTCGGTGTGCAGGCGGGCGTAGTCGCCCCGGGCCTCCACGTGCGTGATGTCGTCGACCACGACGAAGCGGGTCACACCGCCGAGCTCGACGGCTATGTGGTCCGGGTCGGGTTCGTGCACGGGAATGCGCGGGGTGCTGTCGCGCTGTTCGGCGGCGCGCAGTTCGACGACGCGACGGACCGCTTCGGCCAGCCGCTCCGTGCGGACGGGCTTGAGGACGTAGTCGACGGCCTTGAGGTCGAACGCCTGCACGGCGAAGTCCTCGTGCGCGGTGACGAACACGACCAGGGGCGGCCGGGCGAAGCCGCCGAGCAGCCGGGCGAGGTCGAGTCCGTCGAGGCCGGGCATCTGGATGTCGAGGAAGACGACGTCGATGGCCTCGGGTCCGTCGGGCCCCGACTCCAGCGCGCGGTTGATGCGACGCAGCGCCTCGGTCGCGTCACCGGCGCCCTCGGCACTGTCGATGCGGGGGTCCGCGTGCAGCAGGTAGAGCAGTTCCTCCAGCGAGGGGCGTTCGTCGTCGACGGCGAGGGCGCGTAGCATGAAGGTGGAGTCTAGGGGGGATTTTCACGTCTGGACATGGCTCGGACGTGGGCTTTCCCGGCGGACGGCGGGGGCCTGCCGGTGCTGGTTACAGTGCGGGTATGAGCAGCAGACCGGCGCCGTTCGACGAGCTGGACCGACAGATCGTCACCGCGCTGATGGCGAATGCCCGGACGTCCTTCGCCGAGATCGGCGCGGCGGTCGGTCTGTCGTCGACGGCGGTCAAGCGCCGGGTGGACCGCCTGCGCGAGACGGGGGTGATCACCGGGTTCACGGCGACGGTGCGACCGTCGGCGCTGGGCTGGCGCACGGAGGCGTACGTCGAGGTGTACTGCGAGGGGGCGGCGCCGCCCCGGCGGCTGGCGGAGGTGGTGCGCAACCATCCGGAGATCGCCGCGGCGATGACGGTGACCGGGGGCGCCGACGCGCTGCTGCACCTGCGGGCACGGGACGTGGAGCACTTCGAGGAGGTGCTGGAGCGGATCCGTGCGGAGCCGTTCATCCGCAAGACGGTCAGCGTGATGGTGCTGTCCCATCTGATCCCGGAGAGTCCGGAGGCGGGCGCGAGCCAGCCGGCTCCGTAGCGCCCACGGGTCCCGCGCGAGGCGCAGCAGGCGTGCGCAAAACAGGGAAAACACGCAGCATTACTGCGTGAGCGCGCACCTCATGTTCCTTGTCGCCCGGCCCGGTCGCTTTCTACCGTGGACACACCCCCAAGGACACCGCGTGGAAGCGGAGGCACCCCTCTGTGACCGACACCCGTGTGCCGTCCCGACGGCGCTACCTCGTCTGCGACCCCGGACACTTCGCCGTGCGGTACGCGATCAACCCCTGGATGCGTCCCGACCGTCCCGTCGACCTCGCCCTGGCCCGGCGGCAGTGGCGCGCGCTGGTCGACGTCTACCGCGCCCACGGTCATACCGTGGAGAGCATGCAACCGGTACCCGGACTGCCCGACATGGTGTTCGCCGCGAACGCGGCGGTCGTCGTCGGGGGTCGTGTCCTCGGCTCCCTGTTCCTGTCACCCGAGCGGCGTCCCGAGTCCGAGCCGTACGGGACCTGGTTCAAGGCGGAGGGCTTCGACGTCCACCGTCCCGAGTCGGTGTGCGAGGGCGAGGGCGACCTGGTACCCACCGGGCGCTGGATCCTCGCCGGCACCGGTTTCCGCACCACCCGCCAGGCGCATCACGAGGCGCAGGAGTTCTTCGGTGTGCCCGTGATCGGCCTGACGCTGGTCGATCCGTACTTCTACCATCTGGACACGGCACTGTTCGCACTGGACGAGGAGAACATCGCGTACTACCCGGAGGCGTTCTCGCCGGGGAGCCGCGAGGTGCTGGCCCGGCTGTATCCGAACGCGGTGACCGCGACCCGCGAGGACGCGATGGCCTTCGGCCTGAACTCCGTCTCCGACGGGCGCCATGTGTTCGTCTCACCGGGGGCGACGGCCCTCGCCGCGCGGCTCGCCGACCGCGGCTACGTTCCCGTTCCCGTCGACCTGTCCGAGTTCCACAAGGCAGGCGGCGGGATCAAGTGCTGCACTCAGGAGATCCGCTCATGACCTCTGTCGCCCGTACCCGTTCGTCCACCGAGCTGATCGGTGCGGAGGAGCCGGTGCTCGCGCACAACTACCATCCGTTGCCCGTGGTCGTCGCCCGCGCTCAGGGCGCGTGGGTGGAGGACGTGGAGGGCCGCCGCTACCTCGACATGCTGGCCGGCTACTCGGCGCTCAACTTCGGCCACCGGCATCCCGCGCTGACCGAGGCGGCGCACCGCCAGCTGGACCGGCTCACGCTGACCTCGCGCGCCTTCCACAACGACCGACTCGCCGCGTTCGCCGAACGGCTGGCCGCGCTGACCGGGCTGGACATGGTGCTCCCCATGAACACCGGCGCAGAGGCGGTGGAGAGCGCGGTGAAGGTGGCCCGCAAGTGGGCCTACGACGTGAAGGGCGTCCCGGCCGGCGAGGCGACGATCGTGGTCGCGGCGGACAACTTCCACGGCCGGACGACGACCATCGTCAGCTTCTCGACCGATGAGACCGCCCGCGCCGGCTTCGGACCCTTCACCCCGGGTTTCCGGGTCGTCCCCTACAACGATCTCGCGGCGCTGGAGGCGGCAGTCGACGAGACGACGGCCGCGGTGCTGATCGAGCCGATCCAGGGCGAGGCGGGGGTGAACATCCCCGACGACGGCTATCTGACGGGTGTACGGGAGCTGACGCGCCGCGCGGGGTGCCTGTTCGTCGCGGACGAGATCCAGTCGGGACTCGGCCGTACGGGGCACACCCTGGCCGTGGAACACGAGTCGGTCGTCCCGGACATGGTGCTGCTCGGCAAGGCGCTGGGCGGCGGCATCGTCCCGGTGTCGGCGGTGGTGGCCCGGCGTGAGGTGCTCGGGGTGCTGCACCCCGGGGAGCACGGCTCGACGTTCGGCGGCAGTCCACTGGCCGCGGCCGTCGGCACGGCGGTGGTGGAGCTGCTGGAGACGGGTGAGTTCCAGCGCCGGGCGGCGGAACTGGGCGTGGTACTGCGTGGCGGGCTGGAGTCGCTGGTCGGCCGGGGCGTCGTCGGTTTCCGCTCGCGCGGGCTGTGGGCGGGTGTCGACGTCGACCCGGCGCTCGGCACCGGCCGTGAGGTCAGTGAGCGGCTGATGCGGGAGGGAATCCTGGTCAAGGACACCCACGGGTCCACCATCCGGCTGGCCCCGCCGCTCACCGTCCGTGGCGAGGAACTCCAGGATGCCCTGGGGACGCTGGGGAAGGTGCTGGGCCAGGGCGGCTGACCCGGCCGGCCCGTTCCCGTCCGTCCGGCCGTCCGGCCGTTTTCGCCGGTCCCCGCCTCACCCGGGAAGCCCGCTGGCCGGTTCCCGGGTGAAGATGGGGACAAGAGGTGGTAGACCACTGTCAGCGACAGAGAGGTCGGCCGTGGGCGGACACGCGAGTGGACACGGGGAGCAGGACGTTGCCCGGCAGGGGTTCGACGTGGCCGACGCCGCCCCCCTGCTGCTCGATCCGCAGGTCGTGGTGACGAACTGGACCGGTCCGGCCGAGCGGCTGCTGGGGTACACGGCGGCCGAGGCGGTGGGCGGGAAGCTGTCCGATCTGCTGACCGCCGAGGAGGCCGAGCGGGTGCCGGACCTGGTCTGGCGCCGCCGGGCCGACGACGGCTGGGCCGGCCTGATGACGGCCCGGCACCGGGACGGACACGCGGTCCCCGTCATGGTCAGGGTGCTGCGGACCGTGGAACCGCGTGGCCGCTCGTCCCTGCTGGTGCTGTTGTCGGAGCTGGCCGGCGCCCCCGGCTGGGACATGAGCCGCACGATGCTGGAACAGATGGTCTCCGGATCGGCGATCGGGCTCGCGATCGTGGATACGGACCTGCGGTACGTGTGGTCGAACACCGCGCTCGAACAGTTCGGCGGCGGTCCCGCGCAGCGGCGGCTGGGGCTGCGGTTCGCCGATGTCCAGCCCGGACTGGACGCCGGGCCCGTCGAGGCGCGGATGCGCCACGTCCTGGAAACCGGCGAGTCGGTGGTCGACTTCGAACACGTCGGCCAGGCCCGTTCGGCGCCGCTGCGGGAAACCGCGCACATGCTGTCGTTCACCCGGCTCGACGACGACCGGGGCCACCCGATGGGCGTCTACTACAGCGTCGTCGACATCACCGACCGGCACCGCGCGCGCCAGCGCCTCGCGCTGCTCGACCGGGCCGGCCGGCACATCGGCCGCACCCTGGACGTCATGCACACCGCGCAGGAACTGGCCGACGTCGCCGTTCCGGACCTCGCGGACTTCGTGACCGTGGACCTTCTGGAGACGGTGCTGCGGGGCGCCGAGCTCCCGCCGGGGCCGCTCACGGAGACGGACAGGGTGTCGCTGCTCCGCGCGGGCCACCGGTCCGTGCACGAGGATCTGCCGCGCACGGTCCGGGACATCGGCACGTCGGTCTCCTATCTGCCCGGTACACCGCCGCTCCGCTGCCTGGCCTCGGGCAGGACCTGGCGTCAGGAGCAGCTCGACCCGCTCGCCGCGGGGTGGGTCGAGAGCAGGCCCGGCCTCCGGGCACCCACGTTCCTGGAGCTGGGGCTGCAGAGTGTGATGATCGTGCCGATCCGCGCCCGGGGTGTCACCCTGGGCGTCACCGTGTTCTTCCGGCGCCGCCGGGACCCCTTCGGCGAGGACGACACGAACCTCGCCGAGGACCTCGTCTCGCGCGCCGCCGTCTGTGTGGACAACGCCCGGCGCTACACCAGGGAGCGGAACGCGGCGCTTGTGCTGCAGCGCAGCCTGTTGCCCCACCGGCTCCCGGAGCAGGACGCCGTCGAGGTGGCCGCGTGCTACCGCCCGGCCGATGAACTGACCGGTCTGGGCGGCGACTGGTACGACCTGATCCCGCTGTCGGGTGCCCGTGTCGCCCTCGTTGTCGGCGAGGTCCCCGGGCACGGCATCGACGCCGCAGCCGCGATGGGCCGGCTGCGGACCGCCGTGCGGACCCTGGCCGCGCTGGATCTGCCCCCCGAGGAGGTGCTGGGGCATCTGGACGACCTGGTGTCGCAGTCGGCGTGCGAGGGGGATCCTGCGTCGGCCTACGGCCGGTCCGTGGGGTCCGGTTGCCTGTACATCGTCTACGACCCGATCGACGGGCGGTGCGCGATGGCCGCCGCGGGCCATCCCGCGCCCGTCCTGGTGGCGCCCGACGGCTCGGTGGACTTCGTCGAACTGCCGGCGGGGCCTGCGCTCGGTGTGGGCGGTCCACCGTTCGAGGCGGTGGAGCTGACCCTGACCGAGGGCAGCACGGTCGTCCTGCACACCGACGGTCTGCTGGCCGGTCTCCCCGACGGGACCGGGGACGCCGGCCCCGGCCGGGAGCGGCTGCGGCAGGCACTGCAAGCGGCTCCGGATTCCCTGGACCAGTGGTGCCGGGCGGTGGTGGACGCTTTGGTACCCACCCGCCCGTACGACGACGTGGCCATGCTGCTGGCCCGTACCCGGCTCCTGGGCGCCGGCCAGGTGGCGGTCTGGGACCTGCCGACGGATCCAGCCGTGGTGGCCGAGGCCCGCAAAACGGCCACCCGGCAGCTGGGCCACTGGGGCCTGGATGAGCTGGTCTTCACCGCGGAGCTGGTGGTCAGCGAACTGGTCACCAACGCCATCCGGCACGCCGCCGGCCCCGTCCGGCTGCGGTTGATCCGGGAGCGTGCGCTGGTCTGCGAGGTGTTCGACGGCGGGGCGACCACGCCCCACCTGCGTCACCCCCGCGCCATGGACGAGGGCGGGCGCGGGCTGCTGCTGGTCTCGCAGCTCGCCCAGCGATGGGGTACCCGTTTCGTTCCCGAGGGGAAGGTCATCTGGGCCGAGATGTCGCTGACCGGCCCGGACGACCTCCCCGTCGACTGACCCCGCCGGCATCCCACGTCTCCCGAGCAACCGCCCCGCTCTGCCCGGAACGGTGGCGATCCTCACCCCGGGTCTCGTGTACGCGGACGTTCAACGAGGCCTTCGCCGAAAGGACCGGGAGGTCCCGGGAGGTCCCGTGAGGAGCTGCTGGGCCGCTGCATGTTCGACGTCTTCCCGGACAGCCCCGGCCCCTCCGGCGTGCGCAACCTGCACGCCTCGCTGCCGCGCGTCGTGGCCACCGGCGAACGCGACGCCTCGGCCCTTCAGCGCTACGACGCCGAGGGCCGGGAGAGCGCTCCGGCGAGTGGGAGGAGCGCTACTGGAGCCCGGTGGACACGCCGGTGCTGGGCAGCGGTGGTGTGGCCCTGGTCGTGCACCGGACCGAGGAGGTCACCAAGCTGACGCGGGTCCGCGACCGTGCCGGCACCGACCAGGGCCGGGTCCTGGGGGGCCGAGCCGTACACACGTGCCCGCGCACTGCAGGAGCTCAACCACCGCCTGCGCCAGGCGCACGCCCGGGAGCGGCAGGTGGCACCGTGCTTCAGGAGTCGATGCCGCCCGTCCCCGGCAGACGGGCCACCATCGGGCCGCCGTGCGTCACCGGCCCGCAGTGGGCGCGCTCCCCGGACCGGCACCGAGGCCCGGGGCGACGACCACCGGCCCGTGCGCCGAAGGGCGTTCAGCCGCCCTGCGGGCTCCGTCCGGCCCGCTCCCCGGCCCGCTTCCCCGGACCCGTCGCACGTGGTGCCGGACGGACCCGCCCCGACCTACACTGGCAACCCCACGACGTGCCGGTTGACCTGCTGCAACACGCCGCTGGGCCCGTCCGACGGAGTCGAGGAGCGCGCCCCTTGTTCTACTACCTGCTGAAATATGTACTGCTGGGCCCGCTGCTGAGACTGGTCTTCCGGCCTCGAATAGAGGGCCTGGAACATGTGCCGTCGTCCGGTGCCGGCATCGTCGCCGGCAACCATCTGTCGTTCTCGGACCACTTCCTGATGCCCGCGATCCTCAAACGGCGCATCACGTTCCTCGCCAAGGCCGAGTACTTCACCGGCCCGGGCATCAAGGGCCGGCTGACGGCGTTCTTCTTCCACAGCGCGGGCCAGATCCCGGTCGACCGCTCCGGCAAGGACGCAGGCCAGGCCGCGATCCGGGAGGGCCTCGGAGTGCTGGGCAAGGGGGAGTTGCTCGGCATCTACCCAGAGGGCACTCGGTCGCACGACGGACGCCTGTACAAGGGCAAGGTCGGGGTCGCGAAGATGGCCCTCACGGCCGGTGTACCGGTGGTTCCCTGCGCGATGATCGGCACCTTCGAGGCCCAGCCGCCCGGCAAGGTCGTCCCCCATATCCATCCCGTGGTGATCCGCTTCGGCAAGCCCCTCGACTTCTCCCGCTACGAAGGCATGGAGGACGAGCGGGCGGTCCTGCGTGCCATCACCGACGAGATCATGTACGCCATTCTGACGCTCTCCGGGCAGGAATACGTCGACCAGTACGCGGCCGTCGCCAAGGCGGAGGAGGCGGAGCGCAAGGCACAGGAGAAGCGCCGGCTCCCGCGGCTACCGCGGAGCTGAACCGCCCGGCGGACGAACGGTGAGGGGCGGCCGGAGCCATCCGGCCGCCCCTCACCGTTCGTCCGCCGGGCCCCAGATCTCGGGGTCTCCTACGACGTGGCTGTGCCTCGGTGTTCCGCGGCGATGCCGAAGTGCTGCTGTTCGCGGGGAGCGGACGCGGCCTCTCCGTGGACACCGGCCACCGTGCTGACCACCTGCTCGTCGGCGGACTCCCGGCCCTCGTCGAGTTCCCGGAGCCGGTCGATTCGTCGCAGGTCATCGGCGGGCACGAGGGCGACGAGGGGCTTTCCGTGCCGGGTCACGACGACGCGCTCACCGCCGTACACCACGCGGTTGATCAGGCCGGCAAGCTCAGCCCTCGCTTGCGTCACCGGAATCTCGTAGGCCATGCCCCCATCATAACGTCACGTACGTCCTGTACATTTTTTACAGAGAGCCGCCATGAGGAGGGGCCCATGCCCCGGCCGCTCGCCCGCCACGTCCTGCCCGGGTTCACCGACCACACGGCGTCCTGGCACCGGCCCACGGATCCGTACGCGAAGCTGTTGGAGGAGCGGATCGTCCTCCTGGGGACGCCGATCGACGAGACCTCCGCGAACGACCTGATCGCCCAGTTCGTGCACCTGGAACACCGGGCCCCCGACCGGGGCATCTCCCCCCACGTCAACTCCCCCGGCGGCTCCTTCCACGCCGTGTCGGTGGTCTACGACACCCTGGCCTTCATCACCTGCGAGGTGGAGACGGTCTGCCTGGGCCGGGCCG
Organism: Streptomyces sp. KMM 9044; assembly: GCF_024701375.2. NCBI lineage: Bacteria > Bacillati > Actinomycetota > Actinomycetes > Kitasatosporales > Streptomycetaceae > Streptomyces > Streptomyces sp. KMM 9044. The sequence continues at coordinate 6,792,776 of NZ_CP113910.1, read as the reverse complement.
ACGGGACGGCCGCGTGCTGCCGGCCGCTGGGACACCGGGGAAGCGGTACGTCCTGCCGTGGGCACGACTGGCGCTCCGTCAGCCGGAGCCGTCGGAGGGAGACGCGGGCGATCTCGCCGTCCAGGCGGAGGAACTGTCGCGGGTCCGTGGCCGGATCGAGGAGATTCTGGTCCGGCACACCCGGCGCACCCCGGAGCAGGCACGGTCGGACATCGAGCGGGACACCGTCCTCGACGCGCGGGCGGCGGTGGAGTACGGCCTCGCGGACCGGATCCCGACCGGACGCGAGGGCCGCCTCCCCCCCCCATCCGGCGCGAGGTGAGCCGCCGATGCTGCCACCCGAACTGCCACCACTGCCCGCACTGACCCGCGCCGAGGCCGGACTGATCGACCGGTACCTCGAGGCCGTCGGCCTGCTGGGCCGGATCAACCCCGCCCGTGACGGCGACACCTACCGTGGACTGCGCGCAGCACGGGCACTGGTCGGCAAGGCCGTCGCGCTGCGCGACGCGCTGACCGTCATGCACCGGCACGGCGAGACCGAACTGCACGCCGCCACGCCGGCCCGGGCCCTGCGGGTACTGGACGGCGACCGGCGCACGGCCCGGGTCACGCTGTCTCCGGGCTCGGGCAGTTGACGCACGTACCGGTTCAACCGCGGCCGTTGTCGGCAACACGTCCGCACCTGAGCCGAAACGGACCAAAGGGGGTACCACCAACCGGCGTAGACGAACCACTTCTTTTCGGGCCGTCACGGTTGCGCATCACGCGTGGCCACATACCGGAACAGGTCACTCCGGCGCTGGTCCGGGCCTCCTCGGCACTCCGGACGACAGCCCGGATGCAGGGCTGTCCACCCGAACGGATGAGTGGTGAGTAACAACACAAGCCCCCGGTTCAGTTGGGATTTCGGACCGGCGGTTGCCAAGATCGCTCACTGACGACAAGACCCCGCCACCGCGGCGGGGCGATCCGGGCGGACGCCGAGTCCTGCCGCCGCCCGGATGACCGGTCGACAGGAGTGGATCGGCAGGAGTGGAGGACCCGAGCATGACGGGTCGCCGGAAGGGGAGTTCGAATCCCGTACCGGTCAGCCCTTGGGGTGAAGCCGCACTCGTGCGGCCGGGCAACTTCGCCAGCCCGAATCCGACAGGTCATCTTTCACAGGCGGCTGACGAAGGGTTGCGCATGACCGCGCTCAATCGTGTCCCGTCTCTCATGGCCAGGGCCGGCACGGCCTCGGCCCTCACCCTCGCCGCCGTGGGCGGCTCGATCGTCCTCCCGGGTACCGCTCCGGAGGCGGCGGCCGCGACGACGGCCACCAAGGCCCTCCAGGTCGCGGCGTCCAAGAAGGGCGCGCCCTACCGCTGGGGCGCCACCGGACCGAGCCGCTTCGACTGCTCCGGACTGACCCTCTACTCGTTCAAGAAGGCGGGCACGACACTGCCCCGTACTGCAGCCCAGCAGTACAACAAGACCCGCCACGTCTCCGCCTCGAGCCGCAAGGCGGGGGATCTGGTCTTCTTCCATTCGGGCCAGAACGTCTACCACGTGGGCATCTACGCGGGCCAGGGCAAGGTCTGGCACGCCCCGAAGACCGGGGATGTGGTGCGCCTGCAGAAGATCTGGACCCACAGCGTCTGGTACGGCCGGGTGAAGTGATCCGCGAGGGCGGCGGTACCTCCCTGCCGCCGCCCCGCCGGACACACCGGACGGCACCCGGACAGCACACCGGTGCGGCCGTGCGGCCCCTACGGTTCCTGCTGTCCTGCCGCCTCGACCACCATGACCGGCTCGGCGGGGACGGTCCACGGAAGGACGACGGAGACGGTCTTTCCACCCTCTCCGGTGGGGCGGACCCTCATCCTGCCCCCACACTCCACGGTCAGCCAGCGGATGATGACCAGCCCCCGGCCGTTGTCCTGCTGGACCGCGGCGGGGAGCCGTTTGGGGAACCCCGGATGGCTGTCGGTGACCCCGATGCGCAGCTGGCCGTCGCGGTCGAGGCCGATGTCCACGGTGAACGTGGGTGACCGTCCCAGGGTGTGCTGCACGGCGTTGGTCGCGAGTTCGGACACGATCAGCCGGATGGTGCCGGACACTTCCGTGTCCTCCGGCACGCCCCACTCCGCCAGCGTGCCCACCGCATGGGCGCGGGCCGCGGAGACCGAGGCAGGATCGCTCGGCAGAGTGACAGATGCTTCCAGATGGCCTGCCATGGCGATGTCGTCCCTTTCCACGGGACCGCAGTCCGACACGGAGCGGCTGATTCGAGTACGGTCCCGCACTGGTGCTTCGTCGTCAGACTGCCATCACCACGGACCGTCGGCGGCGATACGGCCAAGATATGCATATATCTGTCGCTCAAAGCGGTGAACTCTTCGACGGGAGACCGTATGCGGGTGGCCCGGAGGGAGTAAGGGGGAAGCCATGCAGCACGGTCCCGCGGTGCGCCGCCGGAAACTGGGCGCCGAACTGCGCTCACTGCGCACATCGGCGGGGTTCACCAGTGGTGAGGCAGCGCGGCTGGTGGGCTGGCACCAGTCGAAGGTGAGCCGGATCGAGACGGGGACGAGCGGGGTGAGACCGGCCGATGTGCGGTTACTGCTCGATGTCTACGGCCTGACCGACCTTCAGTTACGGGAGATACTACTGGTGTTGGCGGGGTCGGACGACAGCAGTGGACGGCACCACTGGTGGCATGCGTACCGGGGCGTACTGCCGCCCGCCTACCGGGACTTCATCAGTCTGGAGTCCCAGGCCGACGCGATGCGCACGCTGGAGACCACCGTGGTTCCCGGGCTGCTGCAGACGCCCGAGTACGCGCGGGCCGTGACGGCGGCGGCGCTGGAGGGCGCTCCGGAGGAGCGGCTGGACACGCTGGTGGAGGTGCGGCTGGCCCGGCAGGACGTCCTGCGGGCGGACCCGCCGCTGGAGTTCAGCGCGGTCCTGGACGAGGCGGTGCTGCGCCGGCAGGTCGGCGGCCCCGGCGTCATGACCTGCCAGTTGGAACGGCTCGTGGAGGCGGCGCGCCTTCCCCGAGTGCGGCTTCAGGTACTGCCGTTCACTGCCGGGGCGCACATCGGCGTCACCGGCCCTTTCGTAATCTTCTCATTTTCGCGCACTTCTGATCTGGATGTTGTAGTTCTCGACCACTTGACGAGTAGCCTCTATCTGGAGCGGAAAGAAGACCTCCGGGTGTACTCGGAGGCATTCGACGCCCTTTCGATCCACGCCCTTTCACCCGAGGACTCGTTGGATTTCATCGCCGGGACAGCTGCCGGCGTGTAAGGAGGCACGATGCCCGCACCGCCTCGGACCCTTCCCTCCAGCACCGACCTGCGCGGTGCGCGATGGCTGCGCAGCAGCTACAGCACGGGCGCGAACAACTGTGTCGAGACGGCCCGGCCCGCCACCGGCCCCGGTGCCGGACTGCTCGCCGTGCGCGACTCCAAGACCCCGGACGGACCCGCGCTGCTCATCTCACTCCGGAGCTGGGCGAAGTTCGTGGCCGCGGTTCACTGACCTGCCGGTCCTCCGGCACCCGCTCGTACTCGACCGCCCGTCATCGGGCGACTCGCGGCCGTGCCTCGCCGACTCATGGCCGCGTCTCGCCGATCACCTGTACAGCGCGTTCGATCTCGGCCCCGGACAGGTCCGCGCGGGCGGTCAGTCTGAGCCGCGAGATGCCGTCGGGCACGGAAGGAGGACGGAAGCAGCCCACGGACAGGCCGGCCGCCCGGCAGTCGGCTGCCCATCGCACGGCCTGCTCCGGGGACGGGGCATGCACGGACACGACCGCGGCGTCGGGGCGTACGGCTTCGAGGCCCGCGGCCGTCAGCCGGTGGTGCAGATCGCGCGCCACCGCGCTCGCCCGCGCCGCGCACCCGGGTTCACGGCGCAACAGCCGCAGGGCCGAGAGCGCGGCGCCCGCTGCCGCCGGGGCGAGACCCGTGTCGAAGATGAACGTGCGAGCCGTGTTGACCAGATGCTCGACCACCCGTGCCGGGCCGAGCACGGCTCCGCCCTGGCTGCCGAGCGACTTGGAGAGCGTGAGCGTCACCACGACGTCCTCGGCGCCGGCGAGCCCCGCCGCGTACGGGGCGCCGCGTCCGCCGTCGCCGAGTACCCCGAGGCCGTGGGCGTCGTCGAGCACCAGTCCCGCGCCGTGTTCACGGCACGCTCCGGCCAGCGCGGCGAGCGGGGCGGCGTCCCCGTCGACCGAGAAGACCGTGTCGGACACGGCGACGGCGGCCCCGGCGTGTCCGCTCAGCGCCTTGCGCACGGCGTCGGGGTCGGCGTGCGCCACGACCTGCGTCCTGCCCCGGGCCAGTCGGCAGCCGTCGATCAGCGAGGCGTGGTTGCCCGCGTCGGACACGATCAGCGAGCCGTTCGGGGCCAACGCGGTGACGGCGGCGAGGTTGGCCGCGTAGCCGGAGGAGAGGACGAGGGCCGCCTCGAAGCCGCAGAAGTCGGCCAGTTCGCCTTCCAACTCGGTGTGCAACTCGGTGGTACCGGTGACGAGCCGGGACCCGGTGGCCCCGCCGCCCCAGATCCGCGCCGCCCGCGCCGCGCCCTCGGCCACTTCCGGATGCCGGGCCAGACCCAGGTAGTCGTTGCTCGCCAGGTCGAGGAGCGGTGCGTCTGCGGCGCGCGGGCGCAGGGTCCGCACGAGCCCGGCCCGGCGGCGCAGCTTTGCCTGCTCGTCGATCCAGCCGAACGCCATGGCTCCTCCGGTGGTTTTGTGGGCAGTGGAGACTCTGTTGCTCAATTGCGGAGAGTGACGCCGGCCTGTCGACGGGGTGCAGGGAACGGGCCTCGCGGGGAGGCGGTCCGGCGCCCCGGCCGACCCCTCCCGGATGCGGTGCGTGACCATCCCTCGAATTGAGCAGCAGAGTCAGTGGACAGACATTAGCGGGACGGCCGGCGGACCACTGTGTGGCCATGCCCACAGCCGTCAGCGCCTCTGTTGTGCGAACCCTCCTTGGCCGGGGCGGCCGAATAGGACAGGATCGGCTCCCATGGACCTGCTGAACACGCTGGTGGACAAGGGGCTTCGGCGCGAGACGCCGACCCGTGAGGAAGCGCTGGCCGTCCTCGGGACGTCCGACGACGATCTGCTCGACGTGGTGGCCGCGGCCGGGAAGGTGCGGCGGCACTGGTTCGGGCGGCGGGTGAAACTCAACTATCTGGTCAACCTCAAGTCCGGCCTGTGCCCGGAGGACTGCTCCTACTGTTCCCAGCGGCTCGGCTCGAAGGCCGGCATCCTGAAGTACACCTGGCTCAAACCCGAGCAGGCCTCGGACGCGGCCGCGGCTGGGCTGGCGGGCGGCGCCAAGCGGGTGTGCCTGGTCGCCAGCGGCCGTGGTCCGACCGACCGCGACGTGGACCGTGTCTCCGACACCATCAAGGCGATCAAGGAAGGCAACGAGGGCGTCGAGGTGTGCGCCTGCCTAGGACTGCTTTCCGAGGGCCAGGCGGAGCGGCTGCGCGAGGCGGGCGCGGACGCCTACAACCACAACCTCAACACCTCCGAGTCCGCCTACGGGGACATCACCACCACGCACACGTACGCCGACCGCGTGGACACCGTACAGAAGGCGCATGCCGCCGGTCTGTCCGCCTGCTCCGGGCTGATCGCCGGCATGGGCGAGAGCGACGCGGACCTGGTCGACGTGGTCTTCGCACTGCGCGAACTGGACCCGGACTCGGTGCCGGTGAACTTCCTGATCCCGTTCGAGGGGACACCACTCGCGAAGGAGTGGAACCTCACCCCGCAGCGGTGCCTCAGGATCCTGGCGATGGTGCGGTTCGTATGCCCGGACGCCGAGGTGCGGATCGCGGGCGGGCGGGAGGTGCATCTGCGCACGATGCAGCCGCTCGCGCTGCACCTGGCCAACTCGGTCTTCCTCGGTGACTACCTCACCAGCGAGGGCCAGGCGGGCCGGGCCGACCTGGAGATGATCGCGGACGCCGGGTTCGAGGTGGAGGGCACCGACCGCGTGACACTGCCCGAGCACCGGGCGGGCGCGGGTGCGAGCGGGTGCGGGTCACCCGGTGAGGGTGGCGGGTGCGGGCCGCACGAGGGCGGTGGCGGGTGCGGGTCCGCGTCCTCCGGCACCGGGGCGTGCGTGGATACGGAGGCGGACGCGGGTCCGGGGGCGGTGAGCGAGAGGACGGGCCGGTCCGGCGGGCCGCGTACCGATCTCGTCGCCGTCCGTCGGCGAGGTGCCGGAACGGATCTGGCACCCAATGCCTGAGCGGTCCGTACCCGAGCTTCTCGAGCTGGACCGGCGGCATGTCTGGCATCCGTACGGGCCCATGCCCGGCAGCGGGGAACCACTCGTCGTGGAGTCGGCGAGCGGGGTGCGGCTGCGGCTCGCCGACGGCTCGGGCGAACTGGTCGACGGGATGTCGTCCTGGTGGTCGGCGATCCACGGCTACAGCCACCCGGTGCTGAACGAGGCCGTGCACGACCAGCTCGGGCGGATGAGTCACGTGATGTTCGGCGGACTCACGCACGAGCCCGCCGTCCGGCTGGCGAAGCTGCTTGTCGACATGTCACCCGACGGACTCGAGCATGTCTTCCTCGCCGACTCGGGCTCGGTGTCGGTCGAGGTGGCCGTCAAGATGTGCCTGCAGTACTGGCGTTCGCTCGGGCGGCCCGAGAAGCGGCGGCTGCTGACCTGGCGGGGCGGCTACCACGGCGACACCTGGCAGCCGATGTCGGTCTGCGATCCCGAGGGCGGGATGCACGAGCTGTGGACCGGAGTGCTCCCGGAACAGGTGTTCGCGAAGGCCCCGCCCGCCGAGTACGAGGAGTCGTACGCCGAGCACCTGTGGGAGCTGATCGGGCGGCACGCCGGCGAACTGGCGGCCGTGATCGTCGAGCCGGTGGTGCAGGGAGCGGGCGGCATGCGCTTCCACTCCCCCGCGTATCTGCGGGTGCTGCGCGAGGCGTGCGACGCGCACGACGTGCTGCTGGTGTTCGACGAGATCGCGACCGGGTTCGGGCGTACGGGCGCGCTGTTCGCGGCCGGGCACGCGACGGTGACGCCGGACGTGATGTGCGTGGGCAAGGCGCTGACCGGCGGCTATCTGACCATGGCAGCGACGCTGTGCACCGCGCGGGTGGCCGACGGCATCTCGCGCGGCGACGTGCCGGTGCTGGCGCACGGTCCGACGTTCATGGGCAACCCGCTGGCGGCGGCCGTGGCCTGCGCCTCGATCGAGCTGCTGCTCGGGCAGGACTGGCTCGCTGAGGTCAAGCGCATCGAGTCGGGCCTGCGGAACGGGCTGGCACCGGCGACCGGTCTGCCGGGCGTCCGGGACGTGCGGGTCCTCGGCGCCATCGGTGTCGTCCAGCTCGATCGCGCCGTGGACATGGAGGCAGCCACGCGCGCGGCGGTGCGCCGGGGCGTGTGGCTGCGGCCGTTCCGGGATCTGATCTACGCCATGCCTCCGTACGTCACCGGCGACACCGATGTGGCCCGGATCGCGGACGCGGTGTGCGCGGCGGCCGAGGAGGGATGACATGCCGGTACTGGTGATCACGGGCACGGGCACCGAGGTCGGGAAGACGGTGGTGACGGCCGCGGTCGCTGCGGCTGCGCTCGGGGCCGGCCGGTCGGTGGCCGTACTGAAGGCGGCCCAGACCGGGGTGCGGCCGGACGAACCCGGGGACGCCGAGGAGGTCGCGCGGCTCGCCGGGGCCGTCACGGCCGCCGAACTCGCCCGGTATCCCGACCCACTGGCACCCGCCACCGCCGCCCGCCGGGCGGGCCGGGCGCCGGTGCGCCCGCACGACGTGGCCGAGACCGCCGCCAAGCTGGCCACCGAGCACGATCTGGTGCTGGTGGAGGGCGCGGGCGGGCTGCTCGTGCGGTTCGACGAGGACGGCGGAACTCTGGCGGACGCGGCGGCGCTGCTGTCGGCGCCGGTGCTGGTGGTGGCGGCGGCGGGTCTCGGCACCCTGAACGCCACGGAGCTGACGACTCGTGAACTGCGCTCGCGCGGGCTCACCCCCGCGGGCGTGGTGATCGGCAGCTGGCCCGCGGAGCCCGGTCTGGCCGAGCACTGCAACCTGCGGGACCTGCCGGAGGTGACAGGGGTGCCGTTGCTGGGAGCGGTACCGGCCGGCGCGGCGGTCCTCGCCCCGGCCGGCTTCCGGACGTCGGCGCCCGAGTGGTTGGCGGCGCGGCTGGACGGCACGTGGGACACGGCGGCGTTCCGGGGGCGGGAGGCCGGCTGATCTCCCGCGCGGGCCCTGTGTTCCGGGCGACGGTGCGAGGGATGCGCGGGGTATTCACGGGGGACAATCACCGTAGGGCCCCGGCCGGCCCGGGGCTCGTCCTGCGGGAAGCGGGGCCCGCGTGACCCGTCTCGGCTCCCGGGTTCGTCCAGACAGGGAGGCGCCCATGTCCGCCGGCTCCGCGAAAGTGGCGCGGGATCCCGTGCACCACCCGCTGTTCGCCCGTTGCTACGCCCGGGTCAGTGAGGCCGCCGAAACCCGCGCGGGCATGGCCTCGGTCCGTCGCCGGCTGCTCGGCGGGCTGTCCGGGCGGGTGATCGAGGTCGGCGCGGGCAACGGCCTCGCCTTCGCGCACTATCCGGACACCGTCTCGGAGGTCGTCGCCATCGAACCGGAGCGGGTGCTGCGCAGGCTCGCTGTGGAGGCCGCCCTGCGTGCCGCCGTCCCGGTGGATGTCGCGCCGGGTGCGGCGGAGGCACTGCCGGTCGGGAGCGGGGCGTTCGACGCGGCGGTGCTCTCCCTGGTGCTGTGCAGTGTGCGGGACGTGCCGCGGGCGCTCGCGGAGCTCCGGAGAGTGCTGCGGCCGGGCGGCGAGGTGCGGTTCTTCGAGCATGGACGGGGCGGCGGCCGGGTCATGCGCTTCACCCAGCACGCCCTGGACCGGACGGTGTGGCCGCCCCTGACGGGCGGCTGCCACGTGGCGCGGGAGCCGGTCGGCGCGCTGCGAGAGGCGGGCTTCGAGCTCGGCCCGTACCGGCGGACGCTGATGCCGGAGGACGGGCCCGCCCTGCCGACGTCGTACTGCGTGCTGGGCACCGCCTGGCGGCCGGCGGGCGACGCGGCGACGGGCAGGAGCTGATCACCGGCTCCGGGGCTCCGGCCGCTCACTCGCTCCAGCTGTGCAGCTCGGCGGCGATGTCGTCCACGGAGGCCTCGCCGCTCTTGACCAGCCGGGCCAGCTCGCGGACCTGTTCCGGCGAGGTGACGACCTTCAGCCCGCTGGCGACGAGGGAGGCGAACCCGACGGCGGAGGCGAACAGGGCGTTGGAGCGTTCCAGCGCGGGCACGCGGAGCAGAAGTTGGAGCAGGGCGGCGGCGCGGGCATGCGGGCTGCCGTAGACGGGGACGTCGAATATCTCGGCCTCATGACGCGCGACGGCGGCGACGGGAGCTCCCCAGTCGGTGACCTGGGGACCCCCCGGAGTCTGCCGCTCGGCAAGCATCAGCAGCCAGGCGAGGTCGATGCGCAGGTCGTCCAAGGGATCAGCGGCGACCTTCGCGCGGGCCTTCGCCGCCCTCCCCCGCCCGCGGCGTGGCGCGGGCGGGCGCACCTCCGTCGGACTGCTCGGCGAAGACGGTCTCGTACTGCTTCATGAAGTCGGCGGCGGCCTCCACGAAGGCGCGGCCGGCCTCACCGGCGTCCTGCCGGACCGGTTCCTCGATGTAGCGGTGGGCGCTCATCCCGCGGGCCGGGGCGCGTTCCCGCGCCGCTCGGGCGGTGCCCTCCTCCACGCGTACGTTCAGCTGGGTCTTCGCCATACCTTGAAGCTAGCCCCGTCCTCCGCAGGTCACCCGTTCGGGAAGATCAACTGATCACAGCTGGTCAGCTACCGATCAGCGCAGCGGTCCGCGGTGCAGAACCCGCCGAAGCACGATCGCTTCAGGACCGTGATCCAGCCCGGAGGCTGTGCAAAAGAGTGACCCGCGGAGGACGGAGCTAGCGCGCCGGCGCTAGCACCGGCAGGGGGCGACGGAGGCAGCAAAGATGCCCCTTACATCGGAATGGCACGGTTCTGCACCTACGGTGGATATCCGGCATGGGCTCCATCACACTAACCTCGGGCACGACCACCATGACCGGCACGGGCCGGTGTCCATACGGAGGAGGCGGTCTTGTCCACATCCGCTGCGGAACATGCCCCCGGCCTCGCGTCGGCCGGCTCGGTCGCGGCCCGCGCCCGCGGCCTGACGAAGGCGTACGGATCCGGCGAGACGACCGTGCTCGCCCTGGACGCGGTGGACGTGGATGTCGCGCGCGGCCGGTTCACGGCGGTGATGGGTCCGTCGGGGTCGGGGAAGTCGACGCTGATGCACTGCCTGGCCGGGCTCGACACCGTCTCGGCCGGACAGGTGTGGCTCGGCGACACCGAGATCACGGGGCTGAGGGACCGTGAGCTGACACGTCTGCGCCGGGACCGGATCGGGTTCATGTTCCAGTCGTTCAACCTCATCCCGACGCTGAACGCGTTGGAGAACATCACCCTCCCCATGGACATCGCGGGCCGGAAGCCCGACGAGAAGTGGCTGGACCAGGTCATCGACACGCTGGGCCTGCGGGACCGGCTGCGGCACCGGCCGGCGCAGCTGTCCGGTGGCCAGCAGCAGCGCGTGGCCTGTGCGCGGGCGCTGGCCTCCCGGCCCGAGCTGATCTTCGCGGACGAGCCGACCGGCAATCTCGATTCGCGTGCCGGACTGGAGGTGCTCGGGTTCCTGCGCGAGGCCGTGGACCGGCTGAACCAGACCGTCGTGATGGTCACCCACGACCCGGGTGCCGCCATCCACTCCGACCTGGTGCTGTTCCTGGCCGACGGGCGGATCGTCGACGAGATGGAGCGGCCCACGGCACAGGCGGTGCTCGACCGGATGAAGCGGTTCGACGTGGTCCGCGCCCAGGCCGGCGGCGACGGCGGACCGGCACCGGGCGGCGCCCCCGGCACCGCGCCCGATGCCCCCTCCACCACCGAGGGTGCCGTACCCGACGAGCCGGCCCCCGGCAAGGACGGCAAGGACTGAGACCGTGCTGAAGGCGACGCTCAGGAGCTTCCTCGCACACAGGGGACGGCTGCTGCTGTCCGCACTGGCTGTCGTCCTGTCCGTGGCGTTCGTCGCGGGCAGCCTGATCTTCTCGGACACCGTCTCCCGTACCTTCGACCGGCTCTTCGCCTCCGCCTCCGCCGATGTGACGGTCTCACCCCCGGACGACCTGGACGCGGCCGTACCCACCGGCGAGGTCCGGACCGTGCCCGCCTCCCTCGCCGAACGGCTGGCCGGGACCGACGAGGTCGAGTCCGCCCGCCCGGACGTCGAGGCCGGGAACATCACGGTCGTCGACAGCGACAACGAGCCGGTGGGCCCGACGACCGGCGCGCCCACCCTCGCGGTGGACTGGTACGCCCACGAGCGCAGCGTCGTGGAGCTGGCCTCGGGCCGCGCCCCGCGCGGTGCCGGGGAGGCCGTACTGGACGCGGACACCGCCGACGCCAAGGACGTGGTGATCGGCGACACCCTGTCGGTGCAGGCGCAGCCGGGCACCTTCCGCGTCGAGATCGTCGGAATCGCCACCTTCACCACCACGAACCCCGGCACGGCCCTCGTCTTCCTCGATCCCGAGGTCGCCGCCGCCGCGTTGCTGGGCTCCGCGGACCGGGCCACGAGCATCGCGGTCGAGGCAGCGCCGGGCGTGAGTGACGAGGAACTCGGGCGCCGGGTCACCGAGGTGCTCGGCGCCGGCACCTACCAGGTGGAGACGGCCGACGAACAGGCCGCGACGGCCGCCGAGGAGCTGGGCGGGTTCCTCGACGTGATCAAGTACGTGATGGTCGGCTTCGCCGGGATCGCGGTGCTCGTCGGCATATTCCTGATCGTCAACACCTTCTCGATGCTGATCGCGCAGCGCACCCGCGAACTCGGGCTGCTGCGGGCGCTCGGCGCCGACCGGCGTCAGGTGCGCCGCTCGGTGCTCACCGAGGCGGTGCTGCTCGGCCTGATCGGCTCGACGTTGGGCCTCGCGGCCGGCGTCGCACTCGCCTACGGACTGATCCGGCTGATGAGCGCCTTCGGCATGAACCTGAAGACCACGGAGATGGTCGTCGGATGGGCCACACCCGTCACGGCGTACGTGGTCGGGGTCGGGGTCACCTTCGTGGCCGCGTATCTGCCGGCCCGCCGCGCGGCGGGCGTGTCTCCCATGGCCGCCCTCGCCGATGCCGAGATCGCCGGGGTGGGCAGGCCGCTGCGGACCCGCGCGGTGGTGGGCTCCGTGGTCGGGGTGCTCGGCGCAGCCGCCCTCGTGGGCTGTGCCGTCTCCACCGAAACAGTGCCGGCGGCGTCCCTGCTGGGGCTCGGGGTCGTCCTCACCCTGATCGCGATGGTCGTCGCCGGTCCGTTGCTGGTGCGGCCGGTGATCCGGGTGCTGGGCGGGGCCTTCCCCGCCCTGTACGGGCCGGTGGGCCGGATGAGCCAGCGCAACGCCCTGCGCAATCCCCGCCGTACGGGTGCCACCGCCGCCGCGCTGATGGTGGGGCTCGCCCTGGTCGGCGGCATGTCGGTGGCCGGCGCCTCCATGTCCCGCTCCTTCGACGAGCAGATCGACAGGACGCTGGGCGCCGACTTCGTCATCCAGAACGACAACTTCCTGCCCTTTCCCCAGGAGGTCACCGACCGGGTGCGGGACACGGACGGGGTGGGCGTCGTCGTGCGGCAGCGGTTCGCGCCGGTGGCGGTGCGGCTGCCGGACGGGGAGCGGATCGAGACGACCGCCGCCGGGTACGACGAGCGGGTCGACGACGTCGCCCGGGTCACGTACACGAGCGGCGACACGTCGGCTGCCCTGGCCGACGGCGGCATCGCCATGGACGCCGGCTTCGCCGCGGACCACGGCGTCTGGACGGGCAGTGTGATCCCGGTCGAGTTCCCTGGCGGGCGGCGCACCGAGCTGACCGTGGGCGCCTTGACCGACATGGAGGGCGGCGAGGGCCTCGGCATCCAGGGCGGGCTGTTCTTCGGCATCGCGACGGTCGAGAAGTACGTGCCCGGCGGGCAGGACTCAGCGCTGTACGTGAACGCCGCCGACGACACGGGCGCGGATGAGCTCCGCGACCGGCTGGCGACGACGCTCGGCCCGTATCCACAGGTCCAGGCACGTGACCAGGCCGACTACAAGGACCTCGTTCACGACCAGATCGCGGTCCTGCTGTACCTCGTCTACGCCCTCCTGGGGCTGGCGATCGTCATCGCCGTGCTCGGCGTGGTCAATACCCTGGCGCTGTCGGTGGTGGAGCGCACCCGGGAGATCGGGCTGCTGCGGGCCATCGGACTGGGCCGCCGGCAACTGCGGCGGATGATCCGGCTGGAGTCGGTGGTGATCGCCGTGTTCGGCGCGGTGCTGGGTCTCGCACTGGGGCTGGTGTGGGGCGTCTGCGCACAGCAGGTGCTGGCGCTGCAGGGCATGACCGCGCTCGCGATTCCCTGGAGCACCATCGTGGCCGTCGTCATCGGTGCTGCGGTGGCCGGCGTCGCGGCGGCACTGCTGCCGGCCCTGCGCGCGTCGCGGATGAACGTCCTGGAGGCGATCGCGCACGAGTGACCCGCGCGTGCGGGCGCGCCGGGCGGGTGGGGACGGAGGCGTGCGTGGACGGTGGCGTGCAGGGCTGGTGGACTGCGGGGCCGGCATGCGGACGTGCGGCGCGTCCGGGTCGTGGAATTCCGTGTCGCGGGCCGGGCCGCGTGCTGGGATCGGCGCATGACCGAGCTGCGCATACGGGCCGCGACATCCGAGGATCTCGACACCGTGCTGGCCTTCTGGAAGGCCGCGGCCGAGGGCACGAGCATCAGCGACGACCGGGAGGGCATGGAGCGGCTGGTCGCCTGCGACCCCGAGTCCCTGATCCTCGCCGAGAAGGGGGCGGAGCCGGTCGCAACCGTGATCGCCGGCTTCGACGGCTGGCGCTGCCATCTGTACCGGCTCGCGGTGCACCCGGACCACCGCAGACAGGGCATCGCCTCCGCGCTGCTGGCCGCCGCCGAGGAGCGGTTCGCCGGCCTCGGGGGCCGCCGCGCGGACACCATGGTGCTGCGGCGCAACGAGACCGCGCACCGCGCGTGGGGCGCCGCCGGGTACGTGCCCGGGGAACACTGGCGTCGCTGGGTCAAGCCGCTCCCGGGCAACGCCCCGGACGGCAGGTTCTGAGCGTGCCTGCGGGCGGTGGACGACCTCGCCGGTGACCTTCGGCGGTCCTTTACTCTGGGTGGGTCACTCGGTCCTCCATGAAAGGTTGTGTGCGTCCGTCCATGGGCGAGCCTCCCAGTAGAACGCGGCATCGCAGTACCCGACGTCGCCGCACATCGCACCGTGCACTCGTTCGCTTCCCGTCCGGCCGCGGGACGGAGGTGACCCGATGACCGAGCTGCTCCTTCTTCTGGTGGCGATCCTGCTCTCCCTCGCGTGCGGCGCGTTCGTCGCGGCCGAGTTCTCCCTCACCACGGTCGAGCGGTCCGACCTCGAGCGGGCCGTGGAGCGCGGTGACCGGGGCGCCGCCGGTGCCCTCAAGGCCGTACGGAACCTGACCTTCCAGCTCTCCGGGGCGCAACTCGGCATCACGGTCACCAATCTGGTGGTCGGCATGCTCGCCGAGCCGTCGATCGCCGTGCTGATCTCCGGTCCCCTGGAGGCCGTCGGCGTCTCCGCGTCGGTGGCGAGTTCCCTGGCGCTGGTGCTCGGCACGGCCCTGTCGACCGTCTTCCTGATGGTGGTCGGCGAACTCGTGCCCAAGAACTGGGCGATCTCGTCGCCGCTGGCCGTCGCGAAGAACGTGGGCAACACGCAGCGCTGGTTCAGTGCCGCTTTCCGCCCCTTCATCACGCACCTGAACAACACGGCGAACCGCATCGTGCGCCGCTTCGGTGTGGAGCCCGCCGAGGAACTGGCCTCCGCCCGCGGCCCCCAGGAACTGGCGGCCCTGGCCCGGCACTCCGCCAAGGAAGGCGCCCTGGAGGCCGACACCGCGGAGCTGTTCGTCCGCACCCTGAACCTCGCCGATCTCACCGCGGAGAACGTGATGACCCCACGTGTCCAGGTCGTCGCGCTGGAGGTCCAGGCGACCTGCGAGGACGTGGCGAACGCGACCCGGGCGACGGGGCTGTCCCGGTTCCCGGTGTACCGCGGCACCTTCGACTCGGTGGTCGGCACCGCGCACGTCAAGGACGTACTGGCGGTGCCCGCCGAGCGCCGGGCCCGGGTTCCCGTGTCGGAAATGATGCGCGAACCGCTCCTGGTCCCGGAATCACTCACCGTGGACCGGCTGCTGGACCGGCTCTCCGGCCGGCGCACCATGGCCGTGGTGATCGACGAGTACGGCGGTACGGCGGGCGTGGCCACGCTGGAGGACATCGTCGAGGAGGTTGTCGGCGAGGTCCGCGACGAACATGATCCGCACGAGACCCCCGACCTGGCCCGGACGGGTTCGGACGAGGGCGGGCACGACCTGTTCTCGGCCGACGGCTCCGCGCGCGTGGACCAGCTCGCGCGGGTCGGCCTGCGCGCGCCGGACGGGCCGTACGAGACCCTGGCCGGGCTCGTGGCCACCGAGCTGGGCCGGATCCCCGCCGTCGGCGACACCCTGGAGGTCGTCGGCTGGCGGATGGAGGTGCTGGACGCGACCGGCCGTCGCGCGGCACGCGTACTGCTGCACGCCCCGCTCCCCGACCCGCACCCGCAGGAGGCGGGGCCGTCCGGCCCGGTACCGGGCCGGACGGCCGGACGGACGGCAAGCGACACGGCGCGACGCGTGAGAAGGGGGTCCGGCGATGATCGCCGTACAGCTGCTGATCGGTCTGGCTACGCTGGTCGTCAACGCCTTCTTCGTGGGTGCCGAGTTCGCGCTGATCTCGGTGCGCCGCAGCCAGATCGAGCCGTACGCCGACCAGGGAGACCGGCGCGCCAAGAACGTGCTGTGGGGCCTCGAGCACGTATCCGCCCTGATGGCGGCCGCGCAACTCGGCATCACGCTGTGCACCCTGGTCCTCGGTGTGGTCGCGGAGCCCGCCATCGCGCATCTGCTGGAACCGGCGTTCCACTCGATGGGCGTGCCGGACGGCGCGGGGCACGCGGTGTCCTTCGTGGTCGCCCTGTCGCTCGCGACATATCTGCACATGCTGCTGGGCGAGATGGTGCCGAAGAACATCGCACTGGCGGAGCCCGTGCGCAGCGCGCTGATGCTCGGTCCGCCGCTGGTGGCACTGTCCCGGGCGCTGCGCCCGGTGATCTTCACGATCAACGCTTTCGCCAACGCGCTGCTGCGGCTGCTGCGGGTCGAGGTGCGCGACGAGGTCGTGGCGACCTTCTCCGACGCGGAACTGGCGCAGATGGTGAAGGACTCCGGCGAGGCGGGTCTGATCGACGACCGCGCGCAGGAGCGTCTGAACGACGTGCTGGAGCTCGGCCGCCGGCCGGTACGGGATGTGGTGCTGCCGCTGGAGAGCGTGGTCTACGCACGCGTGGGCGTCACCCCCGAGGGGTTGGAGGCGCTCTCGGCCGAGTCCGGGTACTCCCGCTTCCCGGTGGTGGACGAGGGTCGGCGGATCGTCGGCTACCTGCACGTGAAGGACGCCCTCGACGCCTCACCGCGCGACATGCCGTTCCTGCTGCGGGACATGCGCTCCATCGCGCGGGTGCGGGAGAGCACGCCGATGGACGACGTCCTCACCGCGATGCGCGGCAGCCGTACGCATCTGGCGGCCGTGCTCGGGTCGGACGGACGGCTGGCGGGCCTGGTGACGATGGAGGACGTGCTGCAGGAGTTGTTCGGCCAGCGTGCCTGAGCGGGGCCCGGACGGCTCCGAGCAGGGAGGGAGCCGACCGACCGGCGGGTATGTGCACGGGATATCATCTCTGGCGCCATGCAGACGAACCCCACGCACACCAGCCTGGTCGCGGTCGGCGACTCCTTCACCGAGGGCATGTCGGACCTGCTGCCCGACGGCACGTACCGGGGGTGGGCCGACCTCCTCGCCGCGCGGATGGCGGCCGTCGCGCCCGGCTTCCGGTACGCCAATCTCGCGGTGCGCGGCAAGCTGATCCGGCAGATCGTCGGTGAGCAGGTGGACGCGGCGGCAGCCATGCGGGCCGACGTGGTCACCCTGGTCGGCGGACTGAACGACACACTGCGGCCCAAGTGCGACATGGTCATGGTGCGGGATCTGCTGACCGAGGCGGTGGAGCGGCTGGCCCCGCACTGCAAGCAGTTGGTGCTGATGCGCAGCCCGGCCCGCCAGGGCCCCGTGCAGGAGCGGTTCCGGCCGCGCATGGAGGCGCTGTTCACCTGTGTCGACGAGCTGGCCCGGCGGCACGGCGCGCTGGTCGTCGACCTGTACGGGGTGCCCTCGCTCGGCGATCAGCGACTGTGGGACGTGGACCGGCTGCATCTGACCGGAGACGGGCACCGCAGGGTCGCGGAAGCCGTGTGGCAGGCCCTGGGCTACCCGCCCGAGGATCCCGAGTGGCAGCTGCCTCCGCCGGCCTCGCTGCCGCCCGGCTGGACGGAGCGGCGGGCCGCGGACGCCCGGTTCGCCCGGCGGTACCTGCTGCCGTGGATCGGCCGCCGCCTCACCGGCCGTTCCTCGGGCGACGGCCTCCCGCCGAAGCGCCCCGAGCTGCTGCCGTACGACCTGCGGTGACGGCGGGCCGCCGCCTCGCCCCGTAGCTTCCTCCAGATCACCCCGTGACACCGGCCTGCACGAATCACCAGTAAACTCCGTGCACGTGACTGCTGAGCCCGCCAAGCCCCGTATCCCGAACGTCCTCGCCGGACGTTACGCCTCCGCCGAACTCGCCACGCTCTGGTCCCCCGAGCAGAAGGTGAGGCTCGAGCGGCAGCTCTGGCTCGCCGTGCTGCGGGCGCAGAAGGACCTCGGCGTCGAGGTGCCGGAGTCGGCGATCGCCGACTACGAGCGGGTCCTCGACCAGGTCGACCTGGCCTCTGTCGCGGAGCGCGAGAGGGTCACCCGACACGATGTGAAGGCGCGGATCGAGGAGTTCAACGACCTCGCCGGGCATGAGCACGTGCACAAGGGAATGACCTCCCGCGACCTCACCGAGAACGTGGAGCAGCTGCAGGTCCGGCTGTCGCTGGAGCTGATGCGCGGCCGTACGGTGGCGGTGCTGGCCCGGCTCGGCAAGCTGGCCGGTGAGTACGGCGAGCTGGTCATGGCCGGCCGCTCGCACAACGTGGCGGCCCAGGCCACCACCCTCGGCAAGCGTTTCGCCACCGCCGCCGACGAACTGCTCGTCGCGTACGGCCGGCTGGAGGAGCTGCTGGGCCGCTATCCGCTGCGGGGCATCAAGGGCCCGGTCGGTACGGCGCAGGACATGCTGGACCTGCTGGGCGGCGACGCGGACCGGCTCGCGGAGCTGGAGCGGCGGGTCGCCGGGCACCTGGGCTTCGCCGAGGCGTTCATCTCGGTCGGCCAGGTCTACCCGCGGTCGCTGGACTACGAGGTGGTGACCGCGCTGGTGCAACTGGCGGCGGCACCCTCGTCGCTGGCGAAGACGGTCCGGCTGATGGCCGGGCACGAGCTGGTCACCGAGGGCTTCAAGCCGGGCCAGGTCGGCTCGTCGGCGATGCCGCACAAGATGAACACCCGTTCCTGCGAACGCGTCAACGGCCTGATGGTGATCCTGCGCGGTTACGCATCGATGACCGGGGAACTGGCGGGCGACCAGTGGAACGAGGGCGACGTGTCCTGCTCGGTGGTGCGCCGGGTGGCGCTTCCCGACGCGTTCTTCGCGCTCGACGGACTGCTGGAGACGTTCCTGACGGTGCTCGACGAGTTCGGTGCGTTCCCGGCGGTCGTCGCCCGGGAACTGGACCGCTACCTGCCGTTCCTGGCCACCACCAAGGTGCTGATGGGTGCGGTGCGCGCGGGTGTCGGCCGTGAGGCCGCGCACGAGGCGATCAAGGAGAACGCCGTCGCCACGGCCCTCGCGATGCGGGAGCAGGGCGCCGAGCGCAACGACCTGCTCGACAAGCTCGCGGCCGACGAGCGGATCCCGCTCGACCGGCCCGCGCTGGACGCGCTGATGGCGGACAAGCTGTCCTTCACGGGTGCCGCGAGCGCCCAGGTCGCCGCAGTCGTGGGCCGTATCGACGAGATCGTCAAGCGGCACCCGGAGGCCGCCGGGTACACCCCGGGGGCGATCCTCTGACGCGCTTCACCCCGGAGGAGTTGCGGGCCGCCCGCGACCGGCTGGTGCCGGACGTGGCCGCGGACGGCCTGCACGTGCTGTTCTGCGGCATCAACCCGGGCCTGATGACGGCCGCGACGGGCCACGACTTCGCCCGCCCCGGCAACCGCTTCTGACCGGCCCTGCACCGCTCCGGCTTCACGCCGAGGCTGCCGGCGCCGTCCGAGCAGGAGGAGCTGCTGTCGTACGGGCTCGGCATCACCAATGTCGTGACGCGGGCGACCGCGCGGGCCGACGAGGTGAGCGTCGGGGAGTACCGGGAGGGAAAGCGGCTGCTCGCCCTGAAGGTGGCTCGGCTCCGTCCGCGGTGGCTGGCCGTCCTGGAGGTCACCGCATACCGGGTCGCGTTCGACGACCGCGGGGCGAAGGTGGGGCCGCAGGCACGGACGATCGGCGACACGCGTGGGTGGGTCCTGCCGAACCCGAGCGGTCTCAATGCGGTTACAACTACCCCTCGACCATGATCCACTTCGCCGCCCGACATCCGGGCCGGACACTCCTAGTCGATCTTTCGACAGGGGCGTTTGTGCAGCTCAGGGCCCACGCCACGCCGACCCCGAGCGTCAGGCGCAGCCTGCAAGGCCGCAGGGAAGTGCGACCGATCCAAACAGATGATCTTGCAGCAGTGCAGCGGTCGATCACCCCGCTTCCCCCCTGACGTCCCAGGGATGATCTACGCGGAGCTAGCCTCACCCCTGGCTGACGGTTGGGCGTGCACTCGTCGCCCCCTTGACCACCCCTCGGGAAGGTCGGCGCGATGGCACCGAGAAAGTTTCTCGTCCATTCGAGCAAGGAGAGCCATGCGCGCTCAGTTCCTCGGCAAGGACCCGGAATCGCAGGTGGGCCAGTCGCCGACGCTCTTCGCGACCGACCGCACCGACCGTAAGACCTACATCGCCCAAGGGGGGGTCGTGACCGACCCTCAGACACTCGCCGACCTCGGCCCGGTCCCCGAGGGCGAAGCGATCGTCGAGATCCCCGAAGATGTCCTGAAGTTCTACGCCGGTACCGGGAGTGTTCAATGAACGGCGGATCCGATGATCGAGGAGACGCCAGATGGGCGACATCACCATCGAGCGGATACCGGGCAGCGAGCCGGTGGTGGCCGTGCCGGCGAGTGATGAGCAGTTGGTTGCGATGCTCGTGGACCGGGCCCGCAGCGAGGGGCTGCAGTCGGCTGGGGAGGGCGGGCTGCTCCAGCAGTTGACCGAGCGGGTCCTGGAGTCCGCTCTGGGGGAGGGCGGGATCACCGATCGCCTCGGCCACGAGAAGCACGACGCCGGGGGCCGGGGCGGCGGCAACTCCCGCAGCGGGGCCCGGGTGAAGACGGTGCCGACCGATGTCGGTCCGGTCGGGGTGGAGGTTTCCCGGGATGTGGCGGGGGCGTTCGGGCCGGCCATCGTCAAGAAGCGGCAGCGGTGCCTGTCCGGCGTGGGCGGGACGGTGTTGTCTTTGTCCGTGAAGGGGCTGACGCGCGGTGAGATCTCCGCGCACCTGGCCGAGGTCTACGGCGCGAGCGTGTCCAAGGCCACGGTTTCCACGATCACGGGCAAGGTGGTGGACGGGATGGCGGAATGGTCCAACCGGCCGCCGGACCGCGTCTGTCCGGTGCTGTTCGTGGACGCGATCGACGTGAGGATCCGGGACGGGCAGGTGGCGAACCGTCCGATCTACGTTGTGATGGTGGTCACGGCCGAGGGGCACCGGGGCATCCTGGGGATCTGGGCCGGTGACGGAGGCGAGGGCGCGAAGTGCTGGCTGAGCGTGTTCACGGACCTCGAGGACAGGGGTGTTGACGACGTCCTGATGCTGGTCTGCGACGGGCTGAAGGGCCTGCCCGAGGCCGTGGAGACACTCCGGCCTCGAGCGGTTGTCCGGACTTGCGTCGTTCACCTGCTGAGGAACAGCTTCCGGCATGCGGCCCGTCAGGACCGGGACAGGATGGCCAGGGCGCTCAAGCCCGTCCACACGGCCCCGAGCGAGGCCGCCGCGACCGGGCGGTTCAGCGAGTTCCAGGAAGCCTGGGGCAAGAAGTATCCGGCGGTCATCCGGCTCTGGGAGAACGCCTGGGCCGAGTTCGTCCCCTTCCTCTCCTTCGACGTCGAGATCCGCGAGGGTGATCTGCTCGACGAACGCGATCGAGTCCGTCAACGCCCGCATCCGCAAGGCCGTCCGCGCCCGCGGCCACTTCCCCTTCCCCGACGGGGCCGCGGCCCTCAAGTGCGTCTACACGGCGCTGATGAGCCTGGACCCGGGCGGCAAGGGCCGCAAGCGGTGGACCATGCGCTGGAAGGCGCCACTCAACGCCTTCCAGACCGCTTTCGAGGGCCGGCTCACCCCGGCCAACAACTGAACCTCAACAACCAAGACCAGCCGTTAAATTGACACACCCCCGCCCACGGACGGCGTCCGGGTGAGGCGGGCGCGTCGGAGCCGACCTGCGTGGGACGGATTGTCCGGGACGGGGCGTGTGAACGGCCGGGCGGGCTGCGGCGGGCTCCGGTCGTGGGCCGGAGGTGGTCGTGCCCGGTGGTCACCGGGGCCCACCGCGCCGAGTACGATCCGCCCCACACGCGCACGAGCTGGGAGGACGGACGGTGAGTCGGCTGACCGGCGGGGATCCCTCGCTGCTGCGGAGGATCAACTCCGCGGTGGTGCTGCACGCACTGCGGGCCACGGACTGCGCGACGCTGACCGAGGTCACCAGGGTGACGGGGCTGTCGCGGCCCACCGTCGAGGGCGTTGTCGAGGGGCTGATCGAGGCGGGCCTCGTCGTGGAGAAGGCAACGGAGGAGGGGGCGGCGCGGCGCCAGGGGCGGCCGGCGCGGAGGTTCCGGTTCCGGGCGGAGGCCGGCCATCTGCTGGGCCTGGAGATCGGGCCGCACCGGGTGGCGGCGCTGCTGGCCGACCTGGACGGCCGGATGATCGGCGCCCACTCCAAGGACGTCGGGGAGAGCGCCGGTGCCGACGAGCGGCTGGAACGGCTGCGCGCCGCCGTCGCCGAGCTGCTGCGCCGGGCCGGCGTACCGCGCGACTCGCTGCGGG
This sequence comes from Streptomyces sp. KMM 9044, assembly GCF_024701375.2. Classification (NCBI taxonomy): domain Bacteria; kingdom Bacillati; phylum Actinomycetota; class Actinomycetes; order Kitasatosporales; family Streptomycetaceae; genus Streptomyces; species Streptomyces sp. KMM 9044. Next base: position 6,770,460 of record NZ_CP113910.1, on the reverse strand, counting down.
CCGTGGGTGTGGGGACGCCCGGGATCGTCGAGGCGGACGGCACCGTACGGCTGGGCACGGCGCTGCCCGGGTGGACGGGGCTGGATCTGGGCGAGCGGCTGAGCCGGTCCTTCAACTGTCCGGTGCTGGTCGAGAACGACGCCAACGCGGCAGTCGTGGCCGAGCATTGGAAGGGCGTCGCCACCGGGACCGACGACGTGGTGTTCGTGCTGGCGGGACTGAGTCCGGGCGCCGGTTCACTGATCGGGGGGCGGCTGCACCGGGGGTACGGCGGGGCGGCCGGTGAGATCGGCGCGCTGCATCTGCTGGGCCGCGAGGCGACCCCCGAGAAGCTGCTGTCGACCACGGACGAGCCGTTACATCCGCTCGACGAACAAGCGGTGGCCGAGGTCTTCGCCCAGGCCCGCGAGGGCGACAAACGGGCTCTCGCGGCCATGGACCGCTTCATCCAGCGGCTGGTCCACGACGTGGCCGCGCTGGTGCTGGCCCTGGACCCGGAACTCGTCGTGATCGGCGGCTGGGCGGCCGGACTGGACGGCGTACTGGAACCGTTGCGACGCGAGCTGGCCCGCTACTGCCTGCGTCCGCCGAGAGTCGCCCTGTCCCGCCTCGGGGAGGCGGCGGTGGCGACGGGCGCGGTGCGTCTCGCCCTGGACCATGTGGAGGAGCAACTCTTCGCGGTGGAGGGCACGGTGACGGCCCGCCGGTAGGCGGCGCACCGCCCACGTGGCGCCACGCGTCCCGGGCGGGCCTGGCACCGTCGGGGCCGGTGTGCCCCGTCGCCGGCCCTCGCCCCCGGCCCTCGGCGCTCGCCCCGCCGGCAGCACACGTCCCGTGACCCGCCGTCGGCGCCCGAAGACGCCGAAGCTCAGGAGGCGCGGCGCTCGGGGCCGTGGTGGATCTCCACACCTCCGAAGTCGCCGAAGGTCAGCCGGCAGGTGTCCGCGCGGTAGGTGGCCACGGAGAGCGCGGCGACGCGGCCCCGTGCGATGAAGCGGGTGGTGACGACGAGGACGGGCGCGCCCGGCAGGCGGTCCAGTTCCTTGGCGTCGTTCGCGCGTGCGGAGCCGAGTTCCACCGCGTTCTCGTGCCGCTCCAGTTCCAGGTGCTGCAGTTCGCGCAGCACCGCACGCGCGCGGGCCGCCCCCGATGGGGCGTCGATGGCGGAGAGGTCGGGCACCGAGGAGGCGGGGATGTACAGAAGCTCGGCGGCAACGGGCTGCCCCTGTGAGACCCGGGACCGCCGCACGGTGTGCACGGCCTCGTCACGGCCTGTCACCAGGGTGTCGGCGACAGCCGCGGGCGGTGCTTCGAGCGTGCAGTCCGCGGCCCGCCAGGCGTCGTCGGACCCGCCCGGCCAGGCGTGCTGCGCCGTGCCGAGGGACACACCCATGCGCGGCGGAGCGACGGTGGTGCCCACGCCCCGGCGGCGCTGCAGCCTGCCTTCCAGCTCCAGCTGCTCCAGTGCCTGACGGAGCGTGGCACGGGCGACGCCGAAGCGAGCGGCCAGATCGCGCTCGTTGGGCAGGATCTCGCCCACCGCGAACTCCGAGTCGAGGGCCTCGCTGAGCACGGTCCTGAGATGCCAGTACTTCGGTTCCGGCACCGGTTCCAACTGCGTGGTCCCCACCCTGTCCTCCGCGATCGCCGGGTCCGGTGGCGTTTTAACGCCCTTGTTTATTAAAGGTTGTTTCACTTCTCTGCGACCATATGGTGACCCTCACCCTTGGTCAATACCAATCGGACATGACGACGGGACCCACGGCCGGACGGCGCGGGTCCCGTGCGCGGGTGGCCGGCCCCTACTCGGCGGCCTCCAGCGCGCGCAGCTTGTCGGGGTTGCGGATGATGTAGACCGTCTGGACCCGCCCCTCGGCGATGTCGGAGTAGGGGTACCCGAACGCCTCCCGCAGGACGAACACCGCGCACTCCAGCGGGGACAGCGACTCCACGACGACGAGGGCGGCGAGGGAGACCGAGTCGGCGAGCACCACCCGCTCGGCGGTGTCGAAAGCGGTGTCACCGAAGTCGGTGACGTACGGCTCGGGCAGCCACGGGCCGATGTACGTCTTGCCCCGCGCCTTGATCTGACGCAGCCGGTCGAGGGCGAGGCGGGTGGCGACGCGCACCAGGTGGGCACGCGGCTCGCGCACCTCGGACCGGTCGCCGCCCGCCCAGCGCCGCCACGCCTCCTGGACGACGTCCTCGGCGCCGGTCACCCGGCCGAGCATGCGATAGGCGACCCCCAGAAGGACGGGGCGGTGCTCTTCGAAGGCTTTGGTCACGGTGTCGACTCTGCTGCTCAATTCGGGGGATGGTCGCGCACCGCATCCGAGAGGGGCCGGGGCCGGACCGCCTCCTCGCGAGACCCGTTCCCTGCGCCCCGTCGACAGCCCGGCGTCACTCTCCGCAATTGAGCAACAGAGTTGGTGCTGTCGGCGCTGTCGGCGCTCACCCCTGCATCCCAGCCGACCCGTGCGGCGGTGTCCAGGCGGATTCGGACGCCGCGCGGAGCGGGAGTCCGGGAGCGGGCGCCGGGGGCTACCCGTCGGTAGTGATTGCTGACAAGCTGTCCACGGCATCGGGCGGCGTCCCACCGCGAGTCCCAGACGAGGAGCACCTTCATGTCCGCGACCGTCTCCTTCGGGGTCGCCTCTGCGCACGGCCCGCAGACCGTGACCCTGTCCTACGCGCGTGTGGGCCGCGGCGAACCGCTGCTCCTGCTGCACGGCATAGGTCATCACCGCCAGGCCTGGGACCCGGTCGTGGACGTTCTCGCCACCGAGCGCGAGGTGATCGCCGTGGACCTGCCCGGTTTCGGCGCCTCCCCGGCGCTGCCGGGTGGCCTCACCCACGGCCTGCCCACCATGAACGCCGCCCTCGTCGCCCTGTGCGGGAAGCTGGGACTCGACCGGCCCCATGTCGCGGGCAACTCGCTCGGCGGTCTGCTGGCCCTGGAGCTCGGCCGTGAGAAGCGCGTACGGTCCGTCACCGCACTGTCCCCGGCCGGGTTCTGGACCCCGGCGGAGCGCCGGTACGCCTTCGGCGTGCTGATCGGCATGCGGCGGATCGCGGAGCGCATGCCGCTGCCCCTGGTCGAGCGGCTCGCCCGCTCGGCGGCCGGGCGCGCGGCGCTGACCAGCACCGTCTACGCCCGTCCGGGCCGCCGCTCCCCCGAAGCGGTGGTCGCCGAGACCTGCGCGCTCGCCGGGGCCACCGGCTTCACCGAGACGCTCCGGGCGGGCACCGGCGTACGGTTCACCGACGACGTGCCCGGCATCCCGGTCACGGTCGCCTGGGGCGCCCGTGACCGGCTGCTCCTCCCGCGCCAGGGGGTCCGGGCCAAACAGACGATCCCTGGAGCGCGGCTGGTCCGGCTGCCCGGCTGCGGCCATGTCCCGATGAACGACGACCCCGCCCTGGTCGCCCGCGTCCTGCTCGACGGCAGCCGCTGAACGGGGACGGTACGCGGCGCTGACGGCGTGCCGACACCCCGGCTCCGCGGGGAGTTGTTCACTTGGGATTTGCGTGCGGGCCGTGCCGCCCGAGTACTTGTGGCAGCGCACACCGGCCGGATCTCCCGCCCCCCTGGAGGCGCATTCATGTCACCCCGCTCGCTCCCCGGTCGTCGCGCCGTCCTGCGCGGCTCGCTCGCGGCCTCGGCGGCCCTGGCCCTGCCCGCCGCCGTCGGGTCGGCGCCCGCCTTCGCCCGGTCCGGGCGCCCCGAGGCGAAGTGGGGTGTGCAGACGGGCGACGTGACGCGCGACTCCGGGCTGGTGTGGGTGCGCTCCGACCGCCCGGCCCGGATGATCGTCGAGACATCGGCGACCGAGTCGTTCCGCCGCCCGCGCCGCCTGCACGGCCCGCTGCTCGGCCCCGGCACGGACTTCACCGGGACGACCCGGCTGCACGGGCTGCCGGCGGGTGAGCAGATCCACTACCGGGTGCGGCTCTCCGACCCGGACGACCCGCGCCGTTGTGGCGAGCCGGTCACCGGTACGTTCCGGACCGTGTCCGCGCGACGCGAGGGCGTGCGGTTCGTGTGGTCGGGCGACCTGGCGGGGCAGGGCTGGGGCATCAACCCCGGGTTCGGCGGCTACCGGATCTTCGAGGCGATGGCCCGGACCGACCCCGACTTCTTCCTGTTCAGCGGCGACACCATCTACGCCGACGGGCCGATCCCGGCGACCGCCGCACTGCCGGACGGCAGTGTCTGGCGGAACATCACCACGGAGGAGAAGTCCGAGGTCGCCGAGACCCTGGCCGAGTTCCGCGGCACCTTCCGTTACAACCTGCTGGACGAGCACTTCCGCCGGTTCAACGCCCAGGTCCCGTCCATCGTGCAGTGGGACGACCACGAGGTGCGCAACAACTGGTACCCGGGCCAGCTGATCACGGACACGGACGGCCGGTACACGGAGAAGAGTGTCGACGTACTGGCGGCACGGGCGCGGCATGCCTTCAGCGAGTACTTCCCGGTGTCCACGCTGCGGCCGGGCGCGCGCGAGGGCCGGGTCCACCGGGTGCTGCGGCAGGGGCCGCTGCTCGACGTGTTCGTGCTGGACATGCGGACGTACCGCAACGCCAACTCCCCCGGTGACCAGACCGTGGACCCGCAGGGGATCCTCGGGCGGGAGCAGTTGGAGTGGCTCAAGCGGGGGCTGGCGCGGTCGCGGGCGGTGTGGAAGGTGATCGCCGCGGACATGCCGATCGGCCTGATCGTGTCCGACACGAGCGAGGGCGCCCAGCACGTCGAGGCGGTGGCCCAGGGCGACCCGGGGGCACCGCTGGGGCGCGAGCTGCAGATCGCCGAGCTGCTGCGGTTCATCAAGCACCGGCGGATCACCGGCACGGTGTGGCTGACGGCCGACGTGCACCACACCTCGGCCCAGCACTACCAGCCCGCGCGGGCCGCGTTCGGGGATTTCGAGCCGTTCTGGGAGTTCGTCTCCGGGCCGTTGAACGCGGGCGCCTTCCCTGCGAGCGCGCTCGACGGCACCTTCGGTCCGGAGCGGGTGTTCGTGAAGGCGCCGGCCGTGGCGAACGTCTCGCCCGCCGGCGGTTACCAGTTCTTCGGCGAGGTCGACATCGACGGCGGCAGCGGAGAGCTGACCGTACGGATGCGGGAGCAGGACGGCACCGTGCTGTACACGAAGCGGTTGCAGCCGGGTCTGGTCGGTCAGTAGCCGGACGGCGGGCAGCCAGCCAGCCGGAAAGCCGACAAAGAAATTATAGCTACCACAAAAACTCTTTACTCGCCAGCCATGACGCGTTAGTGATCACGAAACACACTTCCTTCACAGTGGTTGCATGAGTCGAGACATGTCAGATGTGGCGCGAGACCGGCACGGCCGTCCCCCTCAGGGCCGGACGAGAGGCGAGCCGACCTCACGGTTCACGGCGGCGTTCCACAGTTGGCGGGCACGCCGCCACGGTCACGCGCCCCCCGCATCCGATACCGACGGCGACCGGCTCCCGGCCTCCGAGCAGCAGGACGGGCGGTCGGCCCTGTCGTCCGCCGACGGGGCCGTGCCCAGCGCCCCGGCCCGGAGCACGCTGTGGCGGATGCGGACGACGGTGCGGGACGAACCGGGCGCACTGGCCGCACTGTGCACGGCGCTGGCCGGGGAGAGGGTCGACATCCTGAGCCTGCAGACTCACCCGCTGGGCCGGGCCACGGTCGACGAGTTCCTGCTGCGGGCGCCCGCCGACCTGCCCGGCACCGGCCTCACGACGGCGGTGGCGAGCGCCGGGGGCACCGACACCTGGATCGAGCGGGCCGACGCCCACGACCTGGTGGACGCCCCGACCCGGATGCTGGCCCTCGCCGCGCGTACGGCACTGGACGCCGCGGAACTCCCACTGGCATTGAGACAGTTGCTGGGTCGGTGCACGATCCGTTCGCTGCCCGCCTCGCCGGGTGCCGGCCGGCGGGCGCCGGAGGGTGTGCCGGTCGAGGGGACCCTGGAGGACACCGTGATGCGGCTGCGCGCCCCCGAGGGCGGCGTGATCACCGTGGAGCGGCCGTATCTGCCCTTCACGCCCACCGAGTTCGCGCGGGCCAGGGCCCTGGTGGAGCTGGACGCCCGGCTCGGCCCCCGGGTCCCGCGCGGCCAGGACGTCCTCACGCTGCCCGAGGGCAGCGACATCACCGTGCGCCGGGCGGACACCGGCGACCTGGAGGCGGGCCGGGCGATGCACGAGCGGTGCTCGCCCGAGACGCTGCGCCTGCGCTACCACGGGCCGGTCGGCGACGTGGACCGCTACCTGAACCACCTGCTGAGCCCGCGCTTCGGCCGCACGCTCGCAGTACGGACCGCCTCGGGGCAGATCGTCGGCCTCGGCCATCTGCTGTGGGACGGCGACGAGACCGAGGTGGCCCTGCTCATCGAGGACGCCTGGCAGCGCCGGGGCATCGGCGGCAAGCTGCTCGCCCGGTTGGTGGAGATGGCCGGCGAAGCGGGCTGCGCCCACGTCTACGCGGTGACGCAGGCGTCCAACACCGGCATGGTCGCCGCGATGCGCGGCCTGGAGCTCCCCCTCGACTACCAGATCGAGGAGGGCACCCTGGTCATCACAGCCCGCCTGGACCGGCGGCCTGCCCGCCGCGCGCAGGAGGAGCACCGCGCGCAGGATCACGGCGGTTCCAGGATCGGCCGCCGGTCGTAGGCCACCGCGCCGGGGAACGCGCCGACCGGGCACACGGGCCTGGGACCCGGGCCTGAGGCTCGGGCCCGGCGCACGGTCCGCAGGCGCACCCCGAGCGCACCGGACATGCGGACGGAGCGGCCCGGCGGATTCCGCCGGGCCGCTCCGTCGTCGTACCGCGTGCGTGCGCGATGCCTCAGCCGAGCGCCCCGTCCAGGTCGGCCCACAGGTCGTCGACGTCCTCCAGGCCGACGGAGAGCCGCAGCAGCCGGTCTCCGACTCCCGCGGCCCTGCGGTCGTCGGCGTCGACGATGCGGTGGCTGATGGACGCCGGGTGCTGGATGAGGGAGTCCACGCTGCCGAGGCTGACCGCCGGGGTGATCAGCCGTACGCCGCCGATCACCGCGTGCGGGTCCCCGTGCACCTCGAAGGAGACCATCGCACCGCCGATGCGCGGGTAGTGCACGCGGGCCACGCGCGGGTCTGCGGTGAGCCGGCCGGCGAGTTCGGCGGCGTTGGCGGAGGCGGCCCGGACCCGTACCGGCAACGTCGACAGGCCCCGCAGCAGCAGGTAGCCGGCCAGTGGATGCAGCACCCCACCGGTGGCGAACCGTATCTGGCGCAGCCGCCCCGCGGACTCCTCGTCGCAGGCCACCACCCCGGCCAGGACGTCTCCGTGCCCGCCGAGGTACTTGGTGGCGCTGTGCAGCACCAGCCGCGCCCCGTCTCCGGCCGGACGCTGGAGGACGGGAGTGGCGAAGGTGTTGTCGACGAGCAGCGGCACGGAGCCGCAGTCCCGGGCGAGTGCCCGCAGATCCACCTCCGTCAGAGTCGGATTGGCCGGTGACTCCACCAGCACCAGACCGGTGTCGGGTCGCAGCGCGTCGGCGACCCCGGCCGGGTCGGTCCAGGTCACCTCGGAGCCGAGCAGCCCTGCGGTCAGCAAGTGGTCGCTGCATCCGTACAGGGGGCGCACGGCGACGACGTGGCGCAGGCCCATGGAGCCGCGCACCAGCAGGACGGCGCTGAGCGCGGCCATGCCGCTGGCGAACGCGACGGCGGCCTCGGTGCCCTCCAGGCGGGCGAGGGCTGTCTCGAAGCGGGCGACGGTCGGGTTGCCGAGCCGCCCGTAGACGGGCGGGCCGTCCGGTTCCGCGCCGGTGGCGGCGAAGGCGTCGATCCGGGCGGCCTCACCACGGCTGTCGTGGGCGGGGTAGGTGGTGGACAGGTCGATCGGCGGGGCGTGCAGCCCCTGCCGGGCGAGGTCGTCCCGGCCGGCGTGCACGGCCTCGGTGGCGAGTGCTCTCGTGGTGCTGCGCGTGCCCATGCGTACGTCCATACCCCGAAGGGTGAACACCAGACGGGTCATGGGAGCCGATCTCCGTGTTACGTTCGGCCGATGACCGAGTCTGTCGTACTGGATCCGGTGGATCTTCATCTGCTGCGGCTGTTGCAGAACGACGCCCGGACGACGTACCGGGACCTCGCCGCGCAGGTGGGGGTCGCGCCGTCGACCTGTCTGGACCGGGTGACCCGGCTGCGGCGCTCGGGCGTGATCCTCGGGCATCGGCTGAAGCTGGACCCGGCCAAGCTGGGGCGAGGGCTCCAGGCGCTACTGTCGGTGCAGGTCAGGCCGCACCGGCGGGAGCTGGTGGGGCCGTTCGTGGAGCGGATCCGGGCGCTGCCGGAGTCATTGACCTTCTTCCACCTGACCGGGCCGGACGACTACCTGATCCATGTCGCGGTCGCGGACATGACGGATCTGCAGCGACTGGTGCTGGACGAGTTCACGTCGCGGCGGGAGGTGGCACGCGTGGAGACGCGGCTGATCTTCCAGCAGTGGGACTGTGGTCCCCTGCTGCCGTCTTCGCCCTCGGCTCAATCCGGGTGACGTCCGGCAGGCCGCGTACCAGGATGGTCGTCATGTCTGAGACCAACAACCCGCTGCCCCGCGAGATCGCCGACGCCTACGTCGGCGACCTCATCACCCTCGACCCGGTCACCGGTACGTACCTCGGCGTGCAGGAGAGTTCCAGCCGCCTGCCCGATCTCTCCCCCGCGGGCCAGGCGGCGCTCGCGGAGCTCCAGCGGGCCACGCTCGCCCGGCTCGCCGAGGCCGAGACCAGGCCCGGCGCGGACAGCGGCATCGAGCGCCGCTGCGCCCGGCTGCTGCGGGAGCGGCTCACCGCGGAGATCGCCGTGCACGAGGCCGACGAGGGCCTGCGTTCGGTCGGCAACCTGGGCACGGTCGCCCACTCGGTGCGTGAGGTGTTCACCGTGACGCCGACGCGGACCGAGGAGGACTGGGCCGCGGTCGCCGAGCGGCTGCGCGCCGTGCCGACCGCGCTGGCGGGCTACCGGGAGTCCCTCGCGCTCGGACTGGAACGCAAGCTGTACGCGGCCCCGCGGCCGACCGCCACGTTCGTCGGGCAGCTCACCGAGTGGTCGGACACCGGCGAGGGCCGCGGCTGGTTCGAGGACTTCGCCGCGGACGGTCCAAACGCCCTGCGCGCGGAGCTGGACGCGGCGGCCGGGGCGGCCACCGCGGCCGTGGTGGAGCTGCGGGACTGGATGCGCGACGTGTACGCGCCGACGGTCGGGGACGCGCCGAACACCGTCGGCCGGGAGCGTTACGCCCGCTGGTCCCGCTACTACAACGGCACCGACCTCGATCTGGACGAGGCGTACGCCTACGGCTGGGCCGAGTACCACCGGCTGCTCGGTGAGATGAAGAAGGAGGCCGAGAAGGTCCTGCCGGGTGCCGGGACGCCGTGGGTGGCGCTGGCGCACCTCGACGAGCACGGCCGGCACATCGAGGGGGTCGACCAGGTTCGTGAGTGGCTGCAGGGCCTGATGGACAAGGCGATCGACTCGCTCGACGGCACCCACTTCGAACTCGCCGAGCGGGTGCGGAAGGTGGAGTCGAGGATCGCCCCGCCGGGCAGCGCGGCGGCACCGTACTACACGCCCCCGTCGGAGGACTTCTCCCGGCCGGGCCGTACCTGGCTGCCGGCCATGGGGCTGACCCGCTTCCCCGTCTACGACCTGGTGTCGACCTGGTACCACGAGGGCGTGCCCGGCCATCACCTCCAACTGGCGCAGTGGGCGCACGTCGCCGAGGACCTGTCCCGGTACCAGGCCTCCGTCGGCATGGTCAGTGCCAACGCGGAGGGCTGGGCGCTGTACGCGGAGCGGCTGATGGACGAACTCGGTTTCCTCACGGACGCGGAGGAGCGGCTCGGTTACCTGGACGCGCAGATGATGCGGGCCGCCCGGGTCGTCGTCGACATCGGCATGCACCTGGAGCTGGAGATTCCCGCGGACTCGCCGTTCCACCCGGGCGAGCGCTGGACGCCGGAACTGGCCGAGGAGTTCTTCGGGGCGCACAGCAGCCGTCCGGCGGACTTCGTGGAGAGCGAGCTGACCCGCTATCTGACGATCCCCGGCCAGGCCATCGGCTACAAGCTCGGCGAGCGGGCCTGGCTGCTGGGCCGGGAGAACGCCCGTAAACGGCACGGCGACGCCTTCGACCTCAAGGCGTGGCACATGGCGGCACTGTCCCAGGGTTCGCTGGGCCTGGACGACCTGGTGGACGAACTGTCGGCCCTGTGAGCCCGCCGGCGCCCCGGTGACCAGCGTGGTCCGGCCGCGTGGGGGCAGGGGGCACGGCGGAGTGCTTCGGGTGCGGGGTGGGGGTGGAAGTGGGGCATGGTCGGCAGTGACGGCGAGGCACAGGTTCCGGCGCACGCCGACATCGCGGCCCCGCCCCCGCCCCGCAGCGGCCGGGGCCTGGGTCAGCCCACTCCGTGCGTCCGTACCGTCGAGCCCGAGCGGCCCTTCACCACAGCGAGTTGGGCGTGGATGCGCCGGCGCAGGTCGGCGACGTGGCTGACGATGCCCACGCTGCGGTCGCGCTCCCGCAGGGAGTCCAGGACGTCCAGCACCTCGTCGAGGGTCTGGTCGTCGAGGCTGCCGAAGCCCTCGTCGATGAAGAGGGTGTCCAGCCGGACCCCGCCGGCCTCGTCGGTGACGACGTCGGCGAGACCGAGCGCGAGGGCGAGCGAGGCGAAGAAGGTCTCGCCGCCCGAGAGGGTCGCGGTGTCCCGCTCCCGGCCGGTCCACGCGTCCACGACGTGCAGGCCGAGGCCGCTGCGGCCGCGGCCGGTGCGGTCGTCGGAGTGCACCAGGGTGTAGCGGCCGGACGACATGCGGCGCAGCCGTGCGGTCGCCGCGGCGGCCACCTGTTCCAGGCGGGCGGCCAGGACGTAGGACTCCAGGCGCATCCTGCGTTCGTTGTCCGCGGAGGTGCCCGCGGTGAGGCCCGCCATGCGGGCCGCCCGGTCATGCTCCTCGCGCAGCGGTGCCAGCCGCCGCGCCGAGGCGGTGGCCCGCGCGGAGAGCCGGTCGAGTTCGACGCAGCGACGGGCGGCGGCGTCGCGGGCGGAGGCCGCCTCGCGCACCCTGCGGCCCGCGGCCTCGGCGGCGCGCTGCGCGGCGGCGAGGTCTGCGGGGGGCTGCTGGGCGGCAGCCGCGGTTTCGGGCTCGGCGAGCACCGCGCGGACGGCGGCCTCCTGCTGCTGCCGGACCTCCAGGCGGTGCTGCAGCGCTCGGTGGTCGGCGGGGTCGAGGAGTGCCTCGGCCGCCGCCCGCGGGGTGTCGAACCCTGCCCGGAAGGCGGCGTCCGCGAGCCTGGCATCGGCGTGCTTGAGCCGCTGCGCGGCGCCGTCGGCGAGCCGGGCGGCCTCGGCGGCCTCGGTGAACCGTGCCGCGGTGCGCTCCAGTTGGGCGGCACGCACGGCCACGCTGTCCGCGGCACCCCGCGTCGTGGTCAACTCCTCCTCCAGCGCTGCCTGTTCCCGGTCCAGGCGCTCGCGAACGCCCACCCGCGCAGCCGTCCGGACCGCCGCCTCACGCTGTGCGGTGACCCGCCGCTCGTGCTCGTGCTCCGCCTGCCGCAGCCGTTCCTGCGCGGAGTGCAGTACGGAGGCCGCGTCCCGCGCACGCGCGTACTGCGCCTCCAGTTCCTCCACCTCGTGGACGAGTCGGCCGGTCGGTGTGTCCCCCGCCTCCGCTCCGGCAGCGGCCAGCGCCTCGCGGACGACGCCGAGGCGCCGTTCGTCGTCGGCTCGGCGTTCCTCCGCGCTCTGGTGGGCGGTGAGGGCGCGCTCCTCCGCCTCGCGGTCGACATGACCGGCGTCCTTGCGGGCGGGGGCGGGGTGCTCGGTGGCCCCGCAGACCGCGCAGGGCGCGCCGTCGGTAAGGCCCGCGGCGAGTTCGGCGGCGATGCCGGCCAGCCGCTGTTCCTTGAGGTCGAGCCAGTGCTGCTTGGCCGCGAGTGCCTGCTCCCGGGCCTTTCGGGCCTGCTCGGCGGCGCGGTCGGTGTCCCCGGCCAGCTGGTCCCGCAGCCGTGCGGCGTTGAGCCGCCTGTGCGCGGGGTCGCGCTGCACCGCGAGTTCGCCGGCCCTGGTCGCGGCCTCCTGCGCGGACTCGATGCGGGCCTGAAGCCCGGCCCGGGTCTCTGCCCAGCCGGTGAGCCAGGCGTCCGACTCGTCCAGCGCCTCGTCGTCGGCGCGCTCCTGGCGGTCCAGGCCGGCCCGCTCGTCGAGGAGTTCGGCGAGCCGTCGCTCGGCGCGGCGGGCCGACTCGAGGCCACCCAGTTCCTCGGCGGCCCGGCGTGCGGCGGCGGCGAGTCCGGCCGCGCCCGCCTCCTGGTGGGCCACGGGGAGCAGGGCACGCGTGCGCGCCTCGACGGCGGCCTCGTCCCGGTGTTCGGCGTCGGCGGACTCCCGCAGTTCCAGGGCGGGGGCGACCGCCTCGGCTTTGCGGGAGCGGTCCAGGCGGGTCTGCGCCTCCTGCCGGGCTCCGTCCCCCTCCGCCAGCCGAGCCGCGCTCTCCCGTGCCTCGGCGAACCGCCGCTGCAGCCGGTCCCGTTCGCGTACGCCGTCCAGTGACCGGTCGGCGGTGGCCTGGGCGGATTCGGCCGCGGTGAGCCGGCAGCGGGCGACGGCGAGCTGTTCGCGGGCGGTGCTGCGGGCGACGGCGGCCGCGGTCAGCACGCTCTCGGCCAGTCCCGGTTCGCCCGGCGCGAGGTCGTCGAGGGGCATGGCCTCGCCCGCTGCCTGCTGCATCCGGTGCGCTTCGGCGAGCAGGTCCGCGTCGCCGTCCCGTACCTGGGACTCGGTGGCGCGGCGGCGCTCGGCGAGGTGCTTTTCCACATCGGCGAAGCGGCGGGTGTCGAAGAGCCGGCCGAGAAGCTTGCCGCGGGCCTCGGCGTCGGCGCGCAGGAACCGCGCGAAGTCGCCCTGGGGCAGGAGGACGACCTGGCAGAACTGCTCCCGGCTCATGCCGAGGAGCTGGGCGATCTCCTCGCCGATCTCCTGGTGGGAGCGGCTGAGGTCCTTCCAGGACCGGGCCGCCGGGTCGTACTCGCGCAGCCAGGTCTGCGCCTTGTCGAGGGTGGTGCCGGTGCCGCGCTTCTTCGGGCGCTGCCAGGGCGGTTGCCGGGTGACTTCGAGCCGGCGTCCGACAACGGTGAGGTCGAGCGTGACCTCGGTGCGGGTGGCGGGGGCGGCGTGGTCGCTGCGCAGGGTCATGCCCTGTCCGCTCTGCCGGGCCCCGGGGACGGAGCCGTACAGCGCGTAGCAGACGGCGTCGAGTATCGAGGTCTTGCCGGCGCCGGTGGGGCCGTGCAGCAGGAAGAGGCCCGCGGCGGACAGCTCGTCGAAATCGACGGTGAGCGAGCCGCCGAAGGGCCCGAAGGCGGTGATGTCGAGCCGGTGCAGCCTCACCGCGCCGCCTCCCGTACGGCCTGGTCGGCGCGGGCGGCGTCGACGGCGTCCCGCAGGACGGCCCTCTCCCGCTCGTCGGGGCCGGTGCCGCGCACATGGGCGACGAAGTCCTCCGCGATCTGCTGGTCGTCACGGCCGGCGAGGCGTCGGGCGTAGGAGACCGCCGGGTCGTCGGGCGCGCGGTCGGGTTCGAAGACGAGGCTGAGGACGTGCGGGAAGCGTTCGCCGAGCCTGGCCATCGGGTCGGCCGGGCGGACCGGGTCGGTGAGGGTGGCCTCGACCCACGCCTCGGTGTGCGGTTCGAGCCCGGGGTCGGCGAGCAGTTCCTCCAGGGTGCCGCGGATCCGGGCGAGGGCGCGCGGCACCGGGCAGTCGACCCGCTCGGCGGTGAGACCGCCGTCGGCGGCCAGGTCGACGAGCCACATGCTCTTGCGGTGGTCCGCCTCGGAGAAGGAGTACGGAAGCGGGGAGCCGGAGTAGCGCACGCGCTCGGTGAGGGTCTGGCAGCCGTGCAGGTGCCCGAGCGCCACGTAGTCGACGCCGTCGAACACTCCGGCGGGTACTGCGGCGACCCCGCCCACGGTGATGTCCCGCTCACTGTCGCTCGGTGCCCCGCCGGTGACGAAGGCGTGCGCGAGGACGACCGAACGGGTGACGTGCGGGCGGGCGGCGAGGTCGGCGCGGATCCGGTCCATGGCGGCGGCGAGCACCGTCTCGTGCCCCGCCTTCTCCAGCCCGAACTCGTCCTTGACGAGCGCCGGTTCCAGATAGGGCACTCCGTAGAAAGCGACCTCCCCGTGGGTGTCGGACAGCATCACGGGGGTAGCGCTCGCCGAGGAGTCGGTCCGCAGATGGATACCCGCGCGCCCGATGAGTCCGGCACCGACGCCGAGGCGGCGGGCCGAGTCGTGGTTGCCGGAGATCATCACCGTCGGCACGCCCAGGTCGGCGAGGCGGTGCAGGGCGTCGTCGAACAGCTCCACCGCGGCGAGCGGCGGCACGGCCCGGTCGTACACGTCTCCCGACACGACCACCGCGTCGACGGCGTGCTCACGCACGGTCGCGACCAGGTGGCCGATGAACTCGGCCTGGGCACCGAGCATGCCGACCCGGTGGAACGACCGGCCGAGGTGCCAGTCGGAAGTGTGCAGCAGTCTCATGATCCCCGAGAGTAACGGCCGGGTCCGACATCACAGCCGGAAACTCCCGTATCGCCCCGTCACGACCGGGGCCGCTTGAGCCCGTTGTACGGGCAGAGCACCCACTGCGGCGTCATGAGCCGACGGGGCGCGCGGTTGCGGTCGTCACACGTCGCCGTACGTCTCACCGCCTGGTTCGAAGCGGGCGGTCCCGGCGGTCGCGTCCGCGAGCCAGGACCGGAAGGCGTCCACATCGGCGTCCGGGAGGGCGATCTCGATCGTGACCTCCTCGCCGTAGCGCACGTCCCGCACCTCGCGTCCCGTGGAGCGCAGGTCGTTCTGGACCTTGCCGGCCCGCTGGTGGTCGACGGTCACCGCGGCCAGCCGGAACCGGCGCCGGGTGAGCGTGCCGACACTGTCCAGCGCCTCGCCGACAGCCCCGCCGTAGGCGCGGATGAGCCCGCCCGCGCCGAGTTTGACCCCGCCGTAGTAGCGGGTGACGACGGCGACGACGTACCGCATGTCGCGGCGCAGCAGCATCTGGAGCATGGGGACGCCCGCGGTGCCGCCGGGTTCGCCGTCGTCGCTCGCTTTCTGGACGGAGGCGTCCGCGCCGATGACGTAGGCCCAGCAGTTGTGGGTGGCGTCGGAGTGCTCCTTGCGGACGGCGGCGACGAACTCCTGCGCCTCCCGCTCGGTGGCCGCCGGGGCGAGCGCGCACAGGAAGCGGGAGCGGTTGATCTCGGTCTCGTGCACACCGGCGCGGGTGACGGTGCGGTACTCGTCCTGCATCCGGCCACCCTATGCGCAGCCGTCCGGGCGGGACGTCACGGGCGGCAGGCGCGGGACGGGCGGGCGGGGGCGGACCGGTACAGGCGGGGCTGACGG
Source organism: Streptomyces sp. KMM 9044 (assembly GCF_024701375.2). Taxonomy (NCBI): domain Bacteria; kingdom Bacillati; phylum Actinomycetota; class Actinomycetes; order Kitasatosporales; family Streptomycetaceae; genus Streptomyces; species Streptomyces sp. KMM 9044. The sequence continues at coordinate 6,754,997 of NZ_CP113910.1, read as the reverse complement.
CCGGGCGTGCCGAAAGGCCTGCCGCGCGTTGCCCCGGGGCACGGTCATTGCGGTCAGCAGGGCGGTGCCGGGGGCGAGGTCCGTCCAGGCGGCGCCGCGCCAGGACAGCACCGCGACCGCGGAGGTCGGGAACTTGGCGCGGACCCGGTCGAGCGTGTCGCCCACACCGTCGCCGACCAGCGTCAGGACGAGGTCGGCCAGGCCCGGGTCGTGGCCGATCAGCAGCAGGGTGCCGACTTCGGCGGGCACCTCGCGCACCGCCGCCAGCAGGTCGGGAACACCGGCGGCGTAGAGCCGCGGCTCGTGCCGGACCGGCGGGGGTGTGTCCCACTGGGCCGCCACCGGCTCCCAGGTCCGGCGCGCGCGTACGGCGGTGGAGCACAGGACGAGGCCGGGCGTGCCGACGGTCCCGGCGATCGCGCGCCCGGCGGCGGGCGCGTCGCGCTCGCCGCGCGCGGCGAGCGGACGGTCGTGGTCGGGTACGCCCTCGGGCCAGGCGGACTTGGCGTGCCGCAGCACGACCAGCCGGCGCGACGGCCCCGTCCCGGTGGACCCGGTGCCTCCCGCGGCCCCGGTCCCGCCTGGGTTCCCGGTCATGCCGGGGATCCCAGGTCCCGGGTGAGGTCGAGGCCGAGCAGCCGGTCGGCGTAGGCGTACGTCTCGAAGCGGGCACCGTCCGGCACCTCCGCGTCCTGCTCCACCGCGCGGAGCAGGCGGAGCACGCCGGCCGCGTCCAGGTCGTCCTCCCAGGCGGTGCGCAGGGCCACCCGCACCGTGTCGGGGATGGGCCGCGAGGGCCGGTGCGCCCAGGCGGCGACCGCACCGCGCCAGCGCCCGAGGGTGCCCGCGGCCTCGTCCAGGGCGGCGAGGTCGAGCCGCAGCGGACTGCTCCGGGGACGCGCGAGCAGGGCGAGCCGCAGGACCGTCGGCTCGGTGGGGTCGTCCGGGGCGGTGAGACGGGCGGGGCCGGGGACGTCGCTGGAATCGGCGCGATCGGCGCCGTCCGGCGCGTCACCCAGCCCTTCCTGGTGGACGGGGGCGACGACGACACGCACTCCGTCGGGTGCCGCGCCGCCCTCGCTCACCACGTGCAGGACCTGGGCCTCCCCCAGTCCCGTACCGGCGTCCCGGCCGTCCTCGAAGGGCCGTACGCCGAGGGCGGCGCCCGCGGCACGCAGTTCGGGCAGGTCCCGTTCGCCGTCGAGCAGCGCCCACACCGGGGTGCCGCCGAGTTCCAGGGCGCGCACGAGCAGGTCGGCGACGAGCAGCACGCGCAGGTTCGTCGGATCCAACCCACGCGTGTGGGCCTCGACGCGGGTGAGGCCCCGCCGGGCGGGGGTGGCGTCCACGAGTTCGCCGGTCCGGGCGTCGGTGATGCGCAGCACGAGGCGAGCGTAGGCGCACAAGCGGGCCCGCGCAGTCATCTCGCACTCTTTTCGGGGGACGCCGTGGCTCCGGGACGTTCCCCAAGTCCTTGGGAATCACCCCGGACTCCGGTTCGTTGCCCGTAGGACAGCTCCCTGACGACCACTACGGCTACGCCCCCAGGAGGCCCACGGTGTACGGCGACGAGGCAACGGTCCGCAGGATCCTCACCGGGCTCGGCGACACCTGGGCCGTGGTGGGCCTGTCGTCGAACCGGCAGCGCGCGGCGTACGGCGTCGCCCAGGTGCTGCAGCGTTTCGGCAAACGTGTGGTGCCGGTGCATCCGAAGGCCGAGACGGTGCAGGGCGAGCAGGGGTACGCCTCGCTGGCGGACATCCCCTTCGAGGTGGACGTCGTGGACGTGTTCGTGAACAGCGAACTGGCCGGGGCGGTCGCGGACGAGGCGGTTGCCAAGGGCGCCAGGGCGATCTGGTTCCAGTTGGACGTCGTCGACGAGGCGGCCTACGAGCGGGCCCGCGCGGCGGGCCTGGAGATGGTGATGGACCGCTGCCCCGCGATCGAGATACCGCGGCTGGGTCAGGGCTGATCTCACCGGCCTCCAGGCCGAAAGCACGACCACGGCGTCCCCGCGTCAGCAGGGCGCGCTGCCGCCGCAACGACCGGATGACGCAGTCCTCACCCTGCCGCGGCGATTACGGCTCCCTTGCTCCACAACGGCTTCCGATCTTCGTCCGGGTGCCGGTCCGGCCGGGCTGACCGCCGGCAGCATCCTGCGGGCGGCCGGTGGGGAGTGCCTGGTCCCGGAGGCCGGGTCGAGGGAGTTCATCGAGTGGCGGCCCCGGGCCGGGGTGATCGAGGAAGGGGGCGGTGCGCGGGCTGGAGCGGCGTGGTCCCGCACGGAGCCTGCTGGAGCGGGCCGAGTCGCACTCCGCGTGCAGGTTCCGCTTCGACGGGGCCTTCCTGCTCGGTGACGCGCCGGCCGGCTACGCGCAGGACTGCCTGCGGCGCGTGCGGGGATACCAGGGGTTCTCGCAGTGGCTCTCCGAACTCCGCCACGGTGCCGCGGCGGGCGAACCGTTCCGCTCGGGCACCATGCCGGCCCGGCTGCTGCGTCTGTTCACGTCCCGCGCCGCCGCCTTCGCCGAGCAGGACCCGGGCACGGCCGTCATGTGCCGGCCGGGGGAGCAGGGAGCGCCTCCCCGACTGCCTCAGTCGTGCGGAGGCCGGTCGCTCAGCCGGTGGTCGGCGACGTTCAGAGCCTCGTCCACCAGCCGCCGCAGATGTCCGTCACGCAGTGAGTAGATCACTCTGCGGCCCTCCTTGCGCGTGCTCACAAGACCCGCGAGGCGCAGCCGCGCCAGATGCTGGCTGACCGCGGGCCGCGCCGCCCCGCACACCTCCGTGAGCGCGCTGACGTCGGCCTCGCCGCCGGTCAGCGCGTGCAGCAGGGCCAGCCGGGTGCGGTCGCCGAGCAGGGCCAGGAATTCCGCGGCGAGCGCGAACTGCTCACCGCCGGGCGTGTGTGGGTGCGCATCGTGCGCAGGCGACAGGTGCATGCGTGCGCTCATACGCACATAATGGCCCCGTGGGCGACAGCCCGTCCACCTCGCGTACCGGAAGGGGACCCACGTGAGCGACCGGCACGAGCACGGCCAGGACCACGAGCGCGGACATCGGCACGGCCCCAGCCGAGGCCACCGTCTCCGTCATCTGCTCACCCCGCACTCCCACGAGACCGCGGACAAGCTCGACTCCGCCCTCGAGTCCTCGGCCCGCGGTCTGCGGGCGCTGTGGGTCTCGCTGGCGGTGCTCGGTGCGACGGCACTGGCACAGGCGGTCGTGGTGGCTGTCTCGGGCTCGGTCGCGCTGCTCGGCGACACGGTCCACAACACCGCGGACGCGCTGACCGCCGTACCGCTCGGGGTCGCCTTCGTGCTGGGCCGGCGGGCCGCCACCCGTCGTTTCACCTACGGATACGGCCGGGCCGAGGACCTGGCGGGCATCGTGATCGTGCTGACGATCGCCGCCTCCGCGGCCTTCGCGGGCTGGACGGCGGTGGACCGGCTCCTCGACCCGCGTCCGGTGAACCACGTCCCGGTGGTCGCCGTCGCAGCTCTCGTCGGCTTCGCGGGCAACGAGTGGGTGGCCCGCTACCGCATCCGGGTCGGCCGGGCCATCGGCTCGGCCGCGCTGGTCGCCGACGGACTGCACGCCCGGACGGACGGGTTCACCTCACTCGCCGTCCTGCTGGGCGCCGGCGGGGCGGCCCTGGGGTGGCAGCTCGCGGACCCGGTCGTGGGGCTGGCGATCACGGCGGCGATCGTCCTGGTGCTGTGGAACGCGGCGCGGGAGGTGTTCCGGCGGGTGATGGACGCCGTCGACCCCGCGCTCGTGGACCGGGCCGAGCAGGCGCTGAGGGAGGTGCCCGATGTGCGCGGGGTGGGTGAGCTGCGGCTGCGCTGGATCGGTCACCGGCTGCGGGCCGAGGTGGCGGTCGTGGTGGACGGCGGGGCGACCGTGCGGGAAGCCCACCGCGTCGCGGTCGACGCCGAGCACGCCCTGCTGCACGCGGTACCCCGGCTGGCCGCGGCCCTGGTCCACGCCGACCCGGAGCCCGCCCCGGGCGAGCACGACCCGCACCTGCCCCTGGCCCACCACTCGGTGGCATGACCGGTACGGGCGAGACGGCTCGGCCGTACCGGGACCGTCTCCGTGAGCGACCGGAACTCAGGCCGCTCCCAGCCCCTCCAGCACGATCGCGCCCGGCAGTTCGGCGAAGGCCTTGCCCGGCACCAGGAGTTTGCCCCGCCGGCGCCCGCTGCCGACGAGCACGTACGGCAGGTCGACGACGGCCGCGTCCACGAGTACCGGCCAGTCGGCGGGCAGTCCGATCGGGGTGATGCCGCCGTACTCCATGCCGCTCTCCCCCGTCGCCGTGTCCATCGGGGCGAACGACGCCTTGCGAGAACCGAGTTGACGGCGCACGATGCCGTTGACGTCGGCCCGGGCCGTGGAGGGGACGACACAGGCGGCGAGGGTGCTCCCGCCGCCCCGCTTGCCCGCCACGACCACGCAGTTCGCCGAGCGCTCGAGCAGGTCCTGGCCGTAGTGCTCGACGAAGACGGCGGTGTCGGCCCAGCGCGGGTCCGTGTCGACGTAGAGGATCTGCTCGGCGGGGACACTGCCGCTCCAGGCACGGACGGCAGCGGCGACCGGCGCGGTGAGCCGGCCGAGGCATTCGGGGGCGGGGGTGGCGTGGTCGAAGGTGCCGATGGGCGCGCGCATGACGGCACCGTAACAGCCGTGCGGCGGCCGTCGGCGGGGTGTTCCGGCGGCCGTCGGGAGCGCTGGTGCGGGCGGGGTCCCCGCACTCGCCCGGCAGGAGCCGCCCGTCCCGCGTCTTCGGGAGGTGAGGGTCTCAGCTCCCGGGTTCCAGCTCGGCGAGCCGGGCCACACCCTCCTCGTCCAGCTCCGACAACGCCCGCAACTGCTCCGGTGTGACGCCCTCCGGGATCGGCACCGGCGCCGGCGTGCGCAGCGGCGGCTGCCAGCCCTCCTCGGTGGTCCAGCGGCGTACGACCCGGGCCGGGGCGCCCGCGACCACGGCGTGGTCGGGAACCGTGCCCCGCACCACCGCGCCCGCGGCCACCACTACGTTCCGCCCGATCCGCGCACCGGGGAGGATCACCGCCCCGGTGCCGATCCAGCAGCCGGGGCCGATCTCCACCGGGTCCATCCGCGGCCACTGCTTGCCGATGGGCTCGTGCGGATCGTCGTAGGAGTGGTTGGTGGACGTGATGTAGACGTACGGCCCGAAGTAGCAGTCGCTGCCGATGGTGACGGTGGTGTCGGCGATGACATGGCTGCCGCGGCCGAGCACGACGCCGTCGCCCAGGCGCAGGATCGGGTCGGGACCCAGCTCCAGGCCGGGCATCAGACCGGCGGTCAGGGTGACCTGTTCGCCGATGATGCAGTGCGCGCCGAGCCGGATCCAGGGTTCGCCGAAGACGGTGCCGAGCGGGAAGGCGAGCCTGGTACCTGTTCCCATCGCGCCGAAGTGGAAACGGCCGGGGTGCTCGGCGGTCACCGAACCCGTGTGCTGCACCCAGGACCAGCCCGCGTGGACCGCGCGCTGCGCGAGGCGGCGCGACCAGGACGAGAACGTGTTCCTGATTTTCGGCACCTGCCCACCGTAGTCGCCGGGCATGACGCCCATGCGCCGTGCGCCCTGTGATCTTCACCCCACGCCTCTGGCGTACGGTGCCTGTCATCACCCGACCAGGAGGCGAGGCGACGATGACGCACAAGGCGCTGATCACCGGTATCGGCGGCAGAGAACCCCAGGTGGACCCGACCGCCTTCGTGGCACCGACGGCCACGGTGATCGGGGGCGTGACGCTGGGGGCGGGCGCGAGCGTCTGGTACGGCGCGGTCCTGCGCGGCGACGTGGAGGCGATCGCGGTCGGCGCGAGCAGCAACGTCCAGGACAACTGCACGCTGCACGCCGATCCCGGCTTCCCCGTCACGGTCGGCGAACGCGTCTCCGTCGGGCACAACGCCGTGGTGCACGGGGCGACGGTCGGGGACGACTGCCTGATCGGCGTGGGGGCCACGGTGCTCAACGGCGCGGTGATCGGCGCCGGTTCCCTGGTGGCCGCGCAGGCGCTGGTGCCGCAGGGTATGGAGGTGCCGCCGGGCTCGCTGGTCGCGGGGGTCCCGGCGAAGGTCCGGCGGGAGCTGACGGAGGAGGAGCGCGCGGGGCTGGCGCTCAACGGAACGATGTACGCGGGGCTGGCGAAGGCGCACCGCGACGTGCACGGTGTGCCGTAGGGCCTGTCCGGACCGGTCGTGGGTGACGGCGCTCAGGCGTTCCAGCTCCACTCGGCGACCTCGGGCAGGTCGGTGCCGTGTGCGCGGATCCAGTCGTGGTGCCGGGTGCGGACGTCGGCCATCCGCTGGCGTACGGCGGCGGCGCGGACCGCGAGGCCCGGGACGCGGCCGATGACGTCCATGACCAGCCGGTAGCGGTCGAGGTCGTTGCGGACCACCATGTCGAACGGCGTGGTGGTCGTCCCGGACTCCTTGTAGCCACGGACGTGCAGGTGCTCGTGCCCGGTGCGCCGGTAGGCGAGGCGATGGATCAGCCACGGGTAGCCGTGGTAGGCGAAGATGACCGGCTTGTCGGTGGTGAACAGGCCGTCGTACTCGAAGTCGGTCATGCCGTGCGGGTGTTCCCCGTGGGGCAGCAGCCGGGTGAGGTCGACGACGTTGACGACGCGGACCGCCAGGTCCGGCAGGTGGCGGCGCAGCAGCTGTGCCGCGGCCAGCACCTCCTGGGTGGGCACGTCCCCGGCACAGCCCAGCACCACGTCGGGTGTGCCGCCGTTCTCGGTACCGGCCCAGTCCCAGACTCCGGCGCCGCGTGCGCAGTGGACGCGGGCCTCGTCCATGGACAGCCAGTCGAAGCACGGCTGCTTGCCGGCCACGACGACGTTGACGTAGTCCCGGCTGCGCAGCGCGTGGTCCGCGACCGACAGCAGGGTGTTGGTGTCCGGCGGCAGGTAGACCCGGACGACCTCGGGGCTCTTGTTGAGCACGTGGTCGACGAAGCCGGGGTCCTGGTGGGAGAAGCCGTTGTGGTCCTGGCGCCACACGTGCGAGGTGAGCAGGTAGTTGAGGGAGGCGATGGGGGCGCGCCACGGCAGTTCGCGGGAGGTCCTCAGCCACTTGATGTGCTGGTTGACCATCGAGTCGACGATGTGCACGAACGCCTCGTAGCTGGAGAAGAGCCCGTGCCGTCCGGTGAGCAGATAGCCCTCGAGCCAGCCCTGGCAGAGGTGTTCGGAGAGGATCTCCATCACGCGGCCGTGCGGGTCGAGGTGCTCGTCGACGTCGAGGGTGCCGGCCTGCCAGGCCTTGCCGCTGACGTCGTAGACGGCCTGCAGTCGGTTGGACGCCGTCTCGTCGGGGCCGACGAGACGGAAGTCCCGCCGGCCGGCGGTCTCCTTCATGACCTGCCTCAGGAGGCCGCCGAGGACGCGGGTGGGTTCGTGGAGGGTCACGCCGGGCTTGTCGACGGGGGCGGCGAAGTCGTCGAGGTCCGGCATCGGCAGGTCGCGGACGAGCAACCCGCCGTTGGCATGCGGGGTGGCCCCGAGCCTTTGGGCACCCTCGGGGACACAGGCGAGGACGTCCGCGACGGGCCGGCCCTCGGCGTCGAACAGTTCCTCGGGCCGGTACGACCGCAGCCAGGCCTCCAACTGGTGCAGGTGCTCCGGCTTCTCGCGGACCGCAGGCAGCGGCACCTGGTGGGAGCGCCAGGTGTTCTCCACGGGTACGCCGTCCACCTCGGCCGGACCGGTCCAGCCCTTGGGAGTGCGCAGCACGATCACCGGCCAGGACATCCGCTCGGTCGCGCCGCCCTCGCGGGCGGCGCGCTGCGCCGCCGCGATGCGGTCCAGCGCGGTGTCCAGTGCCTGGGCCATCGCCCGGTGGACGAGGACGGGGTCGTCGCCGGCCACGTGGATCGGCTCGTGGCCGTAGCCGCGCAGCAGCGCGTCGAGTTCGGCCTCGGGGATGCGGGACAGCACGGTCGGATTGGCGATCTTGTAGCCGTTGAGGTGCAGGATCGGCAGGACGGCGCCGTCGTGGACCGGGTCGAGGAACTTGTTGGAGTGCCAGGACGCGGCCAGCGGCCCGGTCTCCGCCTCGCCGTCGCCGATCACGCAGGCGACCAGCAGGTCCGGGTTGTCGAATGCGGCGCCGTAGGCGTGGGCGAGGGAGTAGCCGAGTTCGCCGCCCTCGTGGATCGATCCGGGGACCTCCGGGGCGACGTGGCTGGGGACGCCGCCGGGGAAGGAGAACTGCCGGAAGAGCCGTGCCATGCCCGGGGCGTCGCGGCCGACGTCCGGGTACCTCTCGCTGTAACTGCCCTCCAGCCAGGAGTTGGCCAGCACCGAGGGGCCGCCGTGGCCCGGTCCCCAGACGCACAGCGCGTCCAGCCCGCGTGCGCCGATCACCCGGTTCAGGTGGGTGTACACCAGGTTCAGTCCGGGCGAGGTGCCCCAGTGCCCGAGCAGCCTCGGCTTGATGTGCTCGGCCCTGAGGGGCTCGGTGAGCAGCGGGTTCGCCAGCAGGTAGATCTGTCCCGCCGCCAGGTAGTTGGCGGCGCGCCAGTGGGCGTCCAGCGTACGCAGCTCCTCGTCGGTCGGTGCGGTCCGGGTGTCCTGGTCCTCGGGCATGGCTGGCTCCGTGGGTGATCGACGGGGTGATCGCGGGATCAGGGGTGGGGCTCGGGGTGGGGAGTACCAGTTTCCGTCCGCCTCATCCTCCGGGCGGCCGAACGCGGGCATATGGCGTAATCCTGGCAGGGGGCACTCCGCTCCTCGCCGTCCCCGGCTCCCCGCTCCGTCCCGTGCTCTTCCTCCGGACGGCCGGTTCAGTCGTGCGCGACGACCGCGACCGGTGCCGCGGAGTGGTGCAGTACCGCGTGGGTGATCGGCCCGGTGCGGATCCCGAACGGATTGTGGCTCACACGTCGCCCGACCACGACGAGCGAGGCCTCCCGTGATGCGTCGATGAGCCGGGTGGACGGGCTGCCGCCGAAGGACTCCTCCACGACGTCGACGTCCTCGAACTCCGCTCTCCAGGGGCGGAGCAGCTTCGCGAGCGCCGCGGCCCGTTCCTCTGCGATCACCTGGTACGCGTGCGGGTCGGCCGGCAGTCCGTGGACGTAGTACGACGGCAGGTTCCAGCCGTGCAGGACGCGCAGTCCGGTGCCCCGCCGGGCTGCCTCGGCGAAAGCGAAGCGGATCACCGCGGCGTCGGGCCGGTCGGCGTCCACGCCGAGCAGGACCGGCCGGTAGCGGGTCGCGGCGGACGGGATGCCCGTGGGATCCGGCTCGTGCTCGTCGGCGGCCTGCTCCCCGGCACGGACCAGGACGACGGGCCGTTCGGTACGGGCCACGACGGCGAGACCGACGGAACCGACCAGGAATCCGGCGAAGCCGCTCATCCCGCGGGAGCCCAGCACGAGCAGTTCGGCGTCCTCCGCAGCCTCGGTCAGCACCTCGTGGGGCCGGCCGGTGACCTGTTCCGTGGTGACCTCGACCCCGGGGTGGCGCAGCCGCAGACCGGCCGCGGCCTCACCCGGCGTGGTCCCCCAGCCGTCGGCCGGGAGCGCCTCCGCCTCGCCTCCCCTCCTCCCCTGCCGACCGGCCTCCGCGCCGGCGAGCGGCGCCTGGGCGACAGGCTCCGGAGGGGGCTCTCGGACCTCGAACAGCCGGAGCGGCAGACCGCGCAGCTTCGCCTCGCGGGCCGCCCACTCGGCGGCGGCCCTGCTCTCCGCAGAACCGTCGAAACCGATGGTGATGGTGCGGGGCATGACGTGTACCTCCTGCTGCCGGAACGGGCCGACCTGCTGGTCGGACCGGTGCCGCTGTCGCTGAGACCACCTTCAGTATCGGTGGGCCGGGCGGCGGCCGGCAGGGGCCACAGGTCCCCACGAGGGCCGAAGGTCCCGCCCCGGAGCACCGGCGTTACGTCCCGGTACCCGGCCGACGGTCCCGCCCCTGTGCAGGGGCACCGGTGCGGTGAGGCCGGACGCCTTCGATCAGGGCCGTACGGCCCATGGCCCCGGCGGCGGCTCCGCAGGAGGCTGGAACCGTACCGGAACCACCCCGCACACCGCACCGGCAGCCCGCCCCACCCCGTATCTCGTATCCCTCATCCCGTAAGGGAGGCCGCGATGTTCGCTCCCCCGTCCCCCGGCATGCCGCTCGCCCTGCCCGCCGAGCACCGGGCGAAGCTCCTGGAGACCGCCCGCGAGGTGTCCTTCCCGCAGGGGACCCGGCTGTTCGAGGAGGGTGGCCGCGCGGACCGGTTCTGGGTCATCCGTACCGGTACCGTCGAGCTCGACATGCATGTCCCCGGCCGCCGCGCCGCCGTCATCGAACGTCTCGGGCACAACGAACTCGTCGGCTGGTCCTGGCTGTACAGTCCGCACGTCTGGCATCTGGGCGCGGAGGCGGCCACCCCGGTACGGACCTACGAGTTCGACGCCGCGGCCGTCCGCGCGATGGGCGAGGACGAGCCGGACCTCGGACGGGACATCGCCCAGTGGGTGGGCCATGTGGTCGCTCACCGGCTGCACTCCGCCCGCGTCCGGCTGCTGGACCTGTACGGTCCCTACGGGGCGGGCAGCAGCGTCTGAACCGGACACCGGGGCCCGCGGCCCAGGGCGGCAGGCCACCGCCGGCAGATGTCAGCCGCCCGGACGCAGGGTCCAGACGACCGTCATCTCAGCGGTCACCGCACCGTCCTCGCGCCGGATCTCGATCGACACCGGGAACTCGGGGCGCCGGCCTTCGTCCAGCTCGGCCACCACCTCGGCGGCCGGCCGGCCCAGGGTCGCGGTGGCAGTGACGGGGCCCATCGCCAGCTTCCGGTAGGCGATCTCTGCGCGGACCGCGAGCGGCACCGCCCGCGCCAGTTGCTCCCCGAACGCGGCGAGCACGATGGCGCCGCTCGCCGACTCCCCCAGGGTGAACATCGCGCCGGCATGCGGGCCGCCCACGTGGTTGTGGTAGTCGTCCTGGTCCGGCAGGGAGACCACGGCCCGTTCCGAAGTGGTCTCCAGGAACTCGAGGTTGAGGGTGCGGGCCATGGGCACCGTGGCGGCGAGCATCTCGCCGATGGTCATCCGGTCGTCACTCATGACCACATGTTACTCACGAGTAGGAGTGGCTGGCCAGGCCGGACCGGGGGATGCGCGACCGCGCCGGTGCCCCGACGGCGTGCGGTCGCTCCGGGTTGCCCCCGGACCACTTCCGGCTCTCGGTTGCTACGTCCCTGTCAATGGGCAGTGACCGAATCGTGTCACTGCCCGGGCTAGGGTGGCCCACCATGTGGCCAGGAAACCAGCCGCCCGGGGGCGAGCAGAACCCGCAGTCGAGCAATCCGTACCGGCAGCCGGGGTACCAACAGCCGAATCCGTATCAGCAGCCCGGTGCCCAGCAGCCGAACCCTTACGCGCAGCAGCCGCAGCAGTGGGGGACGCCGGACACCGTGGGCATGCCCACGCCGCCGCAGGGCGGGGGCGGCGGGAAACAGACGAAGATCGTGGCCGCCGTGGCCGCGGCGGCCGTGGTCGTGGCCGCCGGTGTCACCGGCTTCCTGGTGCTGGGCGGCGACAAGGACGACACCGCCGACAAGAAGGACGCGAAGCCGTCCGTGAGTGCCTCCGAGGAGCTCTCCACGGAGCCGAGCGACTCCGCCTCCGACTCCGGCTCCTCGGACGACAACCCACGGGGCGGTGACGACGAGAAGGCGACGGTTCCGGGCTGGCAGGTGGTCACGAACACGCGCTTCGGTACCAAGTTCGACGTCCCCGCCGACTGGGAGATCGAGGACCCCGGCACCAGCGTGGGCTTCGAATGGGAGGAGAAGGACGGTGAGCTGGACCGCACCACCGTCACTGCCCCGGCCTATCTGAAGTCCAAGTGGTGCACGAGCGACGACGACAAGGACGGCCGCGAGGACGACACCGCCCTCGTCACCGCCGGCACCCGCGGCGAGAACGGCGCCAAGACCTCGGACCAGGCCGCGGAAACCCGTGTGCCGTGGTGGATCTACGGCGGCTACACGCAGCCCGACAAGAAGAGCGTGAAGTTCGAGAAACCGAAGGCGTACACGACCGCTTCGGGCCTCAAGGGCAGTGTCGCCACGGCGCACTCGCAGGACACGCCCCAGAACGGCAAGTGCGACAGCGAGGGCAAGGCGATCACCTTCGGGTTCAAGAACAGTGCCGGGGACTTCGTCACCTGGAACCTGTACGGCGCCAAGGGTGTCGACGACGAGATCCCGGAGGAGACCGTGCAGAAGATCCTCAGCACGGTCCGCCTCACCGAGGAAGCTCCGACCGAGTCGTAGCGGGCAGGGGAGCCGAGGACTCCTCCCCCCGCCGTCCCGCCTGGGCGGGCCGCAACTACACACTGCTGACCGCGTCCGCCGTGGTGACGAGCCTGGGCAGTCACGGCGCGCTGATCGCCTCCGCGTTCGCGGTGCTGGGCGCGGGCGGGGACGGCGGCGACGTGGGCCTGGTGGCCGCCGCCCGCACCCTGCCGCTGGTGCTGTTCCTGTTGATCGGCGGCGCCGTCGCGGACCGGCTGCCGCGCCACCATGTGATGGTCGCAGCCAATGTCCTCAACTGTCTCTCGCAGGCCGCGTTCGCGGTGCTGGTCCTGGCAGGCGAGGCACACCTGTGGCAGATGATGCTGCTCAGCGCACTCGGCGGAGTCGGCCAGGCGTTCTTCGGGCCGGCCGCCGAGGGCATGCTGCTCTCCTCTGTCGAGGGCGAGCAGGCCGGCCGGGCGTTCGCGGTGTTCCGGATGGCGATGCAGGGCGCGACACTCGGCGGTGCCGCCCTCGGCGGCCTCATGATCGCGGCGATGGGACCGGGCTGGGTGCTCGCGGCGGACGCGGCGGCCTTCGCGGCCGCGGCGGCCCTGCGGGCCTTCCTCGACGTGAAGCACATACCCCCGCGCGCCCCGGGCGGCGGTCTGCTCGCCGACCTCCGGGACGGCTGGCGGGAGTTCGCCGGCCGGCCATGGCTGTGGGGCATCGTCATCCAGTTCTCCGTCGCCAACGCCGTGGTCGGCGCCGCCGACGCGGTCTACGGTCCGCTCGTCGCCCGGGATCATCTGGGCGGCGCGGCGCCCTGGGGTCTGGCTCTGGCCTTCTTCGGGGCGGGCACGGTGCTGGGCGCGCTGCTGATGACCCGCTGGAAACCGCGCCGACTGCTGTTCGTCGGCACCCTGTGCGTGTTCCCGCTGGCCCTGCCGTCCGCAGCGCTGGCCGTGCCGGTACCGGTGGCGGTGCTGTGCGCGGTGATGTGCGTGACCGGGGTGACCGTCGAGGTGTTCGGGGTCTCCTGGATGACGGCGCTTCATCAGGAGATCCCGGAGGAGAAACTGTCCCGGGTGTCGGCCTACGACTGGTTCGGGTCCGTCGCCCTGGTGCCGGCCACGATGGCGCTGGCGGGTCCCGCCGAGACCGCGTTCGGCCGTACGGAGGCGCTGTGGGGCTGCGCCGCGCTGGTCGTCGTGGTCACGGCGGCGGTGCTGTGCGTGCCGGACGTACGCCGTCTGCGGCGCCGGACGGTGCCTGTCACCGGGGCGGCCCCGGTCGCCGGCAAGGGGTCAGCCGACACTGAGGTCTTCTCGGCAACGTGACGGTTGCAGTGCGTGACCGCGTGCGGGGTGAGCCGGACCGCGTCGAGTGCCCCGCTGTCAGATATGGGTGAAGCCCCTGGTAGGAACAGGTCTGCGAAAATCAAGTTCCGTACGGCCAGAGGCTTCACACGTTGACCAGTATCACCTACACCGCCGTGCTCGATGTCGGCAGGGAGACCGCCGAGACCCTGGCCCGGCTCCTGCGCGAGCACCGCGACCGGCTCGGCACCCGCAAGAACACCCGCGCCCTGGGCGTCTTCAAGCAGGGGATCCTCGTCCTGCGGTGGTTCGTCGACGGAACCCGGCTGGCCCAACTCGCCCGGGACAGCCGGATCTCGGTGCCGACCGCCTACCGCTATCTCCACGAGGGGCTGACCGTGCTCGCCGACCACGCCCCGGACCTGGCCACCGCACTGGAGCGGGCGGCGGCCGCCGGGTACACCCACCTCAACCTGGACGGCACTGTCATCCGCACCGACCGCGTCGCCGCCCCCGGTCCCAACGGGGCAGATCTCTGGTGGTCCGGGAAGCACAAGCATCATGGCGGGAATGTGCAGGTCATCTCCGCCCCGGACGGCTGGCCGCTCTGGGTGTCCCCGGTCCGCCCCGGCCGCGAGCACGACACCACCTGCGCGCGCACCCACGGCCTGATCGGCGCGCTGAACCGGCTCGCCGCCACTCTGGACATCCCGACTCTGACCGATCTCGGCTACGAGAACGCCGGCGACGGCTTCCGCCACCCGGCCAAGAAGCCGCAGGGCGGCGAACTCGACCTCGAACAGCAGACGTTCAACAAGGTGATCCGTGGCATCCACGGCGTCGCCGAGCGCGCGAATGCCGACTCTGCTGCTCAATTCGGCGAGCGATCACGTGCCATGCTTTCAGGGCTCGGCCGCGCCCGGCCTGCCTGCATCTGCGACGCGCTCTGAAGGCCGTATCGGCACGGCGTCATCACGCCGGGTAATTGCGCAGCAGAGTCAATGCCGACTCTGCTGCTCAATTCGGGGGATGGTCACGCACCGCATCCGAGAGGGGCCGGACCGCCTCCTCGCGAGGCCCGTTCCACGCGCCCCGTCGACAGGTCGGCGTCACTCTCCGCAATTGAGCAACAGAGTCAATGCCCTGCTCAAAGTCACGTTCAAGGCTCTGCGCCGGGTCAGCCTCGACCCTGGCAGCATCACCCGGATCGCCCGAGCCGCCCTCGTCCTGCTCCAGATGGAACACGGCCGCACCACCTGAACGAAGATCACAAACCGTCACGAGACGTTACCGAGAAGGGTTCACTGAGGGGCCTCGCGTTTTCCGGACAGTGAGCTGACCGTCTATTTCACGCGGCTATGTGCAACTCCGTGTATTCGGCGTGGACTTCTCGCGGCGGGCGGTAACCAACAGCCGAGTGGAGGCGCTTGTGATTGTACCAGAGTTCGATGTATCGAGTGATGTCCTGTCGGGCGGCCTCTCGGGCCAGGTAAGTCACGCGGGAAACCCGCTCGTTCTTCAAGGCCCCGAAGAACGATTCGGCCATGGCGTTGTCGAAGCAGACCCCGGTACGCCCGGAAGATCTGCGGATCCTGAACCGCTTCAGCGTCGCCGCGAACTCTGCTGACATGTAGTTCGACCCGCGATCGGAGTGAAATATCGCGCCGTCGGCGAGTTTCCTGTTCCGTGCCGCGTTGCGAATTGCCTGGGACATGAGGGGAGTTTGATAGTGGTCGTCCATCGCGTAGCCGATGACTTCCTTCGTGCAGCAGTCGATGACGGTCGCGAGATACAGCCACCCTTCTCCGGTCTTGATGTAAGTGATGTCGCCGACGAGTTTCTCGCCGGGGGCGTCGGCGGTGAAGTTGCGGCCGACGAGATCCGGCACGGCGCCCGCGGCGGCCTTGGTGAGCGACCACCGCTTCGGCTTCGGCTGGCAGGGCACCAGGCCCAGTTCACGCATCAGCATACGGATCAGCTCCAGGCCGGCGGTGTGGCCCCAGCGGGCGAGCTGGGCGTGGATGCGCCGGTAGCCGTAGGCGCTGTCGGACATGTCGAATGCCTTCTTGATGAGCAGTTTCAGTTCCTCGCGCCGCTGGACCGTCGCAGAATTGGGACGGTTCCGCCATTCGTAATAGCCAGACTTGGACACGCCGAGCCGTTCACACATGAACTCGACGGAATACGCGCACTCCGCTGTGCCGAGCCGCATCGTTTCGATGAACTCGTACTTGCTCGCTACCGGGGATCCTTCGCGAAGTACGCTGCGGCTTTTTTCAAGAAGGAGACTTCCGCCTCCAGTTCACGGATGCGCCGGTCCTGTTCCTTCAAGCGCGCCCGCTCATCGAGCGTCAACGGGGGTCTTCGAAGTTAGTCGGGGACCCCCTCGCGGCGGGCTCGTCTCGTGGTCGCGCAGAGTGACCGTAGGCGTTGGTTGGCGCGGTTGCGATAGCCGAAGGCGCATCGCGCGTCGAGCTTGATGACGCGGTTGTTGCCCTCGCTGGCGGCGTTCGTGATCCCGGTCAGGACGTATGCCTCGATGCCGTTCCACCACTGATCGACGGTTTCGGCGAGGGTGACGAGTTCGGGCAGGTGGGCGTGGTCGGCGACGTGGGCGTTGAAGCGGTGGCGGGCTGCGGAGATCGCGGAGCGGTCGGGGGTGACGTGGGTGCGGTGGACGGCCAGGCCGAGGAGGTCACGCAGGAGTTCCTTGGCCTGCCAGGCCGCGTAGATCTGACGGCCGTAGGTGCCCATGTACTCCAACTCGACCTTGAGCAGGGCGAGTTGTTCTCCGGTGAGGTCTTCCTTGTTGCGGCGCAGGAGTTTGCGGACGGTGTAGACGCTGTCTCCCTTGCGGGCCCGGCGGCCGTGCTGTTTCCAGGTGAGGCGTCGGCGCAGGTCGGCGAGGTGGCGCTGGGCGAGTTGCACGATGTGGAAGCAGTCGATGACGACGGTGGCGTGGGGCAGGGCGCGGTGGATTGCGGCGCGGAAGGTGGCGCACAGGTCGATGGCGACGTAGCGCACGTGTTCGCGCCAGGCGGCGGGCTGGGCGCTGAGCCAGTCGGCGACCGAGTCCGCGTTGCGGCCCTCGACCTGGCCGAACAGGCCGCGTCCGCCGATCGCGTCGACGAAGCCGATGTGCCAGGCATCCGCGACCAGCTCCCACTTCTCCGTGTCCGGGTTCTGCTTCCATACCGGCTTGCCCCGCCTCGTCTCGTCGATCCCGATCGCCTCGGTCGTCGGCAGTGCGGCGGGCAGGTGGCGCTCGGCGTAGGTGCGGGTGGCGCGCATGACGACCGGCCAGGACGGCCCCAGGTCGCGGCCGGTCTGCACCACGGTGCGTCCGCCGTCGGCCACGGCCTGCCCGCACGCGGTCCGCAGCCGCTCGGTGAGCCGCATCCGTGCGGGTATCTGGGGAATCTGTTCGGTGAACGAGCCCCGCTCACAGGCATCTTCACGACACTGCCAGCGCCGTTTGTGCCAGCGGATCCGTACCGCGCCACCGCCATGGGCGAGGTCACGAGGCCGCGTCACGGCCCGTTCCTTGACCCGGGTGGCGAAGGTCCCACACGCCGGGCAGGCCCGCGCCGCCGGGTCCGTGGTCACCAGACGCACCGTACGTATCCCGTCCTCGTCGCGGACGACCTCGGCCACCGCGACCCCCTCCAGATCGAACAGCGCCGTCGCGCCGGTATCGTGGCCCATGCCGCCCGTGTCTGTTTGAAGATCGGCTGTCTAGACACCAGTCATGATCCACAAGCAGCGCGGGCGGTCTGCGTTCACCCCTCACGCACCCACGACGGTCACTCTCGGCAACCGGCGGTACAGGTCACGGGCGGCCCTCCCCGACTAAATTCGAAGACCCGTCAACGGTGCACCGGCAGCTGGCTCGTTCCGTTTCTGGTGTTTCTTCACCCAGCCCCGGAGTGCCTCCGAGTTCAATTCGAGCTCGCGGGCCGTCTCCGAGATGGTCTTGCTGGACCGGAGTGCCATCTGGACGGCTTCCTCACGAAACTCCGGGGTGTACTTGCTGGGTGGCGCCACTTCGAACTTCCTCATTTCCTTGACAGAACAACCCTATTGGGTCCCTGTCCGGAAACTCCGGGGCACCTCAGCGAGCGCGGCGGCCGGGTCGGTCGTCGCAGCCAGGACGGCGGGCAGCTCGACGTCCGGGAAGTACCCAGGATTCACGTGCGCCGAGTTGATCGCGTCTGCGATCTCACGGCGCCGGGCATGCATGATCACGCTCGTGCCGGCGTCCGCCATGATCTTCCCCACGGCGGTGCCCCAGGACCCGGCCGAGAACACTGCCGCACGGACGGAATGGTGCTGGCTCACTGCGGGGTCCTTTCCTCAGGGGGCGGCCGGGCCCGGGAAGCCCGCCCGACGTCTTCCAAATGATCACCCGGGCTCACACGTCGGCCTGGTTGACGAACCCCAGGGACGACAGTCCTTCCGCAATGCACAGCCAATCCGAGGCTCCTCCCACCTCGGTCTGCAGGAGTTGGTACGCCGCGCCGTGCTGGTGGCCCCAGTGCATCGCTGCGCGCCACAGGGCCCGTCCGTAGCCGCGCCCGCGGTGGAAGGGCAGGACGCCGAAGTACTGGGGCAGTAGTCGTGCCCGGCCTCCGGCGTCGGCCATGGTCTCCATGGGCCCGATAGCGCCGACCACGCGGCCGTCGTGCAGCACGGTGAGGACAGGGCCGACAGCGCTGGCCCGCATCCGGTCGTACAGGAACGCGAAACCGCCCTCGACCATCGCCGTGGCGAACACCTCGAACCCGGCCTCTTCGGGCAGCTCCTTGTACTCCTGGACCGGCACGCCGGGCGCGGCCCCGGGCCCGCTCTCGAAGTCCTTGAGCTGAACTCGAGTTCCCCGGGCGTACGCGTCGGGCTGGTCAGGCCCGAGGAACCAGACGACCCGGGCCCGGGCGGCGCCGTGAAGGGGTGCGAGCTTACGTGCCAGGTCCGCGCCGGCCGACAGGGTGGCCCCGTAGACGTGAACCTTGACGACACCACCGCCGCGCTCGGTGAAGGTGGGAATGAGCGTCCGATGCTGGTCGTGTTCGATGGCATCGACCAAGACACGCTCGGCCTTGCTCCCGCCCCAGCGGCGGTCCTTGTCATGCGGGAGGAAGCGGCCGGTGCTGGCGTTCTCGACCACGGCCTCCAGGAGGTCGTGGAGCGGGTCCCCTCAGCGCGCGGGGCCGAGGGTGGGCACGTACGGCACGAGCATCACGGGCTCGATCCAGCCCCAGTGAAAGCGCATGACCGCACGCTACCCACGCCGCGCGCACGCCGCAGGCCCCGGCGCGAACTCACCAGGGCCTGCGGTGTCACCCGCCCGTCAGGAGCCGGAAGGCAGCTGCCCGCCTCGGGAGGGCCCGGCGGGCGGGCCCTCCCCTTCAGCGGGTCAGAGCCCGAGCGTCTTGGCCAGGAACTCGGCATTCGCGCCGATGTCGTGGCCGAGAACCACACCGTGGTGAGGCAGCGCGGCCAGCCGCTGGGCGGCCTCCCGGCGGGACGCCTCGGCCCCGCCCCCGTCCACCCCCACCAGACCGAGCACGTCCGGGTACCGGTCCTCGGTCGCCCCGCTCATGAAGTCCGCCTCGTTCAGGGTGCGGCTGGTGTCCTCCTCGGCCGGGGCCGCGTCGGCCTCGATGCGGGGGAACACCAGGGCCGCGGCCTCGCCCTCGGTCGCCAGGGGCACCCCGAACCAGCTCGTGAACTGGTGCGGGAACACCTGCGCCTTCAGCTCCTTGCCGCGCTCCCACAACGGCGTGCGCTCCCCCGCGAGGAGCGCCTGAGTGACTCGCTCATCCTGCGTCGGGTGGAGCGCGTCGCCGCACTCCAGCCCCGCGCGGGCGATCCTGAACCAGCCGAGGGCCTCCATCAGACCGAGACCGACCGCGGCGGCCGCCGGCCACGGCAGGACATCCACTCCTCCGCGGTCGTTGGGCCGGACGAACACGCGGTCGTTCGCGAGCAGCCCGAGCCCGTGACGGGCCACCAGGGCGAGCGCCGTGGTCGTCTTCCCCGCGCCCTTGCTGCCGAACGTCAACACGGTGCGGCCGTCCTCGGTCACGACAGCCGAGGCGTGCAGCACCGCCCACCCGTCCCGCAGTAGCTGACCGCGCATCACCTCGCGGGCCAGGCGCGCGGTCGCCGTGGCGACGCCCTCGGTGTCGCGACCGATGACGTCCAGCCGTCCCGTGCCCGGCTCGGACCGGTAGACGAGGCCCTGCTCCGGCCCGACGGCCCGGATGACACCCGAGGAAACATCACGGGCGACGAGGAGTTGAGCCCGCGCGTAGGCGGTGCTCGTGTGGGGGGCCTGCGTCACCGCGAACGACACGTCGTCGTACCGGTCGCCGTCCACGGTCGCGGTGACCAGGGGCCCGGCGCAGACACCCTCCGCCGGCACCTCGGCCGCCTTCCACCACGAGCCGAAGTACCGGGCCGACCAGTCGGTGACGGCCCGCTCGGGCGAGACGACGGTCACGGACGTGCCGGCGCTCTCCAGGCGTACGGCGTGAGCAGCCATGATCCATTCCTTCCGGGAATCGGTTACAACGGAACGCCACGCACCGCCGGATACGCGGCGCGCAGCTTGGCATGGGCGGCCTCCCACTGCCGGGTCTCTCCCCACCCGCGGAGGCCGGGCCCACTGCCGTTCACTCACGGGTGCCGCGCCTCATGCAGCGAAGCCCAGGTACGTGCCGACTGTGAGGCCTGAGAACGTGATGAGTTGACGAGGCTTCAGGCACGTAAAGGCGACGTGCATCCCGATGCCGGCGGCGACGGCGTACGGCATCGTCTGCTCAACGAGCAGCGCCGGCGGTAGTGCGATCTCCAAGGCGATGACGACTGCCGAGACGAGCCGCCACAGGCGGACGTCGCGGTCGGTGAGGTTGCCCATGTAGCGGCGGACGATGCCGGGGACGGCGTACTGGCGGCGATAGGGGAGCCGCTCGCGCACCTGGCTGTAGACGTGCACCCACTGCGCGAGGTACAGCCCGCTGCAGAACTGCGGGGACCGGAGTTTCTGCCAAGCAGAGTTCCAATAGATGTCCGTGGTGACCACGACCATGAGGACCTGCGCCCACGTGTTCGCCGTGCTGGAGCCATGCGCGATGTGCAGGCCGGTGCCGAGGTCCCCGGCGAGCAGCAGGCAGGCCCCCGTGAGCAGGGTGTAGCGGACGGCGTTCGGGCTCTTGAGGTAGAGCAACTCCATCGCGGCCCCGGCCAGGACCAGCAGCAGCGCCAGGCGGGGGGCGACGCCGACGGCCAGGGCGACAGCCGCGGCGGTGCGGACGATCAGCGCAGGCCGGTAGACCGCGACCAGCAGCCGGGCGCGCGCCGGGCCGAAGCGCTGTTCGGCCACGTGGGCACTGAGCGAGCCGGGGGTGAGGCGGTCCCAGCCGCCCTGACCGAAGGAGAGCGCGAACCTCGCGGTGATCACGGCCCCGAACACGATCCGGAAGGCCTGCAAGCGCGCGGGGTCGGTGGGGTGCTGGAACCCGGAGGCGAGGGCGTCAAAGAACCACACGGCTGTTCCTGACCTCGACGGGCTGCTCGCCGTGCGCGGACAGCACGCGGCCGTGGCCGTCGACCCTGGCGTAACGGCCGGACGCCACTAGGTGGTTGACGATCGTCTGGAGCTGCGGCGGGCCGAGGATGAACGAGCCCGGAGATAACCAGTCGTAGACGTTCACCGGCTCGGTACGGCCGTCCTTGGTGGTGCCGGTGAGCGTGATGATCGTGAACGTGGCCCGGCAGAACATCTTCCAGCGCATCCAGCGGCCGGGTAGTGGTGTGAAGCCGGTGACCATCCACACGACCAGGGCGACCGTGACGGCGGCCTGGACAGCGGGCAGCACGAAACCGTGCATGAGGAAGCCTCCGAGAACAGGGAGGGTGAAGGTATGGGCGAGTGGCCCGCAGGCGGGGCCGCTCCGGGGTCAGCGCTCAGGCTTGGGAGGCCGCTGCATCAGCGCGGCCGCCGCCTCGTCGAGGCTGATCTTCTCTTGCAGCAGGGCGGCCATCACCTCGGTGATAGGCATCTCCACATCGTGGACGTGGGCCAGGTCGAGGATCGCGGTGGCGGACTTCACGCCCTCGGTGGTCTGCCGGGTGGCGGCCGTCGCCTCCGCGATGGTCATGCCCTGACCGAGGCGGGTGCCGAAGGTGCGGTTCCGGGACAGCGGGGACGAGCAGGTGGCCACCAGGTCGCCCAGGCCGGAGAGTCCGGCCAGCGTTGCAGGGTGGGCGCCCATGCGGACCGCGAGGCGGGTGGTCTCCGCCAGGCCGCGGGTGATGAGCACCGCGGTGGCGTTGTCGCCCAGGCCCATGCCGACGGCGATACCGACCGCGAGGGCGATGACGTTCTTCACCGCACCGCCCATCTCGCAGCCGATCACGTCGGTGCTGGTGTACGGGCGGAAGTACGAGGCGTGACAGGCCTTCTGGAAGCGGCGCGCGGCGTCCTCGTCGGGGCAGGCGATGGTCGCGGCGGCGGGCTGGCCTTCCATGATCTCGCGGGCGAGGTTCGGCCCGGACAGCACCGCGATCCGGTCGGCGGGAACGCCGGTCACCTGCGCGATGACCTGGCTCGCTCGCCACCCGGTGTCCGTCTCGATGCCCTTCATCAGCGACACGATCACGGCATGGCTGGGGATGTGCGGTGCCCAGTCAGCAAGGTTGGCCCGCAGGGACTGGGCGGGGATGGACAGCACGACGTAGTCGGCGCCCTCCAGCGCTGCAGCCGGATCGGTCGTCGCGGTCAGGGAGGCGGGCAGGTCGACATCTGGGAAGTAGCCCGGATTGCGGCGGCGGGTGTTGATCGCGTCGGCGATCTCGCTGCGGCGGGCGTGCACGATCACGTCGGTGCCGGCGTCGGCCATGATCTTGGCGACGGCGGTGCCCCAGGAGCCGGCCGAGAACACCGCCGCACGGGCGCGGGGCTGGCTCATCGGGTGGTCCTCTCACTGGGGGCGGGGCCGTCGTCGGGGCGCCGACCGGGCCGGGTCATCATATCGATCGCGCCGGGCTCGGCCGGTGAGGTTGCGGGCCGTCGGAGGGTCAGGAGGACCGCGCGGCGGCCGGGGAGCGCGGGCAGTATCCGGTGGGCCTCGCCGAGCATGCGCTCCGCCTGGACGTCGCCGAGGTCGCGCCGTAGCTCGTCGGCGTGGCTGATCCACTGCCGGTAGAGCCGCCCCCACATATCGGGCTCGTCGGGCCGCTCGTCGACGTGCTCCACGATGAGCCCGGCGACGCGGGCCTGCTCCTCCCAGACGGGTTCGGCCCCGCGCCGCAGTGCCCGGGTGAGGACCAGCCGGGCACCGGGCGCCAGGATCCGGCCGAGTTCACGCACGGCCTGGCCCCGGTCCGCAGCGCGGCTGAGGGCATCCACGCAGACCACGCCGTGAGCGCAGCCGTCCGGTAGCCCAGTGGCCTCCAGCCCGGCGACGCGGAAGGCGGCCCGCCCGGTGGGGAGGAACTGCCCGCTGCGGCCGCGGGCCTGAGCGACGGCGACGCTCGAGAGGTCGAAGCCGAGCAGGCGGGCGGAGAGGGCCCGGGCCAGCCACAGCCCGATGCCGCCGGTGCCGCATCCCGCGTCCACGAGGAGCTGACCGGGCCGCATCCGCAGCCGGGCCGTCATCAGCCCGAGGAGGGGCCAGTCACAGGAGCTGGAGGCGGCGACCTCTGCCGGGTAGTCCTCCCCGAGCGCCGCGGCGTAGAGGCTGGCGACCAGCGTGGTGCGCGCCCGTGCGGCGTGGAACGCGTCGAACTGGGCGGCGGCCGTGGACACAGGCGGCGCGGTGTCGTGGGTGGTGGTGGGGTGTGTCATCGGGGCATCGCCCTCCTGATCCGCGAGCGGGTGCCGGGACAAATCACCTGGACGGCGTGGATGGGATCGCCCTCGTCGGACAGGTCCAGGGCCACCGGCTCATGACCGGTGACGTCCTCGACCAGCCGCGCCACCTGCCCGGCTTGGTCGGCGAAGCCTCCTCGTACCGAGGAGAACCGGGCCATCGCCTCCGGCCACGGGGCAAGCCCCTCGGTCCGTGCCGGGCGGAAGGACAGGACGTCGAGCGGGGCGGGATCGCTGGCGAGGTCGTCCCGGGTCCCGGCGATGGCCGTCAGCCGCGACTGGGCGGCCTCGGTCACCGCCCGGGTCATCGCGATGACCGGGGTGGTGTGGCAGCCTCCACCAGCGAACACGACCGGGAGGTCCTCCGACCACAGGTAGGCCAGGCACACCGGCAGCCCGTACGGGCCGTCAACGAGGGCCAGTTCCACCGCTATCCCCGCGGCCGTCAGCCGGTCGACGATCTCCCGGCCGTAGGGGTCCTCGACCGTCCTGGGGTCGATCAGCGTCCGCTGCTGCCCGCCGGACTGCCCGTCCCGGTAGAGGACGTCCCGCTCCACGACCTCGAGCAAGGCGTGCAACAGTGCCTCGCCCCTCGTGTTGCCGCAGGCCAGGCCGGTACTGGTCGCGCGCAGGAGATCCGGGCACCACTCGGGGCGCTGCGCCCGCCGGCGGACCAGGTCCACGGGCAGGAGCGTTTTCGCCCCGCTCACCAGGCCGGTGCCGGGTGTCCACTCCCACACCACCCGGGCAAGGGCGCACTCCTCGTAGGGGACGGTCAGCGGCAGCGCGGCCACCGGGCAGCCGGGGGCCACCTCCTCCGCCGGGCCGTACGCCACGATGGGGAGCGGCTGTTCCACGTGCCACAACTCGATCGCCTCCAGCACGGCCGACAGCCGCGCAAGGAGGTCTGTGGCGCCCTTGCCCTGGGATGTGCTCAGGGTCCGGGAGGCGGGCCGGATCGCCGTCCACACCGGCAGCCCGATGCAGTCCAGGCCGGTCAGCCGGGCGACCCGGGTGATACCGAACGCGGGCAGCCGCCCGGCCACCAATTGCCACGTCTCCTCAGGGGACCGAGCGCGTACCGTGCCCGGCAGCTCCACCAAGCCGTCACCGCACACTGTGGGCCGCCTCCTTCTGCTCGGCCAGGAATCCGGGCACCATCCGTTTCGCCGCCTGCGCGGCGCGCGCCGCGCAGACCAGCCCACGGGCGGACGCCTCCTCGTCGAGGCGGTCCTCAGGGCACCGCCACGCTTCCAGGAGCATCCGGAGCGTGAGGTCGTCACGTACCGCCGCGGTGGAGAACCCGGGCCGGCTCCGGCGGGCGGCAGTGAGGGCATCGGCGTACCGGGCGACCGCTTGCTGGTCCTCGCGGGTCTCGTCGGCCAACAGCAGGCTCACGGCCGTCTCATCCCGTAAATCCAGCGTCGGGTGGAACACCTGATGGGCGGCCAGGTCCCCGGTGATCTCGGCCAGTCGCTCCTCCAGCGGCCGGCCGCAGCCTCCGCCAGGCGGGAGCAGGGAGCGACACGTCAGGTAGGCCATCCACGTCTGCGGGAACGTCGGGCCGCACACCTGCTGATAGAGGAGGCGGTCCCGGGTGAACAGCGTTCGCCCGTCGATACGGCTGCAGGCGAACGCGTTGGACCACTGCCAGAAGTAGGGCGACTCCCAGGTGCCAGGCGCAAGTCGGGCCTCTGCCCGGGGCGTCCAGCCGTCCAGGGCGGTGCGCACAGCGGCGAGAGCATCGGCGCGCTTGACGTCGCCAAAGCCCGGATCACGCTCCCGTTGCTCGGCCAGCCACCCGGCGAACTCGTGCTCACCACGGCGGCGGCAGACGGCGTGCACCGCGCCCGTGGTGCGCTGCGGGTAGTAGACCGCGCGGAGATCAGCCAGCAAGGCGGAGGCCCGCTCGCCATCGAGCAGCCCGGCCAACTGGGCAAGCTGCACGACGTGCCGGAGGTTGACCAACGGCCAGGACAGCGCGGCCCACTCGCCGTCAGGTGCCTGCCCGACCGCCACCTCGTCGTCACCGTCGATGTCTCCACGGGCGTAGGCCGTGAAGACGCTGCCGACCCCGAGCATCCCGAACGGCGCCAGCTCGGCTGCCCGTAGCGCGCCGATGCTCGCCGCCCCGATCACCCGGACTCCCCGGCCCATCGCGGCCAGAATCTCCTTATGCCGCAGCGCAGGCGCCTGGTGATACACCCCGTCGATGATCACCGCCGTGTCGCCCTTACGGATGGTCACCTGGAAAAGATCGCCATGCACCACCGGCGGCCACACCCGGACACCCGGCGCGGTCAGCACCGGTTCGGACCGTGGCAGCGTCGGCCCGACGAACACGTGAATCATGAAGCCCCTTAGAGGTCACTGGAGCGAGGGCGGCGCCCCTCCCCTCGGACCCTTCAAGGCCCGAGGGGAGGGACGCCCGGTCACATTTGAGGAGCGGTTACTCCTCGTCCTCCACGTCCACGGCGACCACCACGGGCCTGGTAAGCTCGTCGCCGTCCTGCGGTGCCGCCGAGGTGTTCGGAGTCTTGGACTGCATGGATTCCTCCCGATGGGGATGAGTGGTAGGACACGGAGGACGGTCACGTACAGGGCTGGCCTGCCGCGCTATCCGGCCTCCAAAAACCCGCCCCAGGGCCAGCACGGGCGCCCCTGATAGGTGCGGACGTCCGGCCGCCTTGAACCTCCGGTCTCGGTGTGAAGCCGACCCCGGGGCGGGGGTCTATAGGGTCAGGCGGCTATTCGCTCCGCGACCCGCGCGAATTCCTCCTCCAGGCGATCCCGCCCGAGGACCGCCCACTCCCGCTCCAGGTCGGCCGGCGTCACACCGTGGAGCTCGACCACCAGGCGCGCCGCCATCGTCCAGGCCGCCAGGGGGAGCCGTACTCCACCAGCTCCATGTACCGGCCGGGGAGCGGCTGGAGGGACACCGGGTCATGGATCGTGCCGTACACGCCCCACGCCGGTGCGTGCCTCGCCCACGCCGCCACCCACCGGCCGCCCCGAAGGGCGTGGCACTCCTGGACGGCGATACCCGCACACGGCACGCACACGGGCGGGGACGCGGTCCGCTCCTCCTCCCGGATCGGGCCGTTGGTGTCCCGCAAGAGGAAGAGTTGCGGCCCGTCCGGGTCCTCTGGCGCGCGGGCGCAGACCTGGCACAGCATGTGAGCCATCGCCCGGCGCTGCCGGTACGGGTGGATGTCCTTGAGTCGCGGCTCCCCGCGCCGGCGCTTGGGGAGGAGCTGGGGCCTCACCCACGGAGCACCGAAGCTGTCCCGGTCGTACGCTGTCTCGTCCGTGTACGCGATCCCGTCCCCCACGCGGCGGCGGATGAGCGGGCACGGCAGGAGCCGTTCCTCGCTGCGCGCGGTGACGTACGGGACGACGCCAGGCGGGGCCGAAGGGAGCACGATGAGCCTTCCTGTGCGTGGACGGGGTTGGAGACCCGGCACACCCAGCGTTGAGGAGCGGGTGTGCCGGGCCATGGGGCCACCCGCGGCCCGGGAGGGGCATCGGGTCGGGGGCGGGCTGGAGGGCACGGCCGCCGGGGTACAGGGCGGCCGTGCCGGTCTTGGTGCGGGGCCGGGCTACCGGGAGGCGATGCCGACTACCAGGGCGCCCATGAGGGCGGCCAGGGCCATGGCGTAGAGGACCTGCCCCCGGGCTGTCCGGCCTCACGGCGTCTTCTGACGGGCCGCCTGGCCTTGCTTGAGGAGTTGCAGGACCTCGCCCATGTAACAGAGGTCACCGGGGCCGTCCATGGGGACGCACCAGTACGAGCGCCCGCGCGCCTCCGTGAGACGGACCGCGGGCACGCCCAGGTAGTGGTCCCGGCCGAGGTATTCGACTCCGGGGAACTCCCCGTCCGTCCACTCTGCGGCGGTCGCCCCGGGCACCAGGACGTAGTACAGGAGGGAGTGGAGGTCCATGAACACCGCGCCGCGGATGAACCACCGGCGGAGGAAGGCGTCCACCTCCTCCAGGTCCTCCGTCCCGGCCGCTGCCCACACCAGGCAGGCCGGGACCCGTACGGCGCCGAGGGTGCCGCCGCACGCCAGGAGCGCCACGCCGTCGGCCTTCTCCCACTGCGTGCGGGCCAGGTCCCGGTCCTCAGCGGCGCCGAGGAGCCAGCGGGCGGCCGCAAGTTGTCGCTCCAGGAGCGCCACCACGGCGGGCTCCTCCACGACCCGACTGTCGTTGCTGGGTACCTCGCCCGCCTCCAGCTCCTGGCGCGCAGGCAGCCCAGTATCCGCCTGCTCCAATCTCTCCAACGCCTCTTGATCTGCTGCGAGTTGGGTACGCTCACCCATATGGCGACTCCTTGGCAGTCGTCGCCCCGGAGACCGACACCACGGTCCCGGGGCTTTTCACGCCCAGGGTGATTTTTCAGCGGATGTCGCGCATCCCGCAGCCGGGTATCCCCATGATGGGTACACACCTCAAGCAGTCATCCCGCAGACTCAGGCGAGCAGGAAGTGCCGCATGATCTACCAACCCCCAACCGCACTCCCCCTCGACCTCCTCGAAGAGGAGGAGATGCAACGCTCCCTGGCTGCCCACGACTTCGGAACAGTGTTCCGGCTCGCCCGTGAACGGGCCGGGATCAGCTACTCGCGGATCGCCGCCGAGTGCGACATCAAGCCGGAACGGGTAGGCAGCCTCGCTCGAGGCACCGGCCGAATCACGACCTTCGACAAAGTCGTACAGATCGCGGACGCGCTACGCGTCCCAGGGCACATGGTCGGTCTGGCTCGCCGCCCATGGGAGGCCGGCCTTCCTGCGGACACACACAGCAGAGAGATCGGAACCAACGTGCGCCGCCGAACCGTCCTACAAGCCGCTGCTTCCGCCGGCCTGGCCGCCGCCTTACCTGCCCTCCACCAAGCCCCTGCACCCGACCACATCGGCTCCGGGGACGTCGCCCAGCTCCGCGCCCGCACCGCGCGGCTGCGCCGCCTCGACGACATCCTCGGCGGCGGCGACACCTACCGCGTCTACCTCAGCGAATACCAGTCCACCAAGAGCCTGCTCCGCACCGCCAGCACCACCCCCGACACCCGCCGCAGCCTGCTGTCCCTCCTCGCCGAGCAAGCCCAGCAAGCCGGATGGGCCGCGTTCGACGGGGGCCGCCCGGCCGAGGCCGGCAGCCTGTACGAGGAGAGCCTGGCGGCAGCCCGCGAGGCCGACGACGGTGACCTCCTCGGCAACGGCTTCGCGTTCCTCGCCTACCAGACCGCTGACCGCGACGAGGCCGCCGTGATGGCCGCCCACAGCTGCGCCGCCATCACCGACAGCGCGCCTGCCAGCGTCCGGGCTCTCCTGTACGAGCGGATGGCCTGGGCATGCGCCGTCGCCAACCGGCCAGCCGACACGGAACGAGCCCTCGCCGCCGCGCACACCGCCCTGGACGAGCAGCAGCACGGCGAACAGCAGCCGGATTGGGCCGCCTGGGTCGACCGGACAGAGCTGGACATCATGACCGGCCGCTGCTGGACAGAGCTACGCCGCCCCCTTCGAGCCGTCCCTGTCCTCACGAAGGCCCTGGGCCGGTACGACGATGCCCACGCCCGAGACAAGGCGCTCTACCTCTCGTGGCTCGCGGACGCCTACCTCACGGCCGGGGAAATCGAGGAGGCTGCCGCGGTGACCGGCCGAGCGCTGGAGCTGTCCAGCGGCGTGGCCTCTGTACGCCCCCGTCAACGACTCACCCCGGTACTGGCGCAGCTGGGCCAGCACCGGGACGTTCCGGCCGTCCGTCACCTGCTGGAGAGAGCCGCCGTCTAAGACGACGCGGGGCTCACGCTGCCCTTGATCCACTCCAGGCAGCGGGCCGCCCCCGTGATCGGCGTGGCGATCAGCTCAGGGTTGTCCCACGGGTGCGCGTCGAGGAGGTACCGCTCCAACTCCGGGTACCGCTCGCTGGTCGTCGTGAGGAGCAGCCGCCACTCCTCGCCTTCGCCGAACTCTCCGAGGTGCCAGAACACCGACGTGACGGGGCCGATGATCTGCGAGCCCGCAGCGAGCCGCGCCTTGACTGCCCCTTGGGCCAAGCTGACGGCTTGCTCACGGGCGGGCGTAGCGGTCGAGACCTGCACGTAGTCAGTCATGGCCGGGAGACTAACGGCCCCTCAGCCCCGGCGGACAGTACCCGCAGGGCTGACCCGCCAGCCACAGACAGAGCGCCTACAGTCGCGTGTGCTTCACAGCAGAACCCCATTTGGCCGACTGTGCGGTGAAGCAGTACGAGCACAGTGGGTTCCCGCCGCGCCCGTACCGGTGCGTGCGTCGATGGCACACCGTGCATCGGCCTACCTGGTCGCTGGAACACATCGCCACCGACGGGTCGTCCTCGGTGAGCGGGGGTGCAGTCGTCATGATCTTCCCGTTCTGGTAGCAACTTCTCGCCACCTCGAACAAAGATTAGAACGTTGTGCGATCAGTGTCCGTCCCGTCACATACCGTTGCAGTACTAGTTCGGGTCGGCAGGGGGGTCACGTGTGTGGCACCGTCGCTCGTCGCCGGTGGTCTGTGGTCCCGCTCTGGAGTCGCGGGGCGAGCGTAGTGCGGTGACGTGATCTAAATCGGCGTTCGTCGGCCCCTTCATTTTCGTCGATAAAACCACTCTCTACGTCCTGGCGTTCCAGATGAACCGGCGTGTGCGCCACGGCGTGGCGGCCAGCGCGGTCAGGCCGACTGCGCCGATGGCAAGGCTCACAGTTAGTGCTGACACGTCATCGATGGGGCGAGAAGTAAATTCCCACCAAGGGTGGTCGTCCTGGTGTCCCGGGGTACCCCAGTAGATCAGTGGGCACAGCACGGCCAGTGGTCCGATCCAGGCGGTCCGCCAACTGCTGATTCGCCCGGCAAGCAGGGCGAGACCGGCCCACCCTGGTAGCGCGCGGGCCATGAGTGCCACGGTGTCCACGGGGAGGGTCAGCGCGGCAAGCAGGAGGAATGCTGTCCAGCATGCCGCAGCCACCGCACTGAGGGCCGCCCATTGCACACGATGGAATCGGGCTAGTGGAATCTGCTCAAGTGCTGACAGAGGGCTGTGCAGGATAAGTACGGGCAGCGTGCCAGCGGCCAGAGCGAGAAAGCGCCACAGACGGGGCTGCGTCGCAGCAGTCCCACTGGCAGTGGGCACGGGAGCAGCCCACTCTCCGAGACTGGCCGCGACCAGCCCCACCACAATGGCAGCCAGAACAATTGCAAGGACTCGTCGCAGACGAAGGTACGAGGTGATGCCCCCGCTCACCGCCGACTCTTTGGGCCCAGGGTCAGCAGTAGTTTGCACGAAACTCGTCCAACTCTTCCGAGGCCCAGGCGAACTGTTCCTTCTCCGACTTGGTTTCTGCTATCCGCGCACCAACGGCTCGCGCCTTAGCAATAGGGGCGTTGCCCTCGAGTTGATAGTTGGGGCTGCCGCCGCCTGCCAGCCACACCTCCAACCAGTGCTCGACGGAAGTAATCTTGCGGTCGTCTTGCGCTGCTCGTGCCCGATCCCAGTTGCACTCCTTGAGTGTTTCGCTAGAGATTGCGATGGAGAAGTCGAAGGCAAGTGACCAGATGCTGCCCTCAGCGATGGTGAAGTCGCCACCGACTTGCCGGTGGAGCACGCCGTTCACCCTGACATCGTGTCGTTCGAGACCGTATTCGTTCAGGCGCTTGGGGAGAACGAAGGTGGCGGGCAGAGTCTCGGCCCGGGTTGCGATCTTCTCCATGAGCGGTACGTACTTTTCGTGCTCTGGCCAGTAGCAGACTTGCACCTTGCCCTGGATGCACGGCGCGGACCGGGGTACGGCTCGCTCGCTGACGGGCTGCGCGCCCAGCAACATTGTGACCATGCCCAGTGTCACCACCGATACCACAGCCAGGGGAAGGGGCCGACGCATAGTGGCTCGAGTGACACGAGAGGGAAGTGCTAGCAGACACGCGCAGAACACCATGGCCAAGATGCATCGCAGAGCTACCACATATACGGAGACTTCCTTGGTCGGTGGGCCGCTGACTTCCAGAAGGCCAGTCGTATCCCCAAGGGCGAACCCCGCGATCAACCAACTCAGCAGCGCCACCAATGCGGCAAACCGCCCGGACAGAATCCTCCCCAGCATCCATCCCCAACCGATGGACAGGATGAGCCCTGCAGCACCCAGCGCGACGTAGGCGAAGAACTGCCCGATGCCTGGAGCGCCTTGTGGAAGGGTCACGGCAGCTGCAGCAGCTGCTCCTACCAGGTAAGGGACGAAGACGATCACCAGCACGGAGACCAGTTGCCACGCTTCGATCCGCAGCGGATTGATGTGAGACACGGACAGCTGCTCATCCAGGTTCCGACGGGCGCGAGCGCCGGATATCCAGGCTGCGGCGCTGGTCGCCGCAAGGGACAGGAAGTACGCCGGCATCTGGGCCGCTGCGCCGGTCTCGGGCCATACCCCGATCCAGTAATCCGTCCTCAGGAACAGCACTGCCAGGTCCAGAAGCAGTAGCGGAAGAATCCACCAGCGCAGTACGGAGCTCCGCAGGTGCAGAAGAAGCATGCTCACAGGTCCCGGTCCTCCTTCGGCAGCAGGGACATGTAGGCACGCTCGAGCGGCGTGTCCCCCGGCATGCCGTCGGACGCAAGTTGGACGAGGTCGGCGGTCTTCCCGTCATACCGGAGCTCACCACTCTGGAGGACCAGCACCCGGTCGCACACAGCATCCACGTCATCGATCAGGTGGGTGCTGAGGATGACCGCGGCGTCCGACAATCCTCTGAGGATCTTGCGGAAGTGAAGCCGCTGCCGTGGGTCGAGACCGACCGTCGGCTCATCGAGGATGACAAGAGCGGGTTCCCCAACGATTGCCCATGCAATGCCGGCGCGCTGCCGCTGCCCGCCCGAGAGCTGCTTCATGCGCATTCGATGCGCTTCTGCCAGGTCCACCTTCTGCAGTGCTTCCACAGCCTTGGAGCGCAGCGTCTCCTTGCGTATGCCGCGCACCCAGGCGCCGTAAACGACGAAATCCAGCAGGCGCATCCCCGGGTCGAAGCCGAAGCCCTGCGGCAGGTAGCCGATGCCTGACCGTGCCGCTCGCGCGCTGCGCTCACCATCCACTGAAACGCCATTCACCTCGAGTGTTCCCGCCTGAGGTGGCGCAGCAGTCGCGAGAGTCCGCAACAGTGTGGACTTCCCGGCACCGTTGGGGCCGAGCAGCCCCGTCACACCTCGACCGATGTCGAGGTCCATATTTTTGACCACAACCCTGCGACCGTACCCCTGCCGCAGACCTCTCACACGGACTGTGATGACCGATTCCCTTCCTTGTCATGTGGGGCCCGGCGCAGCACGCCGGGCCCCACATCACATCACGATGGACTACTTGAAGACGGTCTCGACGTATTCCACCTTAAAGAGGCAGTCTTCACCGGGAGCCTTCGAACGGTCCCCCTTGTGTCGCCACACGTTGATGCTTTTATCGCCCGAAAGGTCACAGTCGGCCTTGGATATGTACTGAGCTGTTCCCAGTAACCGTCGGCCACCGTCCGTGAGCGGGAGGCGCGTCGCGCGGTCCGCGGTATCCCCCAAGTCCGGGCAGGCGTAAGGCCCCTGGTAGGAACATCTTGCGACAGAAAGATCCGACCGAGGGGCCTCACGTGCCGACCAGTGTCACATACACCGCCGTGCTCGATGTGAGGCGGTCCACCGCCGAGCACCTGGCCGGTCTCCTGCGCGACCACCGAATCGTGGCCAGGACCCGCAAGGGGCGACGCGCGCTGGGCTGCTTCAAGCAGGCCGTGCTCGTGCTGCGTTGGTTCCTCGACGGCACCCGGCTGGCCCAACTCGCCCGCGACAACGGCCTGTCGGTCTCCACCGCATACCGCTATCTCCACGAGGGACTGGCCGTCCTGGCCGCCGGCGCACCGGACCTGTCCACCGCGCTGGAGCGTGCGAAGGCAGCCGGGCTGACGCATCTGAACCTCGACGGTACGGTCATCCGCACGGACCGCGTCGCCGCCCCGGGCCCCAACGGCGCAGACCTCTGGTGGTCCGGAAAACACAAGCACCATGGCGGGAACGTGCAGGTCATCGCCACCCCGGACGGCTGGCCGATCTGGGTCTCGCCCGTACGGCCGGGCCGGGAACACGACACCACCTGCGCCCGCCACCACGGGCTGGTCGAGGCACTCAACCGCATCGCGGCCGAACTGGACATGCCGACCCTGGTCGACCTCGGCTACGAGAACGCCGGCGACGGCTTCCGCCATCCCTTCAAGAAGCCCGCCGGAGGCGAGCTGACCGAGGAGCAACAGACGTACAACAAGGTCATCCGCGGCATCCACGGCGTCTGCGAGCGCGCCAACTCCCTGCTCAAGACGACCTTCAAGGCCCTGCGCAGGGTCAGCCTCGACCCCAGCCGTATCACGAAGATCGCCGCAGCAGCCCTCGTCCTGCTCCAACTCGAATACGACCGCACCATCTGAACGATCACGCAACGTCATGATCCATTACTGGGAAGGGCTCACTGCCCGATCGCAGCGGCACCGCCGGTGTGACAGTACTGGTGCCACGAGGTGGTGTAGTACGCGCCGAAACAGTTGTTGACCGTGTTGCCGTTGGTCGCCGAGGCGCCCGGCGCCGCCAGCAGCGCACCAGCCCCAGCGAGCGCGAGGGCTGCCACGGTCTTGCCTACCAGAGCACGGGTGACGGTGAGTCTCTGCACCATGAATCCTTCACGTCGGGTTACACCGAGGACATAAGTCCAGTCGCCAGTGGCGAACGATTGTTCGCACCGTGATCGTATGGTGAATGAGATGATCTTGACCAAGCGCTTTCTGGCCAACTGCCCAGAAGAAGTTGACCCCTCTCTGTCATTCTTGGGCGGGTCAGGCATACTGGATGATTCGATGTATTGACCTCGATTCTTCACTTGCGGTGTGACGTCGGTCGGTTCGGCGGTTTGCCCGTAATGTCCCCTGCCGTTCGAGGACGGGCCGTCGCGTGACGCTGCGGGGCGTCGGGTTCCACGGGCCCGAGGGTGCTGCGGGTCCTCTCCTCTCCGCTGTCGTCGGGGCGGGGCCGACCGTCAGGTGTGGGCCGGAAGCTGGGTGGCCCGCTGCCAGGCGGTGGCGAACGCCGGCGCCCAGGGCCAGGTGCGGTCGAGGTGGAGGGTGCGTCTGCGTGCGTGGGCGGTGAGCCGGGCGGGCAGGTGGTAGAGCCTCCTGCGGATCGTCTCCGGTTCGGCGGCGGCGAGTTCGGGCTCGTCATGCAGGAGAAGGAGCCTGGTCCATGCGTCGAGGTCCGCGGCGATAGTGGCAGCCAGCACCCAGGCGGCGTTCAGCTGCCAGGACTTCGAGGGCAGCAGCCCGAGGCCGATCCGCTTGATCGCCTTGACACGATCCTCGACCTCGGCATGATCACGGTAGAGAGCATCGACGAACCACACCTGCCCGGAGCCGGACACCCCGGAAAGCCCCTGGTGGGCGGGGATGTTCGTGGCGACGATCTGGTAACGCCAGCCGGTGCGCTGCTCGAACGCGGTCAGCTTCTTCAGATCGCGGCGCGAGGGCTTGACCCGGCGCACGATCAGCCGCATCCCCTCGGGCCAGCCGCTCAGGTCGCGCACCCCGGTCAGCTCGGCGACCTGGTAGGTGACCTTCTGTCCGTCCGGGCCCTTGATCTCGTGGACCTCGCCGTCCTGCCGCAGCGCGTCGTTCCACACGTCCGCGGGCAGCAGTGCGATCGCGGCCTCGTCGGCGGTATTGATGGCCCAGCCGGTCACCCAGCGCACTCGGCGGCGGCTGGTGGTCAGCGCCTGCAGATGCTCAAGGAGGCCGTGGCTGAAGGCCGCGCCGTCGATCCTCACCAGCAGCTTCGACCACAGCGGCAGCGGAGTTGCCGCAGCGCGGCGGCCAGCACCGTCTTGTGGTCGGCGACGTCGTTGGACGCCGCGTTGCCCGGCCGTAGCAGCATGGTCACGCACTCGCGGGTATTGGCCAGCCAGGCGCCCAGCGGGTGATGTCCGTAGCCGCCCTTGAACGTGCCGGCCGCGCCGTCCTTCTTGCTGGTGCAGGTCACCAAGGTGGCATCGAGATCCAGGACGTACCAGTTGGTGAGCGTGCGCCCGCATACCGAGATCCACGGGAACCCACCGGGCCGCAGGGCGAGCAGCGTCCACACCCCACGCCGTATCACGGCGCGCACGCGCTCCACCCGGGCTCCGACAGGGCCGTCGATGGCTTCCAGCGTGCGCCACAGGGTGCTGTCCGAGACCGGACGGGGGAAGAACGGCCTCCAGTGCTGCTGCAGTTGCTCGGCCTGCAGGACATTCCTCGCGCCGAGGACGATCGCGCAGGCCAGCTGGACCAGGGCCATCCCGCGATCCCGCCACCCCGGCCCGACGCCGCGGGGCAGCGCGGCGGCCAGGGCGCGGGTCAGCCCGACCCGGTCCGCGATCCGGTGCAGCAGCACCACGCCCGCATGCCCGACCAGGTTCTTGCCGTCGGCCCGCACAACGAGCCGACGATCCCATTCGGTAGCCTGCACCTGTTGGGTGCCCCCACTCTGCGACGTTCTTGATCTAGGAAGTTCAGATCATCGCAGGTCAGGGGCACCCTTCCGCTATCAGGGCGTCACATCACTGACGGACGGCCCTCGTAGCTGAATACACGAGGTTGAGGGTGGAGAAGGAGTAGTGCCCAAGTGGCCAGCATCAACGACCACGGGACCCCTGATCCGCAGGTAGAGCCCCGTTCAGCCGGTCCGCGCCGGTATTCCGCGGAGTACAAGGCGAGGATCCTCGCCGAGTACGAGACACTCGACAAGAAGGGCCAGGGCTTGATCAAGTTCCGTGAGTGCCGGGGTTGTTGGTAATGCCCAGGATGGCGAGTGCTCGTTCGGGTTCGTGGCGGATGGCGCGGGTGGTCTTGGCGATGTTGTCGGCTCCGAGGAGCTTCAGGGTGCCGATGGCGAGGTTGCGGAAGGTGGCCATGGCGCGGGGCGCGTTGCCGGCGTGGACGGTCGAGGCGTCCTCGGCGAAGGTGACATCTCGGATGTAGTGGGAGGAATTCTCGATTCCCCAGTGCCCGCGAATGGCGGCGGCGAGGTCGGCGGGGCTGGTCTGGTGGATATCCAGGCTGGTGACGGCGTACACGCTCTCGCGGCTCTCGGGCTTGTCGGTGGGCTTGCGGCGGCGGTGGACGCGGATGGCAAGGCGGGCGTGCGGGAAGGCGATCCCGCCGAGGCTGTCGGCGATGGAACAGGTCTTGATCGAGCGGGACTCGCGCCGTCCGTGGGCGGCGCGGGAGGCGGTGTGCTGGACGCTGATCGATGCCCGGGGCAGGGCGGCGAGCTGGGCGTACGCGGTGGGCTGGTTGGTCTTGATGACCGCGATGCAGTGAGCCTTCTTCGTCTCGACCAGCCAGGTGATGTTGGCCTTCACCGAGTGCAGTGCATCGAAGGTGACCACGGCGTCAGCGAGGTGGAGCGGTGCCAGCAGGGGCTTGAAATGCCGCGTCTCGTTGGTCTTCGCACCGACCTCGACCTGTGCGAGTGTGGCGACGGGGTGGTGCGTGACCGCCGAGAGCAGGTGCCGGCGCGGCGCATCGAGGCGGACCGAGCCCCTCGGCGCCTTGCCGTCCACGGCGATGACCCGCCGCCGTCGGACAGTCGGCGTATCCACGCACGCGGACTTGCGGTGCTGGTCAGCGAGGTAGGCGCCCACAGCCTGGTCCAAGGCGTCGCCGTCGAGCGCCATGAGGACGCGTCCGATGGTGACCGGTTTCGGGCCGCGCCGCCAGCCGAGCGGGTGACGGCGGATCCCGAGGGTTGCCAGCAGGGTGTTCGTGGCCCGCTCGGCGAACTCGGCGATCTCCTCCAGGCTCTTCGCGCCGGACACGGCCGCGCAGGCACACACGAGCAGGACCGATACCAGTGAGTACCAGCGGCCCCGGCGTGAACGCGGATCGGGCACCGACTCGAGGTAGGGGCGCAGGCAGGGCCCCGGCGAGTGTCGGGAACATCCTGTTCTGGGGTGTTGATCTGGAGGGTGGGCCCGGGAAGCAGGTGAACACGGCACCTGTGGATCATGGAGTTCTCTCCGCTTCAAGATCCACGAAGGTGCCGTGTTCGTTCCTCCATCATCCCCTGTCGCTGCCCCCGCTTGCGCGGTGCCCCGCCTGGAAGCCCTCGGCGAGGGAGCCGCCAAGGACCAAGTCCGTGACCTGATCGTCGAGTTCGAGTCGGTCACCGATCCGAGAGGGGCGCGCGGGGTGCGCTACCGGCTCTCCTCGCTGCTGGCCCTGATGGTCTGCGCTATGACCCCGTCCGGACACGACTCGATCACCGCGGCGGCGAAGTGGTGCCGACGCGCGACGCCGGAGGAACTGGCTGCCTTCGGCCTGCCCTACCATCCGCTCCTCGGCCGCTACCGGGTGCCGAGCGAGAAGACTCTGCGCAGCGTCCTGGGACGCCTGGATCCCGGCGAGATCAGCGCGGCGGCCTATGGCTACCTTCGGCCCTTGCTGTCCCCACGGCCCCGCCGGCCGGAACCGGTCATGCCCGACGGCGGCACCGAGCGTGAACAGCGCCGGGCCCACCGGACAGCCGCCCACGCCGATCCGGTACGCATCCGGCGGCGGGCGATCGCGGTGGACGGCAAGTGCCTGCGCGGCGCCCGCCGCCCGGACGGCAGCCGGGTCTTCGTCCTGTCCGCCGTCCGCCACGGCGACGGCGTCACGCTCGCCTCCCGCGAGATCGGCGCGAAGACCAACGAAATCCCCGAGTTCGCCCCTCTCCTCGACGGAATCGACGACGCAGATCTCGCGGGGACGATCGTCACCGCCGATGCACTCCATGCCCCACGCGACCACGCCACCTACCTGCACGAACGCGGCGCGCACTACCTGCTGACCATCAAGAACAACCAACGCGCACAAGCCCGTCAGCTCCACGCCCTGCCCTGGAAGGAGATCCCCGTGATCCACCGTGACGACGCCCGGGGCCACGGCCGACACGAGCAGCGGCTCGTGCAGGTCGTCACCGTCGACGGCCTGCTCTTCCCGCACGCGGCCCAGGTCCTGCGCATCCAGCGCAGACGCCGCCTCTACAGGGGCGAAGAAGTGGTCCAGCGAGACCGTCTACGCGATCACCGACCTGCCCGCCGAGGAAGCGAACGCCGCCGAGATCGCGTCCTGGGCTCGCGGGCACTGGACCGTGGAAAACACCGTTTACTGGTGCCGCGATGTCACCTTCAACGAGGACAAGTCTCAGGTCAGGACCCACAACACGCCCGCCGTACTCGCAGCCCTCCGCGACCTGATCCGCAGCACACTCAAGCTCGCGGGTTACATCAACACCGCCGCCGGACGACGAGCCCACACCGAACGCCCCCGCGCCCTCGCCCTCTACGGCATCACATGATCAAACCGGACGATCCAGGCACTCGCCGGGGCCCTGGGGGCGCAGGTCAGCGATCCGGTCCGCATCCAGCGGACCCAGCTTCTCCAGCACCACGGCCCCGGCGTAGTTGTGTGATGTCCGGTCCCGTGGTGGTTGGTCAGATGCCGTAGACGGCGAAGGCGTCTTCGTGGCGGAGGAGGTCGCGGCGGGCGTGGGCGATGTTGGCGCGTCCGGCGAGGCGGATGGTGCTGATCGCCAGGTTGCGGAAGCCGGCCAGGGCTCGGGGTGCTGTACCGGTCCTGACCTGGGAGTTGTCTTCTCGGAAGGTGACGTCCCGCACCCAGTGGATCTTGTTTTCCACAGTCCAGTGGGTTCTCTCGTAGTGGTTGAGGTGAGCGGGGCCGGCGAGGTCGGGCGGCAGGCTGGTGACGCCGAAGACGATCTCCTTGCTGGTCCATTCGTCGTCGAGGTTGCCGGTGTCGCGGCGGAGGCGGAAGACCTGGGATGCGCCGGGGAACAGGGTGTCGTCGGCGGGTGCGGTGCGCAGGGTGCGGCGTTCGGTGCGGCCGTGGCCGCGGTCGTCGTCGATCGCGGTGGTCTCGGTGAAGTCGGCGTCCGCGCCGGTCAGCAGCGCCTGGGCGGCGGCGTGGGCGAGGGGCTGGTTGCCCTTGAGGATCAGGACGTAGTGGCTGTGGAGAGGGCCTGTGATCAGGCGGGCGGTCTTCTTCGTGGTGTGCAGCGCGTCCAGGGTGAACACCCTTCCGGGCAGGTCGAGTCGGGTGAGCAGGGCCCGTGCGGCCTCGCCCTCGCCGCGCTTGTCGGGGACCTGCCTCTGGCCCAGGACCGCGCCGCTGGTGTGGTCGATCGCGCCGACCAGGAAGACCCGTCCGCTCTCGGTGCGGGCGCCGGCCAGGGCCTTGCCGTCCAGGGCGGCGGTCGGCAGCAGCCCGTCCGGCACCGGGTGCTCGGCTGAGCGTTGAGCGGCGCGGCGCTGTTCGCGTTCCACCGGTCCCGGGGTGGCGGGGATCTCGGGCGCGGGGACGGTGCCGCGCGCGAGGTCTGTGGTGTATTCGCAGGTCACGGCGTCCAGGGCGTCGGCGTCCAGATGGGCGAGCACTCGCCGGAAGGTGCGCTCGCTCGGCACGAGGTAGCGGCCGGCCAGCGGGTCGTACCGGGCACCGATGCGGGCCAGTTTCGCTTGCGGGGCACGGGTCGCCCACTGCCAGATCGCGGCGATCGAGTCGCCGCCGATCACCAGCGTCGCGCACGCGGTCAGTGTCAGGATCACCGCGAGGGCGTGGCGTCGGCCACGCTTCGCGCGCAGGTCCGGGACCTGCCGCAACCTGCTGACCAGCTTGGACTCCACTGCCGCAGGGCCGGTGGCGAGCTCGGCCTCCCACAGGGCGAGGTCGGCGAGTTGGCCAACGGCAGGGGGGATCGGCGAAGATACGGGCACGAGCGCGACTCCTGTGACGATCTTTTGGCGTAGAGACCTGAAAGATCATCAGAAGTCGCGCTCGTCCTGCAACCAGCCACATCAAACCGGGGCAGAACAACTCAAGGGAGAACTACGCCGGGGCCGTGTCTCCAGCACGGCAGGGATAGGGGAAGATGCAACGGCAGGCACGGGACATCCTCGTGATCATCTGGCTTAGTCACCACAATGATCACGAACCCCCGTGCCTGCACTGCTACCCGCCTCTACCAGCCCTGATCGTCAACCACCCTCGCATCCAGGGAACTTGACGGAGCCCTGGGCCCGAACCTGTTTGGCTAGAAGGCCACTGAAAATCTTTTGCGTTCTGGCCCCGGACCGGTAGGTCCGGGGCCAGTCTTGTGGCATGCAGGGGGAATGGGCCGGTGAGTCGGTCGGGCCGGATGTGTGGGAGACCTGCCGGGAGTTGATCCCGGCGGGAAGCGTGTTCGCGTTCCTGGCCGAGCACCGTGAGGCGCTCTTTCCCTCGGAGTTCTTCGCGGACATGTATCCGTCGGCCAACGGGCGGCCGTCCCTGCCGCCGCAGGTGCTGGCCGCGACGGTGGTACTGCAGAGCCTGACCGGGCTGTCGGACTTCGAGACGGTTCAGGAACTGCGCTGTGACCTGCGCTGGAAGGCCGCCTGCGGGCTGGGCCTGTACGACACCGCCTTCGATCCCTCGCTGCTGACCTACTTCCGGCGCCGACTTGCGCGCTCGGCCGACCCGATGCGGATCTTCACCAAGGTCAGGGAGGTGGTGGCGGCCACCGGCGTGCTCAAGGGAAAGCAGCGCCGGGCGCTGGATTCCACGGTCCTGGACTATGCGGTGGCCACCCAGGACACCGTCACCCAGCTGGTGTCCGCGATCCGCCGGGTGATCCGCGAGGTCCCCGGCGCCGGCGAGATCGCCGGCCGGTGGTGCACCGCGCACGACTACACCGACCCCGGCAAACCCAAGATCGCCTGGAATGACGAGGCCGCCCGCGCCGCGCTGGTCGACGCGCTGGTGTCCGACGCACTCAACCTGCTCGGCCGGCTGCCCGACCGCGAGCTGGGCGAGCGGGCCGCGAACGCGGTGGGCCTGCTCGCCCTGGTCGCCGGCCAGGACGTGGAGCCGGCCGAGGACTCCGACGGCCGCGACGGACGCTGGCGCATCGCCCGGCGCACCGTGCCCGACCGGACGGTGTCCACCGTCGATGCCGATGCCCGGCACATCCACAAGAACCGCACCCGCCACCAGGAGGGCTACCGCGGGCACGTGTCCTTCGAGCCGGAGGCCGGACTGTTCACCGCCGTGGCGCTGACCGGCGGCTACGGTCCGGACAACCACGAGGCCGCCGTCGCGCTGGACCTGCTGGCCGACGAAGACCACAGCGAAGGCGAGACGCTGACCGTGCTCGGCGACTCCGCCTACGGCACCGGCAGCCTGCGCGAACAGCTGACCGCCCAGGGCCACGTCCTGGTGATCAAACCGCCGCCGCTGCGGCAGGCCGTCCCCGGCGGCTTCACCATCGACGACTTCCACGTCGACACCGGCGCCGCCACCGTGACCTGCCCGGCGGGACAGACCGCGAATCTGGGCCGCCCCAAGGCCGACGGCGCCCGCACCGCCCAGTTCAAACGGCTGTGCACCGGCTGCCCGCTGCGGGAACGCTGCACGACCTCGAAGGCCGGACGGGTCGTCAATGTCCACCCCCAGCACGGGCTGCTGACCGCCGCCCGGCACCAGGCCACCACCGACACCGCCTGGCAGGACGAATACCGCCGCTGGCGGCCCCCGGTCGAACGCGCCATCGCCTGGCTCGTCGCCCACGGCCACCGCCGCGTCCGCTACCGAGGCGTGATCGCCAACAACATCGCGCTCCACCACCGCGCCGCCGCCCTCAACCTCCGCCGACTGATCAACCTGGGACTCACCCGAACCAGCGGCACCTGGCACCTCGCCCCAACCACCCCATGACGAAGAAGGGCCGCCCGGCCTGCGGCCGAACAGCCCCTCCACAAGATTTTCAGTGGCCTTCTAGGAGAGGTTTATGCAGGTAGAGCTAGCCCTTGAGGAGCTGGAGACGCTGGCTTCAGCGCTGGTGCGCTTGAAGTTCGAGGACGAGGAACCTCCCGAGCCGTATTTCGGTAGCCCTAGGCTTGCGGCAGCACATCGCCGGATTGTCGATTCGATCATCATGGAAAGTGAGCGAATCGGGGATTCGCGTAGGGTGGCGCGATGGGAATCCTGGCGAAGGTGGTCCACGAGAGAGTACGAGAGGGGCGTGATCGCCCGGTACGCTTCATCGTTGGAAACGTGGGATGAATGGGAAGTCAGCCAGAAGCTTGAGGTTCTGAAGACCTGCTCTGCGCCCTTCGACCCCAGCGAAGAGGAGCTGGAGCAGCTTCGCAACGAAATTGACGCGATGCATAACTCCTCCAGCTCCGACGGCCCCTCGCGGGGCGTTTGACGGCAACGCTGACGGCAACGTCAGCGGACGGCTACCGCTAAGCGTTGTCCCGTAAATGATCTCTGACGGGCGGGATGACCTGCCGTTTCTCCGTCATCCGGCGAGGGTGATGTTGTGCAGGCGGGCGATGCCGGGCATGGCGTGGCAGGGCTCCGTCAAGTTCCCTGGATGCGAGGGTGGTTGACGATCAGGGCTGGTAGAGGCGGGTAGCAGTGCAGGCACGGGGGTTCGTGATCATTGTGGTGACTAAGCCAGATGATCACGAGGATGTCCCGTGCCTGCCGTTGCATCTTCCCCTATCCCTGCCGTGCTGGAGAAGCTGGGTCCGCTGGATGCGGACCGGATCGCTGACCTGCGCCCCTACCTCGAGTCGGTGCCCGATCCGCGTTCACGCCGGGGCCGCTGGTACTCACTGGTATCGGTCCTGCTCGTGTGTGCCTGCGCGGCCGTGTCCGGCGCGAAGAGCCTGGAGGAGATCGCCGAGTTCGCCGAGCGGGCCACGAACACCCTGCTGGCAACCCTCGGGATCCGCCGTCACCCGCTCGGCTGGCGGCGCGGCCCGAAACCGGTCACCATCGGACGCGTCCTCATGGCGCTCGACGGCGACGCCTTGGACCAGGCTGTGGGCGCCTACCTCGCTGACCAGCACCGCAAGTCCGCGTGCGTGGATACGCCGACTGTCCGACGGCGGCGGGTCATCGCCGTGGACGGCAAGGCGCCGAGGGGCTCGGTCCGCCTCGATGCGCCGCGCCGGCACCTGCTCTCGGCGGTCACGCACCACCCCGTCGCCACACTCGCACAGGTCGAGGTCGGTGCGAAGACCAACGAGACGCGGCATTTCAAGCCCCTGCTGGCACCGCTCCACCTCGCTGACGCCGTGGTCACCTTCGATGCACTGCACTCGGTGAAGGCCAACATCACCTGGCTGGTCGAGACGAAGAAGGCTCACTGCATCGCGGTCATCAAGACCAACCAGCCCACCGCGTACGCCCAGCTCGCCGCCCTGCCCCGGGCATCGATCAGCGTCCAGCACACCGCCTCCCGCGCCGCCCACGGACGGCGCGAGTCCCGCTCGATCAAGACCTGTTCCATCGCCGACAGCCTCGGCGGGATCGCCTTCCCGCACGCCCGCCTTGCCATCCGCGTCCACCGCCGCCGCAAGCCCACCGACAAGCCCGAGAGCCGCGAGAGCGTGTACGCCGTCACCAGCCTGGATATCCACCAGACCAGCCCCGCCGACCTCGCCGCCGCCATTCGCGGGCACTGGGGAATCGAGAATTCCTCCCACTACATCCGAGATGTCACCTTCGCCGAGGACGCCTCGACCGTCCACGCCGGCAACGCGCCCCGCGCCATGGCCACCTTCCGCAACCTCGCCATCGGCACCCTGAAGCTCCTCGGAGCCGACAACATCGCCAAGACCACCCGCGCCATCCGCCACGAACCCGAACGAGCACTCGCCATCCTGGGCATTACCAACAACCCCGGCACTCACGGAACTTGATCAAGCCCTGGAAGGGCAAGGGAGCCCTGCTGCGCCGGGAGGGTTTGTACTCGTCGCTGATCGCGAACTGGCGGGAGCAGCGGGACGCGGGCGCGAAGGCCGCGCTCGCCGCGCCGGCGGGGCGGCCGAAGGCCGATCCGCGGGACAAGGAGATCGCCCGCCTGGAGGCGAAGGTCGCCCGGCTGGAGAACGAGCTGGGCAAGGCCCAGACGGTGATCGAGGTCCAGTCAAAACTCTCGGCACTGCTGGACCAGTTCGCCACTGGCGGTGCGACGAGCACGGGCGAGACGAAATAGCCATC
Source organism: Streptomyces sp. KMM 9044 (assembly GCF_024701375.2). Lineage (NCBI taxonomy): Bacteria > Bacillati > Actinomycetota > Actinomycetes > Kitasatosporales > Streptomycetaceae > Streptomyces > Streptomyces sp. KMM 9044. The sequence goes on along the minus strand of NZ_CP113910.1, from coordinate 6,710,408 downwards.
TCCAGCGAGGAGTTGGACCCGGCGGCAGGCGCCGGAGTGACGGTCGGCCAAGATCCTGCCGGAGCCGGAGCCGGAGCCGGAGCCGGAGCCGGAGCCGAGGAGGTGCGGGCCGGTTTCGCGCGGGCCAGGGTTGCGGCGTTGGAGGAGCTGGCAGGTGTGGTCGGCCGGGTGCGGGCATGTGCCGCGCTCGGGGTGAGTCGGGCGACGTACTACCGGCATCATCGCCGGTCCCCGGCGCCGGTGCGGCCGCGTGCCGAGCGTCGGCCGCACCCGCGTTCGCTGTCGGCGGCCGAGCGGGAGGAGGTGCTTGACGTGCTGCACAGTGAGGAGTTCGCGGACATGGCGCCCGGCGAGATCTACGCGGTCCTGCTGGACAGGGGCATCTATCTGTGCTCGGAGTCGACGATGTACCGGCTGCTGCGCGGGCACGGCGAGGTCCGCGAACGGCGCCGGCAGGCAACCCACCCGCCGCGCAAGAAACCGGAGTTGGTCGCCGAGGGCCCGAACAGGGTCTGGTCGTGGGACATATCGAAGCTGAAGGGTCCGGTCAAGGGCAGCTACTACTGCCTCTACACGATCGTGGACATCTACAGCCGCTACACGGTGGGCTGGATGCTCGCCGGTCACGAGAACAAGGAGCTGGCCGAGCAGTTCCTGTCCTCCAGCATCGCCAAGTACACCATCGGAGAAGGGCAGTTGACGATCCACTCCGACCGCGGCTCGCCCATGGTCGCCGAGAACGTCGCACAGATGATGTCCAACCTCGGCGTCACCAAGTCGCACTCGCGCCCGAAAACCTCGAACGACAATCCCTTCAGCGAGAGCCAGTACAAAACCCTCAAATACCGCCATAACTATCCGGACCGGTTCGGGTGCATCGAGGACGCCCGCGCCTGGTGCGAAGACTTCTTCGACTGGTACAACCTGGCGCACCGACACTCGGGGATCAGCATGCACACGCCTTTCGACGTCCACTTCGGTCTCGCCGACCAACTCCGCGAGATGCGTGCCGACGTCCTGGCCTCCGTCTACGACCGGCACCCCGAACGCTTCGTCCGCAAGGCCCCCGAACCCCCGAAACTCCCCGGCACCGTCTGGATCAACAAGCCGACCGACCCGCGTCACCCCGACGCAGAGATCCCAGCTCAGGGATAGCCGCAAAATCCTGACTCACCAAAATTGACAGGCTCCGCTATGCGCATGATCCACTTTCGATACACGGCCTAGCACCGGCCCGGCGAACAGAAAGGCCCCGGCGAGAAATCGCCTGGGCCTTACGCGTAACTGCCGTCAGGACACCGTCTGTTTCTCCCCCACGCCGCGCTCCGAATGGAACCCGCACGTACGCACCGCGTCCGCCCGAGCAACCGCGTAGGCCGCCTGGACGGCCTCCTGGTCCAAGCCCCACGCCCGCGCCTCCGTTAGCGCCTCCCGGCCCGGCCGCCACTCGGTCACGGAATGAGACGGCTCATCGGTGTAGTCCTCCTCGAACTCCCACACCCACCGCCCGGCCGGCTGGTGCGCCCCCGGGTTCCGCGTGCACTCCGTACCGTCCACGTCGTACAGCGCCGGCCCCACTGACCACACGAACGCCCGCCCCGGCAGCTCCTCCCGCACGGCCTTGAGCCCGTTGTCGGAGCCGACCTGCCCGCACATGGACCGAATCCACCAGTCCGCGCTCATCCGCTCGACGCGGACGGCGCCGCCACGCTCGCGCGCCCACCGCTCCGCCAGCTCCTCGGCGTGCTCGGCCTGCCAGAACCCGAGCTGTCGGAGTCCGACGTGCGCGACATACACAGCCCGCCGCCCTTCGGCCCCACGGTCGGTCTCCGCCGATTGAGCGCTGACCGGAGACGTAATCCCCATGACCCGGTCGAGGGTCAACAGAGCAGCCGTGTGCGCCGTCTCCAGCAGGTGCCCGTATCGGTCGCTGGTCGTCTTGATCGACTCATGGCCCAGGCGTCGCTGCACGTAGGTCAAGCTGTGTCCGTCCGACAACAGCACAGCGACATGCGAGTGCCGCAGATCGTGGAAGGTCGGGAACTTCCACTCGGGCAACAGACCCTGCTTCTTGGCCTTGGCGACCGCCCGGTTCCAACGCTCCCAGAAAGTCGCGTACTTGGTCCGCTCGCCGTCCTGGCCGCAGAACACGAGCTCGTCCTTCTCCGCCTCGGCAAGCCCGAACTCTTGGAGTTCCCGCCACAGGCCGGCCGTGATCTCGACCGTTCGCCGACTTGACCTCGTCTTCGGCGGACCGAGGTAGAAGTCCGACGGCGTCCTCCGCTTCCACGCCCGGGGCACGCGCACCTCATACTTGTCCCGTACCGGGCTGCGTACATGCCGGGTGGCCAGGGCCGTGATCTCGCCCCACCGGAGCCCGGTGCCGTACGCGGCCCGTACGAGCATCCGGTCCGAGGCGCGGGGGAAGCAAGCGACCAGGCCGGCGACCTCGTTGGGGGTCATGAACTCCATCTGGTCATCGCCGTCAGCGTCCCCGATGCCGTGATCGTCGTCCTTCGGGAGCCGGGTCAGATCACAGGGGTTGCGGTTTCGGAGGGGCGGCTCGGCGACCACGGCCTCTTTCAGGACCGACGAAAGCAGTTTGTGCAGTCCCCGCAGGGTTTCCGGGGACATGTCCTTCGGCTTGCCGCCCCCGCGCCGGACCTTCGTCTGCCGCATCGTGTTGATCCACGCGCCGACCGTCGCCTTGCTGAAGTGCTCGGTGGACCGAATGTCGCAGTGGCCGAAGGTGGGGAAGATGTACATCTCCAGGGACCTGAGGCGCTGGCGCTTGTAGTAGTCGCCTGCCGTGCGGTTCGCGATGGACCGCCGGGCCCAGTTCTCGAATCGGTAACTCGACTTGTCGGCGGCCTCCGGGTCAACATAGCCCTTGCCCTTCACCCAGCCGGGGGGCCAGTTCTGACCGGCCTCGTCGACGGCATCTTTGAAGACCTCGGCCGACACCTCGTCAGTGAAGCGCTCGGTCTGCCAGTCGCCGGTCCGCTTGCCACCGGCCCGCCACTTGACCTGGTAGCTGACGATCTCCCCGGCCTTGTTTCTCCGCCCAATGACACTCGCCATGGACGGACAGTATCCCCTCGTGTTCCCACCGTGTTCCCACGACCGGTTGCGATCCAGCCAGAGCGGAGCCATATCGGCAGGTCAAAGCGCGAACGGCTCAGCCGATGCCGAACGCCCCGTCGGGGGGCTCGGGTGACGGTACGGCGTCCTCGTCCCGCACCGGCCGTGCCCCGCCGGTGAAGTCCCGCAGGACCGCACCGTGCTCGACGCGGGCCGGGAAGGCGTCTGCCGCGGTGCGCCGGGCCAGGGCGGCAAGGTCGAGGGGGCGGTGTGCTGCGGCGAGGACGGCGTTGCCGAAACGGCGCCCCCGCAGCACTCCCGGCTCGGCGATCAGCGCCAGCTCCTCGAACACCGTCCCCAGCGTGGCCAGTTGGGAACGCAGGAAGGCGAAAGGTGCCGCGTCGGCGAGGTTGCCGAGGTAGACACCGCCGGCCCGCAGGACGCGGGCGGCCTCACGGACGTACGCGACGGAGGTCAGGTGCGCCGGGACGCGTGAGCCGCCGAAGACGTCGACGACGAGGACGTCCGCGGAGGCGTCGGGAGCGGTCTCCAGCCATGCGCGGGCGTCCGCGGCGTGCAGCGTGATCTCCGCTCCCTCGGGCAGCGGCAACTGCTCGGCGACCAGGTCCAGCAGTTCCCGGTCGAACTCGACGACGTCCTGCCGGGAACCGGGGCGGGTCGCGGCCAGGTAGCGGGGCAGGGTGAGCGCACCGCCGCCGAGGTGCAGCGCGTCCAGCGGGTGCCCCTGCTCGGCGAGGATGTCCAGCACATGCCCGAGCCGCCGGGTGTACTCGAACTCCAGATGGGCCGGCTCGTCCAGGTCGACGTAGGACTGCGGTGCCCCGTCGACCGTCAGCAACCACGCCCGTTCCCGGTCGACGTCGGGCATCAGCTTCGCGGTGCCGTGACCGACGGCGCGGGTGACGGGCATCGGCTCGTTCATCGTCCCATTGTGCCGTCGCACGACCGGGCGCCCGCCCCACGCGGGTGCGGGCGCCCGGTCGTGCGCCCCAGGACCGGCCCGGGCCCTGGGCCCAGGCCGGAACTCAGGACTCGGGGCTGAGGACTCGGGCGACCGCCGTCACCGTGCCGGCCCCGACGGTCCGCCCGCCCTCACGGACAGCGAAACCGAGCCCGGGCTCCAGGGGCATCTCGCGCCCCAGCTCCACGGTCATCGTGACCGTGTCGCCGGGCCGCGCGACCGCCGTCTCCCCGAGGTCGACGTTGCCGACGACGTCCGCGGTGCGGATGTAGAACTGCGGCTGGTAGCCGGTCGACACCGGAGTCGTACGGCCGCCCTCACGGGCCGACAGCACGTACACCCGCGCCGTGAACCTCCGGCTCGGCACCACGCTGCCCGGCGCGGCCACCACATGTCCGCGTCGCACCGCGTCCCGCGGCACCCCGCGCAGGAGGAGCGCCACGTTGTCCCCGGCCTGCGCCTCCTCCATCGGTTTGCCGAACGTCTCAAGTCCGGTCACCACGGACTCCACCCCGGCACCGAGTACCTCGACGCGGTCGCCGGGACGGACCGTGCCGCGTTCCACCGCGCCGGTGACCACGGTGCCCCGGCCGGTGATGGTGAGCACGTTCTCCACCGGCAGCAGGAACGGCGCGTCCAGGTAGCGCTCGGGCATGGGCACATAGGTGTCCACCGCGTCGAGCAGGGCGTCGATCGACGCCGTCCAGCGCGGGGCGCCCTCGAGCGCCTTCAGTCCCGAGACCCGTACGACGGGCGCGGAGCCACCGCCGTAGCCGTGCGCGGAGAGCAGTTCGCGGATCTCCAGCTCTACCAGGTCGGTCAGCTCCTCGTCGCCCGCGTCGGCCTTGTTGAGGGCGACGACGATGTGGTCGACGCCCACCTGCCGGGCGAGCAGTACGTGTTCGGCGGTCTGCGGCATGATCCCGTCGAGCGCGGAGACCACGAGGATCGCCCCGTCGAGTTGCGTGGCGCCGGTGACCATGTTCTTGACGTAGTCGGCGTGGCCGGGCATGTCGACGTGCGCGTAGTGCCGGGTGTCGGTCTCGTACTCGACGTGTGCGATGTTGATGGTGATGCCGCGCGCCGCCTCCTCGGGAGCCCGGTCGATGCGGTCGAACGGCACGAAGCCGGCGGAGCCGCGCCCCGACAGGACCTTGGTGATGGCGGCGGTCAACGTGGTTTTGCCGTGGTCGACATGACCCATCGTGCCGATGTTCAGATGCGGTTTGGTGCGGACGTACGCCGTTTTGGACATGGCGGTACCTCGGAGTCTCTCCGTGATGAGGCGTGATCGGCCCCGGCGCGGCGGGATGGGCACGCGGCCGGGACGGGGACCCCGAGGAACCTGCCGACCCTCCCCCTGGGGGTCCGCCGGACGTTCCGGGGAGGGTCAGCTTCGGGCTCCGTCGACAGCGGCTGCACCAGCGGCTGCAGGAACTGCAGGAACACGGACGGCAGCCTTCGGGGCATCCGCGGTGGCGGATGCTGCAAGGAGGAAGGCGTGCCGGAGCATGTCGTCGATTCTGGCGACCACGGCGCCCGGCGTCGAACGGTTTTCCGCGGTACGCGGGCGGGCCGTCACACGCGATGGTCGCACGCCGGGTGTTCCGGCCGCTGTGGCACGTATGAGACGCACGCTACGGCGTTCGGTCACATTCGTCGGTTAGTGTCGCCGGATGCTCGATGCCACCAACCGCTCTGGGGGCACCGCCACAGCCTCTCCCCGGGCCTCCGTCGCACAGCTCACCACCGTCGTCCCCGCGGCGGCATCCTCGGCGGGCCTCACCGCCCGCTGCGCCAGAGTCCTGCTGTCCCCCTGGGCGCGCCTGTCCCTGCTGGTCGTGCTGCTCGCCTCCGCGGCCTCGGCCATGCTGCTCCTGGAGCCGCAGAGACTGCTGACCGACGGCCTGCCGCCGCAGCTCGGCGGCGCCGCGGCGGTCGTGGCGTACACCGTGGCCTACGGGGTGTGCACGGTGGCGTTCGTACCGCGCCCGATCCTGAACCTCGCGGCGGGCGCGTTGTTCGGCAGCCAGTTGGGGCTCGGCGCCGCGCTGGGTGGCACGGTGCTCGGTGCCGGGCTGGCGTTCTGCCTCGGGCGGGCGCTGGGCCAGGACGCGCTGCGTCCGCTGCTGCGAGGGCGCTGTCTGAAGGCGGCGGACAACCAGCTGAGCCGGCACGGCTTCCGCTCGATACTGGCGGCACGGCTGTTCCCGGGGGTGCCGTTCGCCGCGTCGAACTACTGCGCCGCCGTCTCGCGGATGGGTCTGCTGCCCTTCCTGCTGGCGACGGGGCTCGGCTCGGTCCCGAACACCGCCGCCTACGTCGTCGCCGGGGCCCGCGCCTCGACGCCGACGTCCCCGGCCTTCCTGATCGCGCTGGCCTGCATCGCCGTGCCGGGTCTGCTGGGCGCGGTGGTGGCGTGGCGCAAGCGGCACCAACTGCGGGCACGGTGAGACGGTGCCAGGCGCCGGGCCGGTCCTCCGCCCGGCCCCTGGCGTCAAAGCCGTCATCTTGGGGCGCTACTGTTCGCACTCGGCACGCGTGATCGTCGATCACTGCACACGGCACTTCGGCGTGCCCGTCCTCCTCTTCCGCGATCGGCATTTGGACACCACTGCCTCATGTCTTGGTTTGAATCCCTCATCCTCGGACTCGTCCAAGGGCTGACCGAGTTCCTCCCCGTCTCCTCCAGCGCGCATCTGCGGCTGACCGCGGCCTTCTCCGGCTGGGAGGACCCGGGCGCTGCGTTCACCGCGATCACCCAGATCGGTACCGAAGCCGCCGTGCTGATCTACTTCCGCAAGGACATCGCGCGGATTCTGTCGGCCTGGACCCGCTCGCTCACCAACAAGGAGCTGCGCCGGGACCCCGACGCGCGGATGGGCTGGCTCGTCATCGTCGGCTCGCTCCCGATCGGAATCCTCGGCCTGACACTGAAGGACCAGATCGAGGGGCCGTTCCGCGACCTGCGGCTCACCGCGGCGATGCTGATCGGCATGGGCATCGTCCTCGGTGTCGCCGACCGGCTTGCGGCGCGGGACGAGCAGGGCGGCCGGCACCGCACCCCCAAGCAGCTCAAGTCGCTCGACAACCTGACCGTCAAGGACGGCCTGATCTACGGGTTCTGCCAGGCCCTGGCGCTCATTCCGGGCGTCTCCCGCTCCGGCGCGACCATCAGCGGCGGTCTGTTCATGGGCTACAAGCGCGAAGCAGCGGCCCGCTACTCCTTCCTGCTCGCGATTCCCGCCGTGCTCGCCTCCGGTCTCTTCGAACTGAAGGACGCCACCGAGGGCGGTCATGTCACCTGGGGCCCGACGATCTTCGCGACGGTCGTCGCCTTCGCGGTCGGTTACGCGGTGATCGCGTGGTTCATGAAATTCATCAGCACCAAGTCGTTCATGCCGTTCGTGTACTACCGCATCGCCCTCGGTGTGGTGGTGATTGTGCTGGTCAGCATGGGGGTCCTGAGCCCGCACGCGGGCGAATCCGGCGGCTGAACCAGGGCCGCGCAGGTAGCGCTATCTAGCATTTCCTGGCGCCTGATTGCAGCGCCACGCCATGATCATCTCCCACTTGTCTCCCACTCATCTCCCACCGGGGAGGCGGGATACGCCCTCTTAGGGCGTGTGCGTCCGCAAAGTAGGGGATGACGCGGAAGGGCCCGCACGTCCGTGTGGGCCCTTCCGTACGGAGGGTGGAGCGGGTCAGCTGGGGTTCATGTCCGGCCTAGGCCGCGACCCTCGCCACGAGGAAACGCAGCCGCTCATCCACCGTGTCCCAGGCATCGCCGGTGAGGTCGTCCAGTGCGGCGGCGGCAGTGAGGATGAGCCGGCCGAGGCGCGCCTCCACGTCCTCCCACGTGTGCGTGATCTCAGCCACCTCACCGCGCGGGCCGGTGCCCAGCGCGCCGTACACGGCGGTGGCGATGGCGCCCATGTCGCCGCTGATCGCGGCATCCGCGTCCCGGGTGCGGACTGCCGTTCCAGGCGCGCGAGCCGCGGGGCTTGTCTGTCCCCTTTCAGCCGCGGGGCCGGGGCCATTTCTCCCGCAGCCACGCCAGGTCGGTCTCGGCGCGGATGCGGGCCGCTTGCTCACGGGTGAACACCGCGTTCGTCTTGGTCAGGACCAGGGTGTAGGGGCGTCCCTGACGCCGGGTGGTGTGGGACACGGGCAGGCCGGCCAGATCGATACGGCTGTGGATGTGGCGGCGCCGGTCCTTCGCGAGCGGCCAATCCATGACCCGACGGGTGCGGGAGGTGAGGAAGGCGTCGAGGTCGGGGCAGAGGCCGCAGCCGGACCGGCAGGTACCGGCCGGGGTGAGTGACCAGTCGTCCGCCGCGCGTACGGGGCGAGTGACGGCCGCGGTGAGCCGGGCCTCGCAGTGGTCGGCGAGCGTCTGGAAGGCGTGGGCCGCGGGTGCCCCGTCTCGTACGGTCGTCGGTCGGTGGGCCGCGGTGCGCAGGGCCGGGAGCAGGCATTCCAGGGCGGTGTCCGGCAGGCCGCGCAGCGCGGTGACGATCGTGTCGGCGGTTTTCGGGTCGCACGCCTGCAGGATGCGGGCCAAGGGAGCTCCCAGCCGTTCCATGCCCGCGCGGCGCTCCGCCTCGCGGCCCACGTCGAGCCAGCCGGTGAGCTGCTGCTCGGCCGCTTGCCACACGCCCTCCACCAGCGGTGCCGCCACCGCGTCACCGTCAGCGGTCCGCAGCGCGGCACAGAGGCCGGGCAGAGACTCGAGCCACGCTGCGCGATCCGCCCCGGTGTACGCGGCGACCGGGCCGAACCAGCTGCCGACGGCCTCGCGCGACCACGTCCGCCCGTACCGTGCGGCAGCTTCCGCGAGATCGGGGACGTGTCGCTCGCCCAGGGTCTCCACCCCGAAGGGCGCAAGGAGCATCGCGGCGGTGTCCGCTTCCTCCAGTCCCACCGCGACGTGCAGGGCGGCAGTGAAGAGTGGAGCGGCCGCTTCACCCGAACCGCGATGCTTCCAGATCGGGGCGAGCGACCGGGCGAGCGTACGCGCCAGCTCCAACTCCCCGGTGTCCAGGTGGCCCTGGAGTTCTCGCAGGGCTCCCTCGGAGCCGGCCTCGGCGCGTGCCGCGAACGAGCGTTGCCGGGGCCAGAGCACCACTGCGGCCCGCCGGTACCAGCGGTCCAGGGTGTTGCCGTAGTTGCCCATGTAGCCCTCGTACTCGGACTGGTAGGGCGTGAGGCCCTTGTTCTCGGTGGTGGCGCACACCTCGGCGTAAGAGACGGGCAGGGAGATCTGCTCACCGTCGGCGCCGTCGGGGCGGGTCCACCAGTCGAGGGTGATCTCGTCGTCGATCAGGTCGCCCAGCTCGTAGTCGGAGAAGTCGCCACTGCGGCGGCGCTCGGACCCGGGCTCCCCGTCGGGGTCGAGGAGGCACTCACCCTCGCACTCCTCGTCCTCGCAGCCGTCGAAGTGCTCGACATCGCCGTAGTAGTCGTAGCGGTCGTAGGGCGGTACGGCGTCCCAAGTCTCCTTCACCTCGGCCAATGCGAGGACCGCCTCGCAGCCTGCCTGCCCGGCGGCCTGGCGGAGCCGGGTGGCACGCGTGGCGTCGGCACCCTTGAGGCGGTCCCAGTCCAGGCCACGCTGGGTGTACTCGTGGTCGAGAAGGTACACGAGGCGGTTCGGGGGCGCCGTTTTCTGGCGGCCGTAGGCGTAGCGCTCTTCGGCCGGCTCGGTGAAGTGTTCGGTCAGGCAGTGGGCCAGGTCGGCGGCCGGGCCACCGCCGTCCTCGCCGGCCGGGCGGGTGCGTTCGGCGAGGAGGTTCATGGTGAGGGTGACGCGGTAGCCGGACTTGACGGACTTGACCTCGTGCAGGCAGTCCGCGTAGAAGGCAGCGAAGGTCAGCTTCTCCCGGGACGCCTGGTGGACGACGCTCCGGCCGGCGTGGGAGACGACGAGTTCGCCGCCGGTGTGGTGCGAGGGCAGCGAGACCACCAGGGTGCCCACCATGGAGTCGTCCTTCTCGGAGTCCTGGTGCGGCAGGAAGAACTGGCCTTTGCCGTAGACGAGCAGCGCGTGCGGTTCGGCCCGCAGGACGGTGGTGGGCGGCAGACCGAGCGCGGTACGGACGCCGTCGAGGACGCCGCTCAGGGTGCGGTCCCAGTCGGGGCCGCCCAGGGTGATCCGGTCCGGGGTGATCTCCCAGGTATCGCGCACGCTGGTGTCGGCCAGGGTCTGCTCACCGCGGCCGAAGCGGGCCTGCCGGGCCTGCGCGATCAGCTTCTTGGTGACCGGAGCGCGCAACGGCAGGGGCAGCGCCCCGACGCCGTCGACCTCGATCCGCAGCGCGCGGGCGGACATCTCGATGCGGGTGCTGAAGTCCCCGCATCGCTCCGAGGCATCGAGCAGCTTCGCCAGTTGCTTGCGTGCTCCGTGTCCCATGGTGTTTCGTTCCCCTGGTCGGCAGTGTGCCATTTCCTCTGTCCCGGAAACCCTAGCGCGGGGCTTCACCCCGGATCGTAGACACCTTGGACACTGGACCTTGAGGGTCCAGAGGAAGAGATGTCACTGATGGTGATGAAGGTGTACTCGGCGGAGTTCAAGACGGATGCTGTCGCGCTGTACCTGTCGGACCCGAAGAACACGTTCGAGGGCGTGAGCAAGGACCTGGGCGTCAGCCGGGAGACGCTGCGGAATTGGGTGCGGGTCGAGCGCACCCGGCAGGGCCGTGCGGCGGCCGCGAGTCGCTCGCCGCGGGCGGTACAGGCCGTTGATGTACCCTCCGACGATGTGCTGAAAGAGGAGAACAAGCAGCTCAGGGCTCGGATCAGGGAGCTGGAGACCGAGCGGGAGATCCTGCGGAGGGCCGCGAAGTATTTCGCCGGCGAGACCAACTGGTGAGCCGTTTCCAGTTCGTTGATGATCATCGCGGCGCGTTCGGCGTCAAGCGGCTGTGCCGGGTCCTGGAGGTCTCCCGGTCCGGGTTCTACCGGTGGCTGAAGGGCGCCCCGGCCCGCATCGAGCGGGCGCGGTCCGACGCCCGCCTGGCCCGGCGGATCCGGGAGATCCACAAGGAGTCCGACGGTACCTACGGCGTCCCGCGGATCACGGCCGAGTTGTGGGACGCCGGGATCGAGGTGAACCACAAGCGGGTCGCGCGTGTGATGGCCCGGATCGGCCTGCAGGGCGTGCATCTGCGTAAGAAGGTCCGCACTACCGTCCCCGAGCCGTCCGCGACGCCGGTGCCCGATCTACTGCGGCGTGACTTCACCGCGAGCGAGCCGAACACCAGGTACGTCGGCGACATCACTTACCTGCCCATCGGCGACGGCCAATTCCTGTATTTGGCAACGGTGTTGGACCTTTGCTCGAAACGGCTGGCGGGCTGGTCGATCGCCGACCACATGCGCACCGAGCTGGTCACCGATGCGCTCCGGGCTGCGGCCCGTACCCGCGGCGGAACTCTTGACGGGGCGATATTCCACAGCGACAACGGCGCCCAGTATGCGTCGAAGGAGTTCGCGAACGTGTGCCGCGAACTCGGCGTGACCAGATCACGTGGGGCGGTCGGAACCTCGGCGGAGGTGAGTCGGCGGCGGGAATTTCACCCACCGCCGCTCTCAGAACCGTGCGTGAACCTCGCGACTCACACGGCTCCCATTGTTGAACCAGTGGGCAACGCGCCATGCTTCCAGTGAGCGAACATGCCCGGGAATGCTGAGGCAATCTCAGCCAGCCTTCTCCGGGCCTTTCTTGAAGCACGACGATACCGTTTGTACTTCCTCCGGGCCCATTTCACCAGGAACGGATTGATCTGCTGTTCCAGAAACCTGATCAACCTGGACTTGTAGAAGCGCCCATAGTAGTTGATCCATCCCGCCACGACGGGGTTGATCATCGCGGCGATCTCCTGAAAGCTCAGCTCGGTACAGCGCCCCAGTCGCCAGCTCCGGATAGTCCTCGCCATGGACTTCATGGCTGTTTCGCTCACTGCGGGAAGGAAGCCGGTCTTCAGCCTCCCATCCCGCAAGCGGGCAGCCCGAGGACGGAAGGTATACCCCAGAAACGTGAACTTCGTGACCGGGAACTCCCGTTCACGACCTTCCTGTTTGCAGTACACCACCCTGGTTTTCTCCGGATGGAGACGTAATCCGAACTGCAGCAGCCTGCCCTCGATGATGTCGCGGACGAAAATCGCCTGCTTCTCACTGGCACAGTGAGTCTTTCCCGGTAAGCGCCCGTCGCTCGCTGTGATCGCGAAGCTGACGCTGCGGCCCGTGCGGTCCCCAAGTCGGGGCAGACGTAAGGCCCCTGGTAGAAACGATCTTGCGACAAATTGTTCTGACCGAGGGGCCTCACGTGTCGACCAGTGAGCCTTTCCCAGTAATGAATCATGACGTTGTGTGATCGTTCAGATGGTGCGGTCGTATTCGAACTGGAGCAGGACGAGGGCTGCTGCGGCGATCTTCGTGATGCGGCTGGGGTCGAGGCTGACCCGGCGTAGGGCCTTGAAGGTGGTCTTGAGCAGGGAGTTGGCGCGCTCGCAGACGCCGTGGATGCCGCGGATGACCTTGTTGTAGGTCTGCTGGGCCTCGGTCAGCTCGCCTCCGGCGGGCTTCTTGTGCGGGTGGCGGAAGCCGTCGCCGGCGTTCTCGTAGCCGAGGTCGACGAGGGTCGGCATGTCCAGTTCGGCGGCGATCCGGTTGAGGGCGTCGACCAGGCCGTGGTGGCGGGCGCAGGTGGTGTCGTGCTCCCTGCCCGGGCGGACCGGTGAGACCCAGATCGGCCAGCCGTCCGGGGTGGCGATGACCTGCACGTTCCCTCCATGGTGCTTGTGTTTGCCGGACCACCAGAGGTCTGCGCCGTTGGGGCCGGGGGCGGCGACGCGGTCGGTGCGGATGACGGTGCCGTCCAGGTTCAGGTGCGTCAGCCCGGCCGCCTTCGCGCGCTCCAGCGCGGTCGCGAGGTCCGGTGCCCCAGCCGCCAGAACAGTCAGCCCCTCGTGGAGGTAGCGGTAGGCGGTGGAGGCCGACAGGCCGTTGTCGCAGGCAAGTTGGGAAAGGCGGGTGCCGTCGATGAACCAGCGCAGGACGAACACCGCCTGGCGGAAGCAGCCCAGCGCACGCCTGCCCTTGCGGGTTCCGGCCGCGATGCGGTGATCGCGCAGCAACCGGGCCAGGTGCTCGGCGGTGGACCGCTTCACATCGAGCACCGCGGTATATGTGACACTGGTCGACACGTGAGGCCCCTCGGTCAGAACAATTTGTCGCAAGATCGTTTCTACCAGGGGCCTTACGTCTGCCCCGACTTGGGGACCGCACGGGCCGCAGCGTCAGCTTCGCGATCACAGCGAGCGACGGGCGCTTACCGGGAAAGACTCAGTGCATGAACAGATTCGACAACAATGGTGAAATAGCAGACCCTTGGGGAGTCCCCTTTTCCCGCCTGACGAGCGTTCCGTCGGGCTGTTGTACGGGGGCGACTAGCCACCGTTTCACATACAGCAGAACCCACGGAAGATTGGTATGCCTTTCCACTGCCGCGTTGATGGGGCCGTGCGGCACGTTGTCGAAGAAGCCCTGGATGTCAAGGTCGATCACCCAAGGATGCCTCCAGCACCGCTGCTTGCACGTCTCCACCGCATCCAGCGCGGACCGCCTCGGGCGGTAGCCATACGAGTCCTGATGGAAGATCTGCTCCACCTCAGGCTCCAATGTCATAGCCACTACCGTCTGGGCGATCCTGTCGGCCACGGTCGGAACCCCAAGGCTCCGAATCCCACCGCCGGCTTTGGGAATATCAACCGCTCTCACGGGTGGAGGGAAGTAGCTTCCCGAGGACAGCCGGTTCCACAGCTTGTACAGGTTGTTCTTCTCATCCTGCTCAAACTCCGCTAAAGACTGCCCATCCACCCCAGCCGCTCCCCTGTTGGCCTTGACCTTCAGGTATGCGTTCCAGACCAGCCGCCTCGGAATATCAAACGGCTTGTCCGCTGGCCTTGTCTCGACCATCCGATTCCTCCCATCGCTGGTTGATCGCCGATCGACACCCAACAACACGTCCCCTTCGCTCCACCCCTATTACGGAGGTTTCATCACTACTACGGGACGTTCCGCCCTCCCGACGCGCGACCGGTACTCCGGCCCTCATGACTCTTCGCCACTTGCGCCTCTCCCTCTCGCGAGCCACGTCAACCCATGGATCGCGGTTTCGCGTCGAGGAGTTCTCCAGTTCCGTTGTGAAGCCCAGACTGAGCTCGCGCCACCTTCATGCCGGACACCGCCAGACCAGTAAACAGGTTCCCGTCTGGCTTGTCCCAGGACAGCATTGAGGCCCTGGTTTTGATGTCGTCTAAGCTTTACGACACGTCATCGGCGGTTCACTTGCGTTCGCCTTCTCAGCCCACACCTGCCATATTTAGTACGGCTTTTCCATGACGCTCACCACCACGGCTCATTCACCGCAGCAGCTCATGGTGGTTTGACACCTGCACCTGCATGCCGATGCCGAAGGACCTACCTTCATCTCCACAACAGCATGGCAACTGTTCGTTCCCGTCTTCTACATCAGAACCTCACAATCACCTTCTGGACACACCAACGCCGCCGCCGAATCCTTCAACGCAAGCCTGAAACGGGAGACCTTGCAGAGAAGGAAACGCTGGTCAGGGGCGCGCGAGGCCCGCCTCGCGGTGTTCCGGTGGGTCACTCGCTACAACACGAAAAGAAGACACTCCGCACTCGGCCAGATCAGCCCGATCACCTACGAACAACGATCGATTACGCTGGCCACTGCTGCATAGCAAACGGTGTCCACGATCCGGGGTCAAGCCCCGCGTACTCCTCCCGGAAGAACCGCCGCTACCTACGCATACGCGGGATCAAGGCGGTCATTCCGGAGAAGGCCGACCAAGCCGCGAACCGCAAGAAGCGCGGCAGCGCCGGCGGCCGACCCATCTCCCACGACGCCGAGCTGTACAAGGACCGCAACACCGTGGAGCGCTGTATCAACCGGCTCCGCAACTGGCGTGGCATCGCCACCCGCTATGACAAAACCCCGCAGAGCTACGAAGCCGGACTCCATCTCTGCGGCGCGATGCTCTGGATCCGCAGCATCACACCGCACTCATGATCGGAATCCCAGACAGGACCTAGCTGTTTCTCAACCGATCAGGTGTCTGAGCTGCATGTTTGCGGTTTGTGATCTTCGTGGGCGGGTGTGCAGGGTGGTGGTGTCTTCGTTGCCGAGCCCGGAGGTTCTGCTGTGCCCACGCCCGCCGCTGTCATGACGCGCCGACTGCGCGCCTTCGAAGCCCGTGCCGTCGGGCTCCGGCAGCGGATCACCGCTCTGGAGGAGGAAGCGGCCCAGGTGGACAGGGAGATCGCCCGCCGGCGTATCGGCAGCGAGATCTGGGACGAGGTCGAACAGGAACTGCGCGGTGATGCCGGTGAGGCTGCTGTTTCCCGCAGCCCGTCCGACAACAGGGAGGCGCCGGCCGACGCGGAGGTGGAGAGCCCTGCCGGCGCAGGTGCCGACGCTGGAACCGGAGCCGGAGGTGAGTCGCGGTATGTGCCGCAACGGCAGGAGGACTCCGATCCCAGCAGGCTGCCCGGCCTCTACTCGAAGATCGTCGAGTTCGTGAGGGAAGCGCGGGAACCGGTGCGGGCTCGGGAGGTGGCCCAGGCATTGTTCGGTGAGGGGGCCGGCCGCAGTCGGCAGGAGGGTGTGCGCTGTCAGCTCAAGCGGCTCGTCCAGCGGGACTGGCTGACCAGCGCCGACGGCCGGGAGTTCACCGCGGCAGGATGACGGGCGCTCACACCGGCCGGGCCCGTCCGGCGGCCGCCTCGTGGTCCGCGGCGGCCAGGCGGCGGGTCATGAGGGTGACCATGGCCCACCTCACGTAGCTCTCGTGGGCGGCGGCGGTGCGCTCGTAATCACGCACCAGGCGACGGCAGTTCACCAGCCAGGCGAACGTGCGCTCGACCACCCAACGTCTCGGGATCACCACGAAGCCAGCTCTGTCGTCGCGGCGGGACACCTCGACCTTCATGCCGAGGGCGTGCAGGGCCCAATCCACCAGGGCGCCGCATAGCCGCTGTCGGCCCACACCAGACGCACCCGCGTGAAAAGGGAACGCACCCGTTCCAGGAGGGCCACACCCGCGTCGCGGTCCTGCAGGTCCGCGGCGGTGACCATCACCACCAGCAGCAGACCCAGACAGTCCACGGCGATGTGACGCTTGGAACCCGACACCTTCTTCGCCCCGTCGTACCCGCGCCGCTCCCCGGTCAGGGTGGAGGCGCCGCGCAGGGACTGGGAATCGACGATCGCCGCACTCGGCTCGGGATCGTCCCGCCCTTCCACGATGCGTACCTGCTCCCGCAGCCTCTCGTGCAGTACGTCCAGGAGCTCGTCCGTGTGCCAGCGATGCTGGAATGCGTAGACGGCCGACCAGGGCGGGAAGTCGGCCGGCATCGCCCTCCACTTGATGCCGTTGTCGACGAAGTACCGCACCGCATCGATCATTTCGCGGTGGCAGAAACCCTCCGGGTTGCCCCCGCGGCCACATAGCCAGCCCGGCACAGGCATCACCCGCCGGACGATCTGCCATTCCTCGTCCGTCAGATCGGTCGCGTAGACGCGGGCCCGCAGCGGCCGGTCCCCGGCATTGCCGTACAAGTGAGCGAGGCAGTCACACTCCGCGGCGAACCGCAGGTCGGGCAACGGACGATCGGACAGGACGACGGTAGCGTTCTGCATGACGGGGCTTTGTTCCTCGCGTGGCTGGCTTAGACAACCGACACGCTATGAACAGGGCCCCGTCCTCATGCCCACTCCCGGACTCCGTCACCTGATCCAGGACACCGTACGGGACCCCATCGAACACCCGACGGTTGAGAAACAGCTAGTCACGGAACTTGATCAAGCCCTGGTCGTTTGCCAGGTCAGTCATGTACGTCCAGCCATTTCGTCAGGTCGGCGCCACCAGGCGCCGGGCGTACGGGTACTGGGCGCGGCGCGGCGCCGGATACAGGAGGTACGAGTCGGTGATGTCGGGGGAATCGCCCTGCCGGCGGGCGCAGCGGAACCGGGAGCGGGCGCAGCGGACCCTTGAGACAGGCAAGCGGCGTGCCAGCGTTCTGCCTCCCCGCCCTGCTCGCGATTTACCTTTTCTGTGAGACACCTTTCTGTCAAGCGTCAAATGGCGAACAACCGACTGTTCAACTGCAGGAGGCGAGCACTGGCCACCCGATCACAGCCGCTCCTACGATCCCGGCTATGACCACCGAGAACAGCCAGCGCCTGGATTGCAACGCGCATTCCGAGCGCACCTACTCCGCCATGCACCGCCTGGCCTCCACGGCCGCTCAGTCCGCCCAGCAGGCCGGTCTGGAGAGTGCGCTGCTCGAGCTCGTCCGCATTCGCGCGTCGCAGATCAACGGTTGCGCCTTCTGCATCGACATGCACAGCATCGACGCGCGCAACGCCGGCGAGACGGAGCAGCGCATCTACGCCCTCAGCGCGTGGGAGGAGACGCCCTTCTTCACCGAACGCGAGCGCGCCGCCCTGGAGTTCACCGAGGCCGTCACGCTCGTCCACGACGGTCACATCCCGGACGACGTCTTCCAGCGCACACAGAAGGTCTTCGGCAACGAGCAGCTCTCCCACCTGCTGTTCGTCATCGTGGCGATCAACAGTTACAACCGGCTCGCGATCGCCCAGCGGCGCGCCCCGGGCAACTACAGCCCCTCCTCCTGACACCTCCTGTGGCCGAGGCCCCTCGCGGAGCGGCCTCGGCCTCCCGCTTCCCGCTTCCGCTTCCCGACGGAAGAGATCTCACGCCATGCCCGCTCACCTGGAACAGCCGGTCGGCTGCCCGCAGTTGCGCGCAGTCCCCGCGCGCAACTGCGCCGCCGCCCTGACGCGCCGGCTGCACCCCGACCGGGGGATGACGGCGGATCTCCCCGAGCACCACCATGGGCACCCGCTGCGCCTGCAGGTGCCGCCCCGGACGCCGGCGTCCCTCCGTATCGGCGGTCACCGGCTGCTGCATCCGACGCCGGCTCCGCCGTGGCTCATCCGCACCGAGCCGGCGGCGCCAGAGGGCACGGTGGTACCCCGCACGGTGGTGATCGGTCGGCTCCCGCGCAACGACGGGCCGCTCGCCGCCGTCACCAGCCGCCTTGTTCCGCCGGGCCGGTCCGTCGCCGCGAGCGGCGTCCCGCACCGCCGGACCCAGCCGACTGCCCGGCGGTCCGAGCGCCCCGGACGCCGCGGCGTCCTCCCCGCCGTGGCCGGGAGCCATCTGCTGCCTCCGGACGGCGAGTTCCCCCTCCACGTGGCGGAGGCGTTCAACCCCGTCGGCGTGTCGCCGGGGCAGGGGCCCGGCAGCGCCCCCGCCGTGGGACGGCGGCGGCTGAGGACGGCGTCATGAGCGCCGTCGCCGTAGTCGGCGCCGGGCCCGTCGGCCTGACCGCCGCGCTCGCCGCCCACTCCCTCGGTCTGGACCCCGTCCTGCTGGAAGCGCAGCCGCGCACCGCCGTGCGCCCCGGCAGCCGGGCAATCTTCGTGCACCGCGCCACGCTCGACCATTTCGACCGCATCAGCCGCGGCCTGGGTGACAGGGTCTGCGCCCAAGGGCTGGTGTGGCGCACCAAACGAACCCTGTGGGCCGGCCGTCAGGTCCACGTCCACTCCTACGGCGCCACCGCGGCCGTGCCGTTCACCAGCCTGCCGCAGACCGTGGTCGAGGACCTGCTGCGCCGAGCCTGCGACGCGGCGGGCATCCGGTCGGTCTGGGGCGATCTCGTACGCGACGTGGAGAGCACGCCGGACGGGGTCCGGCTGCGGACGGAATGCGGCGCGACCCACGACGTCGGTCATGTCATCGCGGCGGACGGGGCCCGGTCCAGGCTGCGCACGCAGGCGGGCATCGCCCTGGAGGGCTCGACCTCGACGACCGAGTTCGTCGTCGTCGACGTCGCCGACAGCATCCGGCCGGACCTCGCCGAGCGGGTGTTCCACTACCGACACCCTGGCGTCGGAGGGCGCAACGTCCTCCTCGTGCCGTTCCGGGGCGGGTGGCGCGTCGACGTCCAGTGCCTTCACGGGGATGACGGCCGGCAGCTCGTCGCCCAGGCGCACCTGTGGCTGCCCCGGGTGCTTCCCGAGGTCCCCGACCCGCGGATCACCTGGTCTTCGGTCTACCGCTTCCAGCAGCGCCTCGCGGCCCGCTTCACCGACGCCCACCGGCGCATCCTCCTGGCGGGCGAGGCCGCCCACCTGCTGCCGCCGTTCGGCGCACGCGGCATGAACTCCGGCATCAGCGACGCCGTCGCCGCCGCGCGCGCGGTGCGCGCGGGCAGCGTCGAGCAGTACGCACGGGTCCGGCGCGCGGCAGCGGAGGCCAACGTACACGCGGCGGGCGCGGCCCTCGAACACCTGCTGGCGGCCCGGCGCGGGCAACGCTGGCTCCAGTGGGCTGCGGCGACCGCATCCCCCCTCTGGTCGCGCGCCGGCCACTGGCTCGACGCGGCGCCGTACGGTCCGCGCATCCGCGCCGTGGGCTACTGAGCGGCCGGCGAGTCCGGGGCGCCCGCCCGGGCGCGGTCCGCGAACTCCCGCCAGAGCCTGGCGTACTCCGTGGCGAGGTCGGCCACCGCCCCGGCCCGGTGCGCGGGCACCTCATCGGCGATGCTCCGCCACTCCGTGACGGGCAGTGCCAGGGCGCTCAGCAGGCGCAGCAGCAGACGGCCCTTCTCACTGTGCCGCAGGGCCGGGTCCTGGCACAGGTTCTGGTAGACGGCCGTCAGATCCCGGTCCGGGGCCGGCGCCGCGCCACGGGCCGGCGTCTCCCGCTGCGGGAGCTGCCGAGGTGCCGGGCGGACCGGGCGCGCGTCGGCGCGCATCCGCTCCGGCACCGGATCCAAGCCACGCAGCACCCTGTCGCGTACGTCCCGGACCGTGGCCGGGGAGATCCCGGTCCGCCGGGCGATCTCCCGCAAGGACACGTCCGGGGAGGACATCAGCAGCCGTCCCGCCTCGCGTCGGCCATGCGCCGTGTTCAGAGGACGCACACGGCCGTCCCGGCCGAGCCGAACCGGCGGTGACGCCTCCCGGTCGACAGCTCCGCCACGCCGCAAACCGGTCACCGTGTGGGCGGAGAGCCCCGTCACCGAGGCGATCGCCCGGTCCGCCCAGTGGGGGTGCGAGCGCAGGATGCGGACGGCGGCGGCGGAGCGCTCGGCGAACGTCAGCGCAAGCCCGTGCCGGGTGTTGCTCTCGACGGCGAACACGAAGGCGTCCTCCTCGCTGCCGTCGAAGAACTGGACCTCGATCTCGGTCCGTCCGCGCAGCACCGCAGCCCTGAGACGGTGCATGCCGTCGATGACGCGCATGGTGGCGCGGTGCACGACGATCGGGGGCAACGAGCTCTCCGCCGCGGCGAGCATCTGCAGGTGCTCGGGGTTGTCGGTGCAGGCGCGCGGGGAGTCGCCCTCCCGCAGCGCCGCGACGGGCACGAGACGCACTGCGGTGAGCCGCGGCGCCGACAGCGGTTCAGGATGACTCGCCTTGCCGGGCACCCTCGTGGACCTGACCGTGTTCATGGTCTGCGTGACCTTTCCTGACAGCTCGTACCGGGCCGCCCGTCTGGCGCTCATGGGGTGCGACGGCCGCGGCGTCGTACGGTGGGCAACAGCGCGAAACGCTCAGTCGCCCACCGGTTACGTGTTTCTCGGACACTCGGCGGCGGCGGGCCGGCGCAGCTCAGCTGCTGCCGACCGGTCCGCAGGGCTCGGTCTCCCCTGCGATGCGGGCGACGAGGATGCCCGGCACCGGGCCGGCGGTAGTTGTCTCAGAAGGAGGCGGAGCCGCCGTCGGCGTCGGGGACCTGGGCCGGCGTGCGGTCGGATTCCGCGTGGCGGAGGAGCACGCGTGCAACGGCTCGCACGGCTGACCGCCTCCTGCGGGGCCGCGGTACCGGTGAGCAGCTCCCCCACGGGCTGGAAGAGGGCTTACCACGCGGCCCGCCCACCGAGCGGCGGGGCCGCGATCCGCGGTTCGATGAACCCGGCCCCGGGGGACTGGCCGTCGTACGTGCCCCACGCCGCGCGTTCTGCCCGGTACTGGTACTGGCACTCGGGGCCGACGTCGCCGAGCAGGGTGCACTCAATGTCGAGCCGATGCAGCGGCTCGTGCGGCCAGGACGCGCAGCCGGGACGTGACCGTGCACAGGAGGTACTGCATCTGCATCCCCCAGGCGCCGACCGGCATGAGCCACACCATTCCCTGCCCGGTGCCGCCGGGGCCGGCCAGGGACCCGATCCCGATGATGCGACCGCGGTCCGCCGAGAAGCCCCTGCGTTTCTTGCAGGCCTGCTCGATGGTCGTGCCGGGACAGCGGTCGAAGAACGTCTGGCCTCATGCGCAGGTGCAGCCGACGCAGCGCCGTAGGGTGGGGGCGCCCCGGCCGTCCGGCTGCTTCGCGCCAGGTCGCCCACGGCATGACCCAGCGGGGTGCGGGCGCGGGAGGCGTGAGCCCGAACAAGGCGCAGGTGGAGGCGGGGACGGGGAGGAGGCCGTCGGCGCCGTAGGCGTGTGCCACGGGCCCCAGGCCGGCCGCCACAGCGGCAGCGGCGCCGCCTTCCGAGCCGCCGGCGCCGAGCCGAGGATCCCACAGCTCGACGGTCGGGCCCTGCAACTCGGGCTCGATGGCAGGCAGTATGTCTGACTCGGCGGTCCTCGTCCTGCCGCGCAGCTGCAGCTCCGCGGCCCGGAACCGGTCTCTCGACTCACTGCCCTGGTCCAGGACGAAACCGCTCGGGAAGCGCGAGCCCATGGTCGTTTCCTGCAGGGCGGCGGTCAGGTTGGTGACGAGCACCGGCACTTCGTGCCGAGGTCCGCGCTCGGCGGGGTCGGAGTCCGGCCGGTCGGCCTCGTCCAGGGCCCGGTCGAAGGCGGCGGCGACGATGGCTCCCAGTCGTCCGTCGACGTCCTCGTTGCTCTCGACAGCCCCGTAGAGTAACCCATTGCGGGTCAAATGCCCGCCGCATAAGAGGTACAACTGCGCATGCTCGTCCAGCCGGCGAAGGTCCTCCGGTAAAGCCATGCCCCTTCCCTCCCCCGTCAAAGCCTTTTGATAAAGCTTTCCAGTGAGACA